>PBMR01000010.1 GCA_002722735.1 Methanobacteriota archaeon
CCTGCCCCATCAGGTAGCCCTGGCCTGCGAACATCCCGTCCCGCGCCCCCCCGAAGACCTCGTCGACACCCCCGGGGTTGGGCCTGGCAGTGTCGATGTCGATACCCACGAGGATCTCGTCGGGCAGCGATCGGAAGGACCAGTCGATGATGGTCGCGAGCGTGCCCACCGGCATCAGGACGTGGGCCGGGTAACTGTCGCGCGCCTCCAAGGAGGCCCGATTGTACTCGGCTGCGGCCTCCAGCAGCCAGTCGGCGACCATGGGTCGTGGCGCGGGCGCCTCGACTTGAACGCTAGGCCCGCGATACCCGCACGTCCAGCACCAGGTGGTCCCAGTGCGGGGCGTGGCTCTTCACTCGCGTTATGGCGAGCCTCTCGAGCGAGCAGCCCGGCTCTATGGCGCCCAGCGAGGCCTCGACCTGCCCTGCCCAAGCCCCGTGGTCCTTAGCGTCACCCAGCCCGTGCACATGCAGCTCCCCACCCTCGGGCCTGAGCACCCCGAGCGCGGGCGCGTATCCCCCCTCGGCGCTTGGCAGCAGCCCCAGCAGGACGCGGTCGGCGACCCCCGACAGCCCCCTCGAGGTCACACGGTTGTCGCCCACGTGAACCGTGCAGCGCCCCGCCACCCCGTTGGCCTCGAGGTTGCGGTCCAGGGCCAGTACCGCCTCGGGGTTCCACTCGCAGGCGTGGACGTGGGCCGCGCCGCTGTGCACGAGCACGGGCAGAGAGTAGTAGCCGATCCCTGCGTACAGGTCCACGACGACCTCGCCTGCGCGCGACACCTGACCCATCCTCCTGCGCTCGTTTACGTTGCCCGCAGAGAACATGCACTTGGTGAGGCGGTAGCCGTAGTCAACCCCGCTTTCGCGGCGGACCGCCCAGTCGTCTCCGCCGAGCAGCATCTCGACCCCGCTCTCGCGCATCTCTCCCGAGACCTCGCCCATCCTGCCGAGCCGGGACGCGCCCAGGCCGCCAGCCACAGCCCGCCAAAGCCCGTCCGAGCGCACCGCCTCCCAGCGCTCGTGCGCGAAGGCCGAGGACGGCAGCAGGGCCACGTCGTCGAAGCGCTCCCAGCGCCGGGGCAGGTCCTCGAGATGACCCTCGCTGGCAGCGCTCCCTAGCAGGCCGCTTACAGCGGCCCTGAGGCTTTCGTGGGGGTCTCTGCCGGGCATGGGCTCACCCGTTCATGTGGGAGTGAACGCGCTCTGCCATCGCCTTGCCGATCCCCGGCACCTCGCGCAGCTCCTCCACGCTCGCGTGCCTGATGCCCTTGCGTCCCCCGAAGTGCCTCAGGAGGGACTGGATCTTCTTCGCCCCCAGGCCCTCGACGGCCTCCAGCGGGTCGCCCAGCGAGCCCTTGTCGCGGCGCTTCCTGTGGTAGCGGTTGACGAAGCGATGAGCCTCGTCACGGGCGTGCACGAGCACCCTGCCGCGACGGTCGAGCAGGATGGGGTCCCGGCCAGCCATGTGCAGGCTCTCCTCCCTCTTGGCGAGCGCGGCGACCGGGAAGCGGCCCCCAAGGCCATGCCCCTCCAGCATGGACGCGACAGTCGAGAGGTGGGTCTCGCCCCCGTCCAGCAGCAGCAGGTCCGGCCAGCCCTCCTGGCGCTTGAGCCAGCGCTCGACGACCTCGGACATCATCCGCAGGTCGTCGACAGCGTCGGTCTTGACGCGATAGGTCCGGTACTCCTTCTTGGCCGGCCTGCCGTTGCGCATGACCACGCAGGCGCCCACTCGCTCCTCGCCCAGGATATGGGCCATGTCGAAGCAGACCAGGTAATTCAGGGACTCGAGGCCCAGCAGGAGCGCGCCGTCGTCAGCCGCGGACTGCTCGAGGCTGCCCGAGCGCCGCTTGGTGTGCCGCTGGGCCAGAACCTCGGCATTGCGATCGGCCATGCCCCTGAGCTTGGCGAGCTCACCGCGCTGCGGCACCCTGGCCTCGATGGCGCTGCCGCGCCTCTCGGACAGCCACGAGGCCAGCGCATCACCGATCGGCGCAGGCACCAACAGGGTGCGCGGCGGCTTGCGGTTCGCGTAGTGCTCAGCGAGCACCAGGGAGACCGAGTCCGCGACATCTCCCCTGTGTATCAGCGGATAGTCGACCTGACCCTGGATGATGCCGTCCTTGGCGTGGAGGATCACGAGGCATCCCGTATCGCCCTCGGAGGCGAAGCCGACGGCATCGCAGTCCTGGTAGAAGCGGCTGTGGATGACCTGCTGAGAGATCGTGCGCTGGACTGCGGCGATCATGTCGCGGGTGCGCGCTGCGCGCTCGTACTCGAGGCCCTCGGACGAGGCGTCCATCTCGGCCTGAAGCGCCCCGACGAGGACGGCCGCGTCCCCGTCGAGCACGCTGGTCGCCGCCCTGATGCGCTCCTCGTAGCCCTCGGGCTCGATGCACGGCGCTGCGCACAGGCCGATGTGCATGGCCAGACAGCCCTGGGGCAGCAGCTCCGGGCAGTCTCTGATCCCGAACTGGCGCCTGAGCAGCTGGATCACGCGCTTGGCTGCCCCGACATCGGGGAACGGCCCCCACAGCCTGGCCCCCTCGGGCGGGTGGCGGGTGTAGAGGATGCGGGGATGATCCTCGCCGGTCAGGGCGATGAAAGGGTACGATTTGTCGTCCTTTAGGAGCGAGTTGTAGCGAGGCTTGTGTTTGCGAATAAGCTGGCGCTCGAGGATCAGGGCCTCCGACGGGCTCTGGGTGACGATGCAGTCGACCCTGTCCGAGTCCTCGACCAGACGGGGGACCATCTCGCGGTCGGGCCGGCCGGTGAAGTAGGATCTGACTCTAGAGCGCAGGTCGGAGGCCTTGCCGACGTACATCACACGATCGTCGCCTCTGCGGAAAAGATAGACTCCGGGCTTGTTAGGCAGCTCCAGATTGCTCGCGTCAACGGTCATGCCGGGTGATGCGCTGCAGGTGTACGCTCATGAACGCTGGTTTCGCCCGCGGGGCGTGCCGAGCGAGTCCCAACTGAGGATCCTTGCCCATCTCGCGCGCTTCGGCAGCGAGCTCGAGCAGGCCTGGGACGTCCCACGGGCGCTGTGCCTGCCGGGCATCGCCGAGGCCATAGGAGTCGTCAGGTCGGCCATACACTCGTCCCTGAGAGAGCTCGAGTCAGCAGGCTACGTCACGACACGCACAACCCATGTCACGGGTGCCGGCTCGCGCCGTCGCAAGGTCGTGCACATTACCCAGGAGGGCAGGGAGGCCGCATCAGCCCAAGCACCTGCCCCTGCCCGCAGCGGCCATGCGACCGGCCCGTTGCCGGACACAACGCTGCTCCACGGGCGCGAGGACGAGGTCTCCGCGCTCTCCAAGCCCCTCACCGAGGGCGCCAGTGTCCTGCTCAACGGCCTGCCGGGAATCGGCAAGACCAGCCTGGCTCGAGCGGTCGCGGGCTCCCTGCTGGAAGCGGGCCGGAACGTGCGCTGGGCGACCTGCAACGCAGACACCGACGCGGCTGCCATCGCTGCCATGTGGCTCGGCGGCTCCGCCCCCTCCTCGCCCGATGCCATCGCAGCTGCCGTGGACTCCAAGCGCACGATCCTGGTCCTCGACGAGGCACAGCAGCTCAGCCCGCGCCACATCACGGGTATCGAGGAACTGCTCGGCGCGTGCTCGCGCACTCAGGCCGCCGTGCTCGCAGTCGTCCGCGCGCCCAACCCCTTCGACGAACTCTCCGGCTTCGAGGAGCACAGGCTCGATGGCCTGCCCCCCTCAAAGGCCACGCCGCTGCTCCCTGAGGACCTCGACGAAGCCATTGCCCTCGGCATCGCGGAGGCTCTGGGAGGCCATCCCCTGGCCATGCGCCTGTGGTCTCCTGAGGACGTCTTGCCCGAGAGGGTCGAGGCCGTGCAATCCTACGTGGAGTCGACCGTGATTCGACGCCTGAGCGATTCGGGCAGCAACTCGCTCGACGAGCTGTGCCTCGCACCGCTGCCACTGACCGTCGGGGAGATGTTCGGCCCAGACGGCACCGAGGAGCTGGACGAGGCCGCTATCCTGCGCTGGACTCAGGCCATGGTCGAGCCCCATCACCTGATTCGCAACGTCAGAAGAGGATCTTGGTCCGATGACGATCTCTCCGACCTGCACTCCGAGCAGGCAGCGCGGTGGTCCGCGCGGGAGGGCACCAGGGCACGCAGGATCGAGGCCCACCACCGCCTGAGTTCGGGTGGGGAACCTGACCCCGAGTGGGTTCTGGAGCACGTCCCGGCGATCGCAGGCGAGGACAGCGCTGCCGCAGCGGTGCTGATCGAGCAGGCCGTGGGAATGAGTGACGACGAGGGGCTGCGCGAGTGCGCCGCCGACATCGCACTCGAGCGCGGAGAGCCGGCAATAGCGGACGCCCACATCGAGAGGCTCGCGGAGGGCCCCCACAGGCACCTGCGCCTCGCACGCCTCGCCCGAATCCAAGGCGACTCCAAGCATGCCGACGAGTTCGAGCGACTCGCTCTGGACGGACTCGAGCCAGGGCAGAGGGCCAGGGCGAGCATCGCCTCCCTGGTCAGGCTCTACGATGATCGGCTGCCTGGGCCTATCTCCCCCTCACTCGCAAAGGAGATCTTGGGTGGCATCGGCTCAGTCGAGCTGTCCGACTTGAATCCCGACGACCGCAGCGTCGCCTCGCTCTCACTGGACCTGCTTCGTCACACCGTTGCATTGGAGATTGGCGACATGTCTGCTGCAGCCTCCGCTCGGAGCGCCCTCGAGTCGAGGCTCGGCCCCGAACACCCCCACCTCTCTGCTCTGGACCTGCGAGCGAGGCTTGCAGCGAGGACGGGGGGCAAGCCCTCCGACGACGCCCTTGATACTGCTCGCGAACGCATCGAGTCCTCAGATGACCCCCTGGACCGCCTCCGCACCATTCACCTGGCTCTGGGGGCCTGCGGCCCCGACCCGTCGAGTTGGCTTCGCGAGGCCCATTCGAGATCCTCGCCAGGGATGCTGCGAGACGACCTCGCCTCCCACAGGCGGCTGACGGGCCAGTGGTGGTTCTGGAGGGGCGTGCTCGAGCCCGAGAACCGACTCTCGCACTGGCGTGAGGCCATAGGGAGGTTGAGGTCGGCGGAGTGCAATAACGCAGCTGAGGACCTGATCGGACGCCTTTCCAAGGCGCTCTAGATCTCCGCACCGATCAGGGTCCGTGTGTCGCTAATGCCCGGGACCGATCGGATCTCCTGGACTATGCAGCGAGTCAACTCAGCCTCGTCATCAGCCTCCACCTTCACGAAGCAGTCATGCGAACCGAACACTATCCAGATCCCTGAAACACAGTCTAGCTTACTGACTGCTTCACGCACGCGGATCTCTTCTCCCGGCAGGGTAGTCAACAGAACATATCCCACGGAGGCCAATCTCACACCTCCACGGCAATCAGAGTCTCGGTCTTCTTGATTCCCTCAACGGTCCTCATGTCGACAATCAGCGTCTTGGCCATATCCGCGTCGTCCTCGAAGTCTATCCTGGCCACCAAGTCGATTTCCCCGTATACGACCGAGACCTCGGAAACAGTGGGCATGCTCAGGAGGTGAATGTAAACGTCCTTTTCCCGTCCTGGTTCGCATGTCAGAAGAATCCAAGCTGTGCTCATTCTCCCACCGATTCGATGCGAATACTCGCCGCTTAAGACCCCTGCGCCCCGCACGCCTCTGCTTTGCCTGCTCAACATCCGGAAGGCATTAACACGAATCGGTGAGCGGCCGAATCCATGCTTGCGCCTCCCTCCCACAAGGGACGGCCCAAGGGACGAGCCACACTTCTGGTCCTGCTGATGCTCAGCGCCCCTCTACTGACCGCCGCACCCTCCCAATCCCAGTCCCCCAAGTCGACGACGGTGTGGTCTGGTGTCGTGGAGATCGACGATTACACGGTGGGTAGCGGGGATGTCCTGCAGATTACTGCGGGAACCACCGTCCGAATCAGCGATGGCTCGCGAATCTACGTCGAGGGGCGCTTGGCAGTAGAGGGCACAGCCTCGAATCCCGTAACCCTCGAAGTTAACGGCCCTGGAGGCGATCACGAGGGTATCCAGTTCAATTCCACGAGCCATGGCTTCGGGTCCTCGATTGACAACCTGACAATCACCGAATCGGTCTACGGAATCACGATCTACGGATCGGACCCACGAATTTCCAATCTTACCATCCTGAACGCCGATCGGGTCGGGATCGACGTGTTCGATTACGCCTCACCCGTTATCACCGACCTCCTGATTGACGGAGGCGGCCAGGACATCCATGGCACCACCCTGAGTTACAGGTACGGGTTCGGGGTCTCGATCGGCTATCAGAGCACCGTGGTCTTGACCAATGCCACTCTGAGGAATTTGATCACCCGGGGTCTGAACTATTGGGGGTCGAGCGGCGGGATCGCGAGGGGCATTATTGTGGAGAATGTATCAGGGGCCACACTCGCCGCATCGGCCGGTGTCTGGGTCGAGGACAGCATCCCTCTAATCGAGGACATCAACGTAAAAACCTCAGACACGGGCATTTTCGTGCGCCACATAACGGGTGAGATGACCACCCGCCCCACCTTCGTGAGGGCCACTATCGAGGACTCGATGTACCGAGGAGTTGCCGTGGACCGATACTACGACAAATCCGACATCTCCAACCTCCACAACAGCCAGGCAATCTTCGAGGATCTGGCGATTCGTGGGACAGGGGGGCCGGGAAGCCTTGCTCCGGGCCTAGGCATGTACGCGATGGATGTGAACACCAGCTCGGTCCGCCTCACCGGCCAGAGCCTGATCGAGGACAACCCCGTCCCCTCTCGCCTCTACATGATTGACTCCTCAACGAAAATCACCAATCTCACACTCGACAACAACGGCAATCCATCCGCGCTGGCTCAGCCGTGGGAGAGGGCCAGCCTTGTGATCAGGAGCGCATCCTGGACATCTTCGGGGCCTCCACAAATTCACGGGTTGACAGTCGAGAACTCCAGCGGGGCAGGGGTGCACCTTTCGAAGGGGGGCGTGCGGGGATCAG
This sequence comes from Methanobacteriota archaeon, assembly GCA_002722735.1. Lineage (GTDB taxonomy): Archaea > Thermoplasmatota > Poseidoniia > Poseidoniales > Thalassarchaeaceae > UBA36. The sequence goes on from PBMR01000010.1 coordinate 7,003, forward strand.
ATTGGCACATCAGCGGCTCGGGCGGCACTGGGCTGTTCTCCAAGGAGTTCCACCCTGATCTATCAGGAGTGATTAGCACTGGCAACGACGGACCCGGAGTGAGCGTGATCGACTCGGGTAATGTGGAATTGGAAGGTGTGGAGACCTCGTTGAACGATGGGGCCGGAATCTGGTTCAGGGAGTCGAACTACGTCGAGAGCAGCGGAAAGAATGTAACCTGCCTGTCTTGCTCCTCAGATGGGGACCAAATCGGCTATCTGGTCGAAGACTCGATAGATCTTCAGTTGTTGCACACCGAGGTCAGGGACCCGACCAGTGGGATGGGGCTGAGAGTCGACAACAGCGGGCTGAGCCAAGACGGTCACGTGGTGATCAGCGACTTCAAGCTCTTCTCCAACTCGTCCACGTACGCGATCGAGCTCGAAGAGACGGATGCGAAGATCAGCCTTCTCGACCTCAACGGTGACAACCTCGGGATGTCATGGAGCGCAGAGGGCTCCCTGACCTCCTATCTCAACGACAGCGTCATCCAGAGCAGATCTCCTACCGGCTGCCTGGAGCTGCATGGGCACACTGAGCTTCTTGCCACCAACGTCGGATTCGCCTGCGCAGCCCGCCCGTCAGTCTCGTCGAGCTTCGTCAACTTCACAGACTCATTTTTCGTCACCGGAGCCAATTACACCAACTCCTTCTCGATGCTCGGCGAGAGTTGGATACGGTGGATCTCTTCCTCAGCCATCGGCACCCCAACTTCGAATGGGTCTAGCAACATCCTCGACTTGGGTTACTTCCTGAAGGTCTTCGTAATCAACCAGAACCTCATGAACATCCCAATGGCGCAGGTTGACATTTCCTTCGACCAGTATCAGGACAACTTCTCCACCACCCTTCCGTTTGCAGGATTCCAATCCCTCGGCCCGTTTGTCGGGATCCGATGGCTCCCCTCTGGATGGGGATCGCAGAATTTCGCCAACCTGTCTTGCTCCTACGACGGAGCGACCAACTACACGTCTGCGATAGCCATCGACGATGACAAGAGGGCCTTTTGCAGATTGGAATTGAACCCACAACCACCGTTCCTAGTATGGTCTGAGCCAATCGACGAACTCGAGGTCCCATCGGGCTCCGCAGTCGTGTTCTCCGCCAACGAAAGCTTCGACCTGGATCTTGATGTCCTGACCTACAGCTGGACGTCCAGCATCGATGGTGACCTATCCCCATGTGCGATGAATAGCAGCGGAAACGGATCGTGGTTTGTTGCCAATATTGGCGAAGCCTGCCTCTCCGATGGTACCCACCAGATTACCGCGACCCTCTGCGACGAGGCGCTGAATTGCGTAAACGAGACCCGGACAATCACCCTAGTGAACCGCCCCCCAGTGCTATCGGTCCAAGTCGTTGACCCACAAGTCGAAGCGTGGGGGGTCCTGTATCTCGGCCAGACAGCGTCTGTCACCATCTCCCTGGAGGGGACCTATGACGTCGAAGGCCCTCTATGGTGCTGGGCCGAGGCAGAGTTCGAAGCCATCGACATCGACCCGAACAACCCGAACTGCCCCATGGAGATAGTGAGAAGCTTCACCGACTCGCCTCAGGACAGTTTCGAGGTCAAGATTTTCGCCTATGACGGATTGAACACCGTTTTCTGGGCCTTCGACATCAGCCTCTACAACGAGCTCCCGACTCCAGTTTGGGATATCCAGAGGAACGGGCAGACTTCCGCAGACTGGATCAACCTTGATGGCTCTGCGACACTGGACCCAGAGGGGGATCCGGTGAAATTTGAGTTCTGGAGCGATCGCGATGGCTTGCTTTCGTCTGGATCATCACCAGACTCGATTGAGTTCACCGGTACTCTCTCCAAGGGGGATCACGAGATCACGTTCTATGTCTCAGACAGCCTTGGCGAGCACGCAGGGCAGTGGAAATCCGCCTCGACACAGATCTCCGTATCGAACTCAGCCCCCCGTGCGATAATCTCCTCGCCGCAGGATGGCATCTCCACCGACTCCTCGGTACTGGTCAATCTCGATGCCATTGGGTCGGGGGACTGGGACGTCTCGTGCTTGGAGTTGCCAGATAATGGAAGCGGCCTTCTGTGCAACCCATCTCCATCGGCAACGAGTACGGACATACTGAGCGTTCTATGGCAGAGCGATCAGATCGAAGAGCCCCTCGGAAGCGGTTGGAGCATCCAGTCCCGCCTGCCTGCAGGGACCCACGTGATCACCCTGACCTTGGATGACGGCTCGAGCCAGCCGGTTTCCGACTCAATCAGCCTTGAGATCTCGAAGAGCGCCCCGGTCCTCGTGCTCGATTCGCCAGTCGTCACCGAGGTCTACTCCAACCTCCCGGTTCTCTTCGATTTCAGGAATTCCTTCGATTCCGACGGCGACGTATTCACAGTAACCGTTCTTTCCAATCTGATGGAAGAACCGATTCTGGACGGCGTGTCCTGCTGCGAATACTGGTACAACGACTACCTAATGGCAGGCACTCACGTTCTTACTTTCGAGCTTGAGGACTCAGACGGCCTGAAGCGGACCCACACTCAGACCATCACGGTGCTCGAGACGGGCCCAGTGGCGATAATCACAGGGCTCGAGAACGGGCAGTACGTCCCCCCGGGCCGGGAGATTGCACTCAGCGCCACCGACTCCTTCGATTTCGACTCTGATATTGTATTGTACACCTGGACGCTGCCGTCAGGCGAAGTGCTGTCCGACAGGCAGAACGTGACGCTGTCCTTCTCGCCGGGACCAGTCCGAGTCAATCTGATGGTGCAGGACTCAAGGGGGGCAGAATCCTACGCTTCGATCAATATCACCATCGGCTCTTCAGCCCCCGTCCTCCTTGACCTCGCCATATCAGTACTGGAGATTGAAGCCGATCAACCCACCGATGTCGTCACCACGGTCAGGCTGGATGACCCTGACGGAACCACGGACACCGTGCGCGGTGAAATGACCTCTGGAGGGGTCTCCGAGGCGCTTTACTTCCGTGACGACGGTCTAGGTGGGGATCAGGTCGAAAATGACGGCATCTGGACGAATCGCGGAACTTGGCTCGTCTCCGAGGGATCTTGGGTCAAAATCGAGGTCTGGGCCATCGATGAGGACCTCGTTAGTCCCGGGCTCGTTCAAACGGTCCCCATTGTCCAGCCTGATGAGGGTGGCATGGTGTCGTGGTTGGCTGACAGCGGTCTTCCCTTCTTGGTAATCTCAATCTTGCTGCTCTCACTCGTAGGAGCGACCTATCAGAGGAGACGCAAGCACGAGGTCGCCAAGGATCTAGCGGAGATTGAGAGGTGGAGTTCTTTCATCCCCACAGAAGTGGACCTGGAGTTCGACGAGGACGCTAGTCCTCCGCCCCCTCGGGACCCCACGGAGTGACTTCCCTATTCAGGCCCAAGCGCTTGGCGAAGAGGAACTTGAAGTTCTTCCAGCCGTCGCCCCAGGTATTGATCTCAGCAACTCCCACTCGCGGTCGGTACGGAACGCTGACTTCTACAGCCTTCTTTCGTCCAAGAACACGGCGAGCATTGATCTTCATCTCCTCGGAAAGGGGCATGCCGTCGTTGGTGGGGCGCATCTTCGGGTTGTCCAATATCCGCTTGTGGAATACCCACATGCCGGATTGAGAATCGTGGATCCCGTTCCAGAAGAGCATCCGTGCGGTGAACGAGAGAGCCCAGTTCCCGAAGCCGTGCTTAGCGCTCATCGAACCCTCCTCAGCCTTCCTGAGGCGGTCGCACGTGATGAATTCCAGATCCTCTTCGATTAGCCTCCTGACCAGACTTGGAATCAATTCTCCGGGATAAGTGCAATCTGCGTCGAGAGTGCAGATAACATCGCCGGTAGCAAGCTCGAACCCAGAACGATAAGCCCGCCCGTAACCGCGCCGGTGCTCCAGAAACACCGTCGCCCCTTCTTGTTCGGCAAGCTCGCGGGTGCGATCGGTGGAATTGCCATCGACAACCAGGAAGTCGAGCTTCTCACACCAATCACCATTCGGAATTGAGCGAATCGTGTCGACAATCGCCTCTTCCTCGTTCCTAGTCGGGATGACCACTGTTACGTGAACTGGCAAGGCCTCTATCATCGGAAGTGGGGCACCCCTGCTACCCTTTTGAACCATTTTAGGTTGATTCCCACCCCCGTTCGCTTCAAGAACACGCCCCCGCGCCCAAGGCCGAGGGCAAATCATGCACGTCGCTTTGCTATCTGCGGAGTTCCCCCCCCGCTGGGGCGGGATGGGCTCGACAGTCTACCACCTCTCTTCCTCACTGGCGAACCGAGGGCACAGGGTCACCGTGATTACTAGGAACTCGGGAGGCAAGACCCCTAGGATGGAGGGCGTCCGCGTCCTCAAGGTCCCGTGGGCCCGCATCCCCATGGCATTCACACGATCATACGGGCGTTGGGCACTTCGAGCCTTGGAGAAGCTGCACTATGAAGACCCCGTCGATGTGGTCCATGTTCACTGTCCCATGATCTCCTGGAGCGATGCCCAGTTCGAGCGCTGCGCCTCGAAAGTAGCCCCTGTGGTGTCATCCATGCATGGGACTTGGTTGGGTGAGAGGGACGGGTTACTACTCGCAGCCGAGCAAGGCGAACCTGCTGTCTGGGGCAATCCCAATGACATGGCAATACGATACATGGCCGGCCGATACGCGAGGTACGAGGAATCGGCTATTCGCAAATCTGCAGTAGTGGTTCCGAACTCGAAGGCCACCAGGACCGACTTGGAGCAGAGGTACTCAGCTCCCGTGGAATGGGTCTGCGAGGTGATTCATTGGGGCATTGACACTGACATGTTCGTCCCATTGCACCGCGATAGCGAGGATGCAATGCATAGGTTCCATGAGCTGCGAGGGCGCTATGGTGCGACGGCCGACTCGAACTTCCTTCTTGCCGTAGGCAGACTGGCTGCGAGGAAGGGCCACGGCATGCTACTGCGGGCCTTTGCCAAGGTAGTGAGCGAGGCCCCAGACTCACACCTCGTGATAGTAGGAAGGGGGAACCTTCGTCGAAAGTTAGCTCGCATGGCAGGGGGGCTTGGTGTCAGCGACCGGGTTTGGTTCGAACCCGGCATGGATTTCGAGGAGATTGCCGAGATGTACCGAATCGCAGACCTGATCGTCTATCCCTCATATTACGAGGGCCAGGGACTCATCCCACTGGAGGCCATGGCCTCGGGCACGCCCGTGGCGACAGTCGACCATGGGCCCTTGCCCGAGATGGTCGATGCCAGCGTTGGCGCTCTGTTTGAATTGGGCGATGCGGACTCGATGGCCGAGACCATCCTATCCGAGATTTCCTCGAAGGAAGCCCTGCTCTCCAAAGGGGCCACTGGACGGAAGAGGGTGCTTGACCGATTCAGCCTCGAGGGCAATGCAGACGACTTCCTATCCGTCTACGAACGAGCCATCAACGGCCCCAAGCCACAGGGAACCATTCATTCGGTGAAGCGCACTCCGTGACCTGCATGTCCGAGTCCGCCATTGGCCCCTCGAGAGGGGGAGTCGAGTTGAACTCGGCTGCGAACACCATGATTATCGGGGCCCTCACCATCTTGGCCCTGTACTATCTGAAAGTAATAATGCTCCCCTTATCCGTCGCGATAATCCTCTACATGCTGATACTCCCATCTGAGATGTACCTCTCCGAGAGGCTTGGGAACCCGATTCTGGTCTATGTGACAATGGCCGCCATCGCATTCTTCGGCGCCTATGCCCTCTCATCGATTCTATACTCTGAGATGACGCAATTCATGGACGAGGAGCTTGACCAAATCCAGTTGAAGCTCGATGAGAAGACCATTTATCTCTCAGACCTCTCCATCGGCGGCATTGCTGTCGGTAGTGCGACCTCGCTCATATCAGAGTTCATTACTCCGGAGAGGATCAACTCGATTGCTGCTTGGCTTGCCTCAACCGTCACTAACATTCTATCCAACTCACTGACTGTGTTCATCCTGCTGGTCTTCCTCATCCTCGAGGGGGACTCTTTCCCTGATCGACTGAAAGCAGCCAGCCCCGATTTGTTTGAGAAGATGGAGAAGATAGTCACTAACTCCAGCGACGCCGTGAACAACTACATCCTAGTCAGGTTCTCTATCAGCATCACGCAAGCCATAATATGCGCGGTTATCATGTGGATTTTTGGCATCCCGGGGGTCTTGATCTGGGCGATACTCTACGCGATCCTCGAGTGGATTCCCGTCGTCGGTGCCACCGTGGCCACCGCATTCCCAGCAGTCATCGGCCTGCTGTGGCTGGAACCGGGCACTGCGATACTCATGACGGCATTGCTATTGGCGAATTGCACTCTTTTCGCTAGTTTCATCGAACCGAAGATAGCTGGCGAGAAGCTTGGCCTCTCGCCGATGGTCCTCATCCTAAGCCTGATGGGCTGGGGGGTACTTTGGGGCCCGACTGGATTGATAGTGGGGCCCGTGCTGACTGTGGTGGTGAGAATCATTCTCGAGGAGAACGAGACCATGAGGCCCTTCGGCATAATGCTGGCAGCCCATGTTTCCACAGAAGACCAGTAGTCATCTGGGGGATATGGCAACTAGAAGGCCGTCGGACCTGATGCTGACAGTCTCACCAATTCCCTCGTTGTGCAGGCCCCTAGTGGAGAACGATATCTCTTCGCCCTCGATCTCCCACTTGGCACCCGAGATCCAAGCCTTACAAGGTTGCAGTGCGAAGACGGAGAACTCCCGCCCCTCACCGATTTTGAGATCCAAACCACCGTCTTGCGGATGGAGCCTGTGGGTGACTGCATCCTCGTGATGCAGGCGGATTCGAGCCCCTCCGGGGGCCTCGCACAGGGCAGCCCAACTCCCCAGGACATGCCCGGTGTCCCCCCCCTCTATGCCGACAACGTCGATCTCGGCGAACCCTCTCTCTATCAGCAGTGAGATCGACTTGGCCAGATCGCTGCTGGACTGGTCCGGTAACTCGTGCAGCCCCCGGTCCCACCGAGCAAGATCTACTGAATCGAGGTCGCCGAGGACCTCTTCGACCTCGATCCCTGATTCAACGGCTCGGTCAGCACCCGCATCAACCCCGAAGACGGGCACCCCTTCATCCAAAACCGCATCAATCACCGACTGGGAGGGCTGCGACCCGCTGCACCAGAGTACCCCACGCATCGAACCAGCCCTATGACACAGTCACCTTGCCATCGGTCAGCAGGGCAATTTCATCCAACATCACCGTCGGTTTCCTCATCACCCCACTCATCTTCACCCCGATTTTCGCGGACCCACCCAGTGCAATATTGTCCCCGAATGAGAAGTAAGCTGAACCACGGACCACCTGGTCCTCGAGCCTGTTACCGACAATCTGTTGGGCCCGTGAGTTCATGCCGAAACCGAACTCGGCAACGGTATAGACGCGCTCCCTGTTCCGCCGCAGTCCTGACTTGGCCATGTCGAGAATTGACTTGATCTCGTCTGCCCGCTCGCCACCAGTTATCTCGGTCACAAGCCCGCCCGCAACATCGAACCTCAGGGGCTCATCCAACAGTCTGCCCTCCCATGAGCCGTCGATGACGATGGTCCCGCTAGCAGCTCCCTCAGATTCGGAGGGCAGCACGAAGATCTTGCCCGCGGGAAGATTCCCAACTGCCCCTGGACGTACGATGAGACCAGTGTCATCCAGTATCCAACGGCCTCCTGTGGTGAATTTGAGATCAGAGCCTGCAGGAGTCGTTACGTGGACGTCCCTCCGCCTCCTGAAAACCGAGTTCATGCCCCGAATCTCCCTATTGAGGGTGGCGTAGTCCTGAGTCATCCCTCCGAATACCATCGAGTCAGTGTCTATCCCTGGCATGGAGGCGATTCTGGCTCCCGCACTGGAGGCATTCGCCCTAGCACGAGTGTGAGTGAGTGAGTTCTGCGTCGCGATGATGATCACATTCGCGCTCCTCATCAGATCCCCGACGGGGAGGGGCGGCTCCTTGCCGGGTTTCAGGGATGGTGGTATCATTACCAACAGGATCCTATCGGTTATTTTTGCAGCGGCTTCATACAGGGCCCGACCGATGTCGGAGGTGCTCGGGTCGGTGATTACGACGACTTCCTCATCCTTCCTGATGTCCAAGCACGTGGAAACTACCGAGCGCGCTGTGGCTAGCACCGCCTCGACCTGCCCTGCCTCCCCGAGGGTCTTGGAATCAGAGTCTGCTACCATCTGGAGTCGACCCTAGACGGGACTCAGTATTGATTATCACGCTGAACCGCTGTCGTGAGCGGAATCATCGGACGATGCCCAGATCCTTACTGCGATTGCTGATTTCAGCGAAAATGTCCGCCACGAACTCAGTCAGCGGCTCGCCGTTGCGCTGGGCTCCGCTGCGAGCGCGAATCGAGACGGTGCCGTTGGCCGACTCCTCATCACCGATGATGACCATATAGGCTGGTCGAAGCGTTCGGTGCAGCCGAATCTTCTTGCCGATGGTGCTGTCCGAGTCGTCGACGCGGACCCTGATCCCAGCCTCGTGCAAAGCGTCGGCAACCCTCGCAGCGTGCTCCTTGTGCTTCTCGGAGATGGTGATGACCTGGACTTGAACTGGGGAGAGCCAAGTCGGGAAGTTCCCTGCCCAATGCTCGGTCAAGAAGGCTACAAACCTCTCGTGGGTCGACAATGGTGCGCGATGGATGACGAAGACCTCCTCATTTTCATTACCCTCCGCGTCCTTGAAGGTCAGTCCGAATCGCTCCTTGGCAGCGAAGTCGAGCTGAATGGTTGACATCGACTCCTCGCGACCCAGCAAGGTAGTGAACTGGATATCGACCTTGGGACCATAGAACGCGGCCTCGCCTACGGCCTCGACGTATGGCACTCCGAGATTATCCATTATGTTCCTGAGGTGACTCTCGGTGGCAGCCCAGTTCTCGGGCTGGTCGATGTACTTCTCAGAGTTGGCAGGGTCCCATAGCGAGAGTCTGAAGTGGTAATCCTCGAAGCCGAAGGCGGCGTAGTAGTCCTGCACCATGCGGACGCTGTCGGCGAACTCCTGCGCCACCTGATCGAGCGTGCAGTAGATGTGTGCATCATTCATTGACAGAGCCCGGACGCGCAGTAATCCTGCAAGGGTCCCAGAGAGCTCGTTCCGGTAGACGGTGCCGTACTCGGCGATGCGCAGGGGCAGGTCGCGGTAGGAACGCTTCTTGTTTCGGTATACGAGGTGATGCATCGGGCAGTTCATCGCTTTCAGGTAGTACGCACCGTCATCCATCTCCATTGGCGGGTACATCGAGTCCGCGTAGTGTGGCAGATGTCCGCTGGCCTCGAACAGCTGTTGCTTGGCCAGCACCGGAGTCGTCACTCGAACATAGCCATAGGCCTCCTCGGTCTCGACTGCGTAGCGCTCGATCTCCGACTTGAGGATCTCGCCATTGGGCAGCCACACCGGCAATCCCTTGCCGATTAGTTCGTCAATCATGTAGAGCTCCATCTCCTTGCCGATCTTCTTGTGGTCGCGCTTGGACGCCTCCTCGAGTTGACGCACCCTTTCCTCCAGCGCCTCCTTGCTCGAGTAGCACATCCCGTAAATCCTGACTAACGACTCGCGCTTGCTGTCGGCCCTCCAGTAGGCCTGGCTGGTGCTGGTCAGCCTGAACCAGCGCAGGTGGGCTGTGCTGGGCACGTGTGGGCCACGGCACAAATCGACGAAGTCGCCCTGCCTGTATGCCGACGAGCCCACGTCGTGACCAATCTTGTCATCCATGATTTCGAGCTTGAACGGGTTTTTGTCGAACATCTCTCGTAGCGAGTCATTGCCATGCTCCTCTCTTTCGATTGATAGGTTGCGCTTCACCAACTGCTTCATCCGTTTCTCTATGGCGCGCAACTCCTCCTCGCCGATGGGCTCCATGTGGAAGTCGTAATAGAAGCCGTGCTCGATTGGCGGACCGATGGTCGGCTTCGCCTCCGGGTACAGCTCAGTGACCGCTTGAGCCATCAAATGAGCACAACTGTGACGCAGTATGTACAGCCCCTCATCGGACTCGCCGAGAATGGGTTTGATACCGCAGTCCACCTCGAGCGCGAAGGACATGTCGCGCTGCTCCCCGTCGACTAGAGCGGCTATTGCACCCGATTTGCGACCATGGACGTTTTTGATGACTTCGCCGACGGTTATTCCGAAGGCGTACTCGTGGGGGTCATCGACACCCACGTCAACCGATATCATAGCCACTGGACCATCTCCGTCGTCTACGCCGACGACCTGCTGATATGAAGGCCTTGGCCGTCTAATCGGGCCCAAGCCCGTTCATTCGATGGTGAATTGGGTTCCCGCCTCGCCGGCTACCATGGCCCCTAGGTCTGATAGGGACCCAATCACCGCTCGCTCGCCAGTGCGTAGAACGAAATCACAGGCCGCCTCGACTTTGGGGCCCATCGAACCCACATCGAAGTCGTACCTCTCGATTTCTTCTGGCGTCGTACTCTCAATCTTACTCGCCTCGTCGGTGCCCCAGTCGAGGTAGACACCATCCGCGTCGGTTGCCAAGATTAGCAAGCGTGCATCGAGCTGCCTAGCCAGCAGGGCGCTGGCACGGTCCTTGTCTATGACCACTTCAACTCCCTCCAAGCCGCCATCGGAATTGTACACGGTCGGTATCCCACCACCTCCAGCACAAATCACAATGGTGCTCTTCTCCAGCAGCCAGTGAATCGGCCGAAGCTCGAAGATCCTGTGTGGCTCAGGGGAGGGGACAACTCTTCGCCATATTTCACCATCTCTGGCCACGGTCCATCCCTTCTCCTCGGCGAGCCTCCTCGCATCCTCTTCGCAATATCCAGGCCCTATGGGCTTGGTCGGGTTATTGAAAGCAGGATCCTCGGGATCGACCTCCACCATGGTCAGAATGGTGGCGAAGGCCGTCTCCATGGGCAGAAGGTTGCCGAGCTCCTGTTGGATCATGTACCCGATCATGCCCTCCGTCTGGGCACCCAAGACGTCGAGCGGGTACTCATCGACCTCCTCGTAGGAAGCCGATTGAAGAGCTAGAAGCCCGACTTGGGGGCCGTTGCCGTGAGTGATCACCATCTGGTGCTCGAGAGCCAGTGGGGCAAGGGCCCGGCAGGCTATTCTCACATTCTTCCTCTGGTTCTCCGCAGTCAACGACTCACCTCGTCTCAGCAGCGCGTTTCCACCGAGCGCTACGACTACTCTCATGACCTTCCATATGGGGTATTAGCGATAAACACGCATCCCCACCGCACACCGTGACCAGACTGGGCGTGCTCGTGAACCCCGATGCGGGATTGGGCGGCAGGGTCGGTCTCAAGGGCAGCGACGGACAGGCAGAGTTGGCCCGCTCGATGGGGGCAGAGGACCGCTCCGGCCCTCGCATGACGAAGGCCTTGGGGCACTTCATCTCGATTCACAGGAAGGACCTCAATGACCTGCACTGGATCACCAGCGAAGGCCGCATGGGCACGGACTGGTTTCCCGAAGCCGTCAACATTGGTGACCTCAGCACAACCCACTCCTCGGAGGGAGAGACCACCGCAACGCATACCAGGGAGGCGGTCGCAGCAATGCTGGAAGCAGGAATCGACCTTCTGCTCTACGCCGGCGGTGATGGCACGACGCGGGACATCGTGGAGGCCCTAGAGGCTCATGGAAATCCGAATAAACCCCTAATCGGAGTCCCCACGGGTGTGAAGATGCACTCGGGTTGCTTTGCGAGCTCTCCCAAGGCCGCAGCCGAGGTCCTCTCGGCATGGCTATTCGGTGATTTGCTGGTCTCAAGCACCGAAGTGCTCGATTTGGACGAGGATCTCTACAGAGGGGGTGAGTGGGTCGTGAGGCTCTACGCTGAGGCTTTCTCACCCAACTCCCCGAGATGGATGCAAGGATCAAAGGTACTGATTCAGACTGAATCTGAGGAAGATATTCTCGAGGGGCTCTCTGACCACATCAAGGACTCCATGATTTCTGAAGACCGGCTGGTGATCTGGGGCTCTGGTGGGACCTTGAGGGCAATTGGGGAAATGATTGGCTTCGAGCTGACGAACCTGGGAATCGATGCTACCATCGGATTGGATCAGATAGGCACCGACCTCGATGAAGCTGGACTGCTGAATCTGCTGAACTCTCACTCCGGAGCAGCCACCCTGCTGCTGTCCCCCATGGGCGGGCAGGGCTTCCTGATAGGCAGAGGCAACCTCCAACTCTCGCCCAAAGTCCTGAGGATGATCGGGATCGACGGCATCATGGGCGTGGTCACACCCGCTAAGCTGTTGACAGTCAGGGCGTTGAGGATCGAGACCGGGGACGAGGAGCTGGATGCTGAGTTCGCCGCTCGCCGCTACTTGAAGGTCCTGCAGGGATTCAGAACGACTCGGATTCTGCCAGTCTCAGTCGACTAGACTTCCATGCCTACGGACGCTTTCAGGAGGCCTAGGTAAGGTGGGCTTGGCTTGCCCGGCCTCGACTTGAACTCCGGGTGGTACTGGGTGCCGACGAAGTAGGGATGCCCCCCTAGCTCCATGATCTCGCAGCGCTCCCCAGTCTCGTCCTTACCCACGTACTTCAGCCCGGCGCTCTCGATCTGCTCGATCAAATCCGGGTTTACCTCGTATCGGTGACGATGACGCTCGTCAACGTGATCGGCACCACCGTAGAGACGCCGTATCTTGCAGTCGTCCACTAGGAAGGGCGTCGGCTTGGTACCAAGACGCATCGTCCCACCCATGTGAGTCTTCGAGATCTCGGGCATGAACACCACGGCTGGGTTCGGAGTGTCCTCTTCGAACTCCGTCGAATTAGCCCCTTCGAGGCCGAGAACGTTTCTGCAGAACTCAATTGTTGCGACCTGCAAGCCTAGACAGACCCCTAAGTAGGGAACACCATTCTCCCTCGCGTACTCAGCTGCCTTGATCTTCCCCTCTATGCCTCTGATTCCGAAGCCACCGGGAACCAGCACCCCATCGGCAGCCCTCAGTTCTCTCCATGCCCCGGCATGGGCATCCGGTTTGGCCTCAGCGGCCTCGTCATCGAGGTCGGAGGACTCTATCCAATCGATCACCAGCTTCCTGCTCACCTCGAAGGAGGAATGCTGGAGCGCCTTGATCACGCTGAGGTAGGCGTCCGAGAGATCGGTGTACTTGCCCGCTACAGCGATGTGGACCTCATCCGCCTCCTCGAGCGAATCGACGTGGTCGGCCAGTTTCTTCCAATCCTCGAGAACGGGCCTCTTGGGTGGAAGTTCGAAGCCGAGCCTCTCCGATAGAATCTGGGTGACCCCCTGCGCGTCGAGCATTATCGGGACCTGATAGATATTGGACACGTCATGGGCGGATACGACGGCTCCGGGCGGTACATGGCAGAATGCCGATATCTTCTGACGAGTCTCCTCCACCAGTGGGTTCTTCGACCTGCAAATCAGCATATCCGGAGTGATACCCAGCCCACGTAGATCCTTCACGGTGTTCTGGGTGGGCTTGGTCTTCTGCTCCCCCACAGGCCCCATGACTGGAATGAGGCTGACGTGGACGAAGAAGACGTTCTCCTGACCGACTCTGAACTGGAACTGGCGAAGCGCCTCGATGAAAGGCGCGCTCTCGATGTCACCAACGGTTCCTCCGAGCTCGATGACACAGGCGTCCGGAACCTTGCCGTTGCCGTCGCTGGGAATGTGAGCCACGCGCTCAATCCACTCCTGGATCTCGTTGGTAATGTGGGGGATGACCTGAACCGTCTTACCCAGGTAGTCGCCCTTCCTCTCCTTCCGGATCACGTTGTCGTAGACCTTCCCTGTGGTGATGTTGTTCTCCCTGGTTAGGCAGACATCCAGGAACCTCTCGTAGTTCCCGAGGTCGAGGTCCACCTCCCCGCCGTCATCCAAGACGAAAACCTCACCGTGCTCAAAGGGGCTCATTGTGCCTGGGTCGATGTTGACGTAGGGGTCGCATTTTATCGCAGTGACGCGCAGTCCAGCGCTTTTCAGGAGAACACCGATGCTGCTGGCACTGACGCCCTTCCCAAGTCCGCTCAAGACGCCTCCGCTAACGATGACATACTTCATCTAATCAACGGGATTTGAAGCCGTTACCCCTTGTATTTCTACGTTGGCTTCTGAAACGCTTCCGCACCTTGCAACTCCATGTTCAAGTGTCGTCTGATGCCAGCATCGCGCATGGCGCCCCCCGGTCGCAGGATTCTCGTCACCGGGGCCCTCGGGCAGATTGGCACCGACCTCGTGGAGGAGTTGAGGGCCCGCCACGGGACTGCCAGCGTAATCGCTTCGGACGTTCGGGAGGTGCCCGGACACCCCTTCCTCGAGGATGGCCCCTTCCGTTTGCTGAGCGTGCTCGACGGCGATGGCATGGATGCTGTGGTGAGGGAGGGGGGTGTGGGCACGATCTACCACTTAGCGGCGATACTATCCGCAACCGGTGAGAAGAACCCGAATCTGTGCCGGAGGGTGAACGTGGGAGGTATTACCAATGTGCTGGAGATGGCCATGAAACACGACCTCAGGGTCTACGCCCCCTCATCGATCGCCGTCTTCGGGCCGGACGCCCCGAAGCTCTCTACCCAGGACTCCCCTCTCAATCCGACGACCACTTACGGAGAGACGAAGTGCACTGGCGAGGCATTGGCTCGGGGGTATCTGGATTGCTTCGGCGTGGATTGTCGCGGGATTCGCTACCCAGGGCTGATCTCTTGGAAGGCCCCAGCCGGAGGGGGGACCACCGACTACGCAGTGGAGATATTCCACGCCGCTCTCGAGAAGGGTCACTACGAGTGCTTCGTGCGTCCAGATACGCGACTCCCGATGATGTACATCGACGATGCCATCCGAGCCACCCTAGATCTGATGGACGCACCCCCTGAGTCACTGGGCAACTCGAGGGCTGGTTACAACGTCTCAGGCATCTCGTTCACAGCACAGGAGCTCGCCGATACGATTGCAGAGCGAATCGACGGCTTCACCTGCGACTTCGTTCCCGATGTGCGCCAGAAGTACGCGGACTCGTGGCCCGATGCCGTCGACGACTCTGTGGCCCAGGATGAGTGGGGCTGGAAGGCCGAGTACGATTTGGATTCCATGGTCGATGCGATGCTAGAGGGACTATCCCGCAGCTAGTCCTCGGAGCCCTCTTCGTCCTTCCAATCGGGAGTCCCGATCTCAGTCTTGGCCCAAAGCACGTCATCTATCCTCAGTACGCTGATCGCTGCCTCAGTAGCGCCCGAGAGCGCATGCCTGACTACGAAAAGAGGGTCCAAGATGCCAGCCTCCCCCATATCACCGTTCTTGCCCTTGCCGAGGTCGAAGCCAATCCACGCACCAGACTCAGACTGGTCGGCGGACAGGGCGAGGATGACGTCAACGGGATCGAAGCCTCCGTTGTCGGCAAGGGTCCGGGGGACAATCTCAAGGGCGGCAGCGTAGGCCTCTATGGCAAGTTGCTCGCGTCCGGCCTGACTAGGCGCGAATGATCGCAGATGCCGTCCCAGATGAGTCTGGATCGCCCCTCCCCCGGGGAGGATGCCTGGCTTGCTAGTGAGCCTGTGGGCAACTCCGATCGCATCGTCGAAGACCCGAGTTGCCTCTTCGCGCACCGCCGGCGAGGAGCCCCTGACCACGAGCGTCATCGCGCCTCCACGAGTACCTTCGATCAGAGTGTGCTTGACCTCGGCGATGGACTCCTCGGAACGGCCGGCATAACTGCCCAAGTCACCCTCATCGATGTGGAGCGCATCCCTGGAGAGGTTGGCCCCGGTCATCTTCGACAGAAGCTCCAGATCGGTCCGCTCGAAGCGTCTGTAGGCCGTGATTCCGGCCTTCACGAGCAAGGAGATACCCTCGTCTGCGATTCCGTCTCGCACTATCAGAAGATCGACGCCTAGTGAGGCGAGGTGGTCCACCTGCCTCTGAAGGTTCTCGATAGCCCTGTCGTGGAAGCCCTGAATCACGCCCGGGCTGTTGACCTCGATCTTCGCACTGATCTCCAGTTTTGGGTGCTCCAGACCTCCGTCCACTATCGCCACAACCCCTCCTCCAGAGCTCGCTGGAGTGGAGATGTCGACCCTCGACTTGGGCAGCATGAGCCCCTGAACCAGGCTGCTGTCCATCACATTGCCCTGCCTGACTTGCAGGCGCTTGACTCGCAGCCTCTCTAGGTCTCCGCCACCATCCTCCTCGGACAGAGCATCGGCGGCCTGGATTGCCAGACCAGCGAACAAGTCGCACAGCCTCGAGTCAGCCTTACCTTCCAGAGTCGTTCTGACGACCTGCAGCCTTTGATCCTCATCCGCCTCTCGTGCCACCCTCTCGACTTCCTCAAGCGCCTCCTCTAGGGCGATTCCGTAGCCATTTACGACCACGGAGGGATGGACTCCCATGCGAACGAGTTCCAGCGCGTTATGGAGCATCTCGGAGACGAGGAGGACTGTGGTGGTCGTCCCATCCCGAGCAGCCCGGTCCTGCGAGGACGACGCGTCGATCAGCAGTCGAGCCGTCGGGTGCTCGACCTGAGCAGTCTCGAGAACGGTCACGCCGTCGTTGGTCACCAGTGCCGAGCCATCTGCCTCTACGAGCATCTTGTCCAGTCCTTTGGGGCCAAGGGTCGACCTGATCGCGTCCGCAAGGGATGAGGCCGCCTTGACGTTGTTGACGAGGGCTTCTCGCCCGTGTATGCGGTCGGTGTCCTCGAGGGCGACGTCCTGCTCGTTTTCTACCATGGTGTGGCACCGAGCCTAGGCTCCGTTTTGAATCCGCTCATGCTCGTTCAGGACCTAAAAAATCGCATTGCATCCGTTTGATTGAAATACCCCCTCTCTATCGCACTATACAACCTCAGGTTGAGTAGTGGTAGAATGTCGGGCAGCGAGCGAGATGAGTTCGACGCGGAGATCATCGAGGAGATGGCTCGAATGTTCGAGGAGATGGGAATTCCCATAGACATCCAGACCCTCCGGTCGATGATTGACCAGGTCAGGAACCAGTTTGAGGAGATGGGAATAGACCCCGACCGAATGGCGATGAGCGAGTTCAAACTCGGCATCGACTCAAACCCAGAGGAGCTCAGAAGGCAGATGGAATCCATGCTGAGCGGCCCTCAGGGGCTCGGCGACTTTCTCAGGAAGATGGGCGTCGACATTCAGGTTAAACAGACTGAGTCCGAGGTCCAGATCAATGTGGATGAGAGGGCACAGTCCCCTGACGACGATTCGATTCCCGGTGATGACGTGTTCGTTAACGATGGACAGATGCACATCACCATCGACATCTCCAGGCACAGCGAGATCGGTGCGGACAGCCTTGAGCTGAGCCTGACTGGGGGTGGTGAGGTGCTGCAGCTGATGCGGTCCACCCAACCTCGCCCGTTCAAGCGCTACGTCCTGCCCCACATTGCGAAGGGACAGCCTCAATGGGTCTTGAACAACGGGATTCTGGACATCACTTTCGACCTGCAGTAGACGATGGGGAAGATACAGGAGACAAGAGCATGAGTCCAACAGTGATAGGAATCGATTTGGGAACTACCAACAGCTGCGTGGCCACGATAGAGGGGGGGAAGGCAGTGGTCATCC
This sequence comes from Methanobacteriota archaeon, assembly GCA_002722735.1. GTDB lineage: Archaea > Thermoplasmatota > Poseidoniia > Poseidoniales > Thalassarchaeaceae > UBA36. The sequence goes on from PBMR01000010.1 coordinate 24,573, forward strand.
CCAATTCCGAGGGGTCGAGGACCACTCCCAGCGTGGTCGCGTTCACCAAGGACGGCGAGCGGCTGGTCGGAGTAACCGCCAAGCGGCAGGCAGTCACCAACTCGGAGCGGACAATTATCTCAGTCAAGCGAGAGATGGGCACGGACTGGACGAGCGAGATCGATGGTGAGAAGTACTCGCCGCAGGAGATATCGGCCTTCGTGCTACAGAAGCTCAAGGCCGATGCTGAGGAGTACCTCGGGACAGAGGTCAAGCAGGCCGTAGTGACCTGCCCCGCCTACTTCTCCGACTCCCAGCGCAAGGCCACCAAGGATGCTGGGAGGATCGCCGGACTAGAGGTTCTGAGAATCATCAACGAGCCGACCGCGGCCGCGCTCGCGTACGGTGTGGACAAGGATGATGACCAGACGATACTGGTCTACGACCTCGGTGGCGGGACCTTCGATGTGTCCATCCTGGAGATCTACCAGGTCGACGGTCAGCCGCAGATCGAAGTCAAGGCCACCAGTGGTGACAATCGTCTCGGTGGTGATGACTTCGATGACGTTGTCATCGATTGGGTCGTCTCCGAGTTCAAGAAATCCACAGGGATCGACCTGAAGAAGGACCTTCAGGCCATGAGCAGGATTCGAGAGGGTGCTGAGAAGGCCAAGATCGAGCTATCTGGAACGGCAACGACCCAGATCAACCTCCCGTTCATCACCATGAGGGACGGTCAGCCAGAGCACCTTGACATGACGCTCTCCCGCTCCAAGTTCGAGAAGCTAGTTTCCTCCTTGATTGAGCGCACAATGGGCCCGACCCGACAGGCCATGAAGGACTCTGGAATCAAGAAGGGCAACGTCGACAAGGTCCTCTTGGTGGGGGGCTCCACGAGGGTCCCTGCTGTCCAGAAGGCAATCGAGAAGGAGGTCGGAAAGGCCCCGTTCAAGGGCATCAACCCCGATGAGGCCGTCGCCATGGGCGCTGCCCTCCAGGCCGGTATCATCGTCGGTGACGAGGGTGTCACCGATGTGCTCCTGCTCGACGTCACACCGTTGACATTGGGAATCGAGACACTGGGTGGTGTTACCACCACGATGATCGAGCGCAATACCACGATACCCACCCGCAGGTCCGAGACCTTCTCAACTGCTGCGGACAACCAGCCCGCTGTCGAGGTCCACGTACTGCAGGGGGAACGCGACTTCGCCAAGGACAACATCACGCTCGGCCGCTTCCACCTGATGGGCATCCCAGCTGCGCCTCGGGGAATCCCGCAGATCGAAGTCAGCTTTGACATCGATGCCAACGGCATCGTCAGCGTCTCTGCCAAGGACCTCGGAACGGGCAAGGAGCAGTCAATCAAGATCGAGAGCCAGACCTCCCTGTCTGAGGACGAGATTCAGCAGAAGGTCACCGAGGCTGAGAAGTTCGCTGACGAGGACAAGAGGCGCAAAACACAAGTCGAGATGCGCAACGCCGCCGATAGCGTCGTCTACCAGACTCGCAGGATGCTCGACGAGGCAGGTGACAAGCTCACCGACGAGGATACCGAACCGGTCCGAGCCAAGTTGAACGAGCTAGAGGCCCTGATTGTGAAGGACGACCAGCCGATAGCGCTCGAGGACCTCGACGAGGCCGCCATACAGACCAAGATGAGCGAGCTGGAGCAGTCCATGCACGCAGTCTCCACCAAGCTCTACGAGGCAGCTGCCGCAGAGATGGCCGAGCAGGAGTCCGATGACGACGAGGAAGTCGTCGACGCCGACTTCGAGGTCGTCGAAGCCGACGATGACGACGAGTCCTGATCAGCCCTCGGTTATCAGTCGGTGCAGCGTCCTTACGTGAACTCCGGAGACCCCGTACTGGAACAGCGGGTTAGCGCCCTCTGAGCGCGCCTTGGAGCCCGGACCCCAGGCTGTCCCGGCGATGTCGAGATGAATCCAGGGAATCTTGTCTGCATCCTCGTCGTAGTTACGATGAGGCACGAAGAACTCGAGGAAGGAGGCAGCGGCATTGGACGAGCCGGCACGGCCGCCTATCGAGCCGTTGCGGATGTCGGCGAATGCGGAGTCTGTCATGTACTTGCGGAACTGGTCGTTCAGCGGCATGTGCCACACCGGCTCGCCCGACCTGCTTGCGGCCTTGGAGAGTCGCCTGCGCACATCCCTGTCGTTGCTCCACATCCCGGTGATCTGATTGCCGAGCGCGACCACGATCGCACCAGTCAGGGTAGCTAGGTCGACGACGTACTCGGGATCGAACTCGCCGGCCTTCCACAGGCCGTCTGCGAGGACGTTTCGACCCTCGGCGTCGGTGCTGAATACCTCTACGGTCTTGCCGGAGAAAGTCTTGATCACATCACCAGGGCGGTACGCGCCTGCGCTGGGCATGTTCTCCGCGAGGCAGGTGATGCCGTTCACCCTCCGGTCATACCCGGATGCGTGCAGGGCTTGCATGAGCCCGAATACCGTGGCAGCCCCGCACATGTCGTACTTCATGTCCCACATTCCGCCTGACGGCTTGATCGAGATCCCCCCTGTGTCGAAGGTGATGCCCTTTCCGACTATGCACGGTCTCTGGACGCCCTCGTCGGCTTCGGGATTGAGCGTGAACAGGACCATGCACGGCTTGCGCTCGCTGCCCTTTCCGACGTTAATCAGGCCGCCCATGCCGAGCTCCTGCAGCTTGTCCCAGTCGTATACCTCTACTTTGACGTCGCCCTTCTCCTTAGCCCACTCCTCTGCTCTGCGGGCATATTCCATTGGATAGAGGATGTTGGCCGGCTCATTTCCGAGGTTCCTCGCTAGGTGGACGCCCCCCGCCACGGCATGGGCGCGGTCCAAGCCCTCGTTGAGTGCCCCCTGGTGCCTAGCACTCGCTTGGAACTCGACGCGCCACGGATCGGCGATGTGATCCTCATCGGCCTCCTGATGCTCTAGGAACTCGTAATCTCGCAGCATCATCCCTTCTGCGAAGTCTATCATGTGCTTGCTGGTCCATCCGGATGTGAATCTCACGGTCACATCCAGCCCCTTCCTCTTCGACATCACGGCAATGCACCGAGCACCTGTGTCGCGGGCCCGCTTGTGCCCGAGATCGCCCTTCTCGCCCATACCGACCAGCAGTATGTTGCATTCCGGCGTCCACACTGACATCCGCTTCCCCTTCTTGGCCTCAAAATCACCCGATGCTATCGCTTCCCTGACAAGGGTGCGTTGACCTCTTCCCAAGCCAGCAAGCGCGTTGTTCGGCGCCTTTTCGATGCCTTCGAACAAAGGCAGAACCAAATGCCCGCCTACATCTCCAAATTCACAATTGCTCCAATCCATAATTATATCAAACATGCCGATTCATTCTTGATATACAAAGAATTGCCTCAAAAAATCTCCCCTTAGAGTGATTTTTCAATAATATATTCGTGAATTTACGCTGATTCCGTCCTTCTCGCCCTACTCGCTGCGACCAGCACGCACAGCAGGTTCAGCACCAGCGAGGGCGCTGGCAGCAGGCCATCGCTGCCTTCCTTAACAGTCACCACCGACTCGTTGATCGGCTCGTTGATCCACAGGGCAGCGTCAATCACTCTCTTCTGGTAGTGCAGCTCGAAGTGCCCCCCAGCCGTCGTGACCAGATCGCTTGCGTCGAGCCGCGCATCGATGAGGTTGCTGGCGTTTACGCTGAAGTTGTCAGAGTGCCATAGCACCTCGCCCGCCTCGTTCACGTAGTGCACGGTGGCGTTCACTGTGCTGGCCCGTCCCAGATTGGTCACGCTCAGATCGACATAGCCGTCCTCGACCACCAGGGAGTCCACGCTGAGCCTGGCTCGCCAGTACCAGACGTTGGAGATCAGGTAACGCATCACCTCGAGCTCGAGGGATAGACGGTCGCTGACCGATTGAATGCTGCCGAGTAGAAACTGCTCGTCGTCTGTCTCGAAGGTGAAGCACGGGAATCCCATCACACCGTAGCCGTAGTCGCGGCTGGTGCCGTGGGTCGGGTAGATTCCGGCGTTGGCATTGCGAATTGGCAGATCGCCGTCGATATTCTCGTGGATGTCGTCACGGATGAACTCGAAGAGCTCCCAGTCCGAGGGCATGCTGGGAGTGAAGCCCCATGGGTAGGCCAGAATCCACGTACCCGTGTGCATGGTAACGTAGAGATCGGCCTCGGTCACCCACTCGTGCATGTAGTCGGCGTTGTTGCTGGTCTCGGGCTCGCTGAACGGCCCGTCCCCACTAGCAGTCTCGTCGGTTGTCCAGTGGTGGTCGTAGTTGCGGTTCAAGTCGACTTGGTTCATGTTCCAGCGGGTGTCGGCGTCATTTCCATCGGCGTTAATCAGCACCATGATGTGAATCTCGGTGCTCTGCAGCACTCCGATGACCTCGGTATCGCCACCCCCCCACCCCTCGATGTAGAACTCGGCGGTCAGGAATGCGAGCTCGGTGCCCAAGTGCTCGTTGCCGTGGTGCCCCCCATCGATGTACACCTTCTCCTTGGGAGAGCCGTCGCTCTTGTTCCCAACCGACCAGTCCGATATCTGGAGCACCCACTGCTGCCTGCCGTGCAGCGTGGTTCCCGCGCTGGTCAGCCGGACCACCTCCGGGTAGTCATCCTCCCACGCCTGCAGATCCACGGTCAGCGTGGCGTAACTGTGGTACCAGTGATCTTGGAGGATGCCCGGCTGCTGGGCGCTGGCGGCGGGGGCACCACCACCGACGACGACCATGACGAATAGCACCAGCGCCGCGGCACGCTGCATGGAAACGGGAGCCAGTAGGGTGATTCAACCCTTCTGAGGATGCTGCGCGAGGATGTGGCAAGCCAGGATCTTAGTGGCTGTGAGTGCTGCGCTGAACTCCGTCAGCGAGCCCTCGTCATCCGGCACGATCTCGTTCACATCCGCTCCTAGGACCTCGCACCCCGGGGCGGCGAACAACGCTTCGATGAGCTCGGCCGCCCCCCAGTGAGACAGACCTCCTGGGATCGGCGTTCCGGTGGATGGAACCAAGGCGCCATCGAGACCATCCACATCGAAGGTCAGCCAGACGGAACCCTCGATCCTGGAGAACCTCTCCAGCAGCCTCGTCCACCCCAACTGCCCGTCTGCGACATCGAAGAGATTGCGTGCCAGCCATGTCTCGACTCGTTCGTCCTGCTCGATGAGTTCGGACTCCTCCTTGCTATAGGCCCTGACTCCGACTTGGATCACCCCCCCAACTCCAGCATCCAAAGCCCTCCTGATCACCGTTCCGTGGGAGAGGCGCTCCCCATTGAGCTCATCTCGCAGATCAGCGTGAGCATCAACCTGAACAATCGTGAGGTCAGCAAGGCTCGGGATTCCCGGGTGCCCCTCCAGGGCCTCCACGATGGGAAGCAGGATCCCATGCTCGCCTCCTAGGACCAGCGGGAAGTGCTTACCACCCAACCAAGGCCCGAGGTAACTGACTATCGAGTCAAGTTGCTCACGCAGGCTGGGGGCCTCGGAGGACCAAGGCTCTGCGGTATGGATCGAGGCGCCGCAAGGGAGCTCGGCGGGTAGGATGGGATCATGCAGCTCGACCTGCGAACTCGCTCTGATACATGCGGCGGGCCCGTCGGCCGTCCCATCGCCATAGCTCACGGTCATCTCGAGCGGGACCGGGAGCACCACGACGTCCCACGGACCCGACTCGGACTCCTTCAGTCCTAGGAAGCTCGGTGCGTGCGAATCGCTCACAGGCAAGCGACGAGGACGCTCAGATTAACCGCTTCGGGGACTCCGGATGGACGAATCGGCACATTTGGCCCGATGTTTGAAATAAAGCCGCCCTCCCATTTGCATAAGGGTGGGAACATGGGGCTGACGCTGGCACAACTCACCCAGGCCATCAAGAGCAAGGTCGATATCGACATGGAGACAACTGTCGCAGAGTCGATCGCCGAGCACGCGCTAGGCTTCTTCGGCTTCTCCAACCGCATAATTGACAATGCCCTCGAGCCCACGGACAGGAACCTGTTCTACCAACTTCAGGACTACGACCTGCTGACTACTGAGTCCGAGGAGACCACCTTGTGGGATGGCAGGGAGTGGAGAATTCACTATTGGAAGTTCAAGCCCAATGCCGAGAACTTCGCCAAGGCCGCAGCGGAGGCCCAGAGGAAGAAGACTGCTAACGAGGACCCGTACGCTGACATCTACGACGGAATGCCCGCCAATCTCTGGAGAGAGCGATCCGGCGTCGACGATGACTACGAGGAACCCCTCTTCTAGGGTCCGAGTGGCTGACAGGATGGGCATTGGTTGAAATGCCCTAATCTCAGGAGGGCAGCGTGTCACGAGGCCGTGAGGCACTAGCAGTGCTGTCCCTGATCCTGCTGAGCTTTCCCGCTTGCATGGTCAGCGCGCAGGAAGAGCAGGCTATGACATGCCAGGTCCTCGTCGACTGGGACGAGGACTGGCAGTGGGATGACGATGGGAACTACACCATCGGAGTATTGCACAGGTACCGCGTCGCCTTCGACCCCCCATTCACCAACGGCTCCTCCCCCGGAGCAACCAACCTCAGCGTGCACCATCTTCGCGAAGGCATCGACATCATCGATACCTTCAATGTTTCAATGATCAGCGCTGGTGGTGAAATCGATGTATTGCTCTCCACCACTCCCGTCTTCGACGATATCGTGACAATCGAGGTCGAAACCATCGAAGCAGTTTGCAGCAGAACGCTCAAGGTCACCAATTGGAATCAGCCTATCGCAGATCACGAGGTGACTCGCGAGACCGACTGGTCGCTCACAGGGATGGAGGAGGTCGAGAGCCAAGGAATCTCCTTCGAGGGCCGTGGCTGGCAGAGGCGGGCCGGCAGTATCCTCGAGTCGAACGAACTTGGCAATGGCACCCTCTTCCTCGATTTGACCAATGATTCTGGTGGTGTCGTGGTGAGCCTGAACCTAGACAGGATTTGGCTCAACGAGACCTATGACGGCACAGAGCTGATCCAGCAGGACTTCGAGATGTCCGGTGACGGGACCCTATCATTGCAAGGTGGTGAAGACGGGGGCGACTTCGCCATAGACGCCCAGATTAGCGATGCTTACGTCCTACGCTCCTTCTCAGAGGGAGAGGTGACCGAGCGCATGCGTTTCGAGGGCACCGGATGGCTCTCCTTCAATGGGGGCGACAACAACAGCACAACCGGTGCCTTTGGACAGATCTCGCTGTTCTACTACGAGATATGGGATGACGACGGCTTCCGGCGCCTCCAAGACGTCCAGATCGAGGCCAACGCCTCAGTGAGGCTTTCTGGCGCTGGCTCCAACAGCTTCTCCTTCGAACTCGATGAGCTAATCATGCGAGAGAAGTGGGAGGAGGGAATCCGAACCGACCAGTACACGCGCCTCTATGGTAGCGGGGATTTCGACTTCGTCGCCTCGGAGGAATACCCGTACATCGAGGCGAATGGCACCATCCCGATCTTCCACTTCCAATCCGAGGGAGGCGAGACGGTAGCAAACACCGTCATTGTGGACGGCACCTATGATGGTGACGCCGAGGGCAGCTTCGGCTTTGTAAGGAGAATCGTCGAATCGAGTGTATACGAGAACGCTAGTGGGAACCTGTTCGAGGCTGACAAGATACAGAATGAGGTCTGGCTCAACGTTTCGACCACGCCTTTCGGGCCAATCGAGCAGGAGTTCGAGGCCGAGCATAACCTGACCTACGAGTACACCGTCCCACAGGAAGACTGGTGGAATCGTACCATACGCTACACCTACGTCGAGGACAACGGCTCAGTAGACGAGTATCCTGAGAACTCCCCCCTCATCCGCCAAGCCGAGGCTCCCGAGGCCTCCTCTGTCTTCTCGAATCACATTTCCAGGGAGACCGGGGTCTGCCCTCAGATCCTCATTGTCGGCGACAGCTTCTCGCTGGTGGGCAACTCAGCGATGGTGCTGGATGTGACTGTGATAGGGGAGAGCGAACAGGAGCTCGATGGTCACAATCTCAGCATCGCTGATTGGCAAGGCTATTTTGGCGAAGACAGCCTCGCTTCTGGAAGCGTCATCAACGAGGGCATGCTTGCTGGCCTCCTCAGCGAGGTGAACCGCTGGGTGGAAGTCGAACTTGGAGAATCCGGACCTGCGGACGACATAGACTTCCTCGAGCACCAGACCATTGACCGAGTCCTGTACCCCGCCATCATCACCCTCGATGAGAACACCCCCCCGTCCCTCTTCTCCGACCCCCAGTCTTCGGTCAGGTTCCGCGAGGGCATCCTTACGACCGAAGGGGGCACGGCCCATCTGGAGATAGCCGTCGTCGATGTCGATACCGACATCATCGCAGTCAGCGCCGATCTCTCTGGAATCGGCCTAGGCACTATCGAGCTCTCCGACTCGGGGCTATTGGGGGACCAGGTCATCCACGACAGCGTCTGGACCGCCCGCATTTCCCACGACGGCCTGCAGTTCGGCCATATCCCTATGACGGTTACAATGCAGGATGTCTGGACCACTGTAGACACTGATGCTAGCCTCCTTGTCACAAACGCCCCGCCACGGATGACGTCCATCGACTTCTCTCCGGAGACCACCTTTCGCGGCGAACAGGTCGATGTGACAGTCACGGCGATGGACGGACACGGAATCGAGTCCGTCGCAGTTGACCTGTTGGGCATTGGCGGGGAACTGACTCAACTGACTAGCACGAGCGAAGTCTGGTCCGGGACCTTCACTGTGCCAGAAAGCATGGCTCCGGGCAAGCAGTCCATCCCCATTCTCATCATCGACGAGGATGATGCCTCGATTTCGACGACCAATGTCCAGACAGGAGCATTTTCCAAGGCAGCCAAGCAGCTCAAGATCGAGAACGATCCACCAACCATATCGAACCTCACCCTATTGCGAGACCAAGTAGTGGTTGAAAGCGTCAAACTGCCCTTGTCGGGTGATGCATTGGGCCACACGATCGAGGTGACGATTCACGATTTCGACGATGTCTCGTCGGCACAGGCGAAGATAGGCAGATTGGCCCCCATAGGCCAGTCGGAGAATTGGCTGCTGCTTTCCGATGACGGAACCGGGCCGGATCGCGTTGCTGGAGACGGCATATACACCCTCCAGTTCGACGCTAGGTCCACTTTGGGCGAAGGGGAGATGCCGATTCGGGTTCGGGCTACCGATGGTTTTCTGTCAATGACCCCAACAAGTGAGCAGAATCATATCATCACGCTCGAGAGAGCTTCCTCTGGTGGCGATGGCAGTAACTGGGTCACCGAGCACTCGACCGAGATGGTCATCGGCTCCCTTAGCCTCATGCTAGTGCTCGGCCTCGGTGCCTTCGTCTACGCAATGCGCGACTCAAATCTGGAATGAACATCGCTCAATGGTGCGAGTGCCGGCGTTCCCTCAGAAGATATCGGCGAGTTTGGCCCATAGGAATGCGAATACCTCATCCCCGATTTCGTTCAGCCTTCTCACCAGAACCCCAATCGTAGATTCCCCGGCCGGTCTTCTTGCCCAAATCACCTGCATCAACCAATTCAGTCAACATCGGGTGGGGCCGATATCTCCCATCATCAAATGCATCAGCAAGGTTGTTTAGAATATCGTGTCGAACATCGAGGCCAATGAGATCTGACAGCTCCAGAGGGCCCATCGGATGCCCATACCCCAAGCGCATCGCGGCATCGATGTCGCTGGCGCTGGCCACACCATCAGCCAGCATCCTGATTGCCTCATTGCCAAGCACCACGCCCAAGCGGCTGGTCGCGAATCCCGGAACATCATTCACTAGGATGGGTGTCTTTCCCATCGCCTCGCCGATGGCCCATGCCGTAGAAATAGTATCGTCCGACGCTCCATCATGTCGCACCAACTCCAGCAACTGCATGACGGGAACCGGATTGAAGAAATGCATTCCAATTACCTTGTCTGGCTTACTAGATGCTGAAGCAATATCAGAAATCGATAGTGAGGATGTATTCGTTGCTAAGATACAATTCTCTTTCGTTTCTTTGGAAAGAACATGAAATATTCTCGCTTTAATTTTCATTTTTTCAGGAACTGCTTCAATCACCAAATCCACATCTTTGACAGCATCCCTCAAATCGGAGAATGTGTGGAGTTTTGCTGACCATTCTTCTTTCTGTTCGACAGTTGTTTTTCCTCGAGCGATTCCACTATCCCAGAATTCTTTAATGGCATTCATGCCACGCCGCAATCCTTCTGGATAAGCATCGAACAGATTCGTTTCCCAACCCGTCTGAACACAAACTTGCGCAATTCCAGCACCCATCGTGCCTGCTCCGATTACTGCGACTCTCTGCAGCATTCTCACCCCTCCCTACCATAGCCCGCCAAGGCTGCTTGGAAGAGACGCTGTCGAGGCACGTCGTGTTCCATGAAGGAGTGATATGGAGCCAATTCCTTGAGTAGTTCGATAGCTGAAATGTAAGCGCCGTAGATGAAGGGATCAGCTCTGTCCGTGTTGGGAATTTTAATCCCCAATCTAGCGAGTCCCTTGCGAGTGTCCTCATCCCAGATTGTGTATGTATGCTTCATGAAGTGCAGATAACCGGAGATGCGCCTGATGTCCAGATACACCTCGTCCGAAAGACTCTCCAGAAGAAGTGTGTCTGGATAGCGTATTGCATACAGCATCAGCAGCACCTCGCGCTCTACGTCGCTGTGCCAACTACGATGTCCGTGCCCCATCCACTCGTCTATCATATCGAACATTCGATTTGTGTATGGCCGATATACTCGATAGAGGAGCTCCTGGTATCCCTCAGGATCTTGGCCCTCATGGCCATGGTGAGCCTCAAACAACTCAGGTACCCGTTCAAAGAACGGTCGAAGCTGCTCCCGATCGATGCTGAGCAGGGCGTGTGCCTGCATCATATCACCCCGAGGGATTCACTCCTTCCATTCGCGATACTGAATCCACTCTTCCTTGAAGAATTCCAGTAGTTGAGACTCATCCTCGTCACCCGGCAGAGAGTCATTGATGTACTGCTCCCAGTCCTCGTCACCCCCTTCAAACGGATTGCCGCGAAGATCGTGCCTATCACCCTTGAACTTGCCAACGCTTCGGTTGAACTTGTCAGAGGGAATGAACAACTCCGGCTCACCATCCTTCCTTCTGGCATTGATGGCCTCCATCTCCTTGTTGAGTTCATCGAAGTAAAGGCTGCGACTCTCTTCATTGAGATGTTCGCGGTCGGCAACCACCTCGTTGTCACGCTCGTCATAGCGCCCTTTGATTCCGTAGACGTAGGCCCACTCAGCCGAAGTCGACTCGTCGACTCCGAATAGGTCGAGACCGGTGCTGACCCACTTGTTGACGTACTTCTGGATTAGTGCACACGGAATGACGCCCTGGGTGACGATTCGGCGGATTCCATTTGCTCCTGTACCTAGATGAAACGACTCCTCCTTGAGCATTGGACCCATGCTCGCTGCCAAGGGCTTGAATGATGATGTGCTGAGCATCTTCAACTGGAATTTCCCATCTCTGTCAATAAAATGTGTGAACATAAAGAAGTCGAGCCAGTGATTTATCGGCTCGTTGAACGAACCCAGCAGGCGGGGCCTATCGTCCTCACCGCGGACAGGATTGGCTGATGAGTTTCGCTCAAGCAGCTTCTGTGCCTCTCGAATTCCTTGATCACCGAAATAGTTGCACAATACGTAAGCCATCTGCCAACCATGACGCTGCTCCTCACACATTATGCGAAGTGCGGATTTTCGATCGTATTCGGTCGGGGCTGAGTCTAGAAGGTGCCATTGTTGCTCGACCGAGGCGAACTCTGTGTCACCTTGGACGCTCACCATATTGATGATGGCATCGCGGATGTTCTGCTGTGGGACTTGCATCCTGCGTTCCCATTTAGGCATCCCTTCAAAGTCGCCAAACTCAATCCTTTCACCAGCTATGCTCCAATCGAATTTTATTTCGAATTGGTAATCCCCGAGCCAACCTGATTCGAATCCGATACGTGATTGCCATTCGTTGAACTGCTGTATCCAACCCTCAAAGTTGGGCCGATACTGCTCGACAATCTTGGTGGAACCCATTCTAATATCTCCAATAGATCTCAATTGCCCTCGAAGCGGGGCGTCTTCTTCTCGACATACGCTGCGATGCCTACCTTAGCGTCCTTGCTATGGAAGAGGTCGGATTGCAACTCTCGTTCCAGTGCGAGATGATACTCCAAGGGTATCTCCATCCCACTCTGGACACTGCGCTTGATATTGCCTATCGCCTTGCTAGCCGCGAACGGCAGGGTGAACTGGCCAGCATAATCTAGGATATCCAGTTTGAACTGCTCCGCATCACCGTCCCAGACATCGTGTACCAGATCCATCTCCATCGCCTCCTCGTAGGAGAACTTTCTACCAGTTACCATGATTTCCATTGCTTTCGCCTTGCCCACTAATCGTGAGAGGCGGGCGGTACCGCCAGTTCCGGCTAGGACGCCGAGGGAGACTTCAGGAAGCCCGACTTGTCCGGCGTCCTTCCGGCCGATTCGGATGTCTGCTGCCATGGCGATTTCCAGTCCACCACCAACAGCGTGACCATTCAGCGCTGCGATTACAAGTTTCGGAGTCTGTTCGAGGCGGCTCAGTGTCTCATTGGCGTGAAGGCAGAAGAAGTACTTGAATCCGGGAGTGACGCTATCGAGCATCGAAATGCTGGCACCAGCGGAGAAGAACTTCTCTCCGTGCCCAGTCAAGATGATGACCGTCACATCATCGTTGAATCGGGCTTTCAGAACGGCTTCATCGATGTCCCGCATCATCGAGTGAGTGTAGGTGTTGACAGAGGTCTTGCCTTCCATCCATGGTTCTCCAGCAGAGTCTGATGACAGTTCGATTATGGCTATTCCACTATCAGTAACGCCGTAGTTGACAAGCCCGTTCGGCATTGGTTGCAATTTCGGCCAACCGCACATGTTTGGTCCGACACCGCTTCTACTCAAGAAAGATGTGCCATCGGCGGGGGCGATAACAGTGTGAATCCTGTATGTTGTGGAATATTCCCTCTATGAATGAAGACCACTCCTAATTTGTGGTGCGAGTGCCGGGATTTGAACCCGGGTTCCCACGTTGGCAACGTGGGGTGATAACCGCTACACTACACTCGCGCAGCCCGTTGGAAACCAGAGCGACTTTTCTAAGCGTCGGACCTCAGGATAGCCCTGCGAGACGCCCGATTATCCTATCACGGGTCTTCCTGTAGACTTCAATTCCCATTCCATAAGGGTCATCCAGCCCCCAGTCCTCGTCTATCGGGAGTATCGGGCACTCGACCCCGCACCCCATGCTGATGATTCTGTCGAAGCCAGTGGCATCAATCGAATCGACGGACTTCGGGTACTGTGCCGAGGCGTCAATACCGAGCTCCCCCAGCACCTCTAGGGATTTCTCTGCCACATTGCCCCCTGGGTTGGTTCCCGCGGACATGGCCTTGTGCCCCAAGTCCTTGGCGAGCGCCTCGGCCATCTGACTTCGGCAGGTATTCCCAACGCATACGAATAGCAGTCGCATGTTGCCGCAACAATGCGATGGCTAATGAACTACACGAAATCGAATCTACGAATACCTCGTTGAGACTACAGAACAGGTTTGAAGTACGCCAGTCGTTGCCCTTTGAGTGATGGCAGATTCTCCGATATCCCATCATTCCCCCGACGGCATCCAGCAGCCACCTCAGACTGACCCCTCGAACGAGCAGCGTGCTCAGATGGAGCAGGCGTATCAGCAAATTCAGCGAAAGATGCGAATCAGCAAGATGGACGAGGGAATCAAGCACAAGGTGATGGTTCTCTCAGGCAAGGGAGGGGTCGGCAAATCCACCGTTGCCACCGGGCTCGCCCTGTCTCTGGCCCGTCAAGGAAAGAAAGTGGGGCTGATGGACATCGACATCACCGGCCCGAACGTCCCCAAGATGCTAGGACTAGGGGATGCCGACCTCAATGTGGAGGATGGCCAGATTTTCCCTGCTATCGGCCCACATGGCCTGAAGGTAATCTCGATGGCCTTCCTGTTGGATGGCCCTGATACGCCAGTGATCTGGCGTGGTCCTATCAAGCTCGGTGCCATACAGCAGTTCATCGGCGACGTGGCTTGGGGGGACCTTGACGCCTTGGTAATCGACTTCCCCCCGGGTACCGGCGATGAGCCGTTGACCGTCAGCCAGAGCATGCCGGGGATAGACGGGGTCGTCATCGTGACAACCCCCCAGGAGGTCGCACTACTCGACAGCCGCAAGTCGATTAACTTCGCCAAGACGATCTCCTTACCCATCCTCGGTGTGATAGAGAACATGAGGGGCTACACAATTCGAGGGACTGCGGAGCCAAACACCAAGGTCTCAGTGATTGGGCCGAGCGGCGTCCCACTCGAATGCAATACGGATGAGGGGGGCAACTGGACCCTTACTCTTGACGTCTTCAAGTCAGGCGGTGGCGAGGCGTCCTCGATCGATCTCGAAGTACCCTTCCTAGGCTCACTGCCATTCGATCCCGGCATCGTCAGAGGGGGTGATGACGGTGTCCACCGAATCATCGCCGACCCAGAAGGGGAGACTGCTCGGGCCTTCGATTCCATAGTCGCACGAATCACCGAAGAGCTCGAGGGCGGTTCGGACCAATCGCTCAGAATCACTTGAAAATGCTCCGACATGGGTCGAATTGATGTCATAGCCGCATCCCGGAAAGTCTGGGATGCCTGCTGATACCGGGATATACATAACTTGGGTGACGGGAGCAATTCTGATCAGCATCGCTATGATTCCTATCTTCAAGCCGCCATATGCCAAAGTCAGCATGGACGGCTTCATCGACATGTTCAGGCGCTACTGGGCCCATATGATAGTGGTCTTCTCAGTATACCTGTGGAAAGACGTGCTGGATGGCTTGGACCGCATTCTAATGGCAAATACACAACTCGACATGACTCCCCTCGTATATGCGGTAGAGGGGGATATCGTCCTGTGGATCCAAGAGGGTCTGAGGAACGAATTCCTCGATATCGCTCTGACGCACTTCTATGTGATGGGTTTCATGACCGCGACCTTCGCATCCTTCGTTTACCCCATTTACTTCGATGATAGACACATGGCTGATCGAGTCTCTCTCTCGATGTTCTGGGCCTACCTCCTTGCAATCCCATTCTACCTATTCCTCAACGTCAGGGTCTCCGGGAATTACATCCCCGCCATGGAGACCATCGCATACGACCTAACACCTGAGATCCACAACTGGTTCAACCGAATCGACCCCTTCACCAACGGGATGCCAAGTCTCCATATTGGTCTGCCATTTGCGATTTGGCTGTCGATGTATCGTTGGGACGAAGACGGTAGGTGGAGGAAATACCGCATATTCCTCGTTTTCTTCATGATGATTACGGCATTTTCGATTCTCTATCTCGGAATTCACTGGATCGTGGACATAATCGGGGGCATGGTGATTGCAATCTTGGCAGTCAATATGACTGCAAGGACCCACGGGCCTATCTGGCGCGTTGCCGACGAGCGACTGTTCACCCGACGTCTCGCGAGAGCCCTCGACGATCCCCGGACTTCGATTCGTCGGACACTGCACGCTGCTTCCTCCCTGTTGGACCCAATCAGGGAGCCGGGCAAGGAGCAGACAGAGGCCTTCATCACAGCACTGATCGTGCTGACTGGCTCGGTTCTACTGTGGGATGCCACCCATCAGAACTTCACGATCGAGGAGGCCGAGTCACCGACCTCTGCATCTGGCTCCGGGGAGTGGCTTGTCGGCGTAGAAGAGGCTGCAGATGGGGGCGTGTCAATAACGGCATGGAACATCACTTCGCAGAGCAACCGAACGGTAGGGGGTGCGCAATGGGCTCAGGCGCCCCAAGTCATTTCCTCTGGAACAAGCTTCGTTGTCCGAGATGAGCATAGGCTCGATTACTTCATGCATGACAATGGTGCGAACGCCCTTCTACCGGTCTTCAGCGAGCAAACCGACTTGCCCATACTCGATCTCGCACTGGGAATCAACCAAGGCGGTGAGACGCTAATCATCATCCTCATGGAAGATGGCGTGTATCTGATGGATGAATCGCAGCAGGAGACTATGATGCCCATGGGGAGAATCAACTCCACAGTCCTCGCCTCCTCCGAATCGCTCGTCGCGTGGTCCGAGCCCACCGAATCAGGCCCGGTGGTCAACATCACCTCCATCGAGTCGCAGTTGACCATCACCATACCCCTCGATCCAAGGGCAGAAGAGAGGGCTGAGCAGTCACTGGTTGACTCGGGACTGGTTTTCGACTACAACAACTCCACAGTGATAGACTTGGCAATGGACTCCCACTGGGTTGTGGCTGTTGTCGACGTGGGTCCGGTGAATCGAACACTGCTGATAGATACGCTCACCATCAATCAGTCCCTGCTATCCAATCCCAGATGGGACTCATCCTCCCCCAGCATCTCGAATGACCGATTGGCATTCCTGCAAGTCACAAGGGACAATCCCACGGCACCCACCAATGATCTCACGAGGAACAATGACGTATACGTCTTTGACTTGGTCGAGGGGGGCCTGATTCAACTGACCCACGACGAGGACGTCGATCAAGCACAGCCCCAGATGCTGGTTGATGGTGTGGCCTGGGTGGCACACAATGAGGATGGTACCGTGGAAGTTGTCGTCCACTCCTTCGGGGAGACCATCGACCCGTACTCGTCCCTGCTCCTGCAAGCATCAGTCATGATGCTATTGCCCCTTCTGTTCGTTTGGGCGCAGCAGTCAGCCTCCCGGAAGGAAGGCTGATCAATCCATCAGCCTGAACATCTCATCGAGGCACATGCGAGCACTCTCGATGACATCGGCGTCAAGCTCGATGACTTGATCTGCCCTCGGGTCCCTGAGCGCTTGGAGGATGTCCTCGAGCTGCGTGCTCTTCATGTGGCGGCACATTACGCAGGCGCCAATCAGATTGAGATCCTCATCGCTCTCGGCGAGCACTCGGTCGGCAGTGCCGCACTCGGTGACTAGCATGAAGTCGCGCTGGCCCTTGGAGGCCATCCTCAACGCCTCATCCTTGAGAATCTCGCTGCTTCCCACCACGTCGCTCTCCTCTAGGACATCCGCGTCGCACTCCGGATGGCTCATCACCACCAGATCCACGCCGTGGTCGTCCATGCTATTGCGCCACGTGCGGATTTTCTCCCCCGTGAAATTCGCATGGACCTCACATTCGCCGCCATAGACCAAGACCTCCTTGTCTGATAGAGCGGTCTGGAGGTGCTTGCCCATGAATCGATCAGGGACGAAAATCAACCGATCACCAGGGAGGCGCTCGCAGATTTTGATGTAGTTGCTGCTTGTGACGCAGACGTCGCACTCGGCTTTGACAGCCGCGCTGGTGTTGATGTAGCAGACCACTGGAACACCGGGGTGGGCCTCCTTGAGGTCAATCACATCCTGTGCGGAGATGCCATCGCTCAACGAGCAGCCGGCCTCAGGCGAAGGATGCAGCACCGTCTTGTGAGGGCTGACTATCTTCGCTGTCTCGGCCATGAAGCGAACACTGGAGAACAGGATGGTCTGCTGGGGCGCGTCGCGGGCATCCTTGGACAGCGAGTAACTGTCAGCGACCGAGTCAGCAACGCCATAGACGATGTCAGGAGTCTGATATGAATGGGCGATGAGGAAGACGCCCTGCTCGCGCTTAAGCCGGTTTATCTCCAGAGTCAAAGGAGCCAGCGCCCTACATAGCTCCAAGTCCCATCGCATGGGCTGCTTGATGGCCTCCTGAAGCCTCAGTGCCTCCTCCTCAATCTCTGAACCAGAATAGGCAGGAGTCTCGATTTTCCCCCTGGGAAGGGGTGCTTCGGGCATCTCGATGACCATGCCGACCGGGCAGTCGTCATGTGCAACCGCTTTCAAGTCATCTAGCCTCGGAGTCCCATGGCAATCGAGGCGATTCCCATGTGGATCCCCCATGGGGTCCTGCATGAGGGAGCCGAGGCTACGGTAACAGCGGGCTCTTGGCTGGGCAGGCCAGCAGTGCTGAAGACCAGACGAGCCCGGGGCTACAGGCACCCTGATCTAGATCGGAGGCTAACGCGCCAGAGACTCACATCCGAGGCACGAATTCTCGGCAGACTGCATGAACTTGGATTTCCTGCGCCGTCCTTGATTGACCTCGATCAGGGGGAAGCCTGGATTCTAATGTCCAGGATCGAAGGGCGGCCGCTGTATGAATCCCTGAAGGACGGCTCTTCGGGCATCGGTAGCCTCGAGCATCTAGGCCGCATTATCAGGAGCCTTCATGAGGCTGGGTTCTCACACGGCGACCTGACGACTCACAACGTGATAGTCTCCCATGACTGGCAGGTACATCTCATCGATTTCGGCCTGGCGAGACAATCGCCCGAGCTCGAGCACCTAGGGCTGGATTTACAGGTTCTGAAAGAGTGTCTGACGGCCAGCCACTCGTCCCTCGAAGGTGCAGTTGATGCCGTCGTTCGTGGCTACTTGGACGGTGACAGCGCACCGTCCGAGACCGAGTCCGCCAGCCGTGTGATTGAGCGCTTCCAGAAGATCACGGGCAGAGTTAGGTACCACGGGTAGGTTGTTGGATGGAAATACTGTTCGCCACCGGCAACGAGCACAAAGTCGCTGAAGCGGCAGCCCTGTTCGAGCCCCTAGGACACAATGTGAAAGCACTCGTTGTGGACGGAGAGTCACCCGAATTCGTGGAACCGCAGGCAAACGGGCTGGAGGAGGTAGCCCGAGCCAAGATCGAGCAGGCTCGTTCGATGGTCATTGGCACCCCACTCGCTGATTCGGCTATCCTAGTCGAGGACTCTGGGCTTTTCATCCATGCACTAGGTGGATTTCCTGGAGTGTACTCCTCGTATGTCGAACGCTCGCTCGGTCTGGGTGGCGTACTGAGGCTGCTCGATGGGAGCGATTACCGTGGAGCCGAATATCGTGCAGTTGCCATCATCGACCTCGGTGATCGAACTCTACGTGCATCAGGTGTCTGTCGGGGTGGAATCGCAGAAGAGAGGAGGGGGGATGGTGGTTTCGGATACGACCCGATATTCATTCCAGAAGAAGGGGACGGGCGTACTTTCGGCCAGATGTCAGCCGATGAGAAATCGGCACTATCGCATCGCGGGCGGGCCCTGAAGGGGCTGTCTGAACCCCACAAATCCCCGTCAAAGTGAATAGACCCGCTCTTTCGTGGTGTGGAGGTAGCATGGCCCCGACTCTCCGTCTCCCCCTGATCGCATTGATTATCGCGGCCGTTCCGATCTACTATGTCTTCATCGCTAGCGAGGGCCCGCTTGTGCAAATCGCTGGCGCGGTGGTTATCCTCCTACTTGTCTCCCTGCTTCTATTTACGGGCAGGCAGCCCGTCCCGATGCTAAATGTCCTCGAAACCGGAAAGCCCTCCAAGGTCGAAACGGTCGGAGTCATCGAATTACCGCCACCTGTCCTCGCAGAGGAGGGTGCCTCCCAGCGCAGTGAGGGAAAGATTCGCAGAAGCAGAGGCAGGCAAGTGGCTGAGCCCGTACCGGCACACCCCCTGCCTCCCTCAATCCCGATGCCCGCACCCGCAGCTGCCATTGAGCTTGAAGAGGACAGCCCCCAGCTAGGTGACAGCGCAACCGGGCTGGCCCAAGTGTACATTGCCACCTCGGACCCAGAATCCCAGATGGAATCCGAGGTCGATTTCTATCTCGCACAGAAGAGGGCCAAGATGGGGGTAATTCGGGATAGGATTCACCGTGAGCGCCGGATCAAACTTGCCGGACACGTCGCTTCGGAGGTCAGCAAGTGGTCTGCAATCGAGGATGGCGAGGATATCTCTGCTCTGCTGAAGGACCCCAACCACGGCCTCACGGTGCTCACAGAGCCCGAGAATCCCGATCCGACGATTCCGCAGGGAATCTCCTACATCCGGATAGATGCCAATAGGGTTGCCAAGGTCAGGGTGTCTCTTGACGTCTCAGGTAGTTCTGTAAGAACTCCCGAACCCGAGTTGCCCGAACCCCCCCTATCGATGCCCCCTACCGGCTCACACCCCCCTCCCCCCCCTCCCTCTGGTATGCCGCCCCCTCCCAGCCTACCACCACCAGTCCGCCCGGGCGAGTAGCCCTGTGATACGTTGAAGCGAAGGTGGATGCTCGCAGTCGCATGGGAGATGAGATTCTCGTCGAAGACGTCATCGTGGATGGATCGAGCCCTGTTGGTGGATCGATTTCGGTATGGACACTGAACCGCCCTGAGAAGCTTAACGCACTCAATCTGAAGTCTCATCAGGCAATCAAGGCGCAGTGTATGCGCGCCGAGGCGGATGACGATGTCCGATGCATCGTCATTAGAGGTGCCCCACCACCGGAACCCGGCGAGGGAAAGAGACAGAAGCCCCATGCTTTCGCCGCCGGTGCTGACATCTCCGAGTTCGCAGGTAAGAACTCCGACGACGTCCGCCCGTTCTTCGAGGACAACGCATGGGAGGCTGTCTGGAATCTTTCCAAGCCCACCATAGCGATGGTCGACGGATTCGCCCTCGGCGGCGGAGTCGAGCTGGCACTGGCCTGCGACATCAGGGTCGCCTCAGAGAGGTCAACTTTCGGCCAGCCCGAGATCAACCTCGGCTTGATTCCCGGGGGAGGGGGGACTCAGAGGCTGTGCCGTCTGATCGGCTACGGCAGGACGATGGAGATCGTCCTATCTGGCGGGATGGTGCCCGCTCAGGATGCCTGGAAGATGGGAATCGTGAACAGGATTGTGGCCCATGGCGACCTCGAGTCCGCAGTAATGGGCCTCGCTGAGGAGATCGCTCGCAAGTCCCCTTACACGACTAAGGTGGCCAAGCGAGCAGTAAGGGCAGCACTCGACTTGCCCTTCTCGGAGGGCGTGCTGATGGAGCGCTCTGAGTTTGTGGCCCTCTTCGACACCCAGGACAAGGAGATCGGAGTGCGCGCTTTCCTCGAGAGGTCGAATGCCGATTGGGTCGGGCGCTAGTTCCCCCTCTTTCCGTCCCACATGTCGATTTCCTCGGAGGACTTGCCAAGAACCAGGACATTGAAGATCACAAACAGTGCCTGGCCAACAAATATCAATGCTATGAGAATCACCGGCCCCGCCAAGAGGGAGAATCCCATCAGAGTAGCCATTGCCACTACAGTGACGATTGCTGATGGGACCCACCAAATCGGGTGAGCGTTCTTGACTTGCTCTACAAATCTTGCTACCCAAACAGAGAAGTCCTGACCCATGTCAATGGTTACTCAATTCAGGCTATTAGAGATAATCCTGATGGCGTCACTCTCCTTCGTCGGGTCAATTAGCAACCACTCAGAACGGGCTCCAGAAACGACCATCTCCTCCTGGATTTCCCTTATTCTATCCAAGTTCCCCAGGTAGTGGTCAACCTTCTTGCCATTATGCCTCTCCCTGTTGGCGATCATGCCCCTGTGCCTATCTTCGCTCGTGACGTAGAGGACAACACCGGTAGCGAATCCCCCAGATTCCCTCCAGGAATCCATCAGGCCGCTTCCAGGGATGATGTGCACCCCTTCCACCAGCACGTCGCCTCCTTTGCCAAGCGCCCTCTCAATTACCGCCGAGACACCCTCTTCTAGAACTCCAACCGTTTCGTACCAATCCTCTACTGCGGTTCCCCCTACAGATTCGAACGAGGATCTGTGCAGAGCCGGCTCCTCGCTCTGGGCGAGTTGCGTGCGCAGGACCTCCCTGACAGTGTCAGTGGCAACCACCTTGCCGAAGCCCAGAGAGGACGCCAACTTGGCAGTCAGGGTGGATTTGCCAACCCCGCTGGTACCCGTGATTACCAGTAGCCTAGGCCCGACCATTCCCTTCCCTCATCGCTGAATCGACTTGGTCTCGAGATATTCCTCCAGACCGTGAGCGCCCAGCTCACGACCGAGCCCCGACCGCTTGTAGCCTCCAAAGGGGGCCGTCACGTTGAACGAGCCCCCGTTGATGCTGACTTGACCGGTGCGCATCTGCCGCGCAACGCGCATAGCCCTTTTTTCGTCTCCAGACCAGACACCCCCGGAAAGGCCGTATTCGGAGTCGTTGGCGAGTTGGATTGCCTCCTCCTCGGTCGAGTAGGTGGTGATTGAGAGGACAGGGCCAAAGATTTCCTCGCGGAAGACGGTCATGCCTGGAGTCACGTCGGCGAAGACCGTGGGCTTGACGTAGAACCCTTGTTCCAGCCCATCGGGCATACCCTCTCCGCCTGCTACCAGCGTCGCTCCCTCGTCGATGCCCTTGGAGATGTAGGCAGTCACGCTCTCCTGCTGCCTCTTGGAGACCAGAGGCCCGCAGCGGTTGGTCTCGTCCAGCGGGTCCCCCACCGAGTACTGTCCTATCTTGGAGGTGATGACTTCGATGACCTCTCCCCTCTTGCTCTCGGGAACCAGAAGCCTAGACAGCGCCGAGCACTCCTGGCCGGAGTTGCTGAAGCAGGCGTGGATGGCCGAACCAGCAGCCCGCTGGATATCTGCGTCATCGAGTAAGATGTTAGCGCTCTTGCCGCCGAGCTCGAGGGTGACGCGCTTCACACTAGGGGCAGCCAGTTCGGCCACGCGCACCCCCGCTCCGGTGGAGCCGGTGAAGCTCACCATATCGACTCCGGGGTGACTGGACATCGCCTCGCCGATCTCTCGACCACGACCAGAGACCAGATTGAACACGCCATCCGGAAGGCCGATCTCATGAATCATGTCAGTTAGGACGAAGGCATTGAGTGGGGCCTCTGTAGAGGGCTTGAGCACCATCGTGCATCCAGCAGCGAGTGCCGGTGCGACCTTGCCAACGATCTGGTGGAGCGGGAAGTTCCAGGGGGTGATCATCGCGACTACGCCGATGGCCTCCTTGACGATGAGCGAGTTGCGAACCTCTTCCTCCCATGTGAAGCCGTCTAGGATCTTGGCATAGGAGCGCGACACGACGCGTGGCATCCCGACCATGACCATGCGCGAGTACCCTATCGGAGTCCCCACTTCAGCGGTGATGAGCTGCGAGATTTCCTCGCCCCGCTCCTTAATCACCGCGGACAGCTGGTTCAGCAGATCGACACGCTCCCCTACGGCGGATTGCGACCAATCAGGAAAGGCCTCCCGTGCCGCAGCGACTGCGGCGTCGACGTCGCTCGCATCACCCACAGGCACCGAGCCGATGGACTCCTCGGTAGCCGGGTTGATTACTCCGATAGAGCCATTCCCGTTGGGCTTGACCCACGAGCCACCGATGTAGAGTTCCTCGCGGTCATGCACAAGTACCCCACCGTGAGCCGACTTATGAGACTCATGCACTTCAAGAGCTCCCGCTCTCCTCACCTACCATGCCTAAGTCAGAACGACTCGGTGTCAGTGCGGCTCGCAGACTCATCGTCATGCGTCATGCGAAGAGCAGCTGGGACCACCCTGGACTCCGGGATCACGACCGCCCTCTGAACCCACGAGGCCAGCGCGACGCGCCTCGTATGGCCGACGCGCTGGCCGAGCGCGGCTGGGGCCCCGAACTCATCCTAGTCAGCAGCGCGACACGAACTAGGGAGACCCTCGAGGGAATGTCACACCAATTTGGCGATGCCACAACCGAGATCAGGCCGGGAATCTACCATGCGGGAGTGCACGATCTCATGCTCGAGCTGCAGGACATGCCCGAAGAGGGGACCACCATGATATTGGGTCACAACCCGGGTTCTGAGATGCTCGTCAACCACCTGAGTGGCCAGTGGCACGTCATGCCCACGGCCGCTGCCGTGATGCTCGTTGCCTCAGCCGACGGTTGGACGGTAGAGGAAGTCCTCCGGCCCAAGGAACTCTGAGAATCCAGATCCACGAGGATTCGCCGATTAAATGGGTAGCGTGTGAGCGGCATCGCAGTCAGTCGGTCACTGAGACTCGCATTGTGGTCAGTGGGTTACCTTCTATTTTCCCTAATCGACTTTTTCAGTAGGAACTCGATCTGAGCGTTGATCGACCGCATATCGTCCTCTGCCCATAACTTGAGTTTTTCATGCATCTCTGGGTCTATTCGAAGGAGGAGTTTTTTCTTTGCCATTAATATCCCCTCGCATCAAACTCGAATTATCCACCCCCTCACTGGTATAGTGTACCAGTGTTGATTACAGGCGTAGTGTCCGTCTCGGAGCATAGCACGACCAGGAGATTACTGACCATTGTGGCTTTCTTGTCCTCGTCGAGTTCTATGATGTCCTTCGCGCTTAGCTGCTCGAGTGCCAACTCGACCATTCCGACAGCTCCGTCCACTATCTCACGTCGGGCTGCGACCACGGCCGACGCCTGTTGGCGACGCAGCATGGCCTGTGCAATCTCCGTCGAGTATGCCAAGTAGCTGATTCTAGCCTCCAAGACCTCGATACCGGCTCGAGATAGGCGAGATTCCACGGACGCCTGCAGCTCCTCGGCTACTATGTCCTGGTGGCTGGAGAGTGTGGTCCCACCTATGTCCTTCTCCTCTATTGCATCGTAGGGGTACTTGGTGGACATCGCACGGAGAGCCGCCTCGCTTTGGATTTGCACGTAGTGATCGTAGTTCTCAACCTCGAACAGGGCCTCGGCCGCATCGTAGACCCTCCAGACGACCACAGCCGCGATATCTATGGGATTCGCGTTGACGTCGTTGACCTTCAGCTTGTTAGACTCGAAGTTGTTGATTCTCATTGAAACCCTGGTCTTGTTGTAGAGGGGATTGAGGAAGAAACGGAAACCCTCGTCCTTGAGTGTGGCTACGTACTTGCCGAAGAACTGAACGGCGACCGCCTCGTTGGGATTTACGACCACGTAGCTGTTACACATCATAAGCCAAAGGGGTCCAGTGATAATCAGCAGGATCCCCGCTGGACCGCTCGCTGCCAATATAATGTTCAGGATCGGGAGCAGGATTATGTGTATTCCGAGACCGAGGAATCCATTGATCGATTTCGCCTCAATGTCCCGATATATCGGATCGTGCTTATTGTCTGTGCCTACTTGTAGTTCTTCCATGATACAAGCGGATGGACGATCCTGTATTAAGATATCGTAATGATATCATAATAGTATCAATTAGAAAGATCGCAGTCAGACGGTATCTGTGACTCGTATTGTGGTCAGTGGGTTTGCCCCAACTACTCTGTGAGAGGTCAGTATGCTCAGAGGGGTGCTTGCCTAGTCCCTCTGAATGCTACTGGGGTCAGAGGGTTCCGGAAAATTATAGGTAAACCTGCCTTTGCCATCCCTATGAGGATCGAGCGCCTGTCCTTTGATGAGTGGGAGCGGCTCCGAACAATCCGACTTCGCTCCTTACTCGATTCCCCCGATTCTTTCGATACCACTCACGAACAAGCCTCATTATTCCCGCAAGAGTCGTGGATCAAGCAACTCCATACTCTTCCTACATTCGTTGCTATCCTGGATGGCGAGGATGTGGGAATTGTGCGCGGAGGCAATGATGAGGAGAATTCAGACATAGGGTGGCTCATCTCCCTTTGGGTAGCTCCCGAAGCACGCAGTCTCGGCATCGGAAAAGAACTCTCCAGGAAGGTCGTCAATTGGGCAGAGTCAGAGAGGAAGCGCAGTCTGCTGCTTGAAGTCAGAGAGGGGAATGAATTTGCTCGAAATCTGTATGATAGAATGGGCTTCCATCCCAACGGTGGCGTCCCTAGCGACTGCTGTGAGATTCAGTTAGAGCTTGTTCTTTAATAGATATATTTGGAATCCATTGAGACCCCTCTGAGTCGTATACGTATCATAGGGTACCCTCTGACCACAATGCGAATCACAG
>PBMR01000011.1 GCA_002722735.1 Methanobacteriota archaeon
CAGAGGGCCTCACTAGGCAACCCACTGTGGTGCATACAACACATAGATACCGTCTGACTGCTATACCGCTCATACGCTACCGTCTGACCAGCATACGGGTCAGAGGGGTCTCAGAGGGTACCCAATGTGAAGGGATACGAATATCTGTGCTATTCTGCGTTCTTCCGATCGGCCCATAACGCATATAGGGCCGCTGAAATCGACCCGAATCACAAAATCCCGGCTTCTCAATGGGTCCTTTGCCGTCTACTCTTGGCTCCTGAGTCAGATTAAACTGGTTAAAGTAGCAAATACTCAGCAATCCGTGATCCCCATCAACGAAATTCTCGACTGGGCGGGGGTTGTTTGGGGTCCGAATCACCACTAGGGAGCACCATTGCCAAACCACCGATTGCTGAGACGACAAACAGCAGGAGGGAGCCCAAGAAGTGCCTCACCATGCGAGACTTGACCCCCTCCAGCTCATCGCACAGCACGGGGTCGGATGGCTCAGAGGTATCGAGGACAAGTAACCTATACTCAGCGTCACACTCGCGCTCGTGCTCTCGTACCGCATCGTCATGCTCCTGCATCATCTGTAGGGTGAAGGGGAACATCAGTATTGCTAGGACTACTATTGCGAAGCCGGATGCCCGATTACGATCCATGAGAATCCCTCACTAGGTGCCCAGCAGGGACAGAAGGCACTCTGTCACGTGCAGCCTCATGGTGGAGGCAATGGCTTCGACGGAGTGGTGGTCAATTTGCGCAGAAGGATCTCCGGGTTCTCGACCAGCGGCCCAGTTAGATGAGCAGACAAGAGAGACGTGTGGGGTGCCGGTCTCGGAAAGCAGTCGCGACTCTGGGCCGAGGGTCATGCCCACTGCATGCGCCCCGAGTCGTTCGAGAGCGTCGATCTCAGCGATGCTTTCGAACTGCGGACCCACGCACTGAGCCACAACCACTCCTGACGGTGCAGATCCCTGAGTCGTTTCCAGAGAGGTGCAGCAGATGGTCATTGCAGATGCGTCAAAGGGAGAGGTTCTGTCTGTGTGGACGGCGTTGTCGTCATGGAATGTCCAGGGACGCAAAGCGAGGTCGAGCACATCACTCGTGACGCCGACGGTGCCTGGAGGCAGGTCCTCGATCATTGATCCGACGGAATTTATGCTCATGACGAGGTCGGGCTTGCAACTAGACGCAGCATAGACGTTGGCCCTGTGCTCTATCTCGTGTGGCGGGGCCCTGATGGCTTCCTCGGATTGATGCCTGTCGATGACGAGGACCTCACCAACAGTGAAGGAGACCAGAGAGGCCTGGACCGGACCCCATTCTGAGTGGATCAACAGGTTGGACGTTGTGGAGTCGCCTAAGGCAGAGAGTTCATCGGCGAGGATGCTCATCCCGGTGCCGCACAGCACCGCGACGCGGGGCAATGCCATCACTCCGATAGACGGGCGACGAGGTCGGCCTTCTTCCCTGAGACCGGTTTACCGGCCTCCTTGAGCATTGCCTTGAGCTCGGGGACTGTTAATGACTCGTGTATCCTGTCCACTATCTCCTGTTTCGTGCCGTTGGGGTCCAGTCCCCTGGACTTGGCGATAGACACGATTTCGGACTTGAGCTTCTTGGAAATCCCTGCGAGACTGGCATCCTCGTCGGCGGATCGAACTTCGGCCATCTCGGTCTGTGCCTCCACCCCAATTACGGGTGCTGTTTCTTCCGATACTTCGTCGATCACCGCTTCGGTTAGTTCATCCGGAACCTCGATTGCTTCATCAAAGAAATCTTCCTCAGTTTCTGCTGAGGCTTTCTGGGCCTTCTCAGCCCCTATGACCTCGTCTAGCGTTGGACCATCATCGATTACGACGCCAGACTGAATCAACTGGCTGCGACGGAAGAAGATGGCTCTAACAGGGTGAATCTTGGAGACGGCCTTCCTAACCTCCTCCTCTAGGGAGCCGTCTAACAGGGCCTTCTGGACGTTGATCCACGTTGACCTAGCACAGAACTTGATGACCTCGTTCCTCGCTATGGTTCGGGATTCCTGCTTCTGGCTGCCCCTGATGCGATGGCGGGTGACGATGAATGGCTTGAGTCGGATGAAGAATCCGTCTTCCGTGACCAGATCGATGGTGTCGTCAATCTTCCCACGTTCACGGCGAATCTGGCGCCTCACGTGATCCTTCAAGACATCATGGCCGACGAACTCAGTTAGGGCATCGCTGCCTATGACATCGGTGACCCTGAATCGAATCTTGACGTGCATCTTGGTGAAATCGCCATCAAGCTCATTCTGCATGACCTCGTAATGACGACCGAGCACCATGCTCTCATCCTCGGCAATAGTCTCCCCTATGACCTTGTACGACCAAGGGTTCCTAGGGGCCCGGATGGAATACCAGCGCTTTGCCTTCCACTTGTCCTTCTGCCTACGAGCAGCCGCTCTAGCCGATGCGCCTTTGGCCATAGAAACGACTCCTTCCTCGGGGGCTGCCCCGTTCGCGGGCCGTCCGAACCGCAACCAGTATTTGAACAGGACGCCACGGACCCTGTTGAGTCCCTCAACGGGGGTTTGAATACGAGACTACAACGTGGGGAGCCATGGGGCTGCACGGAGGTTCGTGGAGGATTCACTCGAGTGCCGTTGACGATATCAATCTGATCACAGAAGCGCTAACCTGGCTATCTGGTGTTGATTCGGTGATAGAAGTCGAGAAGGGAAAGTCTGCCCTCGGAGCCCCCCAGATCACCCTGATTGCCCGCCTTTCGAAGAAAGGGGCTCTGAAGTCGCTAGGGATGCTCAGCGTGGAATCCCTAGAGAATCTGCTCGAAGAAGGCTTGGACAGACGAATCGATGATGAGAAGGTTCTGCACATCAGAATCAGCATCCCTGATTTGGTGGGTGGTGAGGCTGTGCTATGCGATAGTAGCGATGGCCCGATAGCCAAGGGGAGATTCAAACTTGAAGCCTACCCAGGAGACGACATCGTTGCCCTAGCAACTCGCATGGTTTCAGAACTAATAGGCTGACCAGAACATCTACCAAGCGTTCTTATGCTCATGGCCAATCCATTGACCTAGATAGAATGACTTACGTTGTCACCAGTGCATGCGATGGGAGCAAGTACCAAGATTGCGTTGCTGTTTGCCCCGTTGAGGCATTCAAAGAGGCCGAAACATACCTGGTGATTGACCCTGACTTGTGCATTGACTGCGCTGCTTGCGTACCAGAGTGCCCGGCCGATGCCATCTACGCTGACACTGACATTCCCGACTCGGAGATAGAATGGCTGGACAGGAACAAGGACGAGGCGTCCGACCTACCTCTGGCAGAGGGCGACTCTCCCGTCCTGGCCTGATCCTTGAGCTCCTCAGCAGACCTTATCGATGAAATAGGTTCATCAATGCATACCCGGGGGGAGTAATGTGTCCAATAGAGTTGATCTGGAGAGTCTGCGTTATGGAACTGAGCTGTTGAAGCGTGGATTCGCAAAGATGCAGCAGGGCGGTGTCATCATGGATGTCGTGACTCCCGAACAAGCCCACATCGCAGAGGATGCAGGGGCTGTCTCGGTGATGGCCCTCGAGAGGGTTCCTGCAGACATCAGAACATCAGGGGGGGTCGCCCGGATGAGTCACCCCAGCCTCATCAGGGAGATCATTGACACTACCAGTATCCCGGTTATGGCCAAGGCCAGAATCGGTCATGATGAGGAGGCCCGTGTCTTGGAGGCCCTTGGAGTGGACATGATAGATGAGTCGGAGGTACTGACTCCTGCAGACCCCTTCTTCCACATCGCCAAGCAGAAATTCACCATCCCTTTCGTGTGCGGTTGCACGAGCCTCGGTGAGGCTGTTAGGAGGATTGCTGAGGGTGCGGCGATGATTCGCACCAAGGGAGAGGCCGGGACTGGCAATGTGGTTAGCGCTGTGAAGCATGCTCGCTTGCTGAACGCAGAAATCGAGTCTGCGAGAGTCAGTGATGCAGAATCGAGGGAGCGGATGGTTGACACCATCATGAGTGGTTTTCACAGACTTGAGGCTACTTCCGAACTTGGAATCTCACTACTGAACACACCATTCGGTGACGTTGGCTCCCTCAGGGACGAGGTCTCCTCAGTATTCGAGGACGTCATCGACCAGAACAGGCTTCCCGTAGTCACATTCTCTGCAGGAGGAATAGCGACTCCGGCCGATGCAGCTCTCATGATGCAGCATGGAATGGACGGAATTTTCGTTGGCTCGGGTATTTTCAAGAGTTCTGATCCAACTCGGACCGCTGAGGCCATTGTTCTCGCAACACACCACTACGATGAACCAGAGGTAGTTGCCGAGGCTAGTTCAATGGTCGGGGAAGCTATGGCGGGCCTTGAGATAGAGTCCCTGGAGCTGCGTCTCGATGAGCGCGGCTGGTGATTTAACCCCGCTTTCCCCTAGTTGTACGCAAGCGCCGTGCCGATCGCTTTCCCCTTTGATGGTCCACCTCAGCGTCCTCGGATTCAGCGACGGTTCCTCCGAAGGTGATGGAACCACTTTCCATGAGTTCCTGAGAAAGTGAGTCTACCAGCGCCTCGTCCTGATCGGGAGTCTTGAGTGCGTTTCTGACGGATTGGTTGTGGTCACGGACAAGCCTCTTCGCCTCCTCTAGTTGAGACTTGATCTCGTCACGAATCTCATTGACCTTAGCAAGCATTTCGACGATGGTGGCGTGAGTCTCATCTGCCTTCTCCCTCTCGCTTAGGAAGGCTGCGTGAAGACGGTCGCCCTCCCCCTTCAGGAAGTCCCGCTCCTCGAACATAGGTTTGATCTCCGACCAAATGCTGTCCGCAAGCTTGTTCTGGTCAATCATCAGTTGGTGCTCGTTATCCGCTTCGGCTTTGAGGCGTTGAATCGACTCTTCCATGGCCCCTAGGTCAACGGTGATTATCTGATGCTCCTCAACAGCAGGCAGGAGTTCGTCCCTCTTGGATATCAATGAGCGCAGTTGCTTGATCAAATCGTTCTCCTTCTCCAGAGAGAGACGGCCGTCAGTCATGATTTGGTTTTCGATCCTGTCAATCTCGCTAACTGTCTCTGAGAGCTGAATGACCACTGACTTGCTACGGCCATCGCCCCGCCGTCCCCGTTTCCTCGAGATTAGTTCTTTGAAGTGCTTCTGTAACTCGTCGCGGCGCGCCTGATGCACCTTGGCTTGCGAGCGTACCTCCTTCTGCTCGTCCAGTTGCATCTTGATCTTATCCCTCAACTCAGAACCCTGCTGTTGAATGGAGTTCCTTGAGTCAACAGCCCTCCGAGCGGCCTCGTTGTGCTTGTCCCGCTGAACTCTCATCCTCCTTAACTTGGCCTCCATGGCATGGAGGCGATTACTGAGGTCATTACTGAGGGAGTCATCCGCCTCCATGGGGTCGCGAGGCGCGGTTCCTTATTGAACCGAACTAAAGACCGAGGAGAGAGGCTAGGAATGGTACTAGTGGGGAAAATACAGCAAGAGCGGC
Organism: Methanobacteriota archaeon; assembly: GCA_002722735.1. GTDB lineage: Archaea > Thermoplasmatota > Poseidoniia > Poseidoniales > Thalassarchaeaceae > UBA36. The sequence continues at coordinate 5,478 of PBMR01000011.1, forward strand.
TCCGAGCATGAACAGTGCGCCGGTGGTCATTCGCAGTCTAGTGAACAAGTCAGACTTGACCTGAGCAGTTAGAACCTTCCCGGAAATCAAGTTCCCGGAGGAGTCCTCAAGCCTGACTGTCACCGTTGTCTCGCCCATGGAGGAAGGAATAAGGCTCTGCCAGACAATTCTTGATGACAACATGGCACCTGTGAGCAACTCGAACAAGGGCTTTTCTCGTAGGGACGATCCATCACCCTGTGGGTCGGCATGAAGGCGGTACACGCATTCGTTAGGGCGGAAGTCCGGCGTTTGCACCCTCAGAATCAGGTCTTGGCTTTCATCGGTCTGATTGAGGACGAAGGCAAATAGGTTGGCATGACCAAGAGTGAGATTCTCCATGTCCACATCGAACCAAACTCCAGGAGACGGGTTTTCGAGGTGCATTCTCAACCGATCGTGCAACCTGAAGAATGGGGCACAACGCTGGCGTGCGTGCATCAGTAGTCTGTCAAGAGTCTCTTCGCCTAGATCTGGGTGGTTGATTATCTGATCGATGGTCTTTGGGTCTATTACCGATTCCAAGGCAAAGTGGAACTCTTCTTCGTCGATCAACCCTGACCGAAACATGTGAAGAAGTTGGAGAAGGTACTCCTGAAAATCCGATAATAGGCCACCGCTGCGCAAATCGTCTGAAAATGAAGATACGTACTTCGAAACACGAACAGATAGGAGAGGGTCGACATGCGCCCTGATGACGTCACTGAAAGGCTTGTTGAGAAGTGCGGGGTGGATGGGGGGGGAGAATGCGTCCAACAGGCCCCATGGTTTCACGGTATTGAACCGTGGCCGATTGGAGACCATGTACACGCTATGACCGGAGAGAAGGGTGCCCGTGGACAGGGCAATCAGAACCGGTACGCCACTGGTGCCACTAGGGAAGTTCAATGCCAGACCAAGAAAGATGGTGGCGAGCACCATCAGGGTTGTTGTTAGGTTCAGCTGTCGGGATACGCCATTGATGACCGCCCACATTTCAGTATAACCGTGAACGCTTCGGAAAGTCATGCCAGCATTAGTTATCTCATCAGTTTCCAACTGAAATATCCGCTGCGTTATCCAAAGAAGGTAGTGCAGTATGAAGAGCAGGACCAGGTCGGCAACCATGATTGCAAGAGAGAGCGCGTAGATTGCAGTGGATAATCTGAGGTCGAAGAACAAGCCCGAGATGCTTCCTGTCCACCACCCGGGGTCAGAACCGCGATAAGACTGGGCTAGTCCAAAGAGGACGACTACTATGATTGGCAAGAACAAAATCAGCCTGACACCGCCACTGATCAGGAAGTCGTCTATCCCCTTCAAAGCAAGCTCCCGGGCCTTCAGGGATTCTTTCTCCTGGCTAATGAGTATCGCTGGGGCTTCTGATTCCTTCAGGGATCGGAGATCGGGTGCGGGTGGTGCCTCCGAAGCGAGTACATCCATCATGGAGTCGGTGTCCTCGTTTTCTCGAAGCGAAGTCCCGAGGTTTTCCTTCTCATCCATCTGGTTCAACCACCAACATCACCGTTAAGTCTAGCGAGTATCCTCATGGACATTGACCTAGACACCTCTAGCGTCCTGCCGTCACATGTGAGCACGTCTCCGGAGTTAGTGATTGTGGAGCCAACCACCACCCCGGCGTCTCGAATTGTCACCTCCTCAACATCGCTAACAAGTATTAGTTCCACTGTCGCAATGGAGTCCTCGGGAAGTACCCCTATAGGCAGGAGGGTGCCCTTGCCGATGGCACTCACACGACGTTCGACAGCAGGGATGCGGGAGCCATCGGGAGCATTCTCTGGATATCCTAGTAACCTGTCCAACACGGCCTCCAGATCATCATCGATGGCGTGTTCCAGCCTGCACGCAGCAGCGGAGATGTCCCCCGTATACCCTATCACTTCCAAGAGGAGAATCTGGAGTAAACCCTCCCTGCGCTTAATTCGGGCTGCGGACAGAAAGCCGGGTGGAGTGAGTCTGCAGCCTTTGTAAGGAATGTGAGTAACCAAGCCTCTACTGGAGAGGCGATGAATCATCTCGGTGGCAGAGGCTGGGCTGATATCCATCAGATTAGCGAGTTGTGTTGTCCTGACTATGGCATCGGGAGTCTCTACGTGAACCTCGAAGATCCGCTTGATGTACATCTCCTCGATTTCACTCAAGTCTGACATTTCTACTCCTCGGAAGCCTCGGCCATGAATTCCAACTTACATACCGGGCATCGCGAACGAACGGGTCTGCGTTCGATTGGCACCCTCAGGGTCTGGCTGCAGTCAGGGCATTGTAAGAGATCGTCAGATGAGCTGGAGACCCGGTCGGGGGAGATGGTTGGATCGGCGATAGGGACTCGCTCTTCGGTTTCTGGGACTATTTTTTGGGAGTCGCCCGCCCCTACTTCGAATTGCATGGTGCAAGCAGGGCACTTAACCCCTCCCGAGTGCCTGATGGGTACATTGAGGCGTTGCTCGCAATGAGGGCATGAGACCTCCCTTTTCGCTTGTTCACCTCGGCTGGTCCTTGGCTCCCTCGGAGTCCGTATGCCTCCCTGTTCAGTAGACGGGGTCCTTGAAGAAACCGTTCGCCAAGTCACCCTCGCTGCAAGGATTACTGCAATGCCAGCGAGAGCACCATAGATGGCAGCGATGGAGTCGAATGGCAATTCAAAGCCACTGGCTTCGGGCTCAGAGTCGATATTGACTGAGCTTGTAGCGAATGCTTCACCCATCATCCACACTAGATCAAAGTCGACGGCGTTTGCATCGGGCCAAGTAGGAATTTCCATCACACTGGAGAAACTCCCGTGGGGGGGAACGGGGGGGACTGAGGTCTCAGATAAGATGGTGTGATCAGAAGAGAGGACCAACCTAGCTTTTCCTGCTGGAGTGGCAGAGTTTCCGTCGTTGGACAACAAGAATTCGATCAGGACCTTCTCGCCCGTCCTCGGAAGTTCTGGTGTGGAGCCTACGAAGGATGCAGAGGGCTCTGGGATCGGTGCGATGGGAAAGATATCCGTGGAGTTCGCGTATGAGTTTTCGGCTACCCATGATTGCGGAATCAGTTCAAGGAAAATTGACTTAGCCTCGGGATGACCAAGTTCGATGGTCATGCTTCTTCGTCCCGGGTCCAATTCAACAGTGAAGCTCTGCATCAATGAGCGGACGTCTCGGAGGTCCTTTGAGATCTCAAGCAATAGAGGACGAGAGCGTCCAGGCGAGAGGGTCATGGAAGCATCAATCGAAAGGCCCCCCTCCAACGACCACTCATACGACTCCACGGAGACTTCGATGGATTGAGGCTGGTGAACCTCAACGACAAAGTCACCGTTTAACGAAGCATCGACTTGAGAGTCTGAGCTGGTAAGCCACCAATGATAGGACATTGTCCCGTTGGTTTCTGGGGTGAAGGTGACGCTGACCTCCCTGCTGGAACCGGAAGAAATCTCCACTTGGTTTCCCGAAGTAGAGAATCCACTGTTAGGATTTTCAAGATTAAGGGCGGCACTACCAGTATGGGCCCCCTGATTGCTTACGAGCACGGAAACTAGGAGGCGGTCCCCCACGTGTGCAGGCTCACCAACTACGGCCGCTCCAGATCCACCTGTTGAAGTGAGGTTGGCAGAGGGAGAGGTTCGGTCTGTGGTCAATGATCGATTCAATGATTCATCGAGAATGTCTTCGGAACCAAAGCCGTGAGGGGTTATGGGGGGGGCCAGTGCCATGAGCAGGGTGATGCATAATGCTCTCGCAAACAATCTGTGCACTATCACATCCCCCATACTTCATCGTATCAATCAAACCCCAATAATTCGGCCACAGATGGCTTTAATGCAGTGATTACGCCGCGCCAGATGACCATGGACAACGATGGACTTCTCAAGGTCGGGCCGGATGAGCTCGCCCAGTCCCTACTAAACAGGAGAAGGATGCTTAAGGAAACCCTACCGGGTGTTATCAGAAATCTAGAGGCTGAGGAGGATTCGTTGATTCCTAAGCTAGAGAGGCAAATTAACGCCCACCAACGAGCCAACGAACGCGTAGCGGAATTAAAGCTAGCAAGGGATGAGGGGCAACGAAAAGCATCGGGGATAATAGGCGAAGTGAAGTCCGTTAGAGAGGGGTTGATGGAAGGCCGTGGGATGGTCAACTTAGATCCGAGGTGGAAAAGGGAGAAGCTCTTTGAGAAACTTGAGGAGATAGAGCAGAAGATTCAGACCTCGGCCTTGGATCACAAATCAGAGAGGAAGATGTTGGATCGGAGAAAGAAGCTTCTCGAAGAGAACGAAAGCTGGCTTGCCGACAGGAAGGAGTCAAACCCCCAAATGACATCGTACGTCGAGAAGAGCAGGGAGTTGTCTAAACTCTACAAATCCGCTGACAAAGCCCACAGGGGGATGCTAGCGGCAGTGGAGAAAGCACGACCGCTTTATGAAAAATTGATTGTGCTTCGGGCCGAACTCATAGATGTAAGAAGTCAGCTCGATAGAGCCAAGGAGTTGCTTTCCCAGTCAGACAATGCAATAGAACATTGGGAGAGAAGACTGTCGGATGGATTCGGCGACCTAGGGCCTGGATTTCCTGACCTTCTCAAGGACAGTAGGAAAGTTACCGGTGGGGGGGCCTCGTCCTTTGCGGGGAAATCTAGTTCTAGCGTTTCACGAACTACAAATAGCGCTCGGGGTGAAGGGGGATGAGTGAGTCTGATCAGACTGATTTGTGGGGCGAACTAGAGGAAATGGATCATTCTGACATTGAGGATCTGAGAGGCGAGCACAAACGTTTGCTAGCGACAATGGACGATGAGTTGAGGGGGCTCAAGGCAGAGCGGAAGGAACAGGTTGAGATTGTCAAATCACTCAGATCGGCCATAGGTAAGGTGGAAGTCGCTGACTCGGGACGAAGGTCACTGCTGAGAGAGTTCCACCGCTCAAGAAAATCCGCCCAGAAAGAGAAGGGGGTGAGGGATTCGATTAACAAGTGCGTTCCCCCTCCAGCGAACATTTTGCTCGAATGGCTTTCCGTCACTCATACAAGGCTCACCACTGTGGACAATGACTTGACAGCGGTTCCTATGCTCAATAGGGAGTTCGATTCATTCAGTAGGTTCTTTGAGTTACAGTCCGCAATAGAACGGAAGAAAGTGGCGGAATCGGCCCATGGCAGATATGCTGCTTACGTAAGCGAAATGAGGGAGATTACGACGAAACTCGATAAATACAAGGCTGAGAAGGAAAGAAGCGTATCTGAAATCACAGAAGATCTAGGAATAGAAGACAGGAATATTACAAGGAAGGAGATTAGGGGAATTAGCAATCGAATCTCCGACATAGACAATAGGATGGATTCCTTGATCGAGGAGCGGAGAACCGCTCGAAAGGAACTGAGACGAATTGAAGCATACTCCAGGATTTCTCGGAGCGGTCACGGGCGCGTGAAGATTTCCGACATCAAGGATGTCGCTCGCAGTGGTGGGACTCTGAGTACCGGGGAGATGGATGCCTTGCTCAAGATGGGGGGGCTCGCCTCATTGGGAAATCAAACCGATGATAAGAAACAACCAACTACAGGGAAGAAGCGGAAGAAGAAAGGGAGGAAACTGGGGGTTTCTAGGAGTGGCAGCAGAAAAGGAAAACTGGCTACCCGAAAGGAGTAATGAATTTCTACACTTTGGTATTGCTTAAATGGAGAGGCAAAATCGAAGGGACAGAGGCTTTGTTTTGGTGGTCAATAGTACAACTCTGGGAGAGGTCCTCGGACCACTATCGGACAAAGTTAGCAAGAAGCTATTAGATTTCAAAGACAGACGTGACGAGTTGAACGTGAACGTGAGGTGCCACCTTGACAAGAGGAACGATATCAACAGACAGGTGAAAGAGCTAATCCATGAGGTTCAGAACCAGAAGACGATTCGAAATGAGGCCAATGCAACAGTCAAGGATCTAAAGGCGATTAGGCTTGAAAGAACTAACGTCCTAAAGGAGAAGCGTGAAGAACTAAGGAGCAGCTACGACCAGAGAAAACCTGAGGTTAGAGAAAAGACCCAGGGGCCACCTTCACACAAAATTAGGGCTGAAATGAACAAGCTCGAGAGGAGATTTGAGACCGGTCAGATCAAACCCAACAAGGAAAATGAGTTCTTCGCCAAGATGAAGAAACTACAGAAGCAACTCAAAGATACCATGGAAAGGGAGGAGGCGAGCAGCTCCGAATCACTGAAGAGGGTTCAAGTTGCCGAAGACCTTCAGACAGCAGCGCACAAATCAGTTGAACAGGCGGTAGCTTCTGCGCAGGAGGCTCACGATTTGATGATTGAGCTCTCGGATGAGGTCGATAGGCTGAGGGAGTCGGCAAATAATGAGCACCTTAGCCTAACCTCTAGCAAACGTAAAGCGGATTCCCTCCACAACCAATACATTGTCTCACTACGTTGCATTCATTCAATGAAGGACATAATGAAATTAGCAGAGTCCAAACAGAAGCGGGATGAAGAAGACGGTAAGGTAGGAGTATCTGACTTGATGTCCCGTCTGATGTCTGGAGACACCTTGTCGACCGAAGAACTCATGTTGTTGCAGAGGGGCTAGCATCTAGATTGTAGGTTCGACCATTGCTTCCATGCAATATCTTCCCTGTTGTTTGAATAATCCACCCAGGGATGAATAGTGCTGACTCGTGAAACTGAGCGGACTCCTTTCTGAATGACCACTTCTCCAATAGCATACTTTTGACGGGCCCGGATGAATCGGTTTCCTCAACACGACTCCTTTTTCTCACCTCGAGTAACTTCTGAATCTCCATATGGAGCCTAGATTCGGGCAACCAGGATTCATCAGCGGGGGAGATAGTTCGGAGGTCGGGGATGTTATTGGCCTGATCGGAATAGTCTAGCATCCTCAGACAGGCCGACCACGGGTCCTCGATGACAGACCAATGATCGCGTTCGACATCTAGGGAGGGAGCCACGAGATCACCGGTCACTGTCCACAACTTCGCATTCAGAAGAACCGGGGTGATTACGGACCCCTCCATACCCCTGTGTGCAAGCCAGTAGGCAGGGTCGAACGACGGCTTGAGCGAAATGGGCTCACAGTTGTCAGGATTATCTGAATCGGAAAGAAGAAGATCGCCTTTTGGCATGCCATCGGGATTTCGAGCAACCAATTCGCCGGACAGCACTGCCTGACCTATCCAGTTTGATATGGAATCTGGCCCCCAGAAAATAACATCACTTGAATTGAATGGGCTTGAATCCGGTGATAGCTCTCTTTCACTGAGAATCCAATGCCGCCCTTTAGGAGCATCCACCCTCCATCTTTCCAACTCCTGTTCAGATAGTGAGAGCAGGTCCGAGGGAACATGCCAGACAAATACCTCACGGTTGTCCGAAGGGTGCAAATCAGGCACCCTCTTCGCAATTCCGATACATATGAAACCGTGGGGAGGAGACTCAACGGGGGACGGTCGAAGGTTGACGGCTCGGTTCTCGAGCAACTTTCTTATTGCCGACTCCATGATGCTAGGGGGGAAGGGGTGATTTTGAAACGAACCCATGGTGAAGGTGCTTCGGCCTCGATTTGGGCATCAGAAATTCGAGCCAAGTTGGAGGAGGTCGCTTTGGCCGGGGTCCAAGACGCAGAGTGCACTAACGGGGAATGGCTTTCCACAAGCAGCACCAAGTTGGCGGTTGACCATGAGTACCTGATGAATCGGGACATTTGGGGAGGAGGTTCTCAATTCGTTGATGAATGACTCGGGGCAGTTTGCCGCTACCAGTACTACTTTGGCTTCCCCACTTGTGCAAGCAACTGAAGTTTGGCGCTGACCAAACACAAGGTCGCCGGTGTTTACGCCTTGCTTCAATTGGCGTGCGATGTCCATCCCCACACCTCAACGATGTTCCTCTGGAATGTAGAACAACTCAACGCTACCAGTTCCAAGTGCCACTGGCTGCCCAACGATGATGTTCTCAGTGACCCCAGAAAGATCGTCTCTCTCCCCAATTATTCCGGCCTTCAGGAGATGGGTCACAGTGACCTCAAAGGCCGAGCGAGCGAGGATCGAATGCTTGGCACCACTCACGCCGTGTCTGCCGATAGCCCTGACTTCGCCCCCAGTGGTCATGACATCAGATACCATGAGCAAGTGCCGTACATCAACATCGAGGCCGGCCCCTTCCAAAGTGTCCCACATCTCGTTGATGATGGCTTGGCGAGCGGCTTCGATACCGAGGTAGTCGTGAATCTCGCTGATGTTGTTGGTGTAGGTACGCGATCTATCAATTCCGGCAAACTCACTCACCTTAGCAAGATTGGAGCCGATGGTGGAGATGTAGTACTCCCCGGTTTCTGCGATGGGACCCTGGACGTTGGCCCGTGAAATGCCTGGAAGGCCTTTCAGCCTCAGCTTCTTGATCTTGTCTTCGAGTTGAAGTAGTGCAGTATAGGTGGGTGGATCAGCGGAAATATTAGCAAGATCCTGTTCCTTTGAAATTCCGGGGATAATGCGCAGGGACTTGGGCTTGTCATCGTTGTCAGCCTGGACGTAGAGCCGGAGAGCCCTGGATAGCTTGTCACGAATTTCTGCACCTGTCATCTTTTTCAGCCTCATATTGCTGAAATTCAACTGGAGGTTGATGTTTCTCTGTGCCACGTCTACATCGATAGTCGCAATATCCATGGCGGTAGTTGTCTCTAATCCGGCAGCAATGTCCCGAACGAACTTCTCATTGGTTCTCAGAGGTTTGCCCTTGGCATTGAACTCGTCTAGATAGATAATCATCGTAGGTGTCTTGGGAACCTTGCGAGCGTCGACGATCTCGATGATTCGCGGGAGTCCTTGAGTGACGTTCACTGTGGCGACTCCAGCATAGTGAAAGGTCCTCATTGTCATCTGGGTACCTGGTTCTCCAATCGACTGGGCTGTTGTTATGCCTACGGCTTCGTACGGAATTGCTTTAGCTTCATCAGCGAAGACGCCGGCAGATTCTACGACCTTCTTAGCCTTTGCAGGAGTCAGCTTCTTCACGCCACGCTTCTGCAGCCCCTTGACTAGGGCGTCAACCATCTTCGGAGTCAATTTGGTACCACTGCTACGCAAGGCCTCGGAAAGTCGTACGTACATTTCATCTTCAGTATCGACATCACGAATTAACTGCTTCATCTTGGCATCCACATCGTAGTCCTCAAGGGGGAGTGAACGCTTCATTCGCCTAGTCCTGGACACAGTCCGTCTACGAACTATGGTCTTCTGAGATTGGGCAGAGGCAGCCCTAGTAGACTTCGTTGAGCTCGACATGATCTCGTGAATCCTCTGAGAGGTTCCGGAGTCAATGCCACAAATTTGGGCTATCTGGCCAGGAGAGAGGCCCTTGACGTTGTCCCACTTCCTGTCGTCTGCAAGCTTATGGGCATACTCTTCCTCGATTCCGAGGTCCATCAGCTTCTTCTTTGTCGCACTCTTGACAACCATTAGTCGGCACCCCCCAGCGCATCATCGAGTACTTGGTCAACATCGAAAGCGTTACCTTTGCGGCTGCGGGCGGGATCGATTCCATCCTCCCCGTACTCGAACTGAATGATTCGATTTGCAGTGTTCCTCACAGAGGCCTGGTCATCGGCGGAGACCTTCAGGTCGTCCATCGCGTTAATTAGGCGGCGTTGCATGTAACCAGACTTACTGGTCCTTACAGCGGTGTCAACGAGGGACTCTCTCCCTGAGACTGACAACATGAAGAACTCAGTGGGCTCGAGGCCGCTCTTGAAAGATGAAGAAACGAAGCCCTTCTCTTTGGCTCCCTTGACTTTGCGGGGGAAGTGTGAGAGCACCCGGTCTTGGTAGCCGCGCTCCAGCCTCTTGCCTCGGACTTTAGGCTGGCCAATTGATCCAGCCATCATTGCTAGGTTATCCATTGATCCTCGGGCTCCTGAAGTAGCCATCAAGACGGCTGAGTTTCCCTCACCCAGTAGAGACTTGGCGACGTTGCCCGTCTCGGCCTTGCCCTCGTCGAGAATGGTCAGGATGTTCTCCTCCAGTGTTTCCAGGGGAGTCCTGCCCGGCCTAGACTCGTACTTCTTTCCATCCTTGCCGAATTTCTGCAACTCGGAGTCAACCTTGTCGCTAGCAGTTCGATTAATCTCGGCAATCTCCGTCTTCGCTGCTGGAGGAAGGTCCTCGTCGTCAATTCCGGTGGTGAATCCCATGGCCGTGCAGATAGCGATAGTCATCTTAGTCATCTTGTTGATGAATTCTGCTCCCACGTCAGTCCCATGAGTCTGAACCACTGCATCTAGGAGTCTGCCATCCTCCGCCCCTATTCCGCGTTTGTCTATTGAGCCTGTCACGTCACCCTTGGAGACGTTCACTGTCTCGCCTGCGCGATTTTTGAAATTGAGGCTGAACCCTTCACCCACTAGGAGGCTGAAAATTTCATTTCCCCTATAACCGATCTCACCATTCTTCTTGACTTCGTCGGGAAGGTTGCCATCCCAGCCAACAGAGCCTAGGATGTCCAGGACCACATGCTTGGGAAGGAAAGCGTCGCCATGAGTAAGTAGGTAGGCGCCCGTGATGTGGTCATGGATCCCACCAATTACGCTGCCACCATAACGAGGTGAGACAATGTGCTCTTGCACGCGCATGAGGATTCTGGCCTCAGCTCGCGCCTCCTCGCTCTGGATGACGTGGAGGTTCATCTCGTCACCATCGAAATCCGCATTGTAGGGTGTGCAATCAGCGAGGTTGAATCGAAACGTCTTTCCCTGCATCACGCGAATCTCGTGGACAAGCATAGACATCCTGTGCAATGAAGGTTGGCGGTTGAAAATAGCAACATCTCCGTCTATGAGATGGCGTTCTACAACCACCCCCGGACGTGGATTACCGTCCCTGTCATAGGTACTAAGCCGGTCCTCCACATCAGTGGGGTACACATTTCCGTGCTCGTCCTCGATCTCGGGACTTCCACAATGGGGGCACTTCACTTCCAAATGCTCAGGCAAGTACTCTGCGGGGTTCTCCACCTCCCACCTCCAACGGTTATGGATGACTGCATTGTGGTCCATCTCATCTAGAGGGTTCCCGTTGTCGTCCTCTCCCGAGAGGTTGGATAGCGTGCCCTCTAGGTCAACAGCCCACTCCTCCCTGAGTTCATCAGTGATATGGTCTCGGCGCATCTGACGCATCAGGACCAGTCCGGGTAGGAAATTAGGGGCAGGTAGGACTTCATTCAACTCGGGCTTGTATCCAGTGTATGGCTCGTCGTCACTACCAGAATGACATTCTGGGTTGAGGCATCTGAAGCCAGCCCAGATGTACTTCGTGCGATCGGTGATCCTGACTCGGAATCGGTCTCCCCGGATTATGTAATTCACTCCCGGGTGCACATCGGGTCCACGCAGGATCATCTGTCGGAGCTGTTCCCTGTTACGTCTAGTTACTCGTATGGGTACGGTGAGTTCCTTGGCTGTAGAAACGGGGACTCCGACTTCGTTGATCCCAAGATTGGGGTCGGGACTGATGACTGTTCGGGCACAGAAGTTCACTCGCTTGCCGGAGAGATTGCTACGGAATCTTCCCTCCTTGCCCTTGAGACGCTGGGAGAGTGTCTTCAGGGGTCGGCCCGACCTGTGTCTAGCGGGGGGAATTCCGCTGGTTTGGTTGTCGAAGTATGTCGTGCAGTGGTACTGAAGCAGTTCCCACAAATCCTCAACGATGAGTTGGGGGGCTCCCGAGTCCCGATTCTCCCTAAGCCTCTGGTTAATCCGCAGCACGTCTACGAGCTTGTGGGTCAAGTCGTCTTCAGATCTGTCGCCGCTCTCCAATGTGATTGAAGGGCGCACGGTGATGGGAGGTACGGGAAGGACCTTCATTATGGTCCACTCCGGTCTGCTGACGTCACTCTCCATTCCAATGAAGATCAAGTGCTCATCAGGAATTTTCTCTAGCCACTCTCTGATGTCCCTAGCATTCAGTTTGTGTTCGCCCTTGTCGGCCTTCTTCTCCTTGAAGGTGGTGGGCTTGTCTAGGACGATCTTTCCCTGCTCCGATCCACAGTGCATGCAGATAGCCCTCTTAGGGCCTGCGCAGATATTCTCTATGTCCTTGATGACCTTCTTGAATTCCCTGCCACCGACACCGTGCTTCAGGATGACGTCATTCACCTTGTCGCGATAGTAATCCTGTTCGGACTTCTCGGGATCTAGGGGGTGCGTCTCGGGAGCGTCGAGGAGGAGGACCTTACTGCAGGAGTTGCACGTTGTCTTGAGGCACGTCTTGATCAGCATTGTGAAGCCAATGTGCATGACGGGCAGCTCTAATGCGATATGCCCGAAGTGGCTGGGGCATTCCTCGTGCTTGTTTCCACAGGTCTCGCACCTGATTCCAGGGTCAATGACTCCCATCTTGGGGTCCATCAGGCCTTGCTTGAAGGCATGCCCATCGTCCTTGTAGGTGTCAGCTGTCTTGACCTCGACCGAGGACATCTTCCTGATTTCATTGGGGTCCATGAGGGTGAATCTGATCGAATCAATCCTCTTCGGAATCTTTGCTGCGTCACGTACACTCATCTTCTATCCTCCAATTCCAGCCTCATGGCCACTCCAAGACTCTTCATTTCATCCAAAAGGAGCTTGAAAGCGTACGAAGTCTGCACAGAATGGACATCTGCTCGGTCACCACAAACAGGACAGACACTGGTTCTCCTCTTCCAGTCGTGGTAAGCTATATGCCCGCACCTTGGAGTGTTGCAAACCATAAGGTTCCATCCATCCGATTCATCGAGGAGTCGGTCCTTGATTACCATGGAAGCACCATGGGAAATCAGGCAATCCCTCTCCATCTCACCGAACCTCAGACCGCCCTGACGAGCCCTCCCCTCGGTCGGTTGTCTAGTGAGAATCTGAACTCTCCCGCGACTTCTAGCGTGAAGCTTGCTGCTGACCAAATGATGTAGCCTCTGATAGTAAATGACTCCAATGAAGGTGTCCACGGGAAAAGACTCTCCAGTCTCACCGTTGACCATTGTTTGGCGCCCGGTGTGATTGAGTCCATTCCTGAGGAGGCCGGCTCGGAGAGATTCTTCCTTCTCCCCAGTGAAGGCGGTCCCGTCGATTCTACGGCCCTCCATCGAGCCAACTTTGCCCCCAATCATTTCAAGGACGTGCGCGACAGTCATCCTCGAAGGAATGGCATGGGGGTTGATTAGGAGATCGGGGATTACGCCATCCTCGGTGAATGGCATGTCCTCTTGGTTCACTAGTCTGCCGATGATTCCCTTCTGACCGTGTCTGCTGGCAAATTTATCCCCCAGCTCCGGAATCTTATTGGTTCGCAGAGTCAACCTGACCAACCTCCCTGAATCCAGTGACTCGGTGACGTACACGTTGTCGACCCATCCCTTCTCCCCGTGTCGAACGAGCATCGAAGACTCTCGACGCTCCTGGGCCTGCAAGAAGGCTCCGTGGGCCTCTTCGAGAAAACGCGGTGGACTTGTCTTGCCGACAAGGATCGACCTGCCCCCCTCCTCGCTGGTGAGTTCCTCCTCGGGAACAGGCAGCCCATCGCGTTCTAGGTGGGAATATGAGTCCCAAGACTTTAGGCCCTTAATCTCATCAAGTCCAGTGCCGGGAATCTCAATCTTCTCCTCCTGACCCCCTGGGAATCTCTTGTTCTCTGCATTGTAGGTCCGGACAAAGGCAGAGCGGCCTAGAGCACGCTCTACGGAAGCTCGGTTCATGATAACTGCATCTTGCATGTTGTATCCATGATGGCTGATGATTGCAACAACAAGATTCTGCCCACCGGGCCTCTTGTCGAAGTTTGTCGACTTCATCGCTCGGGTGCTCACAATAGACCTCTGTGGGTAATGCATGACATGAGCCCGGGTATCGGGACGGAGCCGGAAGTTGGCGCTAGCGACACCGAGGCTCTGCTTGACCATGGCAGTTCCTCCGGTAACCCTGGGGGTGGAGTTATGCTCAGGGTATGGCACTAGCGAAGCGCAGACACCGAGGATTAGTTGGGGGTCGATCTCAACATGGGTGAAAACTAGGACTGTGTTGTCCTTCTTTTCCTTCCTTCGGAGGGAGTCGATATTGTCCTGGAAATAATTCAGGGGTACTTTGAACTCCTCAATGACTACGTCCGAGTTGGGTAGGCACACTTCGACCGAGAGTTCGGCATGGGAAATTCCATGATCCCCCATGTTCAGCCACTCAACCTTCGATGGATCTATCGGCCTATTGTGCTCGGGTGAGAGAGGTGGCAGATCGAAGGGCCGCGGGGCGATGAGAAGATCCTCCTCTTCCTCGGCGTCTACCCATTCTACGACACCGCTCGAAACAAGGTCAGAGAACGTGACTTCCCCCGAGTTAAGGCCGTCGAGGTGCATTTTCGTAATCTGCAGGCTGCCATGGTCGATTATTAGCAATGGGCGTAGCATCCTGCCCCTATCTGTGTTGATGTAGACATCACGATTCTCAAGATCGTGACGAATGCTGACTTCGGGCCTGATTCGGCCGGAACGTCTGCGCCTCTTGAATTGGCTAACCAACTTGTGTGGCCTCTTGTGCAAGCCGAAAATGTCACCGTTGACATGAATTCTCGAACCGGCTGCCCAGCCATCGGGGTTGTCATTGACTCCCGCTTCTTTGAGCAGGTCTTTGACATCATCCGCAGGGACCTCTTCCGAAATGTCAATCATCTGAGCAGCATTCTTGACTAGGCCACAATTCTGCCCCTCCGGTGTCTCGTTGGGGCATAGGCGTCCCCACTGAGTCGGATGCAAGTCCCTAGCCTCGAAGTGGGGTTGGCTCCTGACTAGGGGGCTTGTCACCCTCCTGAGGTGAGACAGGGCAGAAAGGAATGTGGTGCGGTCGAGGAGTTGACTGACTCCGGATCGGCCACCCACCCAGTTCCCAGTAGCTAAAGCATGCATTATCTTAGTTGTGAGCACATCAGGTCGTAGACAAGAGGAAATCCTCAACTCTCGCTTGCGGTTGTGATGCCTTTCGAGTTGGTACTTGAGGTCTCTCGCTAATTGCTGCAGGCTGACGCGGAACAGGTCCTCAACTAGGTCTCCGGCAAGTCGGACGCGCTTGTTCGCATAGTGGTCCTTGTCATTGGGGTCCCTGTCCTTGATCGCCATTTCGAGGACCTGTCTGGCGATTCTTCCGAGGAAGATGGCCTTCTTCTCCCTATTATCCGGGCTCGATCCCAGATGTGGCAGGAGTTCGTTGTCCAATAGGTTCTGTATGCGAGACTCCCTGTATTCCTTTTGCTGCCCCGCAGCGAACTTCTTCTCCAGCCACGATAGGGCCTCTTCGCTAGTGTCGACACCGTATTCCTCGTTATCCCTGACATCATTCAGGTTGGCAACGGTGTATTTCATGGCTTCAGGAGGTCCAGCTATGGAGGCGAAAATCTCCCTATCGTTCTCAACCCCAAGAGCCCTCATCAAGAGGACGAGTGGGACAGGCGTGGTGCCTGCACTGGGAATCTTTACCATCAGCAAGCCGTCTCTGCGCTTCTCGACGTTGAGAGGCTTCCTAACTCCGTCCTTCTGGGAGAAGATCTTCGCTACTTGAGTCTCGTGCGCGTACTTCTTATTCTTCTCGACAGTAACTCTGTTGGGTGCAAGATCCTCCATTGAGATTAGTACTCGTTCCGTCCCGTTGATTATGAAATAGCCACCCGGATCGACTGGATCTTCCCCGAACTTCCTGAGGAGTTGGGTATTTCTCTGGGAATCCTCGGCTGATGTTTCGGGGGAAAGCCTCCTGTTTTCATCGACGTGGTTGGGATGCAGGTTGCACCGGGCTGAGCGGACCATTATCGGGAGGTTTCCTATGTGAACGCTCTTCTCCTCTTGAAATCCTAGATCGGCCCCGGGGCCCGGAGGGAGATCGTCACGGAAGATCTTGAAGTCAAGGTATACTGGAGAGAAGTAGGTCAATTTTCTGAGACGGCATTCCAATGGGGTCGCTGGGTGCTCGGCACCGTTGGCCTCCTTGATTGTGGGCTTGCCTAACCTGAGATTCTTCATCCTCACGACAATCTCCTTGTCCAGTAAGTCAAGTTTGACCATCCCGCCCTCATCGTCTTCGATTTGCTCGTCGCTGCCAATCTTGATATTCCTAACGATGCGCTCCATCCTGCTTTCTCGGCCATCACCGACGGGAATGCAATCGTTGTAGGAGGCAAGCTGGTGATTAACCAGGCTGCGCTGCTTGAAATAACTCTCAACTATTTCCTTCATTCTATAATCCCCCAGTCATGTTCTCTCCACTATGAGTCGGTATGCAACGGAACTACCTGCGGACCTGCTGTACCTGATGACTTTGACCACACGATTTGTCAGCCAACCAGCAGGGAGTTCATCATTCTCAGACTCTTCCACCTCCTTGATGGCTTGGATTGCCGGATCGGTGATTAGGATCTTTGGAAGCAGCTCCTTGGCGAGGCGATCGTTGCCATGGGCATCTGATTCCATCAAGTTCCAAGGTTCGAGCACATTTGCTTCTAAGTCAATTGGAACCAGTTCGTGATGGGGGACGAGGAAGTGATTCAAGACGTTGAATCTATCCTCACCTCTGGGTATGTCCTCATCCAGCAAGGCCCTCCTGGAAATGGTGATTCGGTTGCTCTTGCTGCGCTTACGGGAGCCGACATGCTCGCTAATCACATTCATGATATTCTCTAGAGTGGAGTCGCCAGTCTCAAGACCGACCTTCTTGGCCACTTGGTCGCCGGTCATCCTCTTGATCGCATCTAGGTTCGCATCGTCTGCGAGCTTGTGCGCGTACTCGTCGGGAATCCCTAGTTCGATAAGCCTTTTTTTCGTCGAGCTCTTCACTGCCAAAACGCATTCCCCCTATCCAGAAATGCAAGGGACTGAGGCTCTATCAGGCGGGCCTGAGGGGATTCGAACCCCCGGCCACCGGGTTAAAAGCCCGGCGCTCTACCTGACTAAGCTACAGGCCCAAAGCAAATGCTGGGCTTTCCTCCGACCTAGGGGGGGTTCTAAAGGCTTCCGGCACAACAAACGCTGAACGCCGGTGGGCACTCCCAAGGGGGGCGGGGAGCAGATGCTCATTCAAGTGACTTCGGATAAATGTTTTCAATGCCCCGGTGGTGCAAGCAATGGATAACTTGACTCAAGGTGAAGGCACTGAGAATCAGGCGATTAGGGGCAATTTCCATAACTTTTCCCTCGAGGAGGTGGGATCGTGGACAGTACTGGTTCCACATACAGTCTACCCCCCTAGAGAGGACACTGAACTGATTAGCAGGGCTATTTCAGGTCTACGACGCTCTGACGGGCTTGCGCTCGAAATCGGTTGCGGCTCGGGCGCCGTAACATTGGTCCTAGCTAGCCTAGGTTGGAATGTCTATTCCTGTGATGTCAACCCGTTTGCAGTCGCTGCGACGAAGGGGAACTTGGATGAGCACGAACTGCACGACGATGTCGAAGTTTGGGAAGCAGGAATTGATGATGGGTTGAAAGTCCCCGAAAACACCTCCCTTATTCTTTGGAATCTACCGTATTTGGAGCCAGTGGGGGAGAAGTTCAGATTGTCGGCTATCGAGGAAGCCTCCCTCACAGACCGCGAAGATGGTGGTTGGAGCGAATCCCTACTAGATTTATTGACCAGAGATTACGACTCGTTGAATGACGACGGACTGGTCTTGCTGCTTTTTCGAACGGATCCCAGAGGTTCCAGTTCTCCCGATAGTTGGAAGGCAAGTGGTTGGTCTGTGCGTTCGATGGTTTCCCTGAGAATTGGAGAGGAGCGACTGGAAGTCTTCGCATTGTGGAGGCCAGGACAAGGAATTGACCCCATAATTCTCGAGAAATGTGACTCGACTATGGATGAAGCAATCTCCATTGGAGATGTTGGATGGCAGAGGGTCTTCACCCACGAACAGACCAGTGGCAGAGGCAGGAAAGGGGCGGAGTGGAAATCCACAAGAGGTGATGTTTCCGCTACGTGGTCACTGGCACCCGAAGTCGTAGGCAACATCCCTCCCGGATTGCTTCAGACAAGTATCGGAGCCATAGTCTCTGATGCTCTCGGTGCGGTGGTTAAGTGGCCCAATGACATCATGTCGGCTGATTGCATAAAAATGGGCGGGATTCTAGTCGAATCGAGTGGTTCCGACAATATTCGAGTTGGGGTGGGAGTGAACTGGCGCGACTTCGAGGAAGGGGGCTTCAGTGCGGCAGGATGGTCCAGTACCTTGGGAGAAATTTGTGCGGTCGAGGTATTTCACAGAATCGATGCGTCAATTTCATCCTACTTCGAGGATACGGGTTGGCTTCCGATGCCTACAGTCGATGAATTGGTGGATATCTCATGGCGAGGGATTTCTCACCAACTATCCAGAGGCGTTTCTATTGAGTTTGAGGGAGAACACCTGAGGCCCATAGGGATCACAACTAACGGCGAGCTGGAGGCCATAGGCAGAGAGTCGCTAATGATAATAGATGACCTTGATGGACTGTTGTGGTCATTCTGAGATTTCAAAGGCAGACAACCTAGAACGAACCAAACGAATCTTGCCCGAGCTGGTGATCGTCGAAATCGATGCAGTGGCATTCAAGTTGGAAACTGCTGAGGGATGGTCCTCTAGTCCGACCTTAAGGATTGCAAGAGATGAGTCTGCAGACTGCTTGACGTCGAAAAGTCTCCAACTCATGTCCCCGAGAGCGTTTCTCATGGCACTCTTGACGTCCCCCCTCGAGGTTGACTGCCCTATGTGCACCCCAATCCACCTGTGCTTCCCCCGAGCAGCCTTGTTCGGCCTCGCCATGGTACTGGGAGGGGGTTTACCTTAACCAATGGTGGGTTTCCCCAGTATCATGCAAGGAGGTTCTCAGACAAACGAAACAGGCCCTCAGGGCATCCTAAAGTCGTTTGCCAGCCCCGCGACCCTACCTCACTTTCTGCTCCTGATGGCCAATACGGGATTCCTCTACGTGATAATGAAAGCAGATTGGGGGGGTTTAGCGGCTGTCGGAAGCTCTGTGTTCCTCTCTCTCACCGTCGCATACTGCTTCGCAGCTATTTTGGCCCCTAGTCGGCTAGGGAACAAACTGTTTCGCGTCGACGATGATGGCAGGGGCGTTCTCAATTCCTCCTATTGGTTGAGCAGCCTTCTGACACTCTTGCCCATTGGGATTACGGTAGCCCTGGTATTTGCAACAGTCTTGACTCAACTCGAGGCGGAGAGGTTGACATTAATCGCCTACCTAATGGCATCCATATTTATCCTCATGTCCATTGGACAAGCGCTCTCGCTGACTTTCGGTAGCATTGCTTATGCATCGAAGAAATCCGCCTCTGCCCGACCTAGCAGGATGGGGGTCACCTACACTGTCACGAGGACTGTCTTTTCAGTGGCTGTATTCGTCCCCCTAGTTTGGTGGTTCGGATACGGAGCCGGTGACCTCTCTGATCAGAGTTTGGTATCACATGCCACGTGGATGGGTTTCCTAGCAGTGGTCGGGCTTGTGACTGTGGTTGCGGACAGATACACGAATAGAGCGAGATCTGCGGGCGGGATGGATGGCTTGGCTGCCGACAGACTGATGGTGGTGATTGTTCTAGCCATATGCTGGCACCTGCTCAGTGCATGGAGGAGGAATCCACTGTGGGTTAATTCGGCTACTGGATCGATGCTGGTCGAGGAGGGAATACTAATGGCCGTTACAATTTTGCTAGCCGTTTGGAGCATGGCCAACCGTGGCCACAAAAAGGGATGGAGGATTTTTCAAGGGCAATCCGCAGTTTTCTGGGGCATTGGATTCGGCTATGCCTATGGGGGCAGTATCGCCTCCTTGACTGCCCTCTCAGAAGGGAGTCTCCTCACAACGACCGCGGGGGGGCATCTCCTGACGGCTGTGGTGATGCTAGCAATACTGCCGTTGGCGATTTCGAGGATTGGAAACCCCACGAGCGAAGAGCTGGAAACTGGTATCGATATTTCTAGTGATTTCGAGAGTCCCGAGGTGTCTCCCATTCCACAAACTTCGGCTTTGACCAGCATGAATGAAAGAAGAGATGCCGAAGATGGGGGGTCGTTGGAATCTGATTGGGAGGACGTCGTCGAACTTGTCGACTAAAGGCCGCTTACGACGGCAACCAGCCTTAGCCTCCCTACCATGTCATCGCTCGCCCTAGCACCTAGAATGACCTGGCAGTCCTCATCTAGGGACGAGACAAATGCCTCAGAGATCAAATTGAGGTGGGCGAGGGTCATGTCAGGCCCGCCTTCTATCTGTATGAGGCATCCCTTCGCCCCTTCAACCTCGATTTCCGATAGCGGGGAGTTCCTTGCCATGCTGACCACCCCCATGGGGTTTTCAGAAGATCCAGTCCCCACAATCAAAGTGGCGTTGCCAGGCCTGTCAATGACAGTCCGTAGATCCATCAGATCAAGATTCATCTTTCCGACCTTAGCAAGAGTGGTCACTAGTCCCTCAATGAGCTCTCCAATCCATTCCGAACCCAATTTCCAGTCAGAATTCCTGTGCCTAGCCTGCCAAGCTAACCGCTCCAAGCTGACTCGGATGCATAGGTGAGAGTTGCGTTCTATTTCAGGGAGGGCCCGCCCGGCAATGGCACACCTCAAGGGCTGCTCTGCGAACGGCAGGCCCACGACGCTCAGTACCAAACTTCCGGCCTCCCTTGCTCTGGCTGCTAACTCAGCAGCAGCCCCTGATCCGGTACCCCCTCCAAGGGCAGTAAGGAAGACCACCAACTCTGACCTTGCCAGGAGATGCGAAATGTTCCCGAGCCCATCCTTTAGCCTGTGGGCAGCCAAGTTGGGCAGTGCTGCTGTCCCCTTGCCGTCTCCTGTCGCGTCAAGATGTAGGCAATGAGCTTCCTGAGCAGAGGAGAATGAGGACTCGTCGGCATCAATCAGAAGCAGGTCTGCTAACTGCGGACACCTATGATGGGCTCGCTCGGACCACCCGCAGCCAACACCACCCACCCCCACGATGAGGATTGCGCCTTCGTCCATAGAGAGCGGTCGGTAGCAGACTAGATTATGTTGTTCTAATCGTAGCTTTGGTAGCGCCTGTATCTACGCCTCTCGTCACGTGCCCACGCATTATCCGGTTCTAACGATAGTACCTTGTCGTAGAACTCCACAGCCCGCTCAAAATCTGAGAGGTGCCTGCCGTGTAGATGAGCGAGGATGTTCAGTGCGGGAATACAATCCGAGACTTCATCGAGAATTGCCAGAAGAATGCTCTCGGCCTCGTTGATCTCCATCATGTCCATGTGATCCTCGGCCTTGTCAAGTCTCTCAATTTGGCCCTCTGTAAGATCGTAAACGTTCCTCCAAACCGGCCCCGACATGCACCAGCCTCGACGGCCTCATGTTTGAGGCTTATTCAATAGGAGTATTGCAATGGGAAATGCCGGCCCCTGAGGGGCCGAGGTGGAACGTTAATATCCCCCTTTTTCGTGGACGAGGCAGTCTCAAGGGGGCTAGCATGAGTCGATTCGTGATATCCCTGCAGAAGGCCCTCATTCTGAGTGTCGTCATCGTGTTGTTATCCGGAACCGGCCAAGGCCTGCACTCCGGCATAGGTGGTGATGCCAATGGCGAGGGAGATGTTTCCTTGTCTGGCTGCACCTGCCACTCCGGCCAACCAGACAATTCTGTCACAATCATACTCGATGGGGTCCCATACCACTACGAATCCGAACACGTGTACGAACTGAGGATTCAACTCGTTGGGGGGCCTGAAATCGACACCACCTCGCAAACCGGTGGTTTCGCAATGACGATCAGCTCGGGAACCCTAGGGCCTGGGGCGGGGTCCGAGGGACTCGTTCAGAATTGGAATGATGATCCGGCTAGACTGACACATACGGACTCTGGATCCAATACGGCAGATAGAACTTGGGTGGTCTCTTGGACTAGCCCGACGGAAGGAAGCGGTGCAGTCACCTTCTGGTTGGTCGGCAACGCTGTCAATGGTGATTTGGCGCCATCCGATCTCGATAGGTGGAATAGGCTGACCACCACCGTAGACGAGGGTTCCGACGATGGCAGGGTCAGGACCGTCTTCTCGGGCAACGGGGACATCGAGCCCCCCGCACCGACCGAAGGCCACGTCGATATCCACCTCATGGGGGCCGAGCTCTTGGCGCACTGGCTTGGTCTGCTTGGTTTCGTCTCCGTATTCCTCGTGATTATCTTCTGCGGCTTCTTCCTCAGGTATGGTTTCTCCCGCCATTATGAGGGTAGAAGCAACCTTCTCAGACTGAGGATCAAACACCTTCGAAGAGGTGACCAAACATGAAGGATGACGTCGTGATGCGTCTCCTCAGAGAGGTCAGGTCTGGAAGAGTAAGTGTCGATGATGCCAGAAGAGCACTCGAGGATGTGGCACTGTCCGAGGATTCGTATGCCGCGGCTACTGACCACGGCGTGTTCAACGAACCGAGGCCGGGTACCATCGTACGGGCTAGCATCTCGCCTGCTGGGGATTCCTGGCTGATTATCATCGTCGCCCTGTGGGGATTGCTCTGGACGCTGTATTGGGCCGGCGCCCTTTCTTATGGCCTGTTCAATCACTGGGACCAGCAGCTCCTCTCATTCAATCTGGCAATGACCCTTCTAACAGTGATAATTATGGGAATTGTCTACCTGAAGTACGTTCTTCCCGACGTGTTGGTCGTCAAGCACCGTAGGAACAAGTTCATCACCCAGAACGACCCAGAAGGCTGGAAGGATTACGAGGTGTGATTTTGGCAAGGAGATTCAGACTGCGTTCTCTGTCTAGCGGGGATGGCGGATACCACGAGACCGCGGGTGGAATCAATCGCAGGGACTTCATGCGATTGTCATTCAATACCGCGGCCGGACTTATCACAATGGCTAGTCTTGGGAGCGTGGGCTTCGCATCATTCCTGATGGGGCAGTCCAGTTCGGGTGGCTCGGACAGCGCCATCATCTTCTACGCCCCCAAGGGTGCTGATGTTTGGTACAACAGCATGGATAGGCAGCCCATGTCCCTTCAGTCATTCGTTGATGAGGCTGCTAATTCGGAAACGGGAATTTCTGCTGCAGCCGGACTGTGGTCCGGGCTTCCCGTGGTGGCCATCTACGTCCCCCATCAGGAGAACTCGAACAAGCCCCTTGCTGGGAATGTGCCTAGGTTCCAGTTTCACGACGGCTACACCTCAAGCGGTGCCTACGTCGGATCAGGCTACGAGATTGATGAAAAGGAGGAGTACGCCTCGTTGGCAATCCACGATAACATGGTTATCTTCTTCTCGAGGTGTCCACACCTATGCTGCATACCTGGCTGGCAGTTGGTCAGCAATGACTTCACAGCCGACGACTGGATGCCGGGGGGGACAGACTCGGGAGGCAGCAAGTTGTTCTGCATTTGCCATTCAAGCCGGTTCGACCCCACTGTCATCGAGAAGAACCGGAGCCGTAACAGATCCAGTGGGGCTGAGTTTGACTACATCGGAATTAAGAGGACTGGGGGGCCAGCCCCGGTTGGAATGCCATTGATTCCATTCGTTGTTAACGGGGACAATATCGAAGCTTTGCCCGACTTCAAAGACTGGTACACTTACTGTGCATGAGGTGAGAATGTGATTCAGTTCTGGTTCCTCTGGCTTTTCATTGCCATAGTCGTGGTAATCGTGGCCTTCACCCTCAGACGGGAGCCGGACGACATGCCTCGAAAGGACATCTTGAGGGCTGTCGAGACCAATGCAGGCAGCATGGGGCTCGCGGAGAAGAGCTTCCTTTGGGCATTCTCCTGGCTTGATACCCGCTTCAGGATTCAGGACTATTGGGGCATGAGCAGGGATGCATACCACAGTGTGCACAGGCAGATGCCACTCACTCACGCTGAGAAGTACAAGCTACGTATCATCTGGTACTGGTACCCCCTGTACTGCCTCGGTGGCATTTCTTTCCTCGCCTTCATCATCCTCGTCATTTCAGGCACCATTCTCGGCTTCTACTACGTTCCCGGTGGGGACCTGAGCTCAGATCCGACCCCTGCCTACGCATCGATGGAATTCATCATGGTAGAACTTCCCTTCGGCTACATAATCCGTTCCATTCATCACTGGACCACGCACTTCATGGTGGCCTCGGTTTTCCTACATATGTGCAGGGTGTACTTCACCGGGGCGTACCGAAATCCAAGGGAGCTGAACTGGCTGATTGGAGTGGCCCTCATGTTCTTCACCATATTCTTCGGTTACTCCGGTTATCTCCTCCCATGGGATAGCCTTGCATTCGGAGCGGCCACCATAGGTATCAACATGGCCAACTCCACGCCACTGATTGGAGATTGGGCGTCAGCCCTGCTATTCGGAGGCACCGAGCTTACTGGACAGACCGTCATTCGAATGTACTTCCTGCACGTGTTCGTCCTACCTGTCATCGTGACTGCGCTGATTCTAGCCCACCTGTTCATCGTTTGGGTCCAAGGGATAGCGGAGCCGCATTGAGGGATTTCATGGGAATACTCGAGAGGTTCGGCAGGATCGCTGACACATACATTACTGAGAAGGAGCGGCTGATTGAGGCGGAAGAGGAACGCACTAGGGTCTTCGTCGGGCACTCGTTATGGCCGACTGAGGTGCTGAGGGACTCCATCGTTTTCGCGGCCATATTGATGGTGATTGCGTTCTATTCGTGGATTATCCCCCCACCCCTCCACAATGCTGCCGATCCATATGCACAGGCCGGTTTCGTATTCCCCGACTGGTACGTCCTTTTCTCCTACGGATACCTCAGATGGGGCGAGTACCTCCCACAGTTCACCATTCCCGCCGGCCCCATAGGGGACTTCTTTGGCTCCCCGGTGATCTCTTGGAACGCCGCTTGGTGGGGATCACTCATCACTGGCATTCCCGTAGGCCTGCTCGCACTTCCGCCCTTCATAATCGGCAAGAAGGAGAAAAGGGGCGTGGAAGACCCGTGGTTCGCCACTGCTGGTGCCGTGTACCTAGCTCACGTCTGGTTCATCTCGGTATTCTCTATCAACATCTTCCTCGAACTCTATTCGAAAAACAGAAGTGATTACTGCTGGGCAGGATCTCATGGCAATTTCATGTGCGGTACTCAACCGCCTTGGACTGCCGAAGTGTTCAATGCCGTTCCCTGGGTGCTCACTGGGATATTCGTCTTCGCCCTCCTGTATTTCTGGATCAGGAGCTTCCTGCTGGGCCCATTGGGTGCTAGGCTGACCCCCTTGCTCGGCAGGCAGGTAGCCGTGGGCTCGCTGATAGGTGCTGTTCTGCTTTGTACCGTAACCTGGCCAGTCTACGAAAACGGCTTCTGGGACCAAAGGGGACTGGGAACGATGGGTTTCTGGGAATATCAAGCCGAGGATAATTTGGATGAGCTGGACGGCATGAGGGGTCAGCCCACTGACACCCTAGTGCTCTACGAGCACGGCAACGCGTGGGCGGAATGGGGGGATGAGTGCCTTCCATACTATGCGACCAGCCAATTGTCAGTGTGGGAGGATGTCCATGGGAGCGGGGAATCCTCGGATTGGTGTGTGATTCCCGCAGTTCATTGGCTTGATTGGGGGGTCTACCAACCAACCAAAGCCACGATTATCGACTTTGGTGATATCAATGGTCATGCCGATTCTCAGACATCAAGGAATTTCGGCGGCGCAGCGTTCAACTACACGGGGCCAAGTGACGGCAGCCCCATTGAAATCACCGAGACGCACACATTCAACGTCGAAGATCTCGGAGTCACTAGGGTCCCTGCGGATATAGGATGCAGCTTCAGGACCACGGCTAGGGGAGTGGGGTCTCATTTCCAGAGCGTGTCCCTAACTGACTCTGCAGACCAGACCCTCTGGGAGAACGAGGGGGGGGTCTGTGATTCCACAACGATGTATTTGGATTCAGGCCAGACCTACACAATCACATTCGTAACCTCCTCGTCGGAAGTTGACGAGGCTGTGACGATGATTGCTGGTTTCTCCGCTATCGCCTACCAACCACTGCTTCTCAATGAGGACGGAACGGTGCTGGTACGAGCTGATGGCACTCATGATGCCAATGCATTGGCAACGATGTCCATTGCCAATCCCACCTTCCACAAGAATCCGAAGAGCCTCGATGCCAAACTCATCTACTCCCTATTCATACCCTGCCTAGGCGTTGGGGCAGTGGTTTTCATGCTGATGCGGAGCATGGCTAGGGGATATGAATGGGAGATGAACAAGTGCTACGGATGCGACCTCTGCGATGACGCTTGTCCAATCCGGCTATTCAATGCAGGAGACAAGCTCAACATAATCTACAACACGTGGAACAATGAGGATGATGGAGTTCCGTTGTTCTCCTGCTTGACATGCTCCGCTTGTACCAACGCCTGTCCCCAATTGGTGGACTACGACTCTTACGTTGACCTCAGGCGCAACCTGATTGTAGGGGGGCCCCCCGCCACTGAGATTCCCCATACCGTTCTTCAAGCAGTATTAGCCGCTGAGGCAGATGAGGATGCTGACGAGGTGTTCATCTCGGTTGAGGACTATCAAATCGACTCCAGCGTGGGCTACTACCCCGGGTGCGTTGGCTATCTGGATCAGGAGATGGTCTTCAGCGATGCAAATGAGGGCACCATGAATCTGAGTGAGACGACAACAGCAGCCTTCACGCTATTCGAGGAAATTGGGGAGGAAGTCACCTATCTGGGGAGGGATTTCCTCAAATGCTGCGGGCACGACCAGAAGTGGCAGGGCATGACCGAAGTCTTCGAGAAGCTGAAGGCCTACAACCAGAAGAAGCTGGGGCAAAGCGGAATCGATACCTTGGTGACCTCATGCGCTGAGTGTCTCCGCACTTTCGCCCTGGACTATGAACTGGAGGACATGAAGGTCATGCATACAACGGAGTTCTTGCTCGAGAATGGCTTTGAAACGCAACTGCAGACCAGAGATGACCTCACGGTGACATTCCACGACCCGTGCCGTCTGGGTCGGCAGATGAACATCTATGACGAGCCTAGGAGCCTTGTCAATTCTGTGGAGGGCGTCAACCTCGTCGAGATGGAGCACCATGGCGAGGATGGACTTTGTTGCGGAGTCTCTGGAATGATGGCGTGCAACGAGAACAGCAGGGCCCTCAGAATTCAGCGATTCGATGAAGTCGTGGCTACGGGGGCAGAGATGATGCTGACATCCTGCCCCAAGTGCGTCAGTCATTTCGAGTGCCTGAAGTTCGAAGGCGACCCTAGGTACGACTTCGAAATACTCGACGTAGTCAGCTTCCTCGCCCGACAGATCGAGGAAACCAAGAAGTGACTGCTAGAATGCGTAGTACGCGGACACACCAGCGAGAATTGCGTTGAGCAAGATGCCCCCGATAGTGGCCCTCGCAAACCTCCGATCCTGGTATCCGAACGCCACAAGCAATAGGAAGAATCCGATAATGCCCCCACAAGCAATTGAGATCCACGCCACCGAAAGACCGATTTCCACAGCCATGGCAACCCAAATCGCGACTCCCTGCAGCAGTCCCAGCCAAACCATCGGGTCGACCCACCACGAACTCTGGGTTTCCTCCACGGCGTCTCGTAGCGAACTCATGGAATCAAACTGACTATCTTAAGAACGAATTGGCTGAGAAGGAATCGGGGGGAGCATGGCAGAGATTCCTGACCTAGAAGCGAGGAGAGTGGCTGAGCAGGCCAGGATTAGGATGCTTCTGAATTCGAAGCGAACAGAGGAGAGAGCCGGCATCAAAGGGGGTATAGACACCGTTGCTTGGGTCGAGGTGGGGCTCTGCATTGGTTGCGACCAATGCACAATTGTCTGCGATGACGATGCCATAGAGCTGTACGACACCCCTCTCGAGAGTCGAATAATGAGCGTGGAAGTCAACAAGAAGGCGAGGATCCTGCGTGAGCCGTGCACAGGGTGCAAGCTCTGTGTTCTGGCCTGCCCGACCGATGCCATAGTGATGATAGACAGGTGAGGAAATGGAAGAGGATGATCCAGTTAGATTCGGTGCAGAATTCGGCCCCATGAGGACTAAGTCGTCCAGCGGCGTCTCCCTGTCCACGTTCAAGACACTGGTATGGGTCTCCAACCTCGGAGGGCTCTTGCTATTCGTAATCGGCCTTGAACTGATGGTGGTCAAGCAGTCCTTCGCATTCGGACTGGCATGCATCGTGGCCGGCGTGGCAATTGCCCTATTCCCGTCAAACTACGAAATCATCGGGATGGAAGAACAGGGAAAAGAGGGCGGCAATGAGGGGTGAGGAAATCGAACTCAAGGGAACCGAATTCCAAATAAAGGTCTGGATGGAACTGATGAAGATTCCCACTGGTGAGACTAGGTCATACAAGGAGGTGGCTGAGGCTATCGGGCACCCGAATTCCTCGAGGGCGGTTGCCAATGCCTGTGCAAGCAACCCTCATCCAGTTATCATTCCCTGCCACAGAGTGATTCGTTCGGATGGGGGATTGGGCGGGTACAGCGGAGGGGGCGGTATGGAGACGAAACTCGGGCTCCTGAATAGTGAAGGGGAATCCTAGGCCTCAGTTGGTTCCGACCATTGAGCCTTATTCGAATCAAGGTCCCCTGACGATGCAGCAAAGTCCCGAGAACGGGCTTGGGCTACATGGACCACATTACGGGACCGGTTTTCTGCATCGGTGGCGCAGTGAAGAATGTGGACAAGCCGCCCAAAATCTGCTGTACTTGGGGGGTTGCGGCATCGGCATTCTCCTGGGTGTCATAGGTGGCCATGCCGATAGCCTCGCCTTCAGAGGTCTCTACTATGGTTACTGACTGGATGCATGAAATTCCTTTCATCTCATCACGCACGTTGTCTGCCTGGGCTATGAACTCATCACGTCGGACTGCATCGAAGTATAGCGCCGTTATTCGGTAGTACATGATGTCCCGATTCCCTGTTTCCGCATAATCTTGAAGTTGCCATTGTAGAGGGATGCGAAAGGCGGCTACGCTGTGAAAAGGCCAAAGCGCTAATCCCATTGGCTAAGTCATGGGCAGAGTTGGGTACAGGTGGAGTTCCCTCCACACGAAGCAGAAGGCTTCGGCAATCGCACTGGCCTGCCTCTTCGGCTTCTCAATCGGTTACGTGGGTATTGGATATGTAATCGCATCACAGGCCATGGCAGCCAATCCAGGATGTGGGATCTGGTCCGATAATACACCCTCTGAGTGGACCTCTTATGATGATTGGGAGAGCTTTGAGCCATGGCCCTTGGCGGAAGAGAGGGTCGAGATAAGGCGCGATTTCGACGTATCCCCGTTCCAGATGGGGGACTACGAGGACGTCTCTTTCCACCCCCGCGACGATTCTGGCATCACCCTTAGGGGATGGTATGTCGAAGTCGACCCATTCGCCCCGGTCGTAATTCAGACCCATGGGATGCCCATGAACGGCAAGTGCAAGCCAGAGATGCTTCTGATGCAGGGATATCTTGCTGAAGGGGGTTTCAACTCGCTCTCCTTCGATCTCAGGAACTACGGAGAGAGCGATGTTGTGAACGACTACTTCGCCGTCGGGCAGATTGAGTACAAAGATCTTCTAGGGGCATACGACTGGTTGATCTCCGAGAAGGGATACCAGCCCGGAGAGGTAGGAATGACCGCATTCTCAGCTGGAGGGGGGGCTGCAATCGCCTTTGCGGAGGAACCGGGGATAGGTGCATTGTGGCTCGACAGTGCCGTATTGGACTTTCCCCTGGTGGTGAAGAATGAACTTGGCAGACTCGGATACCCCCCCATTTTCGCAGGGCCTGCTGTGAGGGTCGGAGGTTGGCTTGCGGGCGTCGACCTAGATGAACGGTCGCCGATGGAGGCAGCGGGCGAAGCAGGTGAAAGGCCGGTTTTCCTGACTCACGGGAAGGAGGACCCGCGAGTTTCGATAGTGCATTCGGAGCGATTCGAGGCAAGAATGTTGGATAACGGGGGTACTGTGACGGCATGGTATGTTGACGACAGGGGCCATGTGGATGCCATATGGGGGGAGTCCGATGAGTATCAAGAAAGGCTCGTCGGATTCTTCTCAAATGCCCTGATTTGAATGGCCCGAGTGCCAAGGGAACCCCTTTATGCCCGGGCCCACCAAAGCAATTATGGCCTTAGCGACCGGTCTTTCCTTCCTCTCTACTAGGGAAGCGGAAGTCGTGAAATGCGCAGGTGAAGCACTGCTTGGAGTACCTAGAAAGGAACTGGGGGATGATTTCGTAGCTGCGTTCGACAGGGTAGCTGCAGGCCTAGAGGACTTTCTACGCTCCGACCTGCACAAACTCATGCTCCTGTTGAATGTCGTTACCCTCGGACGATTCACACGGATGGAAGTCTCGCGGCGCGAGAGGCTACTCACTGGATGGGGGCACAGTAGAATGCCCCTTCTACGAACGAGCTTCGTCACTCTGCGGGCCCTCTGCGGCTGGTCCTGGTACTCACTGAGGAAATCATGGCCCGAACTCGAATTTCCAGGGGAGACCATCGGCAGAGAGCATGAACTCCCAACTCTACTGTTCGGCAAGAGCCCGTGGACACCTCCTGGTTCGAAACCAGATGCCAGGCTACCATGGTTAACCCCTGAGGAGAAGATCGGGTGATCCTGACTCCCGGGGAAATCACCTCCACCCGTTGGGAGGTTGATATCTGCATTATAGGAAGTGGGGCCGGAGGGGCGATTGCCGCTGCCAAGATAGCGTCCAGTGGGCAGCGGGTTCTGCTTCTAGAGGAAGGAAGCAAGGTCCAGCAAGGGGACTTGAATCAGGATGCGGCCCGTTTGGTGCCTCTGATGTATCGCCGAGCAGGGGGGCTTGGCACCGATGACATGTCTATTCGCATCTTGCAAGGAAAGGTGTTGGGCGGGTCTTGCACGATCAACTGGATGACCTGCCTGCGCACACCCGACATGGTTCTCGACGAATGGGGCGACCGATTCGGACTCGAGGAGTACCGCCCGGGGGAAATGACGCCTCACTTCGAAGCTGTCGAGCAACGCCTCTCTGTCCACACGATTCCTGAGGAGAATCACAATCCGCAGAATAGAATCATCCTCGATGGTGCAAGGGAATTAGGAGTGCATGCCGAGGCATCAGCCAACAACTCCGTCGACTGCATTGGCTGTGGCACTTGTGGGCTTGGCTGCCCTTACGATGCGAAACAGGACATGCGACTCACATACCTGGCTGATGCTCAGGCCCACGGCACAACGATACTCACTGGGGTTCGGGCCGAGAGGATTCACAGTCTCTCCCCAAGCCAGCAACGAGTAGAGGCCACGATACTTGGCGAGGGGAATGGTGCTATCGAACGGAGGCTGGAGGTGGCCTGCACGAAGGTTGTGGTTGCAGCTAGCGCCATTGGGACCCCCCTAATATTGCAACGCTCCCGACTGAATGGCTCCAGATTGCTGGGCAAATTCCTGCACCTGCACCCAGTGACGGCCACCATAGGGGTCTACGATGAAATCCTCGACCCGACCTACGGAATCCCGCAATCAACTGTCTGCGAGCACTACTCGAACCTGGATGGGAAGGGGTACGGCTTCTGGCTCGAGGTTCCCGACATCGAGCCATTCCTCGCAGGTGTGAACTTTCCTGGATTGGGGCGTAGCAGGCGAGACGGGATGCGCAATATGCGACGAATGGGGATGATTATCACGCTTGTTCGCGATGGAGCCGACAAGAGATCCAATGGCGAGGTTCGCTGGCGGCGTGGGCTGAACACACAGAGCGGCCATCTCTCGATATCGAAGGTTCCGTCCATCCGATACCGACTCTCGCCTACCGATAAGGAACACCTCCAACAGGGAATGGAGGCGTCCATCGCCTTCCACTTCGCAGCTGGTGCGCGTGAGGTAATGACCATGCACAATCAGCATCAGACGCTGACCTCTCCCGGTCAGATTCCGCCACTACGCAGGCTTGCTTCTGGTCCGAACCAACTCTCGATGTTCAGCGCCCATCCGACAGGCACAGCCCGAATGGGAAAGGATAGGCGCTTGAGCGTGGTCGATGAAACGATGCAAATGCACCACCATCCTGGCATCTATGTGATGGACGGCAGCACATTGCCGACCGCTCCGGGAGTAAACCCGATGATCACCATACTTGCGACCGTATCCAGGGCCCTCGAGCTCGGTGACCTTGTCAGTTGAACTGTTCCGAAGTCATTATGTCCTGATTATTAATGACAGGCTTATTAGGCACAGTCTTCAACCATAATTCATGACCAAAGACAAACTGAAAAGCACCACCAAGAACCCACGATTTCTCTATATTTTGGTGCAGAGCAACGACGGGGACGACGTGAATATTCGCATCCCACTAATCCTCATCAATTTGTCCATGAAATTCCATCACTTCATCCCCACAAGCGCTAGGAAAGTCATGGAGGACGAGGGCTTCGATCTAGACCGATTCATAGACGAAGTACCTACGGAGGAGTTGCTGGAAGCTGTCAAGGAATTCGACGTGAACATCGTCAGCAGTGACGGTGACACTGTCAGAGTGTTCTGCGAGTGATTCTACAGAATCCTCGTGCGTCCGACAGGCCCGTGCTGGTGGCCGTCGAAGCCCTGCTGAGGGAGATTTGAAAGAGAAGCTAGACCTGCTCGTTGCCCATTTTCGACTTGATTTTGAGAAATATGAGACCGACTAGATTTATTGGAATGGCTAAGAATAGCGACCCGATAATCGATATC
>PBMR01000012.1 GCA_002722735.1 Methanobacteriota archaeon
CTGGTACAGGGGCGGCTGGACGCGCCCACCTAGCGGCAACGCCATCCCCCTAGGGACTAGGCGCTGGGTCGGCGTTGGAAAGATCACCCTATCGCCCAGCGGCCCGGGTCCCCAGGACAGTTCCCGCCAACCCCAATCAGAACCCGCGGCGATTGAGATCAGGCTGGCGAGGTCATCGTTCAAGACCGACGAGCAGATCGACTTTACCTTCACCGCACCCGAGCTCCCTGATGACGCTTGGATCGGCATCGTTCCCGCCGAGATCCCTCATGGCGATGAGACCGTCAATGACCAGCACGAGACTGCCTACAAGTACTTGGAAGGAAGGACCAGAGGGGGGTTCTCTCTGCCCAACCCCGGTCCAGGGCAATGGACCATACGCCTGAACGACACCGACGACAACGGACGCGAGATCGCCTACACCTCCTTCACCGTCATGGACTCGCCCCCTCCAGTCCAGGACGACCTGAGCACTGTCTTGTCTGAAATTGACGGCATTATCGCATCGCTCGAGGACAACGCGATGAGCGGGGAGATTTCCATGGCCGAAGCGAGGTCCTCAGCAGACTCAAAGTTCGAGGCTCGAATTGATGACCTGCCCTCTTTCGCCCAGAACGCCGCCCGCAGCGTGTGGGATGCCAAGATGGACGTCTTCCAGATTCGCATCGAATCTCGGATGCCAAACACTGGGACGATTGCTGCCGGCGCGGCGACAGCCGCTGTTGCAGCGGGGGTCGCAGCGGGGATACGAGGCAATGCCGGAGCAGCAACGCCCACTCCCGTCTCAGAACGCGAGTCCTCTTCAGATTGGCACGACGACCATCATGTGGAAGTGACGCAGGATGTGGATCATCCCGAGAGGGTCCGGGCCCCCAACAGGGTCACCCTGCCTGATGAGTCGGCAGAAGACATCACAACCCCTCCAGCACCCCAGCAGACCGCTGCAACTCCCCAGCCACCCGAATCCCCTACCGTGGCCGCCCCTCCCGTCGTACGAACAACACCCACTCTCATCGAGGCTGCCGAGGCCTTCGCTGCGACGCGGATGCTCAGCGAGAGGAACCAGGTCAAGGAGTCGCATGAGGGCCATTCCCAAGAGGCCTCGATCAGGATCAGCTCAATCGAGAGGACCTTCGGAATCGGAATCTCTGACTCCTACAGGGGTGGCAGCACTCTGATTGCCGAGGCAGAGGGGGTCGGAGAGGTGGAGATCAGATTGCCTGCTGGTTCTGATACTAGTGAGTACCACGCCCGCTCTGAGGCCACTCTCACAGTCTTCATTGCGGACTGGAACGCAGTCAGAAAGAGACTAATCCTAGAGGCTCAGTGACCGGCGGCCTCGAAGGCCTCGCCAATCATCTCCTCGAGGCTGATAGACGGCCTGAAGCCGCACCTGTCTTGGAGGAACCAAGCATCCACAATGCCCCACACCTCGCCACGATCGCTCTGGTTGAGCTCGATCTCGCACCCAGTCCTCTGGTGGAACGCCTCCGCCAGATCCGCCATCGCAATGGCCTTGCCCGCACCGACAGCGAAACTCTCTCTGGTCGGTGGCGGGTCGGAAAGGATGGCTTCGACCACTCGGACCACATCCTGTACGTGGACCATGTCCTTCACTTCGGCCCCATCCCCGGGGACGTTGATCCACCCCATCTTGCACTCCTCCGCCCAGCGGTGCAGGATGCCGTTGCCCGGAGGGCCCGAAAGTGGGACTCCTTGGACGTTTGAGGCGCGAATCACGCTTACCGGCCTATCGGCCTCGGCCCTCTCCAAGGCATTCTCCTCCACCCATAGCTGACCCTCTGCGGCGACATCCCGGGGTGCTAGCGTCGAGTCCAATCCATAGTATTCTTCACCGGGACGCCATTGAGGATGAACCCGTAGGGTTCCAAGGATTATGAGGTGAATCGAGCCGTGTCTGTCGACGGCGTCTAACACTGGTCTGGCGGATTCACGCATTTTGACATAGGCATCACGATCGTCGCGGGCAACAGAAGTGTCCACGGGCCTGGAGTTGATGTGAATCAGCGCTGTGCACGGGGTGATTAGCGCATCAAGGGCAGCCGAATCAAGCAACGCCTCATCGGGCACCAGAATCCCCGAGTCTCCGAGCATCTCCGAAATGTAGGGCGCCACGAAGGCGTCGGCTGACGTAATCGCTACCTTCATCGTGCAATCCTAGCCCCTCCGAGGTAATAATAGTGTGTGGCCCAATGATTTAGCCGGTTCTGACAAACCATTGAAACACTACTGGATGCCAAGACTGCCAGAGGGACTGCGAAGTGGTGGACCAACTGCCCAATCTGGGACGCGAGCAGGAGATGCTCGAAGCCATGGGCCTGTCTTCTATGGACGACTTGTTCGCAGACATCCCACACGAGATTCGCCGCGCTGACCCCCTGCCCCTCCCGCCCCCCCAGTCGGAAGAGGAAATTTGGGCTGATGCGCAGAGGCTACTGGGGGCCAACTTCTCTCTCGACGACCGCCCTAGCTTCCTCTCAGCCGGCCTTGCAAGGAACTTCGTGCCCAGCATGGTCGGGATGCTAGCCACCCGTGGAGAGTTCCTGACCTCATACACCCCCTACCAACCAGAGGTTAGCCAAGGGATGCTTCAGGCGATGTGGGAGTTTCAGACCTTGGTCAGCGAGCTCGTGGCCCTTCCTGTCGCGAATGTCTCGATGTACGATGCCTCCACAGCCGCTGCCGAGGCCATCACCTGCGCTGTGAGGGTTCACAATAGGAAGGCAGAGCAGAGGAATACCGCCTATGTCTCCCAACTCGTCCCCCCTCACCGCCTATCCGTCATCAGGAACTATACCATCGGTGCAGGCATCGATCTCAGGATTCTCGAGCACGGACCTGACGGCCACATCGATCTCGAATCAGCCACGGCCGCTGCCGGGTGCTGCGCCGTCTATGTCGAGCAACCCAGCGCCTTGGGAATCCTGGATACCGGGCTGACCGATCTCAAGGACGTAGTAGGCGAGCAGACTGCCCTGATCGTGGGCGTGGACGTCGTATCCCTCGGCATTGTCGAGCCCCCTGGAAATTGGGGGGCGGACATCGTCGTTGGCGAGGGCCAGCCGTTCGGCATCGGACCCACGGGAGGTGGGCCCATCTACGGGATATTCGCCTGCTCCGAGAAGTATTTGCGGCAGATGCCGGGGCGCATAGTCGGACAGTCTTGGGATGTCGATGGCAATCTCGCCTTTACCCTGACTCTTTCCACCCGCGAGCAGCACATCCGCCGCCACAAGGCCACCTCAAACATATGTTCCAATGAGACTCTGATTGCGCTGATGGGGGCCATTCACATGGCACTGCTCGGACCGGAGGGGCTGGAACGGCTGGCACTCAGAGTCGCTGCATCCACCGAGGCGACCAAGCGAGCCCTCACCGCAATCGATGGTATCGAGTTGGTAGACTCTGGGGCCCACAACTTTCGGGAGTTCGCCTTACGCCTGCCGGGCGAGGCCACTGACGCGCTCAAGCACTTGGATGGCCTAGGGGTCCTCGGAGGCCTCGACCTAGGGTCATGGTGGGCCTCGATGTCGAAGTGCATGCTCGTCGGTGTCGACGAGCGCACTAGCAAGGATGACATCGAAGCCCTCGCCAAGGGCATGGCATCGTGGGTAAGGGGGACCCAGGCATGAGTGACCTCTTCTCCTTCAACGGTGCAGAGGGGGCAGGATGGTCCCAGCCCGAGCCGATGCTGGGGGATGATGCTGCGGGGCCCACAGTTCCAGAGGGGCTGGTCCGAAGCAGGCTGCCTGAATGGCCGCGGGCCAGCGAGCCCGAGCTCGTCAGGCACTACACATGGCTGTCAAACCGCAACTTCGGCATCGACACCGGCTTCTACCCTCTCGGCTCGTGCACGATGAAGCATAACCCACGCTTGAACGAGAGGATCGTGCAACTACCAGGGATTGACAGGATCCACCCTCTTCAACCCGAACACCAAATCCAGGGCCTACTGGCCATCTTCTACGAGATGCAGGAGATGTTGGCCACCTGCTCCGGCATGGACGTTGTGACATTGCAACCAGTCGCCGGGGCCCAGGGGGAGTTCGCCGCCATACGATGCATTCAGGAGTTCCACCACGCCAACGGCGAGGACCATCGGGACAAGGTGATTGTGCCTGACTCGGCTCACGGCACGAACCCGGCCTCGGCCTCTATGTGCGGCTACGAGATAATCGAGATTCCCAGTGCCGATGACGGGAGGCTGGATCTGGATGCCCTTCGTGCTGCGGTCGGCGAGGACACGGCCGCGATGATGATTACCAACCCCTCTACGCTGGGCCTGTTCGAGATCGAGATCCTAGAGGCCACAAGAATCGTCCACGACTCAGGCGGGCAGATGTACTACGACGGTGCGAACTTCAACGCCATAATCGGCAAAACTGATCCGGGAAGGATGGGCTTCGATGCCGTCCACTACAACCTCCACAAGACCTTCGCCCAACCGCACGGGGGCGGCGGCCCAGGGAGCGGGCCGATTGGGGTGAAGGGGCACCTAGCTCAATTCCTGCCATCCCCCATAGCCTCCCGCCGTGAGAGCTTGGACGACGACCCCAGGGGTGTTGGGGACGGGCACTGGTACTACTGGAGGGATGTCGGCGAATCGAGCATCGGCAAGGTGCAGCAGTGGCATGGCAATGCAGGCGCAGTGGTCAGGGCATGGGCCTTCTACAGGAGGTACGGCAGCGATCTCGAGCGCATGAGCGAGCACGCCGTCCTCAACTCCAACTATCTAAGGTATGTGATAATGAACCCGGGACCAAAGACTTCCAAGGCGATTCATGCTATGCCTGTTGAAGGTGCTCCCGCCGATCTCGTGATGCACGAGTTTACCCTCTCGCTGAGCCCCCTGAAAGAACTCAACGGGGTCACGGGAAAGGACGTCGCCAAGCGTCTGCTGGACTACGGTTACATGTCACCGACCCTTTACTTCCCCCAGATAGTGCCCGAGTGCCTCATGATCGAGCCCACCGAGACCGAATCGAAGGAGGTGCTGGATCGATTCGCCGCCGACTTTCACGCAATCCTCTCAGAGGATCCTGAGACCATCACAACCGCCCCTCACACCACTCCGGTGAAGCGTGTCGATGAGGTCTGGGCTGCAAGGAACCTCGTGCTGAGGCATCCCGGCCGCCTCACCGACTCCAACTAGCGAAGCCAACAAGACTCCATGGCCCCTGCGACAACCATGGAAGCGGGCTCGGACCAACACTGGCTCCTTGGCGAGCCCTCGTGGTGGAACGGGGAGGATTCGACACCCCCCGACTTCAGACCGGGCGAACTAGCCCCGCCTGAGTCATGGGTCAGTTCGACTCCTAGGATAGGTAATTTCGGATGGATCCGCCAGAGGTTCAGGCCACTGGCATGGCCTCTGCTCAGGCCGATGGCATGGTCGCCTGTGTTCCTCGTTGCAACCGCAATCCCGCTGGCCTTCCCCGGACTCACCTCCAACGACCAATACCTCGCAATACTGCTCTTCCTCGCAGCGTGGGCTCTCGTCTTCATCCCCTTGATCTTCGCGCGGAACGCCCAACCCATGTCCAACAATAGCATCCCCGCATTACCAGTGGACTGGCTCTCACTGGCGCTCGGGTCGACCTTGTTCCTCATGCACATCCCATTTGACCCAAGAATCGGCTGGGCCTCCTATGCCCTGTTCTGGATTGCCTACCTTCGTACGGTCCTGAAGGTCCAGGATGTGATGGTGACACCTCCAGCGCGCCTCCTCCTTCCCATGGAAACCGAGGACTGGGACGGTGACTTTCCTGGCCCTTGGGAGATTCTCTCTAAGCACTGGTCCAGAGATATCATCGCCAGAGCAGAATGCGATGGTGGCCACCTCGTGATCGCTGGCACTGCCAGAGGGGGCTCGGACTTCCTCTCGATGACCTTCGTTCATCACTCCGGCTTTGTCCAAGACCCCTTCCACGAGACCCTGTCGGACAATAGGGGGCTCATGGCCGTTCTCGCACAACCTCTTCCCATAACCGGAACGCAATGGCCGGAGAGGTTCATCGTACCCTCGGAGGAAGAGTGACAGGTTTGCGAACGGCATGCATTTGAACCGGGCATCACTCGAAGGCGTATGGACGTCTGTGTGGTAATGGGTTCGAAGTCGGACATACCAGTTTGCGACAAGTGCACCTCCATCTTGGAGGAGTTCGACATAGACCATGAGGTTCGCGTGGCATCTGCGCACAGGGCCCCACGTTACCTCGAGGAGGTCGTATCGACGGCCATCGGTGAGGGCTGCAAGATTTTCATCGGCATCGCTGGTCTGTCTGCGGCACTCCCCGGCGTCATCGCTTCGATGACTTCGCTCCCAGTGATTGGCGTTCCAGTGGGCGGTAAGGTGCCATTGGATAGCCTGCTCTCCGTCATCCAGATGCCTCCTGGCGTCCCTGTCGCTGCCGTAGGCGTCGACAGGGGGGACAACGCTGCCGTGCTCGCCGCCCAGATGCTTGCTATGGATGATGGGGGACTTGCCCAGCGAGTAGTGGACTGGCGAGCGGCTAGGACGGATGGCGTAATCGCTGACGATGAGTCGCTACGGAGGTGAAGTCCTGCAGGCCCAGATGCTCGTCGATGAGGCAGTCGAGGCCCTACAGGCTCAGATTGACGATACCGCGATCATAGCCTGCTCAGGAGGCATCGACAGCACCGTGGCAGCCGTTCTGGCCCACAGTGCGGTCGGAAGCCTGCTGCACTGTGTCTACGTCGATACCGGACTGATGCGCAAGGACGAGTCCGAGGAGGTAGCCGGGATGTTCGGCGACTTGAGCATCGAACTCAAGGTGGTGGATGCATCCGAGAGGTTCTTTTCTCATCTTGAGGGGGTGACCGAGCCGGAGGAGAAGCGCATGGTGATCGGTGAGCAGTTCATCAGGGTCTTCGAGGAAGAGCAATCCACTTGTGGCGCCAAGTACCTTGTCCAAGGCACGATCGCACCAGACTGGATCGAATCCGGAGGCGGCGAGCGCGACGTCATCAAGTCTCATCACAACGTCGGTGGGCTTCCCGAGGACGTTGACTTGGTTATCGTAGAGCCGCTCAGGGAGCTCTACAAGGACGAGGTCCGTGAAATGGCTCGCCAGATTGGCATCTCCTCAAGCGAGCGTCAGCCATTCCCGGGCCCAGGCCTCGCGGTTCGTGTTCTCGGTGAGTTGACCCCGGACCGAGTCGAGGCATGCAGGCAGGCCTGCCACATCGTCGAGACTCACATACAAGGCGCCGTCGAGGAGGGGAGGTGCGATCTGCCGTGGCAGTACTTCGCAGCCCTCCTGCCGGTTCGAAGCGTCGGGGTGCATGGCGATGCGCGCGTCCACGGGGAGACTGTCGTCGTTCGTGCCGTGGCCAGCCTCGATGGAATGAGCGCTAGGTACTCGCCCATTCCCCACGATGTGCTGGCCGCAATCAGCACCGAGGTCACCAATACTCTCAAGGGCCAAGTCAACCGAGTTGTCTACGACATCACCCACAAGCCCCCCGGAACCATAGAATGGGAGTAATCCGATTCTTTGATGAAGGGGCGTACCAGCCGTGGGTCGGGCCGACATAGCTTAGTTGGTGGAGCGGTGGACTGTTAATCCACAGGTCGCAGGTTCGAGTCCTGCTGTCGGCGCCACATCATCCCTGCGTGCGAAAGCCGCAAGTGCCAGCACCGCTAGTGCTGATGGCAGACCGAATCCCGGGGTGCCCCCGGGCTCGTGCTCCGGTTCCACTATGGGCCAAGGGCACCCTGCGCACAACGAACTCAGAACTTCATTCCCAACACTCATTTGCCCCCTCCCCCCGGCGGGGGCATGAGTCACAGACAGACTGCAGACAGCGTCTTGGAGGCGGTCGAAGCATCGGGCAGGCATTACCGCGACGGCCTCCCGATGATTGCCAGCGAGAACATCCTCAGCCCCATGGTCAGGATGGCGTGCAACTCCGACCTGCACGGCCGATATGCCGAGGGGCTGCCCCGAAAGAGATACTACCAGGGATGCGAGGACTTCGACACCATCGAGGAGATTGGTATTGCCAGTGCGAAGAGGGTCTTCAATTGCAGGTTCGCGAACATCCAATCGACTTCGGGGACGAACTCGAACATGGGTGCCCTGAAGGCCCTGTCCAAGCCGGGCGACTCGATCACCGCGGTCTCAACTGCTGACGGGGGGCATATCTCCCACGCCCGCATGGGGGCAGTGGGGCTCAGGGGGCTGGACCTCGTGACCTATCCATGGGATGTCAATCGGATGGAGCCGGACATCGATGCCGCTGCTGCGCTGATACGGGAAACGGAGCCCAGCATAGCCCTCTTCGGCCAATCCGTCTTCCTCTTCCCAACCCCCCTCGGCGAACTGTCCGACGCAGCTCATGAGGTCGGTGCCAAGGTGATGTTCGATGCCGCACACGTCATCGGACTCGTCGCAGGCGGACAGTTCCAGGATCCCCTGCACGAGGGTGCTGACGTAATGACCGGGAGCAGCCACAAGACATTCCCAGGGCCCCAAGGGGGGTTCGTACTGTCCGACTCAGAAGACGAGAAGCTCCACAGGAGGCTCAATAGTGGCATATTCCCGGGAGTCTGTTCCTCCTACCACCTGCATCATGTTGCGGGCAAGGTAGTGGCACTTTCTGAGTTCGAGGCCTTTGGGGACGAATACGCAGCGCACATCGTCTCCAATGCGAAGGCCCTCGGCGCAGCGCTCGCTGCCGAGGGATTCGATGTCCTAGCCGAAGAGCGAGGATACACGGCCAGCCACCAAGTCGTCACTCGTCATGGCGAGGTCGATTCGGGCGCTGGAAGGGACGCAGCTGCCTCCCTCGAACAAGCCGGAATCATCACTAACATGAACATGCTACCTGGTGACACCAAGGCCTTGACTCCAAGCGGACTCAGGCTCGGGACCCCGGAACTGACTCGGGTCGGCATGGGCACGGATGAGATGCAGGACGTAGCCCGCTTCTTCGCGAGGGCCCTATTGGAGGGGGAGGACCCCCAGTCGGTCAGGCACGACGTCGCCGATTTCAAGGGTGAGTTCCAGACAGTGGGATACTGCTTCGAGCCCGGTTCTGCTTATCCGGGCCTCGACTAGCTATTGCGAAACATATTCAATCGACGTCTCCCATTAGCGATTGTGCGCAAGGGCGCCTATTCGGCAATCGTGATGACTCTGCTCCTGCTTCTTCCTGGGTGCACGGGGATGCTTGGGAGCGATCCCGAGACAGTACCCGAAGTGGTCACGTGCGAGGGGGATCCAAGCCAGCCCGGGTGCTTCGAGGTGGTGATCACCGAGGATGACTGCTCCTCGACGGAGGTGTTCACCGGAGAGCACTGCAGGCTGATGACTAGGCCAGAGATGCTCGATTTCGGAGAGAGCTCGATTACACTGATTGTCGGAAGCCAGATGCAGACACTCACACCAAGCTTCCACGGCGATGCCCCCGAGAGCTGGATAGTCAACCCGACTCTCCCCGCAGGAATCTCCCTGGACCCAGAATCCGGGATAATTTTCGGCACCCCAACCGCCGAGTCGCAAGGCCTCACTCACACGATCGTAGCGACAAACGCAGCGGGATCAGCCTCGGACACCATCCAGATCACGGTTCTCCCCGTCGCACCTCTGTCGATCGCATACCCTGCCGAAGCCATCCACTGCACCGTGGGACAGGAATGCCCTCTGCAGGCCCCTGAGGTCATGGGGGGTACTCCAGTGGACTGGGTTGTAGAACCGCCCCTGCAAGAAGGGCTGGCTCTTGGGGACTCTGGATCGATCACGGGTGCCCCGACATCAATCGGAGACTCGAACCACACCATCACCGCATCCAACGCCGGTGGTAGCGCATCCGACACACTGCGCATCATCACGCTCCACCAGTCCCCCCAGGCCATCGACTACGGTTCGCAGTCGTTCACCCTCACATACGGTGAGCAGGCCTCCATCACGCCAGACACTTCGGGAGGACAACCGACGTC
The DNA here is from genome assembly GCA_002722735.1 of Methanobacteriota archaeon. Lineage (GTDB taxonomy): Archaea > Thermoplasmatota > Poseidoniia > Poseidoniales > Thalassarchaeaceae > UBA36. Next base: position 9,986 of record PBMR01000012.1, read on the forward strand.
TTGGTCGATCGATCCTGAGCCCCCTGTGGGAATGGAGCTCAAGGAAGGCGGGGCCATCGAGGGCATCCCACTGCTAATCCAGGATTCGAAGGGCTACTCCATCACCGCCACCAATACCGGCGGCTCTGTGTCGACGACCATCACCATCGAAGTCAGAGACATTCCCGTCGAGGGCCTGGCCTACTCTCCCCACGAGTTCGAGCTCTCCCAAGGGGATGCCATCGGGGCCATCCTGCCCCAGTGGGGTGGGGGCACACCCGTGTCTTGGGAGATCGATCCCCCTCTGCCCTTGGGTTTCCACTTCGACGCATCCAATGGAACTCTCAGCGGAACCGCGCTTCACCTTCAGGGATGGGGGAGTCACACAATTTGGGCCAACAACACGGGGGGCAGTGATTCTACGCATATCAACTTTAGAATCATCAGCAGACCTCCCGCTGACATCACTTGGCCGGACGACGAGTTTGCGCTTGAGGCCAACCAGAGCGTACTCATCCCCGTCACAAACACAGGGCCGGAAATAAGCACGTGGGAAGTCAATCCACCTCTGCCCCCCGGACTCTCGCTCTTGTCAAATGGAACCATATGGGGAACGCCGGACGAACGCACTGACTGGACTCAGTACACCATCTGGGCCAATAACACCGGCGGCTCGGCCGGACAAAGCCTCTGGATGGCCGTCCACGACCTGTCTGCCGACCAGTCCGACCTGCTTCGCGGCATGGGTAACACGAACTGGGGGGGTTGGCCATCACCAGTACTGCCGATAGGGGAATGGGCCTTCCCCGTGGGTTTCACACAGGAGGGATACGGCTCCACTATCCCCGTCATTTCGGCCAGTCACGTCGGCCGGGGCAAGATGCTGGGGTACGGCCACGAGAGCTGGGTCGACGGCGCTGGGCCCAAGGAGACGTCATTCTCGCTCCGAGCCGTCGAGTGGGTCTGCGGCGAGAACTCCGAGGTAGGGCTGGCCTACGGGGCCGGATATGACGGCTTCGAGGACGAGCTGGAGGACGAGGGTCACACCGTCCACCCCTCCGTCACGCCTGACGACCTGTCGGGAATTGATTGCCTGCTCGATGAGTTCTGGAACGGCCACGATGATGCCGACAACCAGAATCTAATTGACTTCATGCTGTCCGGAGGCGGGCTGATAATGGGAGGCCATGCTTGGTACTGGTCCTACTCCAATAGTGATGTCTCCCATAACTACCCGGGCAACAAAATCGCCAAGACCACGGGTCTGTTCGTCTCCAATGCATGGGGTTACAACAACGTAGACTTCAGAGTAACTCCGCACGAACTGACTCGCCCGAAAGCGGCCATCGAGGCGATTCGAGCCGACCGAGTAGACAACCAGCCCCTATCCGCTGAAGACGCGGCGTTCGCCGGCAACTCCCTCTCGATTTGCACGGGGGTCGTCGCCTTGGACTTCCACGACTTCTGGAGCCCGTTGCGCGAAGTCTTCAACCAGACCGGCTGGACAATCATCGAGTATGGGACCCTGTGGGATGATGTTGGCTACAACATGGGGGATGACCCCGTGGCCGATACCTTGCTGCGGATCGAGGCCGCACTGACCCAGGGCCTCCCTGCCAATGAGTTGCCAGCACACCCCAGCCATGCGGAGTTCCCCGGCGAGGTCCCGGCTAACGCCACTAGGACTACTCGGGACGTAACCATCGATGGCAATCAGAGCGGGCTTCCCAGCAACTTCGGCTACTCCAGTGCACGTGCCCACTTGCGTATGACGACCGGCCTGTACGCAGCCCCGGGCGAGGTTGTCACCGTCACACTCCCCCTCGCTATCGTCGACACGGGAACCTATGTGCTGGTCGGTGCCCACAGCGACAGCCTATGGGGTAAGAGCCAGTTGCACAGGCACCCGCAGATAGCCCGATGGTGGTACGTCGACAGCACTACGATGGAGGTCGGAAACGCTTTCGGCGGGCCAATATACATCGCAATCCAAGCCGGCTCGACGCTAGGTGAATTCGATCTCACCATATCTAATGCAGTCAGGGCCCCGAGGTACATCCACGGCCAGACCGATGTCTTCCAGTGGCAGCAGCAGTACAGAAACGACCCAGCTCCCTGGGCTGAGATCGGCAGCAGCCAGTTCATCCTGACAGTGCCGAGTCACGAGATCAGGGAGTTGGACAACCCGCAGGAACTGATGGACTGGTGGGACGAGGCATTGGGGATGGAGCACGAGATTTACGGCTACACCCCATGGCCGAGGGTCGAGAGAGCGGTCTTCGATGCCCAGATCTCAGCAGGCTGGATGCACTCCGGCTACCCCTTCATGGCGCACGATCTGAGCGTCGCCGGCGTGGTCAACGTATCATACATGAGCGAGAACGGAGATTGGGGGATGTTCCACGAGCTCGGACACAACCACCAGTGGATGCCATCCACCCTGCCTGGAACGACTGAGACTGGTTGTAACTTCGCAAGCGTCTATCTAATGGAGGAGCTGGTCGATCCCCCGGAACTGCATCCAGCCGACCCCCCTCGATCCTATTTCGAGGACGGCTCGAACATCTCTAACTGGTCAGTCTGGACGGCACTGGAGACCTTCCTGATCATCAAGGAGGAATGGGGCTGGGAACCGATAACTGAAGCCCTGGCAGTCTACTACACCCTGCCTGCAGCAGAAGTTCCTAACACCGATGAAGAAGAGTTCAATGCGTGGGTCATGCATCTATCGAATACCACTGGTTACAATCTCGCCCCTTACCACGCTGCATGGGGCTTCCCGCTCTCTCAGGATACCTTCGACGCTCTGGAAGGTCTTCCAGTCTGGGTCGACGACCCCCTGAGGGGCGAATACTACGCTTATCCGGCAATTCTCCGAGACCTCTTCTCTCCAGATCCGTCGGGGGCCAACTCGACCACCATATCATGGGAGACTTACGATAACGGAACCAACATCACCCTCACGATTTACTATGGCACCAGCGATGGGGGGAATAGCCCCTCGGCATGGTCTAACAGCTTGGTGGTAGGGGGGGTCGAACTTGGCAATGAATCCCAGGCCATTACGGGCCTAGAATGCTGCGGGACGACCTACTATGCTCGCATCAAGGCCTCCAATAGCGACCGGTCGTCCTGGTTCGGCCCGATTTCGTGGTCTACTGACTACCTTCCAGACTGACTCGTCCTGAGCAGTCTCTCCAAGGAATAACCAGGTATCGCCCTCTCATGGGCCATGGCTAGGGGTATCCACACCAGAGTATGGGATATCGTTACAGTGAATGCGGGGATCGGGCCGAGCCGCGGCTCTCCTTCCAAGGCCATCGCAACTAGCCCAAGGACTGCGAAGTGGGAGACGTAAATGGTCAGAGAGAGGCGTCCCGCTGGCTCTAGGAAATCCAACCTGCCCCCCATGGAGGGCTCGCCGCCTCCGGCCTCCGTTCCTTCCAGCAGCCTCATTGTCAGCATCACCATTGTACCAGATACCACGAGGAATGGCATGCTTGCTGGGAAGAAAGTCAGGACCGCCTCACCAGAGGTCAGGGCCCAAGCGACCTCCTCGACCACGGCTACCATCACCGTCACGGAAGTGGCTAGGAGGCCAATGGCGATATTGCGCTCCCTGATTCTAGGCTGCTTCCCGAGATCGTGAATTATCGTTCCCAGCAGAATGTAGAACATCCACGGGGCCGCAGGGTAGGTTCCGTTCCACAGCAGCCTTGCGACCCATTCTGTGGGATTTCCGGAATCGACCCTATCGAACCACCCCAGGTCGGGACCCGCTGCATCCCCCAGTAGCAGCGGTGATGCTGCCATGGCCAGCATCAGAGCCGATCTCGGGACGATGCTCAGGCGGACGAGAAACGGTGCTAGCATCGCAGCGATAGCAAGGAGCGTCAGCACGCCGGGGGTGTGCCATTCGAACCTCCCCCCCCTCTCGACGTTCAGAAGCAGGTTCACGAGGAGCTGACACAGGGCAAGGACCGCCACCCTAGGCAGCAGCCACCCTACCCAGTCCGCCGGTGAATACCCCTCCTTGGAGCGGCGATGTGCACTGTGGTACATGCCCCATCCGGAGATGGTCACGAACATGGGGGCGGCCATTCCTCCGAAGGCGGCAGCGACGAAGGCCGCGGGATGTCCCACCGTGACTCCTTCGGGGGGTACGATTGCCGCGGTATGGACCTCCACCATGCATAGTATGGCTATGCCTCGCATTCGGTCGATGTGCCCAAGCCTCATCCCATCATCTCCGTGACTCTCGATATGGGGCTCACCTCTTCATCAGATTGGGTGATTGCTGGGGAGGACATGACCCCATGTCCGGATGCCTAGGTTCAATCCTTCGTGGAAAATCCCATCTCGCGCTCACTCGGCCTCGTCGGCATTAGGTAGGGCTCCCTCGAGCATCTCCCGGCCCCCATATGCAATCAGTCCAATTGCGGTGACGTAGAGCAAGGCAATCACGTAGGTCAGGTAAGATAGGGGGGCTCCCGCGTCACCTCCGAAATTGGTCCAGCCCATTGGGCCCATATTGTCGGAAACGCTGCCTCTGAATGATGCAGCGGTCTCGTCGTCTAGTTCGGAGAAGGAGCGAATCTCGAACACCGGATGCGTGTCAATCGAACCCTCGCTGAAGTCAGGGTTCATACTTCCAGGGCCTCGCAGGTCATAGTGGAAGGCAGCGAGGACATCACCATACATCACCACACCAGAGACCTTCTCGACACGCATCGTAATGTCCGCGGAAAAATATACTGGAAGGGCACCTGGCAGGACGTCGACGTATGTCCGAGAGCCAATCAGCTTGGCCTGAATCTGATGCTCCGCTGGATCTAGGGCCAAGTGGTGCTCAACCATTTCTATGCCCTTGAACGTGACATCCCCGACGACAGTGGACTCAGCGATCGCATAGCCCACCGCGTTCAGCCTGAATGGGGAGCTTGCGTCATTGACCAACGGAGCCGACTTGCCGCCGATGGCACCAGCAACCACTGTGTTCGTGTTGCCTACGTGGTCGGAGAGCAGGCCGTAGGTGGCTTCCTCGTTGTGAGGGGCTCGCCACGGCAGGTGCTCGGTGAGGCCGTAGGTCTCGTTGGCCTCGCACTCGACATTGTACTCGGCATTGCCGCCGGCATCCATCTTGAAGTCACACAGGCCGTCCCCATCAGAGTTGATGTAGCCCTGAGAAACACTCTGGCCGATGGTGTCGCCCCCGGTGCTCATGACGTAGACAGAGAAATCCCCCGTGCTGACAGAATCAGAGCCGAAATACGTCTCATTCGTCTCAAGGCTAACCCAGCCCACGTTCATGTTTGAGATGTCCCCGTAGACGACATCTGCGACGATAGGATCCCTCCATCCGTAGAGCCAGTTGCTTACCGGCTGCGTGGTGTATGCAGAGCCTCCGTACTGGAAGCCCAGCAGGGCGCCGATAACCTGCTCGAACATGAAGTCCCTAACCCAGCTTCGCAGGGCTGCTGCCTCAGACTCGGAGATATCATAGGCGGCTGCAACGAATGCATCGTCCCATGGCACTACTTCCCCCCCCGTCTCAAAATCCGACTGATCCTCGTTCATCGGCATCGTCGTACCTGCGAGTTCGTTGTACATGAAGACGCTAGCGAAGTCCCCGGTGAGGGCATAGTCTGAGGTGTAGAGGATTTCTCTAGTCTTCTCGATGCTGATGTCGATTGATCCCTCGAATTCAGCACGGTTCAATCCAATCAATAGATATCCACCTGCAATTGGCTCCACGCCTCCGAAGGAGGTCTCCCACCATAGTTGAGCGTTAATCGTCCCAGAGCCACCGACCAGAATCATCGGGAACTCGGCGGGAGTCCCGAGCATGCCTATCCAAGCTCCAGCCCAGTTGGCCAGACTCAGCAACTGGACTAGCCCGATGTTGTATGATATCATAGTCCCGAAGGAATCGGCCTGTGCACCTAGTAGGAACAGGGCCACCCCATCCAAGGGAATCCCGTTGAAGTCCACAGTGGTCAGCAGCCCCGCTCCCAGGCCGGTTTCGGGATCGATCCCGAACATCAGGTAATCTAGGACTTCGGGGCTTGCGATGTCGACACCGCTGACCTCGTCTAGGCGCTGCCTGAGGTCGTCGACGGTCGTCAGGTCGGCACCGCCGCCGTGCTCTAGGAACTCGGCGCCGGCCAAGGCATATACTGCCCAATCAATGTGAGTAAGCGTAGCAGCGTCAGCGCTGCTGTACCCGAGCAGCGCTGCTCGGGTCGCCGTGGTGGCCTCGCTCGGCTCACCCATCCCGGCAATCAGCATCGGTCCGATGTCACAGGTAAGGGCGATGCAGATGCCGGTCGACGGATCGGCCGCATCGAACATGATGCTCTGGGCAGCGACCGAGAAGTCTGGGCTCGCATCGCTCGCGCCACTTTGGGCGAGCCAGCCGTCGTAGGCCCCGTCGAGGACCGCCGCTGGAGCCATCGAATCAGCAACCTCCGCGGAGACGTTCATCGCAGCCTGAATCTGTGCGGACGCGCTCGAGACCGATTCCGCTATGTCCCCGGCAGCCCAGATGCTCGGTGCCTTGTTCTGCAGTTCATTCTCCATCATAGCATTGGCGAATCCGGCCTTGGCGAAGGTCTCGCCGTAGGTGATTCCCGTAGCGAGACCCGCTATCCTCTGGGTGTTCCACAGGATGTTCACGTTCGTGATCTCGGTATCGCCAGAGACAGAGGCCACCTCCGTCCCGTCCTCGTCCGTCCACATGCAGTTCTCGCACCACTCGAAACTGTCGTACTCCGAGTAGGTGACCGTACCGGCTGTCTCGTTGAATTCGAGTACCTCCCTTGTGGTCGTGACCTCGTAGATGAAGGGCCCCATCTTCTCGAAGGCTTGAGATGGATCATCGGAGGAAAGTGCTGTCTCGTCCGTTATCGAGTAAGCGAAGTAAACCCTTTCACCCGTTGAAACAGACCAGTTGCTAGGGTACGCATTTCCATCTTCGTCTTCCCAGTAGGCATCGAAGTCCGCCTGCTCGTCCATAGATTCGGTGACCTGTTCCTCCACCACCCCCTCGATGAGTCCGTCGACGAACCCCGTCACAGCGAGTCCTAAGTTCACTAGCAGGAGCAGAGCTCCGATTCCTATCGCAATTGTCGGTTTGTTGTCCACGGTTACACCCTCTAAGTGCACGAGTGGGCGCCCGACATTAAGCGTTGCACTCGTGAGAAGACCAATGTGCCCAAGGAGTGAGTCTCGCTGGATTTCGATAAGGTTCATGTCACCTTGCACATGGGGGGGCACACGGACCCGTAGCTCAGTTGGTTAGAGCGCTCGGCTCATAACCGAGTGGTCATCGGTTCAAATCCGGTCGGGTCCACCAAGTCACTCTACCCTGATTTCGACTCATCCCGCGTCCGGCCCGGGCGAAGCCTCAAATACGTTCTAAGTGGGGCATTTTGCGATGAGCGCGTCCTTCAGAGTGCCTCTGATGATCATGGCCGTCTACTTCCTGAGCCTCTGGGGCGGGGTGGCGGCAGTTCAGGCCCAGACTTCACCGGACGTGTCGTTGACTTGCGATCAACCGCAGCCGATTGACGTCTATCCCGGTGCCACGCGGACTACCATAATCTACTGCACCCTGACCAACCCAACGACACTTTCTGAGAAGGTCGAGTTGACCTACCAGTCTGGAGTCATCGCGGTGGCAGGGCCCGGCTCAGCGACAGTCCCCCCCGGAGACACCTCCTTCCAGGTCTCGGCCCGAGCCGACCTGAGGATGCCTGAGGGCCAGCAGGTCGTCACCATAACAGGCACCGTCACTCAGTGGGGGGGCACCCCTGTGAGCGGCGTCTCCTCACCGACCGAGGCGAAGGTAATGACCGTCTTTAAGCAGTTCAGCCGACTCAGGGTAGGCTCGGAGCTGGCCTTCCTGCAGTTGCGCCCCAAGGTGGACTACACCCTGATTTTCGATGTCTACAACGACGGAAACGCTAGGGACAAGTTCAACGTGGAGATCCAGAACTACGACGAGTTGAACGACGAGGGCTTCCAGTTGAGCCTGCCCTTGGTCTCGCAGGAAATCGATTCGCTAGCACCACCTGAGAAGTTCCGAGTCCAGATGAGGACCCCGAAGAATCAGGGTTGGACTGACCAGTACTACTCGCTTCAGTTCAAGGCGACCTCCGAGTACTCGGTGCGCACGGAGGGGATTCCCAACTACCAGATCCAGGTCATGACCATCTACATCCGCGGGGTCTACCTCCCGGGATTCGAGTTGGTTGGTACGATGATGATGGCGGCCCTTGCTGGTGCTGCCGTCGGGAGGGGGGCCCGGGATGATGGTCCCCGAGTCGACCACGAGGGCAATGTCGAGCCCCTAGGCGCCCGGTTGTTCTAGCGAACCCGACAGCCTCGTGCAACCAGTAGGCAACGGATTGATAACTGCCAGTCGTGACGTTCTCTCGGAAACTGGGTGGTTTGGTGAGTAACGGAGGACTCCTCGAGAAGGCGATGTCGCAACAGCCGGAGCAGGAATACTCCGAAGTCATTGAAGCTGAGATTACCTCGCCCCCCATGTCCCCGGTGACTCCCTCGAATGGGCCTATAAACCCACTATTTGTTGGGATCGGACTTGGAGTTCTGGGCTTTTTACTATCTTGGATTTTTGCCTTGCCAAGCATACAGAGCGACTACGCCTTCGCCGGGCTGATTCCAGTAGCCATTCTGGGCGGGTCATTCTACGTAGTTTGGAATTCGATTGATCGAAAAATGGTGGGGGTGCTCGCCGTAGTTTACCTGCTGATGGCAACCAGTCCCTTCATTGCTAGCAGTGTGTCTACCTCTTCAATTACGATTGCCGAGAGTACCCTTTCGTCCGACTCGACAGAAATTACTCTGAAGGTCAGGCAATCCGGGGGCTTCATGTCTCCCTCAATTGATTCTGCCGATGTTTCGATATCATTTGACGGGAGCGAGGTTTGGTCTCAAACTACGAGCTTTGCCATAGACAGGGAGGATGGCTATGGCAAGTACGGACAGTATACTCTGACCGTGTCGGATTTCTATTTGGGAAACGCCGTTAGTGGCCAAGACTATGTTGTCACTGTAATAGCGGGGGGTTCTGAGGATAGCCACACGCTGGAATCATCCCTGCTGATTAGGACGGTTGATGATGCGCAAAACGAGGCCAATGGCTACATGGGAACCGGTGCTGACTGCGAAAGTAATACGGAGACTTGTGTAATAGGGATCATCCTAACATCATGGATTGGACATCAGGCGGTTGGGAATAACAAGCCAGGTGGGATGCCATTTGCCAACTACAATGTAACAGCCACATTGATGGAGGGCAGTGAAGTTGCAGTCCAGTACCCCCTCATAACGATTCAAAATGGCCGGGCATCGTGGGATGATTCCAATGGGGATTACGGTTCTGGATCCGCCATTGTGGGGGATTACGGGTCCGACTTGCCAATGGACGGTTCACTTTCTGCTCCGGAGTTCGAACGCATGTACATACCTACAGATGACTTCCAGTCAGCAGGCGAATACGGCTGTTACTCATTCGTTGTCGAAGTTTCTCAGTCCGCACCTTGGACCGCCCCCTCAGTTGTAACTGATACTACGTATTATGAGTATGACAAGACCGGTGACACAGAGTCTTGGGACTTGGTTAACAGCTGCTGAGTGATTAGTCGTTGATGCTCGAGAGAAACCTCTGCATCCGCTCGGTCTTCGGCTCGTCGATAATCGATGACGGACCCTCCTCGGCCACCACCCCTTCATCCATGTAGACGACTCGGTCTGCAACGTCCCTTGCGAATCCTATCTCGTGAGTCACCACCACCATCGTCATCCCCTCGTCTGAGAGGCCTCGGATGGTCTCAAGGACCGAGCCGATGAGCTCGGGATCCAGGGCGCTGGTAGGCTCGTCGAACAGCATCACCTCTGGCCTCATCGCCAGTGCGCGGGCTATTGCGACCCTCTGCTTCTGGCCCCCTGAGAGGTTGCCGGGATAGGCATCAATCCTATCCATCATATCGACTCTGCTCAGCACCCCCTTGGCCACTTCGTTAGCCTCGTCCCTGCTCATGCCCCTGACGTGGATCAGACCCAGTGTGATATTGTCTATGACCTTGAGGTGGGCGAACAACTCGAACGACTGGAAGACCATGCCGATCCTCGACCTGACGTCGTTGATATTGGCTGCCGGGGTGTTGATCCGTTCCCCCTTGAGTCGGACGATTCCCTGGGTAGGCTCGATGAGTCGGTTGATACAACGCAGCACGGTGGATTTGCCACTACCGGAGGAGCCGATTATCGCTACAGACTCGCCCTCGCTAACCTCGAGCGAGATGCCACGGACTGCATGGACCCCACCGGCATAGGTCTTGTGCATTCCCTCCAGGCTAAGGACTACGTCCGGCATTCATGCACCCCCAGAGATTCCGAGCCCCGGTATCCTCGTTTTGTTCTCGAGGTACCTGAGCAGTAGTGCTAGCGTCCATGTGACGATGAAGTAGGAGATCATGACCATCCCCCATGTCCAGAATATCTGGAATGTCACGGCGATAATCAGCTTGCCCTGTCTAGTGAGTTCCGCATATCCTATCACCATGGCAAGAGACGAGTTCAGGACGAGATTCACCATCTCATTGCCCAGTGGGGGTATGCAGATTCGAATTGCCTGCGGCATGATCACGAGCCTCATGGTCTGCATGTAGTTCAGTCCGATGCTCCTGCCCGCCTCCATCTGCCCAGAGGGAATGGCCGCTATCGCTCCTCGAATGGTCTCGCACTGGTAGGCTCCAGAATTCAGCCCCAGTGCGAAGATCGCGCTGATATAGGCTCTGTCTGCGAGGATCCCATCCCTCAAGAAGTTGGAGATGAGGTTGTCCGAGCCCCCAATCATCTCGAGCCCCGGCCCCTGAATCATCTTGCCCAGTTGCAGCCCGAAGTGGATGAACATGAACTGGACTATCAGGGGCGTGTTGCGGAAGAAGTCGGTGTACAGCGTCGCGATCACGTTCAGGGGTCTCGCACCCCAAGGATTCAGTGAGACTGTCCAGCCAAGATTCGACAGTCGCACTTCCTTGATGGAGAAGTCTCCGTTGCAGGAAATGAATAGCAGCCCCAAAAGCGTCAATGCCGCCCCAATCAGAATCGATGCAAAGGCACCGGGGTCGCCAACGGGCACGTAGATGTGCTCCCAACCATCCAGATTGAGGGCTCTGACGTCATCGATAATGGCGTAGAATGACCAGACCCCAACTGACAACATTACCAGTCCGATGAATTTGACCGCAGGGGTGTTGATTGGCCTCGTGGCAGAAATCTCAGTTGACTTGGCACGCAATGAATCCACATTCGCACCCAGATTTCCGAATGAAAGTACATTGGCCAATGTCGCAAGTGGAATGACCAACTGGTACCGATTGATCTGTGCGACATCTCTCAGGGTCGAGGGCGATGTCTTCAACATGGAGAGAATCACTCCAACGGAGAACCCCAAGGCTATCCCGAACAGTACGATCTTGATGGTGGCGAATAGGCCGTCGATCAGCATCCCCTTGGAGTAGTCGACGAACTGCCCAAAGTCGCCGAAGTCGATTACTTGGAATCCAACCGCCTCTTCCTCGCCCGAGTTATCAGTCCACAATATCGAGCCCCCCTGAGCGATGGCAACCCCATTGAAACCGTCAATCATCGCCACGCCGTTGAAATTGATATCGTTCGAGATCGGGATCATCTGCTTGCTTACGATATTCCCACCGTCCTTGCTCAGAGACAGATACCCATTGGGCCCCGTGAAGATGATCTTGTAGGTCGATAGCACCTCCATGGAGTTCAACTCCACTCCCAGAGAGGTGCTTCTACCGTGCGATTCGATCTCGACCAGGCTCCAGACGAAGCCCACTGCTACGCTACCCTCCCTGGAGGACCTCAGGATGTGCCCCTCGTCTGTAATGGCATAGGCGCGAATGGTGCTGAAGTAGTCGATTGATACTATGCTATCCGAACTCACCTGGCTTGGCGCATCCCTGTAGTCCCACACCACGCCCCCGTCCGTGGATGCGAGGATCGTCCCGCCATCCCCTGAGATGAGGCCATTGTTTGAATCTAGGAAGGAGACACTGAGCAAATCGTCCCCCACTCCGATGGAACGGTCATGCCATGCGTCGCCATCGTACTGCCAGATCGCACCAGCAGGACCTACTGCCACCAGCGACACGTTGCTAGTCAGAGCGATGCCCGAGACTCCCGTCTTCGTTGGGATGGAGACGTCTTCCCATACCCCTCCGCCCTCATTCATCAGCAGGACGGTCCCGTCGCCCCCAGCCACTGCAAGGGCTCCGAAGGCAGAGTCGGAGGTGATCAGGTCCGAGCTGGTCGGTGAGTCGAAGGACTGCCAGGTCAGCCCACCATCGCCGCTGCTCAGTATCGTCCCGCTTGAGCCGAAGGCCCAGAACGCCTCGGCGTGAACCTCGGCGGTTAGGAGGTCTGACTCCGTTCCGCTTTCGATTTCGTCCCACCCGCTAATGTACGACTGTGCAGTCGCTCCTCCAGTAGCTAGAATGAGTGCGAGAAGGGTCAGGGATACGCCCCATTCGATGCGCTTGGGGACAGAACGATGCCGTTTCAGAGAGGTTCCTGTCAACATTGCCCTCCGATAGTCGTTGCGTCCGGAGGATATAGTCTAGCCGACATCCGTCAGCTATTGAAATCCGCTAATTAACTATCGGTAATGTTCATCGTGGAGGTCTCGCCGATGTGCAATATGGCTGACATGCTCTACCACGGCAAGGTCAAGCAGGTCTGGAGCACCGAAGACCCAGATATCATCGAATTCAGGTACACTGACCAGATTTCGGTCTTCGACCAGGTGATACCCAGCCTGATTCCGAGGAAGGGCGAGTCACTAAACAGGGCATCCTGCCATTGGTTCGATCTGGTCGAGCAGGAGGGGATATGCCAGACCCATGTCATCGAGATGAGTGCTCCAGACAGGATTCTAGCTAGGAGATTCGATGTTATTCGGGAACCTGGCGCCATCCCCAAGGACGCGCAGAACTTCTTCATCCCCCTCGAGGTGATCTGCCGGCACTATCTGGCTGGCACTGCTTGGCGACGCTACCAACGGGGGGAGGTGTCCGCCGAGGACCTCGGGTTCGAGGCAGGAGGGGCACTCTCCGAGGGCGTCAAGCTGCCGGAGCCCTTCCTCGAGGTCTCTACCAAGTTCGAGACCTTCGATCGCAACCTGGACCGAGCAGAGGCGCTGGAGATCTCCAATTTGGAGCCCGAGGAGCTCGATGCGATACTAGGAATCGTACTGGAGGTGGATGGGGTGATCGAGCGAGAGACCTCCAAGAGGGGCCTCATTCACGTGGACGGCAAAAAGGAATTCGCATTGGGCCCGGAGAGGGTTCCTGTGCTGATAGACTCCTTCGGGACCCTCGACGAGGATCGGTGGTGGGATGCCGAATCGTACGCCAACGGTGATATTGTCCAGCTCTCGAAGGAGTCGGTGCGACAGCACTACATCGAGACTGGCCACCACGCGGCTCTCTACGAGGCTAGGCAGTCAGGGGCACCCGAACCCCCAATCCCGACCCTCCCCGATGACATCATTTCGAGTACTGCCGAGCTCTACGCATCTATGTTCGAGCGCCTGACCGGAGAGGATCTCTGAGGTTCTGTTGATGGGCACGCATGAGTACGAGAACGACCCGAGAAACGAAAACGTCCTGATTTCGATAAACGGTGAGATGTTCCCCAGAGGCGATGCCAAGGTCTCTGTTTTCGACTCGGGCTTCCTGTTGGGGGATGGGGTATGGGAGTCATTCAGGCTCCACAACGGGACATTGGTCTTCCTGGAAGATCACTTGGACAGGTTGTTCCACGGCGCAGATGCACTCTCCATGGATCCGGGTAGGTCTAGAGGGGAGATATCGAATGAGATCATGAGAGTCGTGCAGGCCAACGGCATGCATGACGAGGTGCATTTGCGACTAATCCTCTCAAGAGGATTGAAGCCAACTCCATATCAAGCACCATGGGTTATTTCCAGCCCCCCCACCATGGTTATCATTCCCGAGTACAAGAGGGCCAACCCTCAACGTGCTGTGGACGGAATCAGCCTCGTGACCGTCGATATCAGAAGGGGCAGCTCGGAGGTTCAGGATCCCCGGATAAACAGCTTGTCCAAACACAATTGCATCGCCGCATGCATTGACGCAGCCTCGAAGGGCGGGGAAGAGGGCCTGATGCTCGATCCCCACGGATTCGTCTCGACCTGCAACTCAACTCACTTCTTCATGGTCAAGGACGGTGAGGTTTGGACCTCGACGGGGGAGTTCTGCTTGGACGGGATAACCCGCAGGAAGGTTCTCGGACTATGCCAGGAAAACGGAATCCCCTCCTATGAGCGCAACTTCGATTTATCGGATGTCCGTTCCGCGGACGAGGCCTTCGTCACAGGCACCTTCGCTGGCCTGACTCCGGTGGTGTCATTCGACGGTGAACCCATGAGTGATGGCAGCAGGGGGCCTTTGTGCGAGCGCCTGCAGGGCTTGTACATCGATCTAGTAGAGGGGGAATGTGGTGACTGAGGGAATTAGGGTCGCAATGTGGTCCGGGCCCCGGAACATCTCCACGGCGATGATGTACTCATTCGACAACAGGCCAGACTGCTTTGCCACAGACGAGCCACTATACGCGAACTACCTTCTCTCCACCAAAACGACTCACCCCGATGCTGACGAGGTCATCGACCATTACGATACCAATCTTGAATCCTTAATCAACCACCTGACTGGCCCCATTCCCAATGGGATGCCGATCTGGTACCAGAAGCACATGTGCCAGCACATAGCGGGGGGCGCGAACCTTGATTGGCTGGACGACCTGATTAATTGCTTCCTCATCAGAGATCCTAGGGAGGTCCTGCTCTCCCTCACGAGCATTACTGACGTAGTCAACCTCTGGGTCATGGGGCTGCCCCAGCAAATGAGGATTCTGAGCCACGTGGTTGAGACCACAGGGAAGGAGCCCCCCATAATGGATGCGCATGATGTCCTGGAGAACCCTGTTGGAATGCTGTCAGCACTGTGCGAGCGACTCGAAATCGAGTATTTGGACGATATGACCTCATGGGAGTCCGGACCGAGGGATTGCGATGGCATCTGGGCGAGGCACTGGTATGATTCGGTCTGGAAATCCACCGGATTCTCCTCTCCCATGGCTCGGGAGGGTCGGTTGAGGCCAGAGCACGCTATCGTGCTGGAAGAGGCAAAGCCCCTGTACGACGAACTTTGGAGCAGGAGGCTCCGGATCTAGGAGTGCCGACGCATCAGCAGCCCACAACCCCTCCTCCTAGCCGACCTCAGAATCACCAGCAGGTGCCTGAAGGCGTCTTGGACGCCACCATCGTTCGGCTCGTCGGAAGCCACCGACCAAGCGCCGCGCTCGATCTCCTTCCTGAGTTCGGGAACCTCTCCTTCATCGATCCACCCCAGTAGTTCTATCCCGCCAGCCCCTGTGCTGAATTCAGGCTCACCTAAGGATTCCTCGTGCAGGCCTCGCCCCAGCTTCTCGAGCAACCGGTGCAGACAGAGCGACCCATCTCCCTCCTTGGTATATGTGAGCAGGTACTCTATCGCGTTCCCGTCCTCGCTGGGAAACCTCCCGAGGCGCTCTCTGGAATGCCCCGAATCAAGCGGCATTGGTGCCCGCCCCCCCTCCTGCCAGTCCATCAATGACAGCATGAGCATGGTAGCCGGGTCCAAGGGGGTTTCCACCCCCTCGCTCAGCGAAGGGAGCCCCAGATTTCCCCCTACAATACCAATCAAATCCCCATGGTTTCCATTCATTGAGGACTTTATCGCCGGAATGAGATCCAGTGGATCGCCCCTCGTGGGATCGAAAGTGTGGAAAGGGGTCGGGGGGACATAACTGCTCAAGTACGCGCCCCCGTTCATCCTCTGTCGAGGATTCTTCTCATCCTCATCTCGAACTCGTCAACTGGTTCGACGTCCTCATCGGATTCAGGAACCTCGTCCTCGCCCCCTTCCTCGTCCTCCTCGTTGGGCTCCTCCTCCGTCTTCTCTTCGGTCTCGACCCGCATCTGGGTCATCTTCTCCTCCACTGCAGTCCGAGTTATGGCCATGAGCCTCTCACGTTCCCTGTAGTTGCTGACTATCCAAGCAAGACCGGCATAGACTCCGATTACTAGGAGGGCTGCTAGGGCACCGGTATCCATATCGTCGAGCCCTTGATCGATGACGGACGCGCCACTGAGCACTATCCTAGCCTCGTCATCCATGGGGTCCAAGTCAACGTCCCACGGGAACGCACATCCGATCTCGACGATAGCCTCAGTACCATCGATCACATCCGGTCTGTCTAGGCCAGGGGTGGGGACGTACACCGTGGTCATGTCGATAACGTGCTCGGAGTAATGGCTACCGGCAGTGAGGGAAATCGTGCAGTCCGCGCCGGCCAGAAGATTCTCGTTCACGCGCTTGGTGAGCACCTTGATCTTCTGGTCGGTGCCTCGGCCCTCCATCTCCAGTCCCACCAAGCCGACGTTCCAATCGCTCCTCCTGATATCGAAGGTCTTGTGGGTGCTGCCCACCTCCCTGCCCTTGGCATCGAGGAGCTTGATGGTGAGGACCCTCTTTCCCGGTTCAGGCTGCCAGTCTTCGGCACTCAGGTTGATTGTCCTCCCAGTGGAGTTCGCCGTGAGGGAATCAGAGAATGAGTCTATCATCGCCCCCTCGTCATCAATCAAGAGCACTGAGAAGCCGAATTGCTCGCTACCGTTACCAATCGAGCACGTTGTGAAGATGAGGGGGATGTCCCCGTCGATTGAGCACAATACCGGCCTCTCACTCGCCTCGAAGGCATTCAACACGTAAGGCAGGGATGTGTCCTGCTCGACGGTGATTTCGCCCGAACCGCTGGAAACCACAGGAAGCAGCCACCCCATCTGACTCCACGTGAGCGTCCCGGAGTGCGAGTCGACCACCGTAGACGAAGAGTCGGTTCCGTGAATTTCAATGATGGCCTCGTCCCCTTCAAGTGCATTGATGTATGGCGAACTAGACCATGAGTGGGAGGTCTGAAATGTGTCGAGCATCACCTCTTGTTGGTCACCAGCCAGGTCCTGAGCCAGGATTCTAATCGTCTTCACATCGCCATCCCAGCCTTCCGATGGGATTACTTCTATCGGCACGCCCCTGACTTCTCCCACACCGAGAACAACCTCGGTACTGCCGGCGACGGCCCAACCCTCGGGCAGGCTCAGTACCTGCAGTGAGATTGTCGTAGGCGCGTTTCCGAGGTTCTGCACCGTGACTTGTGGATGCCCCCCCTGTCTTGAGATGACCCAGGGCCCCTCTCCATCCATGACAAAGTCGTAGGTGATAGCGACCCTCAGAGGAAGCGTGACCTCGGCAAGTCCACTGGAATCTCCCTCCCTTACTCGGATGTGGAGCTCAACTGACTTGCCATGCAAGGCTGAATCAGGGGGTGTGATGTTCAGCAGCAGGGGGCTTGTGTCACCGGGCGATATGGTCGGCAGGCCTCCCAGTGTATCGATATCCCATCCACTTTCCCCCGTCACGTACATGGAAGCGAAGGGTTGGCTGGGCGCGTTGCCCATTTGCACCAGGGTCAACTCGATCTGAGATCCCTCCGGGTCTATTTCCAAATCAGCGTCGTTTGCGATTACCCCCCAACTGGGTATGTGCAGGGCTTCCAAGGCGAAAGAGAAAACCACCACAGATTGATCACGGGCAAACCCATTCACTGTGACGATTAACTTCGAACCATTCCAAGCATCTGGCGAAGCGGTCGCAGTTACGTTCAGCATCGTAGACTGGTTAACCCCTACCTCTAGGGCCGATGAGCCAGAGGCATTCCAACCAGAGGACTCGTCGCCTGGCATCCTGGAGATCTCGGTCTGAACCTCCAAGTCCAGGTCATCGGCCAAATTGCCCAAGTTCGTGGCGTTTACCGGGATAGTGACTGTCTGTCCGGGTACCAGCAAGAAGGTCGATCCGTTTACGTCCTTTCCATTAAGAGATGTTACGAAGTCCCAATGGTGGTCCTGCCTGACCTCGAACTCCACCACCTCGGAGTCAGTGACGCTTTCATTGCCTATGGAGGTCATGGTGAACTGCACACCTATCGGGACTCTGGCTGGGGTGGTGTTGGGGAATGTGATGCTGAGGGGAACGGTCTGGAGGCTGCCAGCACTCAGCGAAGTAGGATTGCTTGTGAATGAGACTACAACCCCGGGATCGGATGTGATATTGTCATCAAGCAGGATGGAATAGGAGAGTAAATACGAATCCTGGCCGTTTCCAAGGTTCTCCAGTCTGAGAATCGTCAAGGAAGGCTCATCGACATCGATGACAAACGGCTGCGAAATCGGCGAAGTTACCAGCATGCCGGCCCGGTGAATTTGCATTACCTCCAGCGAGAGCCTTAGCGGGAATGCGGAGCCTGAGCCCACCTCGTTCTCAAATGCGTGGAATCCCGGGGGAGCATCAGCGGGCAGGTCCAGAGACAGCGAGCCCGAAGTCCTCGTTCCAGGGGTTCCCGATAGGGCGATTGAATCTCCAGCAATGGACAGTTGACCCCCTCCCCCCCAAGTCCAGCCACCAATCCCCATCCCCGTCCCGGAGAGGGACCAAGTCAGGTTGTCAGAATCCATTGGTAGGTCGGCAGTCACATTCCAAACGAGTCCGTCAGAGGGGACCGACCTGAGGTGGGAGGGTTCGAGGACGACGCCGGAGGCGACGAATACCAAGGAAACTTCGCTGCACTCCTGTTCCTCACCCGCTCCAACGCACATTGTCAGGGGGGTGCTCACACTATCGCCGTGAGTGGCCTCGGAGGGGACATGGAGCCTAGATGTCATCTCCCTCTGCTCACCCGGACCCAGGGTGAGTGCACTGACCTCGCTCCCATCGGAGTCGTACATCATCAAATCGGAGCCCCAGTCGGTACCGTCCCAAGAGATGGCAATCTGCGTCTCGGCCGCGTTGCCTACGTTCTCCACAATCAGCCAAGCCCTAGCGTCTTCGCCGATTAGCCCGAATCCAGTGCTGGTGGAAGTTCCGTCTGGTCCTCGGATGGATAGCCCCCGTGTCCTATTGGCCTCGAGGGGGAGGGTCGACGAAACGCTGACGTTGTGGTCGTCATCCAGGGAAATTGTCAGACCCAGGTGACCTGAGTCCGATCCCAAGGCGTCGTCGGGTGCGTTAACCCTGAGGTTCGGGGACCAATACCCGTCGACACCAATCTCGACACTGCTGATGCCACCCGGGGTCTCATCGACCCAGCTCCAGCCCGCAGGGAGATTGGAGTCATCCACTCCAAGGCTCCAGATGCCTGACAGCCTTCCGGTTGATCTTATGTTGATGGGGGCGACCTCACTGCTCCCTGGATCAACTCTCAAGGGATCGGTTGGCATTTCGAAGGAGGCATTGTACGGGGGGACGATTGAGAGGGTCTTGATCTGCAAGTCGTTGTCGAATCTAGTCTGTGTCAGGTTCCCATATGGGTCGAGGATCAACTCAAAGATGTGATCCCCGAGAGCCCCACTCCACTCCACGCTGAACGAGGCGAAAGACCCCGGGCCACTGGGGTCGACCGGTTCGAGGTTTGCGATGCCTTCCCTGCCAATCTCTATTCCATCAGCATAGAGCACCGCGTCTGTGATTTCATTCGTGTCTGCCGTCCCGGCGTTCTCCAAGAATGCCGTGACGGTGACCTGCTCCCCTGGATCAGGAGCGCTCGGGTTGAACTCGATGCCCCTTCCATCTGTAAGGGGCCTCACGTCGGGTCTTGCTACCGAGACGACCATGCTAGCAATGACGAGGTCAAGAGTGGCATCGCCATCCATGTCAGCTAGCGATGGAGACGACCAAGTTCTGTGATCCAGCTCCAACTCATCCGACCAAGCCGCGTTTACCCCCAAGGACGTACCAGAGGCTCCATCGAAGGCCCATAGCGAGCGTCCGAAGGCCACGAGGAGCTCGGGGGCATCCTCCCCATCGATATCCATCCACGAAGCAGCGGCAACGGCAATCTCGTCGTTGGGATTGCCGCTGCTTTGCTCCAAATCCCTGTTCCAAGCCTCATCCGGGGTATCGCCCCCAACGTCGTGGCAGCCCGTTTGGCCGTGCCGTGCACCCATTGTTCCCTGCCACCAAGTTACCCAACAGACCCTGTCGTGCTCTCCATCCCCATCCGTGTCGATGGCCGTAGGTGGTGCATCAGCGAATCCGTTGGATGCTTCGAAACTCCAGAGTTCGCCACCATCGTCAATCTCGATCCCCCTGAATTCAGCACCATCCACAGCACTTGAGCCATCAGCGTCAGAGGGAATGGTGACGATCATCTCCGGGTCCGAGTCAGAATCGAGATTAGCAATCACGGGGCCAGGAAGCCTGACATGGGGTGCGTTGGTGTCTCCGTCGAGGTTGTCCAAGGACAGTCCACCGTCCCAACTGGAATCGCCCGTTGAGGAATCGATCTTCCAAACCCACATGCCCCCGTTATTCGCCTCAATGGTAGTGAGCAGAACATATCCCGTGGAGTCATCGACTTGGGCAAACGCAGGGTCGGAGGGATGGCTGCCTTTGTCTAGAGTCACCTCCCATAGGGTGCTGGGTGTACCATTGATCTGTAGGGGGAAGGCCAGAACGATGGGGTCTTCCGAGACTTCGTCCAAGACGGCGAGGACCAGTTCTGCATCCCCATCCAGGTCCAAGTCTGCTAGAAGAGGCTGGGTCGTGGGCTTGTGCCCCCCCAGCAGGCTGCTGGTGTACGGCCCCTCGTCACTGCTGATCTTCTTACTCTCATCGCTCCACGTCCAGAGCAATTCTTCCGAGTGGCTGCTGTAAGACCAACCCGTGACCGAGCAGGACAAGCGAGGCGACCAAGCGTCGACGAATAGGGTTCCTACCGCATCATAGGCAACCAGTATCTCAGGCCTGCCGTCATCGTCAATGTCCACTATTACCGGCGCTGCCTTCACGACCTCGGTCGAACCGAGGTCGACCTGCCATGCTAGATCGGCATCCTCACCCTCAATAACCCTAAGCATGCTGTGTTGTGAGCCCGAGACTTCAACGGTCTGAACTAGCACTGAGAAAAGTGAGTCCCGGCCACACCTGTCTTCAGCCCCTTCGTCTACCTCAATCGACCCGCTTAGATCAGCGATCGGAGTGCCTAGGGAGTCCGTTCCAATCGAATAAGACCCGTATGCCCAGTTGACTGAGGGATCGATGATGGACATCAGGACTGAGGTGTTCGAGGGCGAACCGAAGCCAGCCCCTCCCTCGGGACCATGGATAGGGGTGTCAGCAACCCTGGAGCCAGTTCTCCCGAATTGCGGCCAGGGTTGCCCCCCATCTAGCCATACTTCCTCAGTTCCACCGTTCGTGTGCTCGGCCTTGGCTCTGGCATCGCTCAGGACAGTTTCGTAGTCAAACTGATTCAGCACCGGCCCCAGCGTCATGGCCAGCAGGAGTGTGACAGCGACAAAACACACTTGCTTGTCGCGAAAGCCCCTGAGCGATGCAGCCGCTACCATCAGACTGAGAGATGCGATTCCGAGTCCACTTGAACATTCGCACCAAACTCTCATTCAGACCTACGGTCTGACAGCATCCGGAGATTGCCGGGACCGTTTCCGCTCCGTTGCGCTTATACAGGGTGGGCCGGTCGCCGGGTCGCACGGACCTCTCCTCCAGAGGCATGGCCGATGAGGGACGGGAGGCGACTCCCACCTCCGTCCGGCTTCGGGAAGGCCCGTTATGGAAGGAATTGGAATGTACACCCTTGAGACAAGAGAGGATACCATCCGCATCCCTGCAGAGTACATCAGGAGGGGGCGCAGACTGGAGGACCACATCGATGAGCTCGCCCACGACGCATTCGAATGCCGCTTCGACGAGAATGAAAAGTTCACTCTGCTGACCTTCGATCACGAGGCCGTTGGCAGGGGTAAGATCATCCACGGTGATGGCGCCATTTACCAGAACGTCCGCTTCAAGGCCCTGGTCTTCACGATGGAGAGCAACGAAGTCGTTGACGGCGCGGTCTCCGAGGTCTCCGAATACGGCGCCTTCGTGCGGATCGGCCCCATGGAGGCCTTGTTGCACAAGTCCCAGATTCTCGACGAGCCAATCCAGGTCAACCTGGGCATCAAGAGGATAGAGGGCTCGCAAAGTGGCAGGGCTCTCGAAGAGGGCTCGTTCGTCCGCTCCAGGATAGTATCCAAATCCATCAATCACAATGATCCGCGTTCCAGCAAGATCGGCCTTAACTGCAAGATGGATGGTCTGGGCTCTTTCGAGTGGATTGGGGAGGCTGATTGAATTGGCGCGGCAGCCCTTCGCCTGTGGTGAGTGCAATAGGATTCTCCCAGAGCCCGATAAGAAGTCCGAGCCCCCTCAGTGCGCTCACTGCCCAAATGCCCCTGTCACTACGGACTGGCAGGGATTCGTCGTGATTCTGCATCCCGAAAGATCAGAGGTCGCGAAGCGGCTGAATATCTCTCACCCAGGAAGCTATGCGCTGAAGGTCAACATTCGATGAGGTGGTTGAATGGAAGTCATCGAAAGGAAAGAGAACCCTATGCTTGATCGCGTCGAGCTGCAATTCCGTTGGGATCACCCCGACTCCCCCACACCCTCGCTAACCCAGATGGTGGAGGCCACTGCCAAGGCCGAACCCGGCTCCAAGAAGAATCTGATCTTCGTCAAGAACGTCAATACCAGATTCGGCATGGCGCGCACCTCCGGCGTCGCCATCGTGTATGGGTCAGAGGAATCCGCCTCCATCGAGCCGAGATACGTGGTCGAGCGCCACAAGGCCGCAGCCAATTCCGAACCAGAGGCTGCTGTAAAGCCCCCTGAGCCCCCGGCCAAGCCTCCCGAGGCTGAGAATCAGGACGAGGAAGGGGGTGGTGATTGATGGGAGATGGTCCGAATCCCAATGGCAAGCACTCGAAGTACGCGGTCGAGGATGGCGAACTGGTTCGCAAGGGAGAGATTTGCCCCACCTGCGGTCCGGGTGTGTTCCTGGGAATCCACAGCGATCGGAAGGTTTGTGGGAAGTGCGGCCACTCCGTCAAGACACAAACTGACTAAGCCGAGTAATCGCTCCACTCGCCATCGTTCGTCATCACCCTTCCATCGAGGATGGCAACCCCCACCTCATCCCTGGGCACGGTGAAGACACGTCCTCCAGAGAGCCTCCCGTCATGCCTCCATCCTGTCCACTTCCACTCTCCCCCGTCGTACTGGGCATCGAAAACAGGACCCCTGGTTTGGAGCACCTCAGGATTGTCGTCAACACCACCAAGGAGGACGATCGTGCCCCCATGCAACATCAACAGCCAACCACCGCCCTTCGCATAGATCGCATTCGAGATCTTGTCATCCAACTCGAGCACCTTCAGGCGCAGCAATGACCCATCACAGGGATCTAGTACCGCTACTCCGCCTGCTTGGGACCAGACCGCTATTCCATCTGGGCACTCGACGATGGAAATCAGTCGGTCTTGCACCCCAAGGAGGGATATCTCGGGCCAAACTGGGCGTTGAGCTCGCCAGATCTCCCTTGCCTCCGAGTCGACCATGTAGATCCCTCCCCCCAAGGTCGAGAAGACGATGTTATCCCCAGCGCGACCAATCGCCATTGGTTCCGCGTCTAGAATCCTGTGCCAGATTGCTCCAGCAGGCTGAATGCCACTGCCTGCGAGGGACGAAAGTCTGAGGTCAACCCTGCATGGCCCGTCAATCCAATCTCCTTCGAGCGGCAGTGCGGCCATCCTCGCTTCGTGGAACTCCCTCTCTACCCAGAAGCCGACCCATCTGTCTGCAAGGGTCACTCCTTCCATTATTGGTGCTGGGAAGGGCCTCCTGACGAGGCCCATAGGCCGACCCGTAGGTCCCAGTTTGACCATCTCTCCCTGAGTGCCTACGGCCACGTGCACCTGCCCCCCCCTGTCAATTCTGCAGGGCGGGAAGCCAAGCCCCTCCCGGTCCACGTAACGAGACCCTCGTGGAGGCTTTGAAGGTGTGCCTAGGGATAATGAAGGGGTCATCACTGTCACGGTCCATGGGCACGTTGTTGCTGTCTTCCCGAGAGGACATAGCTTCAATGAGCCTTCTCGTGGCGGTGAGGGAACTGGGAGGGTGGGGACAGCCCGAGCAATTGCCTCATGGTACCGTTTTCAGGCACAATCGTCGTGATGTAGACCTCCTTCTAATCGATGAACTCCACATTTACGCTGATGACATCGATGCTGCCCACGAATCACTCACTGGCTCCGATGTTTCCGAGGTCTTGGTACTATCGAGGCATGTCTCAGTCAGCAAGACCCCCTCCCTAACTCTACACGCCATAGGGGTCCCGGGAGAAACCCCCCACGGAGACCGAGGGCAAGCGGGGGGCATCAAAGGAAGAATCGTACCCCCTTCTCCCAGGTTTGGGGCTCTATTCAGAACCATGTCTGCCTTAGCAGTCGACCGGGGGCTGGATGAGAAGTACGATCTGACCATGGAGACAACTCACCATGGTCCTGTGCTCACTAGCCCAACCCTCTACATTGAGATAGGCTCGACTCCCGATCAGTGGGGCGATGAACGAGCCGCTAAGGTCTGGGCAGACACTCTTTCGACATGCCTCGGTCTTTCAGGAAGCAATCAAGTGGGATCGTGGAAAGGGAGTGGAGACGTGATGATTGGGCTCGGCGGAGGCCACTATGCCCCTCGACACAGGTCCGTAATTTCCCAGTCGGACGTGTGGGTCGGACATCTTCTAGCCAATTACGCGCTCTCTTTCGACGAGCAGACAATGGAAGAAGGACTGCCCCATGGCTCGTGGAGGCACGCCGTCACCATGGCCATAGAGTCAACGAGGATTGCATTTCCCGGTGGTAGCGTGTTTGCTCATCTGGATAGAAAGTCGTTCAAGGGGTGGCAGAGGCAGGCGCTCGCATCCCTTCTCTCCGAATTCGATGTTCCCCTCCGTCGGGGGAAGCAGATTCTTTGAACCCCGCAATCGTCAAGTCTCTCCTCGCCCTGTCAGTCTTTGGATGGGACTCATTGGCAGCTCGATCGTCAGACTGCTACCACTCGCGCCAAGGTTCGTAGTACGTTGGGTTGCAAACCGCTATGTGGCCGGTGAAACCCTCGACCATGCCCTGAGTGTGATAAGGGAAATTGACTCACAGGGAGCATGCTTCACTGTCGATGTATTGGGGGAGGAGATCAGTTCCCTTGACGAGACACACTTCTTCATCCGCGAGTACGAAGCCGTCTTAGATGCCATTGCCGACCATAATATTGATGCTAATATCTCAATCAAACCCACTGCTTTCGGTTTGCTAGTTGACCTAGGGGCGGCGCTCGACAATATCGAGGGAATCATACGCAAGGCCTCTGAGCACGATATTTTCGTCCGCCTCGACATGGAGGACAGCAGGGTCACCCAAGCCACCATTGACGTCCTCCACTCCATGCACGAACGCGGCCTCTCAAACGTCGGAGTAGCCATTCAGGGTAGGCTGCATCGAACGTTGGACGATATTTCGACCATCACTGCTTCACTTGGTCCGGATGCCGACCTAAGGGTGTGCAAGGGGATTTACCTAGAGCCGTCCGACATATCTCAAACTGATTACAAGAGTATTGTCAAGGCCACCAACGATGCCATTGACGCGGCAATTGAAGGCGGCGCCTACGTTGCAATCGCCTCTCATGACGACCCAGTGATCGAACATTCCTTACAGTCCGTTTCCTCAGCCGGCATGGGCCCGGGAATCGATGACCCTCGCCCGAATGCCCCCACTAGGGGGGCCGGTAAGGGCCCTGGTTACGAGTTCCAGTTCCTCCTCGGGGTCCGGGGAGACGTGAGAAGATCCCTGGCAAAGAAGGGTCACAGGACTCGAGTGTACCTTCCCTATGGGGTTCGCTGGTACGAGTACAGCATGCGCAGGCTGAGGGAGAATCCCGAGGTTGCAATCCACATCACCAAGGCCCTGTTATTGCCATGGAAAAATCGAAGATAGTCACCACTCGGGGGGCTGCAAGTAGATTCTGCGAACCTCGCCAGCCATCCTGCTGCCCGTCAGTGTTCGACCCCTCCCAGTGTGTAGTCCCCTTATCCTCCAATTCTTTCCATCAACGTCCATTATCGAGCCGCAAGAGAAGACTTTGTCTGGCTCGCACTCTATTTTTGTTGACTTACTGACTTCTCCGTGGTTCATAGTAATCCGAACAATTGACCTATCTGTCCTCGTAGCCCACATGGAATTGATCTCAATGGCCCCAAGGCTCGTCGCTGGCCTTGAGTGCGAGTCATCAATCCTGGTGACGCACCAAGTCATCTCGTCGTGCTCAAACAGGTCCCCAACGGCTATCGTCTCGTCGTCATCGACTTCAATTGCTGCAGACACGCTCCCTCTGCCATCCGATAGCGTTGCCTTGATTCGGACGGCCCGTGGTGGTCTAATCTGCAAGGTATGGACATGCCCACAGTCCAAGCATCTCACTAGGAAGTCATCCCCTTCCCCCCTCTGGCTCCTCCTCATGACATCATGCTCGGATTGCCCCAAGCACTCAGGACAAATCGCAATCGTCTCTACCGGGGAATCCTCGTCCTGCACGTCACGGCCGGGAAATGCTAGCGACTTGAATCCATCCTAGGGTGGATGATTGAAGGGAGACGCGCATGAGAGCCGCTCGTGAACCGGAGGAAGGGGGCGACGAGTCAGCATCCATGCGAGCATCTCCTGCTCGTGAATTGTCCCCGGAGACGTCTGCTACCTGCCCTCCCATTGAGCTAATGAGGTGGTCGACTCTCAAGTGGCCATAGCCATAGTAGTCGTCGTGCTCCGACTGCCCCTCCTTCATCTGCGAGTTCTCCTTGATCATCGACTTGACGTTCTGAATGGCCGTCCTGCCCGAGGACTCCCCCCTCTGCAATTCGGTATTGTGCTCCAGAAGCAGGGCAATCGCACCGCTCATCCATGCCGTCGCAGCCGAAGTTCCGCTTGACCATCCCCACCAAGCTTCGTTGCCGACCCCAGTGGCCATCAGGACGGGAACCTCGTGCCCCGGGGCAACGACCTCTGGCTTCATGTCGGGATCCTCCCGGGGTAGAATTGGATTTGGCCAGAGTCTACCATTGTTGTCCCCTTTGGAACTCCCAACCCAAATCCCACCATCTCTGGTGATCCCACCAACGCAGATTACGTCCTCCACCGATCCGGGAGATTCGACGTCTCCATCGTCGTCCTGACCGTCATTACCGGCCGCTGCAATCACAAAAACACCGTTGTCGAGCGCATCCTCCACTGACTGCTCTAGCGAATCTGTGGTGAAGAACCCAGAACCGACCCCCTGATCCCCCCCAAGGCTGAGTGAGATTATGTCGGCCCCTTCCTCGACGCACCAGTCGACCGATTCAGAGACGTATTGGTCACTACCCACTCCCTCCTCGTCAATGGCCTTAGCGACTAGCAATCCGACCCCCCTCGCCCCTCCTTCGAAACTGCCGTCGGCCACTATAATTCCTGCCATCGCGGTACCGTGCCCCTCATCATCGTAGGGTTCTGCTGCTTGGTTGACAGCGTCTCTCCAACCGAGCAGTACGATGTGATTCAGATCCGGGTGGCCTAGATCTATTCCTGAGTCAACGATGCACATCACAACCCCTCTGCCATCGAGGCCGCCGGCATCGTTCATTCCCGTCAACTCACGATACTCGTCTTCCCAGGCTAGCAAGGCTGCAGGAGGGCCCCCTAGAACTGTTCCATCAGATTCTGTCCAGAGGTACAGGATTCCTATGGCGGAAGCGAGCAACAGGACAAGAGCCACGCTGACAACTATCACCGTTCCTAGCGCATCGTCCATAACGAGGCGGGGATGGTCCCACTCGGAAGCATCCTGTGCCTCATTGACATCGAGGCCTTCGTCCTGTCCCCCCATCTCTCCTTCCAACAGAATCTCCCTACTTTGAATTCCTTCGATAGAGGCGCCGATAGTCGAACTTCACCACGCTTCGACTCTGCCAAAGTGACTCCCTGCGGGCGTGCTCGAACCGCAATTGGCACAGATGACTCTAGTTGGAATCCTCGTTTCGCATTTGTCACAGCTAGCTCCCGGTTGACCCACGCCTATGCAATCCCCTATGGAACATGGTACTTGGACTCCACTTTTGGCCGATCGAATTGCAGCCGTCTCCTGATTGCAAACCGGGCACCTTCCCTGCTCATCGCCAATCTTAACCACACTCTCTCCAGCCACTTCCCTCGCCCTGAACGTCTGAATCCTATCCTCGGCACCGCCCAGCATGAACTGTGGGAACCAGAGGATGTTAAGGAATACAATCACGGAAAGTATGCCTGTCAGGGCGTATGTGCCCACTAGTGGGTAGCTGAGATCCAAATCGCCAGGACTAGGTGAGATTGCGTGTGACCCAGACCAAGAGCTGATGTTCAATAGCACCATCCAAAATGCCAAGGCGGTGCTCCAAGCCTTGAGGCTATGATCTTTCCAAGCTCTCTGGAAGACTCTTGGATCGGGGTGCGAATGCCGTTCTTGAACGTGTATGTCCCGGGTTTCCACAACAGCCCGATGGACGACGAAGACCGCTAGGAAGAGTAGGACTAGGTTCACGGTGATGACCCAAACCCACTGTGCTGCTTCGGCACCAAATGGGAAGTCTGGGGACTCAGCGTGAGCCTTGAGATAACCCGCTTGCACGAAAATCACCCCAATCAGCAGATATGCCATATTCTCCCTCATTATCGGGTATCTCATCCACAACATCGAAATCACCCCAACCCAGCAGATGATAGATAGGAGGGCGAGGATGAGGGTGAGGTCCCCCATGTGCAGGAAGCCACTGTCTTGGCCGAAGATTCCAGATCTGTTGTAGTCACCTCCACCTGAGAGCTCACCTATGCCAAGATCCCATGCGCCAAGCACATAACCGAGGATTGCGATTACGAGCATCACCGACTCGGTGGTGCTCCAGTACCTACGCGAAAGGCTGGCATGGTAGGCGCACTCGGTCACAAGCCCGTCCAGGGGGCTCAGTCTGGCACTGAGTTTCGAGAGTGTTGGGTTGCGTGGGTAGTCACTCAACCTGGGCATATCGTGAGGCGGTGCCGGAACACCCGACTCCCCCCCTACCTCCTCCTGCATGCCGCTTGAGGGACAAGCACACCGAATAAGTCCCGCGCCGACGAGATTCACCATACGTCGTAACTCTGGGATAATTGTGGCGCCGAGGGCGAGATTTGAACTCGCGCGGGAAAGATCCCACGGGCTTTCCAGGCCCGCGCAATACCGGGCTATGCGACCTCGGCTCGGTGAGCCCAACCGCCTCCCTGTTTTCACCATGACGTTCGCGACACAGAAATGGATGGCGAACACCCGCCACGATTATACAGGCCACGCCGGACAGCGCTGCGCCGCCACTGTGGCTTAGAGGTATAGCGTCGCCTTGGTAAGGCGAAGGTCGGGGGTTCGATTCCCCCCAGTGGCTCCACCGCCCTCTTGGCCCTCTTCCATTGGACAGATTGATAACCCAACCAAGCGCCACCACGCGTTATGCCTACCAACCGCAGCAGACTCGCCGGAGTACTAGCCCTCCTGATGATCTTGACTCCCCTCACCAGTGCTGACGTATCTCCCTGGGCTGGCCCCGATGTAGTCAGTAGTGATGGGGACGCTACGGTTGTGACGGCTTTCAGGCTTCCAGGAAACTCGACGGTCATGGATGGCTGGCTCCACGTAACAAATACCCCTCTGGCGACCTCAACTGACTCGGGCATCGTGTGGGACGAGATAGATTTGGACTCAGGCTACATGCTGGGATCCGAGTTGAACAGCGACGGGCACCTAATGCTTCAGGACGATGGCACACGCTCGAACGTCAGCGACTTCAACGTCGGCGAAATCCAAGTCACTCTGAACTCCGCATACAAATACTCCCCGGGATGGAGGCATGTGTTCGTCAAAGCCGAGGTGGCTAATCTCTCTGCCTGTGGTGGGGATCATGGCACTTATCTCAGCCATGGATTCGACGATGACTTCGATCAGTCCCTAGACGCGGAAGAGACTGTTGAAACCCTATACTACTGCGATACCTTCGCCAATGGGGATTCCGTCACATCCCTGA
This sequence comes from Methanobacteriota archaeon, assembly GCA_002722735.1. Classification (GTDB taxonomy): domain Archaea; phylum Thermoplasmatota; class Poseidoniia; order Poseidoniales; family Thalassarchaeaceae; genus UBA36. The sequence continues at coordinate 40,154 of PBMR01000012.1, forward strand.
CAATCAATAGTTCAGGGGACGGCTACGCCGTAGGAAACCTGTCCGGACAACCAGCACAAGGTGACAATGGTTCTGGATTCTCCGGGTCCTACATCATCAGCTCGGGAATAGAGAGCATCACCGTCGATGATGGGGGCACTAACTACGACATCAACGACACAATGGTGATTCAATGCCAGACGCCCTGTGGATCCGGTGCTGCTGCATCGATTGCCTCAGTGGACAGCAACGGCACGATCCTTTCGATCTCCGTGGACGACTCCGGATCGGGATACACCCCCGACAACAATATCGGCATTGGGTTCCAGCAAGGTTCCTCTGGCCACGGCGCATCTCTCTCCGAGCAACTCGGATCGTCCGGCCCCATACACTCGGCCGAGATATCCGACGGGGGCAGTAACTACACGTCTCCCCCGACAATCGTCATCAGTGACTCAAGTGGCTCGGGAGGCCTGATTACAGCAACTTTGGGTGCTCATTACGAGTATAATGTCGACGTAACCTCCGTTGCTGCTGGGGGGGATTGCCCGGAAGCGGGGTACGAGGTCACTTCCGGCCTCGATGTGGACGGAAATCGGAACCTCGACGCCTCTGAGATTGAGGAGACCCTCTACCTTTGCCACCAATCGAAGATCTGGCAAGCGACCACCTTCTCTGATCTCAACGGCTCGATCTATGGGGACGAGCAGACGCTGGCGCATGGGGTTGTGCCCTCTTCTGCCCACCAGGGCGTCGTCGCAGCCGGGACCTTTCCCGGCAGCCCTGTCCCAGCGGGAACCGAGAGTTACTTGCTCATCCCTTCCGTCTCAGTCCCTAGGTCCGAGTACATCAACGGGTACACCCTAAAATTCCATCACTGGTACCATTTGGACAGCAACGCCTCCGGCGGGGGCGACGGGGCCTGGGTGGAGTACAGAACCGAGTCCCAGGGGGAGTGGGGCAACTGGACCTACATCGAGCCAGAGGGGGGCTATCCGAGCACGATGTCCACAGACGCTCCCACGCCCAACGGCGCCACCACCCCCGTCCCGGTATTCGCCTCCCCAACTTACAGCGGTTGGGTGGAGAGTAACGTCTCCCTCTCGTCCATCGGAGGGATTGAGGACGCTGACGAACTGCAGTTCAGGTTCCAGATATGGACTCACCCGAATGCCTCCAATGAGAGGCCCGGTTGGTTCCTTGACAACATCAGGTTCAACAACGATGGGGTCTATGTCGGTGTCTGGCACCACGGCTGCTACACACTGACGGCCCCGTCATGCCAGTACAGTTCCGATGCCTACGGGTCACTGGAGCGCACCATCGACCTCAGCGGGACCAACTCCACCTCGAAGATAGAGGTCGACATGGAGTGGGACCTCGAGGGATCGTCCTATGACAACGCATGCGTGGAACTCTCGCTGGGTAGCGGGTGGGCGGACATCTCGTCGTCGACCAGCGACACGACCGCAGACTGCTCTGCGAGGTCCGGCCCAATCCCCGGCAACGGGTACACCGCAGCCAACGGGGTGTCCTACACCGACCAGAGCTACGACTTCAGAACAGTCTCCATGGACATTCCGAGCGGCTTCCAGGACCAGTCCTCCGTTGACTTCAGAATAGTGGTTGACACAAATGCCTGCTGCACGGGCTATGGGGGCAGCTACCCATCAGATAACAGGGAGGGCCTGACGTTGTCAGAGATCCGAGTCGTTGACCACAACGGCAACGTGCTCTTCATCGACGGGATCGACAACTCCTCGACAATGAGTCACTCGGGGCTGCCCGATGCCCAAGGAAGCCCCTCTCCAGATGACTGGGGCTTCTTCACCTTGCTGAAAGGGCAACAGAGCAGTTCGAGAAACTTCGAGGATGCCAACGCGAACGCACCAACCGTCAGCGACGCTGACGGTTGGTCCCGAGCCACCACGATGAACTCAGGCTCTTGCACCGATGACAAGTGCAAGTTCACGCTCAATCGGGTGACACAGAACTCTGGCCCTCCCTCCACGTCCTCCTTCCCATACGCCTACGGGATCGGGTTCTCGGGAAACTACCAGTCTTACATCACCGAGGCTAGGCTAATCTCCCCCTGGTACGACATCTCCGCGAATGGCACATCCTACCTCACCTTCGACCACTGGTCCTGCTCGGAGGTCAGCTGGGACGGGGGTGCCGTCTTCATCAAGGTCAACAACGGCTCCTGGCAGCACTTCGACCCGGGAAACTGGTACACTAGCAACATCTACACCGGAGCGGGCCACAACCTCGCCGGCAAGAGTGCCTTCGGTACCGACCACTGCACTGGCACTGCATCCAGCGGGACATGGACCTCGAACAGCGACATGACCAACATGGTCGCAAGCCTGGCAAACTACAGGAACGACTCTGTCAGATTCAAGTTCGCGTTCGGCTCCGACGCAATCTGGAGCCTGGCTGGCTGGTTCATCGACAACGCCGGAGTGAGGATCGCGAACTACGGCGAGATGGGTCACTGGCTGAGTCCCCCCATACCAATCAGCAGTGCCTCGAAGTTCAACCTCGGATTCATCGATATCGACGCGGAGATGGTCGATGGTGCTTGGATACGCGGAAGCATCCTCGAGTCAGACACGGGCAATGCTATCCCTGGATTCTCAAACCTCTCCTTCCCAATCAGCCTTGCCGGGATTGATGCTCAGGCCAATCCCGACATCAGGCTGAAGATTCACATGATGACCGACGATCCCGAGGTCTCGCCCCTCCTCAGGCAGGTCTACATCGGCGGCGATAGGATTCTGAGTGCTGGCTCGGGATACAACGGCTGGGACTACAGCTCTGGTATCGAGGTCATCGACGATCTCCTCAATGCCACTGTGATTTCTGGCACTATCGTATCGGACTACACTCACTCCTCGCGCCCGATAAAGAGCGTGACCATCAAGGGGAACATTTCCAGTGGTGTGGTCGTAACCATTACAGACGCGCAGGGAAACTCACTCGGCTCGACCTCCAGACTTGGGACCATAGAGTTCAGTACCCCGCAGACCGGCTACGGAGCTTCGGTCTCCCTCCCCACCAATGGCTGGATCGACGTTCTCCGGATCTCTTCCAAATTCGCTGATCCCGCCTCAAATCCATCGATAGACATCCTCAATGACGGATCCTCGGAGTGGGGCTTCCCCCTCAATGACGGCTACGGGCACTTTGGATGGCAATCGTTGTTCTCGACCCCTGACAATCAACATGCGAGAAGCATTACCCTCGATCTTGATGGTTCCAACTCCGAGACTCTCTTCGTTAGGATCCCGGATTCGGCCTCCGTGACGTCGGGCCTCATCACAATCTCCCCCGATGCGGATGGTTTCGAGGCCCCCGTATTTCTGTCAGTCGCAGGCTCATCCGTCACCGGAGGCAGTGGGAATTCGCCCTTCTTAAGCCAGCTGAGCCAAGGCCAGATATCCGGAATAGGTCTCATGAGCGCCTCACACACCGATTCGGATACAGGCAGACAGTGGCTTGAGGTTCCAATCGAGGTCAGTTCAGGATCAGCGCAGACCGTCTCCCTAACCAGCATGGGAATCGGCTACCTGATCTTCGAGAACGTGTCCGGACTGGGCCCCTCAATCGCCTCCTACCACGAAACCCATACCAGCGATGACCCGCCGCCAGAGGAGTTGGCTATTCCCCTCAGCGTCACCTCTGACTATGGATCCATCACCATAGACGGCTCGGTGATATATGATTACATGATCGTGAATCGGGAATTCTCCGTGCCGAATACCCTCTACCCCGACGGCGAGATGATTGAGATAGTGACCAGCCACCACCACCTATACGGCAATGCGAACATCGCGGACATCTCCCTCACCGGCACCGCCTCGGACGGAAACTCTCTGTCCTTCCATGTTCAGAACACTGCCGATGGACTGTGGGGCTCGGGGATTCTCTTCTCGCAATCTTCGGGCAGCGAATTGGCCCCACTGGATGAGGGAATGAGCTTCATCGAGGAGTCGACCCACAGTGACGGCTACACCGACATCGTGGTGCATTGGTTCTTCGAAGTGGGATGGAATTGGGACGATGTCGATACCATCTTCTGGCAGGCTAGGGCTTACGACGATACGGGGGAGACCTTCAGGACTGCGTCCGCCCGAAGCGGCGAATCCGGTAAAAACGCCATCGAGAACGACCTGCAGATCGACTCCTTCACAGTCAGGGACCAGCAGGGCAGACTCATTTCAAACATCTACGACACGGTTTTCTACCCATTCCATATTCTTGAGGGGGGCGAGTTGAACATCAGCGGAACCGTCAGATTCCAGGATTCCACTGACACTCGTCCGGGCGCATCTGACTACTCCGTGGCCTTGAACCTCTCTAGCAGCGTCTATTTCCTGCAAAGTGGCGATGACGGCACATTCTCAGGAGTTGTGACCTCTCCTTCCGGTATCAGCGACATGCTCCTCTCGCCCATCATGATCTCAGTGGGCCCGCAGGGAGCCTCCGGAGCGCAGGATGTCACGGGAATGCCTCCATCGATCGAGGTTGCCGTCGACACCAGCCCCCCTGTAGCCGGTCCACTAGAGGTCAATACACCCGTTGGGCTTCAGAATGTGGATGGGATGGTCGTTGACCCAACAACACCATTCTCCCCCTACATCACCATATCGGAGTACGAGGCGAGGGGAGAGTTACTGACTCTGAGGTACTGGAGGACCGGCGTCGATGATTCCAATGACGACGACATCCCTGATGAGGAAGAGTACCAGTCACAAGACATGATCCTGAGTGCGGGCCTGACCGGCCAACAGCAGGTCCATTTCTCTGGCATCGACGTCTCTGCCCTCAACAACGAGCCCATATACCTCTACATCGAAGGCACGGACTGGGCCGGCCTCAGCTTCCAGGATGGTGGCACTGGGGGTGGATTCGGTGCCCAAAACGCCTGGGCTAGGGTCGAGGTGGCAGTCGACGAGCCCACTGAGTTTGCGGGAATCGGAATCGGAACGGGCTCAGGTGCGAACTCGGCCTTCGACCTTGACAGGTTGACTCAGGACAGCATAGACTACTATCTTGTTCCCGGGAAAATTCACACCTTCTCCGTCAGGATAGACGAGCCAAACGGCTTCCACACCATCGACAACATCACCGTGATGCTGTGCGGATACGGGGAGAATCTCGGGATGCTCTCCTACGCCCCATACTCCGAGACACTATGGAGTCCCGATGACAGCATGCTCACTCCCATTAGCGCACAGACCGAGCAGGTCGCGGGCTCCGTGACCGAGTTGCAACTTGGCTTCATACTGTCGTGGGACTTCCCATTTACCGTCGATGACTATGACTGCAAGCCCAGGGTTACCGTGGAGGACAACCTCGTGTCGATCGAGTCCGATGTTCTGAGTTCACTCGCTTGGCGCCTCGACAACCAACTCAGCGCCGTTCCAGAAAGTGCCGAGGACCTCACGTCCCCGATAGTCGAGACCATTGGGACTTCCCTCTACTTGGGACAAGGTGATGAGTTCTCATTCACTGGAGCGGTCTACCATGTGGGTTCGGGACTTAGGCTGGAGGAGGTGCCTTCCGATCTTACAGTTCAGATCGCTATGGTTTACGGGACTGAGAATAGGGTTTCCTACGCTGAGGTCCAATCCAATGGCTCCTTCACCGCATCAATGCTACTTCCCGAAAGACCCCCACTGAATCCCACGATGACTCTGACAACCTCATTGTTGAACACACCCGGAGAATCCACCTCGGTCGACAACTCAGATGCATCACTAACGGTGGATACGGCCTCTCCAACCGCGTTGTTCAACGTAGCTGAGTATCCAGACTCCTCCCTCACCATTATCGAGACGCACGAGATTGACGACATTCCGGTCACGGTGACTATCCTCGAGGAAATTGGGATGATTGACGGCCCATTGCAGGTCTCCTGGGAGTTCCAGAGGGGCGGTCAGTTGATTGCAGGAACTGAGAGTACAGGGGAGCTTTCCTGGATTTCGAGCAGCGATGGAAAGCATGTGTACCGGAGCCAAATGGACTTCTCACCCAACGTTGAGATGCAATTTGAGAACGGCGACAGGATCGCCTTCTGGATTACCTCCACGGACAAGGCAGGGAACCCCGTCATCGGACTTGGGGGCCCTGACTCGCCTAGGATGCCTACGCTCAGAGTAGTCGAGTTCCTCGGCCAGTACACGAGGGAGGTGGTAACTCCGACCAAGACGCCGTACGTCGGGGAGGTCCTGACGATCGTGACCTACTGGGAGAACCCGGGAAAGCTGGATGGGGCCATTGAAGTTGGCTTGTACGAGCAGACGACGGATGGGGGTTGGCAACCAACTAGATCCACTATGCTCTACGGAGACGTCGAAATCTACCTTCCCCCCGAGAGCTCAAGCATCAAGGCGCAGTTCGAGTACGAGACTTGGCAGGAGGGACAACCCCTCCTCGTTCTCGTGGTGAATGGGGACTTCGAAAATGCCAATTACGTGAATGTCGAAATCACGGGAATTATCGTCGAGAGTACAGCCACTGTAGACCAAGGAGGTAGTATCGGGTCGTTTTGGATTATCGGGGGCCTGTTGCTCATCATCTCCTTGATGGCCCTAGCTTTCTACATCATCCAGAGTCGTGGGGAGGACTACTACTATGACGACGAGGATTGGGACTACGGCGACGAGGGTGACGACGAAAGCGAACAGACTTAGCCCCGACCCGTTATCGAACTGAAATAAGTCGCTTCTAGCACTGGGCCGCGCCTCTCTTGTTTATAGGCCACAGATATCGCCTGATTGCTGGGGAAGTGATTCCTCGGGATGGGGTGCGCAGTGTCGGAGATTGCAAAGGTAGAGGAATTGCGGCTGGAGTTGGAGGAGTTGAGGGTGCTGGTGAACACCCTTCTGACAATAATTATGGAAGAGGCTGATGGCATTCATTCCGGTACGGCACCATCGGTTCCCGGACACCCAAAGCGCGGCTATTCGATGTGATCAGTACCGCACAGGCTCGGGGTCACTGCTTCTCCAGAGGTACCATGTCGCCACGGTCCTGTAGGGCTTCCATGGCCCTGCAATAACCATCAGTTCAGACTCCGACAGTGCGTTGCCCTGGTTGTAGTGACGTTCGATGGATCTGATAATCCCGATGTCAGAGACGGGAAAAACATCCGGCCTGAGCAGGGAGAATATCATTATCATCTCGGCAGTCCAAACCCCAACCCCTCTCAATGACACCAATTTTCTGGTCACTTCCTCGTCACTGAGTCCACTCCATTCGATATAACCGAAGCCCGCCTGCCAGGACTCTGCGATTCCTGCAATATACTCGGACTTCCTCCCTGAGAGCCCGCAAGCAAGCAAGTCCTCGTGATTCACTCCTTGGATGCTTTCCGGTCTCACGGGCCCAAGGAGGCCCTCGAGCCTCCTCCAAATCGAGTCCGCAGCCCTCGATGAGATCTGCTGACCGACGATCGATCTTACGAGGGTGAGGAAGACATTACCCCTCGATGACAGGGGGGGCCCCTCATTACCCTCGATCAGACGAGACAGTACCCTGTCCACCTCAGATAGGTGTTCCTTCCCCCCCTCCCAGTAATCCGGACATTGCATCCCTAAGTTCACACATCTCGATACCCCCATAGTTCAAGACTTCTGGCTTTGTCCCGTCGCCGTGGACCTGAAGGGAATGAGCATTGAACAGTGGCTATTTGCCGGTGCTGCAGCTACCACCGTTGCCTTCTTCCTCCTTGCCGTCTATTCTCCTGGAACCTTCGAACCTGACCCCGATTGGAGCGCCTCAGACGGCTGTATTGGGGGCTTGGAACACGACGACTCCGGGATTTCCCATCACTACCACTCGACACTGAAGATGTCCGTGGATGATCAGCATTACGCAATTCCTCCCAATACCGGGATTGACCAAGCGGGTTGCAGAGAGGGAATGAGATGGATACATGTGCACAATTCAGCGGATACCGGATTTACCACCCTGCACATCGAGACGTCCGAGAGGCTCAACGTTCCGCTGGGCTCTTTCTTCGAGATTTGGGGGAGGGAAGGTGGGCCCGGGATGACCGTTGACCGGAACTTCGACATCAATCGCAACGGCATCTCCGATTGGGACGAGTATGAGATTACCATGCTTGTCAACGGCGATGAGAGCACGAATTACGAGTCCTTCATAATGGAGGAGGATCGGACGGACCAGATCGAACTAATATTCACATCGAAGTGATCAGCCTTTGATTACCGCGAATGGCCTGAGTCTGGCTACGGGACGCGCCAGCCCTGCATCGCCGGTCAGGCCGATAACCTCATCCACGTCCTTGTATGCCTCAGGAGCCTCCTCCGAGAGCATCCCAGGGGTCTTGGCACGGACGTACACCCCCTCTCCCTCGAGCCTCTCGACGAGTGACCGCGCATCGACGACCTTGCGAGCCGCAGTTCGCGACAATCTCCTACCTGCTCCATGGCATGAGGAGGAGAAGGCGTCGTTACTCCCCTCCTTGGGACCTGCGAGGACCCACGAGGCGGTGCCCATGTCACCCGGGACAAGGACAGGCTGACCTACTCCGGAGAAGCGGGATGCCAGCTCGGGATGATCTCCACCGAGGGCCCGCGTAGCTCCCTTCCTGTGCACGCAACACTTGCAGTTGGAACCATGGACGCGGTGCTCCTCGACTTTGGCAATATTGTGACTGACGTCGTAAATCACCTCCAGGTCCCCATCCGCGCCAGCGATGCCTCTCAGGGTCTCGCGCAACCTCTGGGTGAGTGCCGATCGGTTCGCGAAGGCGAAGTTTCCCGCTGCCCGCATGGCATCCAGATACGACTCCCCCTCCCTGCTGTGTATGGGTGCCGACGCCAGTTGCCGGTCAGCGGTTCGGAATCCCCATTCCTCACAGAACCAACCATCATCTGAACGCTCGTATCTCGACTCTATTGTCGAAACATGCTCCGAGCATACTTGGTGCCCCAGTCCTCTAGAGCCAGTGTGTATCATCGCTGTGACCTGGCCCTCCCGAAGGCCGAAGGCCGAGGCGGCGGCGGCGTCCACCACCCTGTCAACTATCTGGAGTTCAAGGAAGTGGTTTCCGGATCCAAGTGTTCCCAGTGACGTTGAACCACGCTTCTCGGCACGCGCTCCAACCTCGTGGTTTTTACTGTCGAGCCTGCCGTTAGACTCGATTGCCGAGAGGTCCCTAGCCTCCCCCCATCCCAGTTCTACTGCGGCTTTGGCACCCTCAGAGAGAACCGACTCCATATTGGTTGGGTCAAGGTGAATCCCACCCTTGCGTGTAGCACCGGCTGGAATGCTGCGTGATAGGGAAGATGCGAGGTTTTTACCATCTATTTCTGACGCCTCTATGTCAACAGCACAAAGACGGACTCCGCAATTGATGTCGAAACCCACGCCACCGGGAGATATCGCCCCACCCTGATCGCCTTGTTCTATTCCCGTGGCGACCACCCCACCGATTGGGAAGCCGTATCCAAAGTGCCAGTCAGCCATGGCCCAGGCCTCGCCTACTATGCCTGGGATAGAAGCCGTGTTGACGAGTTGGCCCGGCGAGCGATCATCAGAGTGGCTTTCTAAATGCTGCTCGTCAGCAATCAGAATGGCATCGGTGAGCATCGAGCCATGTCGCTTTATTCGCATGCGAGCAGGGCCTGCTGACTCGAGGTGGTCTCTCCATCCAGTCATTTCGTCTTTAGTGGCAGACCTTCTCCTTTGAACGCACCGGGCCGCTTTCACGCATCGACTTCAAGACCGAACGACCGATGGCAGAAGTACAGAGGTCGTTTGAGTGACGTTCGGCGAAATTCACATCCCCTTCTGGGAGGAGTCCGGGCATGTATGCAAGACCTGTAGGGTAACCGGAGCCCGTTTCTGGACCAGGGATGAGTCCCGCACGACTTGCGGCGATTCTACCTCGGATCCCTACACCTTCATCGGCAATCCGGTCATAGAGGGATTCCCGATGCGGGGAAGGGCCCTCAAGGACGCCATGAGGGAGGCCTTCCTCTGCTTCTTCGACAAGCACGGCCACACTCGTGTCGACCCATACCCAATCGTTGCCCGCTGGCGTGACGACATCCACCTGACAATCGCTAGCATTGCCGACTTCCAGCCCCATGTCACCAGCGGCCTAGTGCCTCCTCCTGCAAATCCCCTGGGAATTAGCCAGCCGTGCATCAGGCTGACCGATGTAGCTGCAGTCGGTCGCTCTGGGCGACACCTGTCGACATTCGAGATGATGGCCCATCATGCTTTCAACAGGCCAAGGGACGGCGATGTCGTCTATTGGATCGACCAGTGCGTACGCTATTGCGACGAGATGCTAGTCGAGTCATTCGGCATTAGTCCTAGGGACCTGACCTACGTCGAGAACCCATGGTCCGGAGGTGGCAATGCCGGACCGGCTTTGGAGGTGATAGTGGCCGGGCTCGAACTGGCCACTCTGGTCTTCATGAACCTCGAGGAGGATGAGGATGGTGACGTCGAAATCAAGGGTTTGAGGTACAAGGAGATGGACCTGCAGATAATTGACACAGGATACGGCCTCGAGAGGTTCTGCTGGGCGGCGGCTGGCACCCCGACAATCTACGAGGCAATCTACCCCGAGTCAGTGGCATGGCTCAAGGAGATTAGCGGCTTTGACTCTATGCTCTCATCCTTGGGTATCGGAGTCGATATCGACTCCTTGCTCGGAGAGCTTTCGAGACTTGCTGGGATACTCAACATAGATGTCGGCACAGATGCGGACGCCCTATACGACGAGCTTATCAGTAGGCTGTCCGAGACAGGAATGGATCTTTCTGTAGACGAGTTGAAACGGGTCACTGACCCACTCTCCTCGATTTATGCAATCCCCGATCACATGCATGCGCTGTGCAACATGCTTGGTGACGGCTTGGTACCCAGTAACTCCAAGGCCGGCTACCTCGCACGGATGCTTGCTCGCCGCGTCTGTCGGATGAAGGACGGCATAGGGGCCTCGGCAAGCCTTGCCGAATTGGCCTCCCGCCATATCGATGCCCATCTCGACATGGGTTCGTTCATGCAGACTCGCGAGGGTGTGCTAAGGATTCTGGAACTTGAGGAGACGCGATATTACGGCATGCTGAGGAAGGGCGAGGCAGCTGTGCGCACCGCTCTCAAGTCGCTTCCGAAGGATGCTGCTGAGGTACCCGACGAAACACTGTTCCGCCTTGCTGAAGAGAGGGGCCTCAATCCCGATATGGTCGTCTCGATAGCACACGGACTCGGCTGGCATTCATTGTTCGTCCGCGTGGGTTTCGCAGCGGATTTGGCTGCCCGCAATGCCCAGTTGACGAAGGCTGCGGCTAGGAGGGAGACCAGAGAGCGCGTTTTCAATCTCACAGGGCTGCCGGCGACCTCACCCGATTACTATGCCGACACCAATGCCACTGAGTTCACAGCCGAGGTTTTACTTTGTACCTCACTTTCGCGCGATGCAGTAGAGTTGCTGAATCTCTCTAGCGAGGTACGTGGCGTACCTACGCACGCGGTCATTCTCGATCGTACTCTGTTTTATCCCGAGGGCGGTGGACAATTGGGCGACCAAGGCATACTGACTCAGAACGGCTCGGTCGCAGATGTGGTTGACACCCGAGTCGAGAACGGCGTGATAATTCACCTCACCCAGTCTCCTCTGGAGAGTGGCCCCCTTAGTGGGATTGTGGATTGGGAGCGCCGCAGGCAACTGATGGACCATCACACGGCAATCCATATTGTCGGCGGATCTGCTAGGGAGGTTCTGGGACCTCATGTGTGGCAGGCCGGGTCCAACAAGGGCGCTCGCTACGCTAGGCTGGATATCACTCACCATTCCAGGCTCAGTAGGGGTGATCTTGACACAATCGAGGACAGGGCCAACGAAATCGTCGAGGCCAACCCACCAATCGAGAAACTGGCTATGGACAGGGCGGAAGCAGATTCTACATTTGGCTTCGGAATATATCAGGGCGGCCCTCCCAAGCATGCCCAGATTCGAATCATCAAGATTGGAGACTACGACATCCAAGCCTGTGGGGGCACGCATCACGACGAGGCCGGCTCTGTTGGGGAGTTGCGCATCATTCGGGCGAGTCAAGTCCAAGACGGGGTGGAGCGTCTGCAGGTCGTGGCAGGTGAGACCGCGCGCGAGCACGCAAGGCGACAGGAGCGCCTGCTCAGCGAGGCAGCGGAGACTCTGGGGGTGCAGCCGGACGACCTGCCGCGTACCGTATCGCGCTTCTTCGAAGAGTGGAAGTCGCAACAGAAGAGGATTGAGTCACTTGAGGTCGAGATCGTAAGATTGCGAACCGGTGGTGGTGGCGATTCATCGGTTGAGAAGGACGGTGTCAGGTATGTGGTAATGGAATCGGGCGGAGATGCCAAGCAGATGATGGCGATGCTGGGAGAGCTGACACGTGACGCTTCGACGCCCACACTTGCAGTACTGGGAAGCCGTGAAGGCGGTGGAACACTCCTCGTCGCTTCTACTGAGGGGAGCGTCGCAGCAGAGAGGCACAACGCCGTGGACATCCTCGATGAAATTGCCAGTCACATCGGAGGGGGGGGTGGCGGCAGGCCCACCATCGCTCAGGGGGGTGGCTCCAAGCCCGAAGGCATTCCCGATGCTCTGGATGCTGCACGCTCCTTACTCGGGATTTGAGCAATCCCCATCCGTCGAATTGATGGCAGAGCCTCATCACGCTCGTACGTGGTCGAACAGATGGACGTCGCCTCTCGTGCCGCCGCAATAGAGTACGCCATCCGCGATGTTGTCGTTCCTGCGGTAGAGCTCGAGGCCCAGGGCCACGCGGTAATTCGCCTCAACATTGGTGATCCCCTGGCCTACGAGGGACTGCCCACGCCTAACCATATGGTGGCCGCTTTCAAGGCCGCTTTGGATCGTCAGGACAATGGATACAGCCCGTCCTACGGAATACCTGAGCTGCGCACTGCGATCGCTTCCAGCGAGAGCTCGAAAGGATGGGGCTGCTCTGCTGGAGACGTATATGTGACGCATGGGGTGACCGAAGCCCTGCAGATAATCTTCGCCGCCTTCCTTGAAGAGGGGGACACGGTCCTCGCACCCGGACCGCATTACCCCCCCTACATGGCCTACCCACAGATGTATGGGGGCTCCACGACTGAGTATCGCTTGGACTCGGCTAGGGGGTGGCGCATCGACCTCGATGACATCCGCTCGAAGATGAACGATAGCGTGCGCCTCCTAGTTCTAATCAACCCTAACAACCCCACTGGTAACGTCGCCACCCCGAACGAGGTCGACGCACTCATAGAAATCGCGAGGTCATGGCCAAAGTGCGCAATCATCGCCGACGAGATTTACGACGGGCTGGATTTCACCGGACACCATTGCTCGGTGGCCTCGCGCTCGGGAGAGGTTCCAGTTATCACACTGAACGGAGTCTCCAAGGTCTATTTCGCACCTGGTTGGAGGGTTGGATACATGGCTTGGCACGACCCGCTTGGCAGGATGGAACCAGTTCGTGATGGTGTGGAGCGGCTACTGCGCAGCCGTCTCTGTGCCTCTACTCCTGCTCAGTATGGATTCCTAGCAGGCCTTGCCGGCGAGACGGGCTGGATGGGGGGGCACCGCGCTAGGATCCAAGAGAGAATGGGATACTGCTTGAATCGAATTGAGGCTATCGATGGGATAGATTGTGAAGCTCCGGGGGGTGCCTTCTACCTATTCGTGAGAATAGCCGACCCCGAGATGGCAGCCGATGACAAGAGATTCGTACTGGATCTTCTGCATCAGCACCATGTGCTTCTGGTACACGGATCGGGCTTTTCTCCAGAGTTTGGGCAGGGTCACTTCAGGATGGTCTGCCTGCCGCCCACAGAGATTCTCGCTGAGGCATTCGACCGCATCGAGTCATTCCTGCGAAGCTGAGGATATGTGCCTTTCACCCTCTTTGGGCCCGGACAAGCGCCATGAATCATTATAGCCGAACTCAAATTCCATAGCACGCCCTCTATGAGGGCGGGGCGCTATCATGGCACTTAGTCACAATCAGTATGCCGTTGCCGCAATCGTCGCGACGCTCTGCCTCGCAGGCCTCTACACCGTTGTCGGTGCGGGCCTCTCCAGCACTGATTCTGGAGGCTTCGAATCGGCAATTGGGGATATCGACCCCTCTCAGGACGGGGCCCCCAAGGAGTGTCCGCCAGACATCCCCACAGTCGGCTGCGATTGGGATGGGGATGGCATTTCAGATAGGATGGAGCAGACGCTGTATGGGACTGACTGGAGAGAAGAAGATACCGACGGCGATGGGCTCTCTGATGGTTGGGAGATAGAGAATGGCCTCGACCCGCTGGACACGGGCGAGCCCTGCATCTCCCTCGGAGTCGGCCTTACCGAGATCGAGTGCAACCCCGTCCCGAACAGCCAGGTCGATACGGAGTTGGAGACAGGCGAGCAGAACGAGACCTTCCCGAACCCCGACAACGGTCCGTTGGGTGATCCCGATAGGGACGGTCTGACAAATATCGACGAAGCCGAGCTTGGCACCAACCCCAAGCTCAAGGACACGGATGGCGACGGCCTCAATGACCGCTGGGAGTCCCGATTCACTCACGAGGTCACAACGCCCTCGGGTATTGTCACGCTTCTGGATCCATTGGATGGCAACTGGAACTGCCCCCTCCTCACGCCCGAGAAGTCAGCAGAGATCGAGCAGGATTTGGGAAAGAAGCTGTGGGAGGAGCTTGGCACCCAGTTCGGGCATTCCTGCGACGCCATCTTGGATCTCGAGCAGCCCGAGCCGGACACTTTGAGGAACTTCATCGAGGAGCGCTACGACACCAATCCGCTCGCCGAGGATAGTGACAACGACCTCGTTGCCGACCGCTACGAGATAGCATACGGCTCAGTTGATTTGGGAATCCATTGTGGCGTTCCGGTTTTCGGTACCCTAACCATCCAGGCCCCATTCACGAGCGTGATGTCGGGTCCGGGGGATCTCACGTGGTTCGAGCAGGACATGGACAACGACGGACGACTCAATGGGCCCGGAGATTGGGACTCCGATGGCGACGGGATGCCCGACGGCTTCGAGTACTGCTACAACTCACTTCTCAATCCCGCAAACTCCACGGATGCCTACGGTGATAACGACGACGACGGACTCAACAATGTCCAGGAATTCGAGGTCTCCTATGCATGGGGCGCCTCCAACTTCACCGACCCCCTAGACTGGGACACTGACAACGACGGCATGCCCGATGGATGGGAGTACCTCAACGGAATCCATCCCAATGATGGGAGCAACGCAGACGAGGATCCGGATTTCGATGGTTATGACGCTGATGGGGATGGGGGTGTCAGGTACAAGGACATGATTGGAGTCACAACGATTCACACGATCAACGTCAATCCTGGCGATTTCGTTCAGGTCAACAAGACCATTCTTTGGGTTAGGACGGTAGTTGATAGCAACTACGTCAACATCCCCGTCAAGACTGAAACCCCCGGCTGGGTATATCACATCAATGTGGAGGTTGGAGATGAGGTCACTAGTCGCCTCCAGGATCTTGTCACGGTGGTCGAGCAGCATGAGCGATTCACTAATCTAGATGAGTACAATGCCAGAGACAGGGACGGTGACGGCATCATCGATGGACGTTCCACCGACCCACTCGTTGCCGACACCGACGCAGACGGGCTAATCGATGGAATTGAGGTAATTGGATGGAAGATCCGGATAGTCGACTTTGGCGTGAGACAGGTCATCGTCAGGAGCGATCCCGGTGTCTTCGATACCGATAAGGATGGGCTTTCTGACTCCCAGGAGTACTACGAGACCTTCACAAACGCTACCGATAAGGACACTGACAACGACGGGCTCGAGGATTACAGGGAGGCGATTGACGGCCATCCATGGGTCGTCAACGGCACAACCACCTACTACTTCACCAACGCTTCCGCCTTCGACACCGACAACGATGGCCTCGAGGACGGCGAAGAGGTCATCGATGGTGCAGACGAGTACGTCACCCATGCCAACAACGCCGATACCGACAACGATGGCCTCAATGATGGTGGAGAGGTCCTCTATGTGCCAAGGCCATGGCAAGGGGCTACCAACCCGCTAATCAACGACACAGATGAGGACGGACAGCCCGATGGCTGGGAGATGCAGGTCATGTCGATTCAACAGAACACCAATAGCCACAGCCTATGGATCAGCACTACGAACTGGCTGCCACCGGGATGCGACTCGATGATCAATTGCGGACTGGGGCCCGGTGGGTGGATCTGGACGAATTATGTCTCCGGCTTCTCCACCTCGGGCGACAGGAACGACGACGGTGTGATGGACCCGCAGTACTTCCTCCACGAGATGAACCTCTCGGGATTCACCATCCCAGAGAGTGGGAGATGGGCTCTCAATCCGTCTTTCGGCTCACTGCCCGATTCGCTCTACGATATCGACAACGATTCCTTGCAGAATTCCCTGGAGGCCCCTAATCGCTGGGATACCAATCCAGTGGACGACGACTCCGATGGAGACCTGTTGCCTGATGGGTGGGAGGTCGAGTATTCGGAGGAGGCACTCAAACTTGGCCTCGTCGATAACAACACTCTGGACGCGCTCGGATCCAGAGGTCCGATGGACCCCAGGATGCCTGACTCTGATCTCAATGGCGTTAAGGACGGTCATGAGGATCTCGACAGCGACGGGCTCAACCGAACGGTGCTACTGTACAGGTACTGTCCCGGTTGGGACAACCCACAGGACTTCGAGTGCCACATCGACCCACTCGGCTCCGGTGCTTCGTTCTACAATGACCTGGCGAACTACACCAACTTCGAGGAGTACCAAAATGGGACCAACCCAATAATCAACGACACCGATGGGGACAGGTGGAACGACGGCTCCGAGGTTTTCCACCAGGATCAGGACAACGATGACATGTGGTCGGGATGGGAGTACTACTTCGAATTCGATCCGTACGATGCCTCCGACGCATTGATCGACTCCGACGGTGACGGCTACGTCAATAAGTGTGAGAACAGGTGGAACACAAATCCGAAGGATCCGACCAGCTTCCCATCTCAGGGGGAGCTCTGCAACAACTTCGACTGACCGCGCCCTTCTTCCGCTCGCCTATCGTCGAGGGGGCGTGTCATGGTGGCTTCTGCCTACTACCGCTGATGTCGGCATCAGGGCCTTCTCGGCCGATGCAGCCGGTGCCTTGGCAGAGGCCGCTTTGGGGCTACAGGCAGTACAGGCTCCCGGAAGCACCCTCGCTGATTTGTCCGACCCCATGGTCTCTACGGCCGAGTGGGAGGTGGAGGTTCCCAATGGGGATCTCGAGAGGGGCCTCGTTCGCTGGTTGGAGGAGGTACTCTATAAGGGGGGTTCTGAAGGTCAGTGGCTGGTCGATGCATCAATCAGCATCGCGGATGGGGCCATCCGAGCTAGGGTGTCATGGACCGATTCAAAAAATGTCGATCTGGTCATTGAGGTCAAGGCAATCACCCTCCACGAACTCGTTCTCCGAGAGGTGACGCTCGGCGAGGTTGTGGTGGGTGTGGAGCCCGAAATCCCGTCCTTCGAGGGACCTGGATGGATGGCTCAGGTAATCCTCGACGTCTAGCCCAATGCTAGTCTTCGACGTTAAATCTCTGGTAGACCTCATTGGTCGTCATGCTAACTCTGATGAATGTCGTGCACTTGGGCAGGTCCTTGATTCTACGAGCCCCAACGTAGGAGCAGGCTGAGCGAAGCCCACCCAGTATAGACTGGACAGTGGTCTCCAGAGATCCCCTGTAGGGTACTCTGACTTCCTTTCCCTCTGGAGCTCGATGATCGGCGACCCCCCCATAGTGGTGTTCCATGGCCCTGGCCGAGGACATACCGTGGAACGACTTGTACGCCTTCCCTGCTTCATCTTCGAAGGTATCGCCACCCGATTCGTCGTGTCCCGCTAGCATCCCTCCTAACATGACGAAATCAGCACCTGCAGCAAAGGCCTTGGCTACATCGCCAGGCGAGGAACATCCGCCGTCGGACATGACATGCCCATTCAGGCCATGTGCCGCGTCAGCGCACTCGGAGATTGCAGATAGCTGGGGGTAGCCTACACCCGCGATCTTCCTTGTCGTGCATACTGAGCCTGGCCCAATTCCCACCTTGACTACGTCAGCCCCAGCGAGGATGAGGGCCTCGGTCATCTCCCTAGTCGCGACATTGCCCGCGATCACAATCCTATCGGGAAATACCTCACGTACGCGTTTGACGAACTGTAGGAAGACCTCGCGGTAGCCGTTGGCTACGTCTATGCAGATCATCTTGATCCCATCATTTGTCGCCATCTTCCTCTCGAGCAGTTCGAAGCTATCATCGGTGGACCCGCAGGTTACGGGAGTGAACTCGGGATCAACCCCGTCTTCCCAGGCCTCCGAGAACTCCCTAGTGGAGTAGAACTTCTGGGCGCACGTCAGCATCCCGTGCCCCTGCAGCACCTTGGACACCGAAAAAAGGCCGGTCGTGTCCATGTTTGCGGCCACGATGGGCACCCCTGTCCATCCCTGGCCTGTGTGACGGAAGCGGAAATCTCGATTCAGGTTCACATCGGATCTAGAGACAAGCGTGCTACGCTTGGGCCTAATCAGTACATCATCGAAGGTTAGCTTCACATCGTGCTCTAGTCGCATTGAGGCCTTACTTCTCCAACGAACCCGTGCTTATGACTTTTCTCAAACTCGTCAGAATCCGATTAAGCGCGTGGTGCTCGTGCCGGGATTTGAACCCGGGTCGACGGATCGAGAGTCCGTCATGATGGACCGAACTACAC
>PBMR01000013.1 GCA_002722735.1 Methanobacteriota archaeon
CCATGCCGTCGTAGTACAGCGTGAATGGCGAGGGCGGCTGCTCGCACGGGCCCTTGAAGTCGAACCCGTCCGCGGCGACTTGGCTGAACCACCAGTTGCCGCTCCCGTCAGACTCGTTCTCGTATAGCCAGACGTTGATGCTCACACCGCAGGTGGAGTTGTCCGTCTCGAGGCTCCAGTCAATGAGCTCGAACACGTCCTGGCTCTGTGAGTTGCCAGTCGCGTTGAATGTGAATTCCTCGTCTGCGTAGTCCCATGTCCCCATGTTTTGATGGGTCTGCACGTTCCATTCCACCTTGTACTGGGTGTCCGCACCGAGGTCGGTGACGTTCCACGTCATATCGTGGTCGCCCGCCCCTATCTCCGGGGCCATCCACCACACCTGGCAAATCCACACCCCTGTGGAGTCGTCGCACTCTTCGAACCATGAGACGCCGTTGATCACATCGTAGACGTCGATGACCTCGTTGGCGTTATAGTAGAAGTCTGGGGAGTCCCAGTGGCCGTCGCATCCGGATACTAGAGATCCGCTCGAGCTGTCGTACTCGAGATCGCACAGATCGTAGCCGTTGCCTCCCACGTCCCCGTCGTCGTTGAAGGTGACCACAGTGCTCGCACCGTCCCACCCGTAGCCGACGGCGTGTATCGCATCCTCTAGCATCATTCCCCATGCCGAAGCAAGCAAGAAAGACTCGGCCAGTACGGAGAAGGCGTCGTAGGTCTCGTAGGTGAAGATGGCACCGGCGGAGCAGGAGGAGTCGTTGTCGCAATCCTCGGAGAATGCCTCGGCCCTCTCGGAGTCAGAAGGCCCCCCTACCCTCTCGATGAACTGCAAGCCATCGGCATCAGACGGGTCATTCATGTAGTTCTCTAGTTCATAGGCCACCTGTTCTCCGGTGAACATCTCCCCACTCCAGCCGTCGTCGTCGAGCTCGGTTAGCATCGAACCAGCAGTCTCGGGGTAAGTAACCATCACCACCGAGTCGCATGAGTCGTCGGTAAGGATCTGAGCCTCGTCAGAGAGGTCAGTCTCGCCACTAGCGACGGTAAGGTCAGCGCATATCGAGCCTCCTCCGGCCTCGTAGTCCTCGATGAGGATCTCGGCAACATTGGCCAGGAAGGCATCATCACTGTGGTACAGTACTGCGGGGGAGCTCGAGTTGGAGTCCCTCACGAGGTCGGCCAAGGCTTCACCGTCCATGGCATCGCTCACGATAACCCGGAAGAACCCGGGGTATGCGCTGCTGTCGCTGAGACCCGGGGCCGACGAGGTCGGTGAGATGTGGGGTATGCCATATGATGACAGGATGGCGTTGGCGCCCATGGACGCCCCGGAGCACAGGGCCCCGACTACGAGCTCAATCCCGTCGTCGACAGCGTCCTGGGCTGCGGTCTCCGCTGCGAGACCGTCGCATGCCGTGTCGTATTCCTCTAAGGAGAAGTTGTAAACGTCCTGATTATCGTTCAGGTGCTCGATCGCGATCTCCGCCGAGGACAGGAAACCAGGGGCATAGGTCGAAACCGGTCCTGACATGTCGTACAGGAATGCGATGGGCACGTCCTCCTGGTAGCCCCAGGAGTCGTTGTTCCAACACTCGTATCCTCCGTCTTCCTCCTCGCACTCGTCGAACTCCTCGTACTGCCATTCGGGCTCCCACAAGACGTCGTCGTAGGTCAGGGTGAAGGGCGAGGGCGGCTGCTCGCACGGCCCGTTGACGGTTACTGACATGCTCTCGAGATGCTCCGAGTGACCGGATGTCTCGTTGTGGTCCAGCGAGAGATCGTACCCGTAGGAGCAGGTCTCGGCGTTGATGTCCAGGGTGACGGTGTTGGATATCTCCTCGGTCGGAGCGGTGAAGCTCAACTCGTAGTGGTTGCTCTCGTAGCCCCAGTAGGTGCTCTCCCAGAGGTCTCCGTATAGGAAGTAGTCTTCGCCGACGGAGAGGCCGACTATCTCGAGCGTGATGTTGTACGAGCCCTCCTCTAGGTACATTGGCTCGTAATTGATGTAGCATTCCAACATGTCCTCGCCGGTCTGCTCGTCGTAGAACTCGTAGCACTCGTCGAAAACCTCGACGTCTCCGGTGTCGGGGTCGGTGCACTCCCACCAGTGGCCTTCGTTGTCCCAGAACTCATCGCAGCTGCCGTCGTCGGGGAAATGATGCGACCAGTACTCGTTGTCATTTTGGTCAGCGAGCTCGACCCAGTCGCCCTCCTCGTCCAGCCAGATGTAGGCGGTAATCATGCTCTCGCACGGCAGGAATATGACCTCGCTCCACGAGCCGACCCAGTACTGGTCGATGATGGTCCAGCCGGTTGTGGTGTTCTGCCACAGCAGCGCCTCGGGCTGCAGGGTGCAGTCGAACTCCGTTACGGTGACGTTCCACCCTATCGACTCATCGGAGCCGGTGGCGTTCCATGCGTACCCGTTGGTGCTCGTGCTCATGTCCCACGTGTTCCTCGTCAGGTAGTACCAGTAGTCGAGCTTGTACTCCTCGCCGGCCGTCAGGTTGGTCACATCCCAGCTCATGTTGTAGGATCCGGGCTCGAGCTCCTCGGGCTCGCTGACCCAGGTGCCGTTGATCTCGGCTGACGGGGTCACGGTCCCGTACTCGGTGCACTCACCGCGGAAGTCGTACCACTGGGTGTAGACGTGGTCCCACGACCCGTCGGTGGTGTTGATGATCTCGACGACGGCCTGATACCAGCAGTCGAACTCGCTGACCTCCATCTGCCAGGTGTCGGTCACGTCCTCGGAGGTCACGTTGCCCTCCAAGCCGCCACCGTCCGCGTGGATGCCGTAGGTAATCCACCTCAGGGTGTAGTTCAAGCCCACGTCGAGGTTGTAGTAGTCGATCTGCATGTCGTACGTCCCCGCCTCGAGGTCGTACATCCATCCGGGCTCAAGTTCCTCCCACGTCCCATTCTCTTCCATCAGGAGGTCGAAGTAGGGTTCGGTGAGGGGCATGTCTGCCGCTACTGGGGCTGCTATCGGGCCAAAGGCCGAGAGGACCATTATCAAGCAGATGCTCAGGCTTCGTGTCTTGCGTACGCTGGGGTGCATGTAGTCTCGCGTCCGCTCGACTTCGTTATATAATGACTATGCCGGAATTAGTCTTCTTTTATATATTGGTTTACTTTTTACACCTGTTCAGTCGGTTTTTTCTGCCACCACGTCACCTCGTCCCCCGAGACGACCTCACTCGAAGTCACCGCGAGCCCGGAGTCGTACAGCGAATGGCTGGCAAACAAGGGCCCCCCGGCTCCATTGAGCTCGATCGGGGATACGCACAGGCGGGCCCTGTCCACAAGCCCCGCATCGAGGAATCTGCCCCAGGTATCCGCTCCGCCCTCGACCAGCAGGGACTGGATGCCCCTGTCGCCGAGCATGTCGAGGATCGTTGCGACCGGGACCTCCTGCTCCGGGATCACGACACGCTCGACGTGGTTCGAATCGCCCGAGCCGAAGTCCGAGGACTGGATCAGCAGTGTCGGGGCCTCGGCGTCAGTCAGCAGCCTGCATCCGGTAGGCGTGCGGTCGTTGGGGTCGACCACCACTCTGATGGGAGGGCTCCTCGGTCCGATGTCCGTCCCCCTGACGGTCAGCGAGGGATCGTCCCGGATGACGGTGTTGACCCCGACGAGAATCGCCATGGAATCAGCCCGTAGTTCTTGCACGAGGGCCAATGACTCAGCCGAGCTGAAGCGCTCGGCTGGTGCGGACTGCTCGCCGTCGATCCTGCCCGTCGAGTCCGTCGCCGCCTTGAGCGTGACCTGCGGCCTGCGATGCCTGCACCAGTGCATGAAGGGGCCCATCTGCCTCTCGCACTCCGCCTCGAGCATCCCGAGCCCGACCTCGACCCCCTCCTGCCGCAGGGCCTCGGCCCCATCCCCTCTGACCGTGGGGTTCGGGTCCATCGTCCCGATGACGACGCGTCCGACCCCCGCCCAGAGCAGCGACTCGGTGCAGGGGGGCGTTCGGCCGAAGTGGTTGCATGGCTCCAGCGTGACGTAGGCAGTCGTTCCCTGGGTGGCAACCCCCCGCGCCTCCGCATCTGCGATCGCCATCTGCTCGGCATGCAGCCCCCCGATGTGGTCGTGCCAGCCCTCAGCTACGATCTCACCGTCCCGGACGAGGACGCATCCGACCATCGGGTTCGGCATCACTCGGTGACGTCCCGACTCCGCGAGCTCTAGGGCCCGACGCATGAACACATCACCATCGTCCACGTTAATCGGACTCCTGAGCCCGTCCCCTCCTCATGATTGCTTGCTTCGGCAGTATTCAAGTCGGGAGACGCGCCGCCTCCGACGTGCCTCGCATCGCCTGCATCCTCAACCCCAAAGCCCGTGATGGGCTATCAATCAGGCAGTGGGAGAGTTTCAAGCCGGCGCTCAAGGAGGCCGGGTTCGAGATCGAGCTGCACCGCACCAAGGAGCCGGGCCATGCCATGGACATAGCCCGGGACCTGTCCGATGGCGTCCACGACCTGGTGGTGGCCATCGGTGGCGACGGCACCGTGCACGAGGTCGCATCGGGGCTGAGGGGCTCGGACAAGGTGCTGGGGATACTGCCCATAGGCAGCGGCAACGACTACGCTCGGGCCCACGGAATCCCCACCCCCAAGGGTAACAAGTTCAAGGACATGCAGGGGGCAGTCGACATCCTCGTAAACGGCACTGATCGCAAGGTGGGCGCGATTCGCGTAGAGGGCCCGCCCGCCCCCGACCACCCATCGAAAGCGGCCCCCATACCCCGAACGTGCAACGGCGAGCCCGAGACCGATGGCAATCTGGTCCGATGGAGCTTCCTCGAGAGTGACGGAGGGGTTACCTCGGTGGTCAACCGCATGAAGGACGAGGGTCAGTTCAAGCGCATCCGCGGTCAGATGAAGTACACGCTTCTGGCCATCAAGGCCATCATCAAGTGGAAGAAGGAGTCAGGCACGATCGCCATAGATGGGAGGAAGGGGGAGTCGATCGACCTCTCCGGGCTGTTCTGCATGAGCATGTGCCAGACCTTCGGCGGCGGCTACAGGGTGGCTCCGGGGGCCAAGCCCACTCAGGGACACGCGTCCCTAGTCACTGCGTGGGGGCTGTCCAAGTCCCAGATGCTGCGCCTGATGGGGCCGCTCGAGAAGGGCAGGCACATAGGAATGTGGAGCGTGACCATGCAGGATGCGAGCAGGGTCGAGTTCGGACACTCCTCGGGAGAGCCGATGTTCATCAACGTCGATGGCGAGGCGGTAATCACCACCCCCATCACCATGCAGTACCACAATGACCAGTTGACCGTTCGAGGCGCGACCTCGATACCCAACGAGTAGTGGCGCAGACGGAGAGATTTGAACTCCCGAGTCACGAGGACACCGGATTTCAAATCCGGCGCTATACCAGGCTAAGCGACGTCTGCAGCATGGTTTCGGAGCCGAAACCACACATGAACCCTACAGGCCGTAGTTGCCCGGCCTGCACCAGTCGGGCAGGCCCGTCGTGGCTTCGGGGTGCGTCAGCCCGATGAAGAGCACCATGACTATGATGAAGAAGGCCGGGAACAGGGCGGTCAGGGTGAGGACCTTGGAGTCCCCGTCGCCGTATAGGTGCATGAAGATCCCCGCGATCATGAGGAACTTGGGGATGGCGATGACGGTCAGGATAGCCAGAGTCGTTGATTTGCTCAGATCGATGCCGACCGCTGCGACCTCTATCACGGTCAGGGCCATCAGTCCGTAGAAGTTCATCCAGTAGGGGTCCTTTCCGAGAATCGTGTAGTGCGCCATTTCATTTCACCTCAGTACAGATAGAAGAACGGGAAGACTAGGACCCAGACCAGATCGACGAAGTGCCAATAGAGCCCGAAGTACTCGATGGAGGCCGCGTTGTCCGGCGTGTAGCCCCCGGTATGGGCCTTGTAGGTCATGTAGGTCAGACCGATCACTCCTGCGAAAACGTGCACTCCGTGGGTCCCAGTGGTCACATAGAAGGTCGTGGCGCTGACTTGTATGTCAGCCATCATGTGCGCGCCCGCGGCGTCGACGTAGTGATGGTTCTGGTAGGCGTCGTTATTGATTAGGTAGCCCTCCTCGTACAGTGACTGGATTGCGTGCCCGTCGTTGAGGAACCCGGGCATCGGGAAGCCGATGAACCACTCGACCATCTTCAGGGTGATGAACAGCAATGCGAGCAACCAGGTGGTACCGAGGTAGCGCGTGACCAACTTGCTCCTCTCGGCCGAGATCAGGTCGGTGCGCTTCGCAGTCTTCAGTGCCATCACGATGGTGAACGAGGACGTGATGAGCGCGAAGGTGTTGATGGCGCCGGGAGCGAGGTGGTACCAGCTCGAGGCGATGAGGTGGCTGGCGGGCTCGAAGCAGACCACCGAGGTGCCCTCCACCCAGTTCCCGGAGTCGAACACCTCCTGGCAGGGTGTGAGGCCGAGCCTGTAGCGCATGTAGGTGCTGAACAATGAGGAGAAGATCATCATCTCCGACATCAGGAAGACCCACATCGCCACCTTGCGAATCTGGATGTTCTTGAACGGCGCCCCCACGGCCCTAGGCTCGTAGCTGCCGTCGAAGGAGGCGTCTTGGCGCCACCAGACTACCAGTCCCGCGGTGATGACGGCCAATCCCACCAGCGCCAACGGGATGTAGCTCGCGTTCTCGAGCTCGCCCCAGTTGTAGATGCTCGCGAGGGAGAACAGGAAGGTGCCGAAGCCCATGCTCAGGATTAGCGGTGCCCACGAGTTGTGGGGTGGTCCTGGGTTGTGCTCCCAGTCGTGCGGTCCCCAAGCGCTGGGGTGGTGATCGCCGTGGTGCTCGTCGCTCAATGCATCGCCTCCTCGATATCCTCTTCGGCCACCATCAGCCGGCTGAACCAGCGGGCGATGGCGCCCGGCTCGTTGGCGATGTGCTCGTTTGCATCCATCAGGGTTGGAATCTCAGAGAAGCTCGGCGTCGGGGGCGGGGAGGCAACCATCCATTCGAAGGACCAGCCCCCCCAGGGGTCAGGCGGAGCATCCTCGCCCCGAATCACGGTGTTGATCATATTCACCACCAGTATCAGGGTAGAGGCGGCGAATATGAAGGCAGAGACGGTGATGAACATGTTCCATCCCGCCGCTTCCATCGGCAAGGCCCCAAGCGCCTCATCCGTGGTGACGAAGTAGGTGTGATGCCGGCGCGCCATGCCCCATACGCCGAGCCTGTGCATGGGCCAGAACGCGGCGTTGTAGCTGACGAAGGCGACAAGGAAGTGGAGGGTCCCCAACTTCTCGCTCATCATGCGCCCGCTCATCTTCGGGAACCAGTAGTAGATGGCAGCGAAGAAGCCGAACAGAGTGCCGCCAACGAGCACGTAGTGGAAGTGAGCGATCACGAAGTAAGACTCGTGGAGGTGCACGTCCATGGCGATTGATGGGAAGTACATCCCAGAAATCCCACCCAGCGTGAACGTGACTAGGAAGCCAAGCGCCCACAGGGTGTGGGTTCGGTAGACGAGGGTGCCACCGTGCATCGTCTTCAGCCAGTTGAAGATCTTGATTCCGGTCGGAACAGCGACCAGCATGGTAGTCAGCATGGTGATGAAGCGAAGTGTTGGATCCATCCCGCTTGTGAACATGTGGTGCCCGTACACGATGAAGGACACGAGGCCGATTCCTGCCATTGCATAGACCATTGAGCGATAGCCGAATACCGAGCGTCGCGAACTGGTGGCGATGACCTCGGAGATGACTCCGAAGGCCGGGACGATGACCACGTACACCTCCGGGTGGCCGAAGTACCAGAACAGGTGGCTCCAGAGCAACGGGTCACCACCTGCGGCGACATCGTAGAAAGCCGTGCCAATCACCCTGTCTAGGTAGACTTGGATCAGCCCGACCCCCCATGCGGGAATCGAAAGGAAGAGCATGAGATTGGCCACAAAGATCGACCATGTGAACAGGGGCATCTGCATCCACCCCATTCCCGGTGCGCGCATGACGGCGATGGTCGTGAGGAAGTTGATTCCCGTCAGGGTCGACGAGGCAACGAGCATGATCTGCCCAGCTATCCACATGGTGGTACCCACGTGCGCTGTCTCACTGACCACGTATGGGGCATAACCAGTCCAACCCGTGTCCGCCCCGCCTCCTGAGAAGATTCCCGTCAGTATGAGGATGGCTGATACCGGCTGCAACCAGAACGACATCGCGTTGAGCCGGGGGAGTGCGAGGTCGGGCGCACCGATCTGCAGCGGCACTATCCAGTTAGCGAACCCGGCGATCAGTGGCATCGCAGCGAGGAATATCATCACCGTCCCATGGAGGGTGAAGAACTGGTTGTACTGCTCTTGGGTGAGGAAGTCATTGCCCGGCACAGATAGTTGGATCCTGATCATCAGAGCCATGATTCCTCCCACTACGAGGAAGAAGAGACCCTGCACGAAGTACAGCGTGCCAACCCTCTTGTGGTCCGTACTGGTCAACCACTCCGCAATCCAAGGAGCGAAGGTGTCCCAGTCGAAGGAATCGGGGCTGACCCTGTAGAACACGTAGGCGAGGGTGATGGCAAGAAGGACTGCTGTCACAATGATCAGCACGCTGAGGACGACGAACGGGTTGACCGGCTCTTGGACCTCGACGGGTGCCGAGACCTCGACGGTAAGCCGGTTCCACATGTCGCCCGAGCTTCCCTCGGAGCCGCCGGCGTTGCCGTTGACGGAGTTGGTATGGAGGATGAATTCTACGTTCCTGTCAGTGGTCGGAGCTGTCCAGATCACCACCCAGGAGGTCTGGTCGTTTCCAGCCTCGGTATGGGTGACTGACCCGTCGAGCGCATTCACCTGCGCGGTGCCGTCACTAACGGTTAGCTCACCATCGCTCACCCATAGGTTGAATCCTCCTTGGTTAATATTGGAAGAATCGCTCGGGCCCCCGGTGAATGAGACTGTCAACTCGTAAGTCTGGGAGTAGTTGTACGTCTCGGGCAACCCCTCTATCGAGGGCGTCACAGATGGGTTTGGGTTGTCGCCCGAGTGGCATCCGCAGCCGCTTTGGCTGACGTTCTCGACCCCGGAGGGAACCGAGGTAGCCGAGGGGGCTGCCAGCATGGCTGCTAGGACCACGAGGATTGCAAGTGCAGCACGTGACATCTTTGACCCCCTCACCAAATCACCTCACTTGTGCACCGACAGGATCCCGGCCATCACGGAGTGCGCATCACCGCAGTACTCTGCGCACAGAATGATGGAGTCGCCCCCCTCGGTGATGGGGAGCCAAAGGGCGGTCTGCTGTCCGGGGAGGACGTCCTCCTTCGTGGCTAGCTCCAGGAACCAGGGGGCGTGCGTGACGTCGTTCGACTCCATTACAGCGAGGTACGTCTCACCCTCCTTGAGCATGAGCCTCGGTACCGTGCCGTAGACCTCCGCTGTCGTAAAGTCGGTCTCGCAGAGGTCGGGGCCCAAATCCCTGCAGTCGAAAATCCAGGACCACTGCTGACCGGTAATCTCGATGATGTGGTAGCAGTCTGATTCGATGATCCCTGTTTCCATGTCAGCAATCCGGTTGTTGGAACCATCATATCCGGGATTGTCGTAGTCGCACTCGGCATTGTGATTTCCATTTTCCGTGGAGGTCCAAGTCGCGTCGAGCGGGGCCCAGGAGATGTAAGTCAGGTACACTATGAGTAGGAAGGGCAGAACCGTCCAAGTCACCTCGAGCCTGATATCGTCATTGTGCTTTGGGAAAAATCCGACCCTGATTCCATCCCTATTGGGCAGCTCCCCGTCTTCGTCGGAGCGGTACCAGAAGGAGTGGTGGTACAGCCATCCAAAGGTTATGGCGGCCACGAAGGCAGACCACAGGACGAACTCATCCCACAGAATGTCGAAGAGCACAGATTCGACGCTCACAAGACGCTCTCCGGCGCGTCGAGGTAAAATCCCCTCATAAGCATCTCGGAGGGTCGCAGCCGGTTGTTATGGTCGCTATCATCGAGCGCCCTCTACAAAATCCGAACATGTACGGATAAAATCCGAATTCAAAGACGCTTGGTGAGAACTGGACGACTCTCTGACCGGCCCCGTTCTGGGACTCAAAAAGGACTACAAGCACAGCCCCGGTATTCGTCACAAGGATGCTCGGGAAATGGATTATGGAGGATGGCCAGAGCATCACTGTCCTAGTTTATCTCACACCTGCAGCACCACGCTCTCGCATTGTTGGCATCGATCCGTGGAGGGGCCGCCTCAAGATCTCCGTATCCTCCCCGCCCCTGGGTGGCGCGGCGAACTCGGAACTGCTCGCCCTCCTAGCCGAAGTTCTAGGTGTGGAGCGCTCGAGGGCCTCCCTCCAAAGCGGGAAGTCAAGCAGGCGCAAATCCGTAAGGATCGTGGGAGTCACAGCTAGCGAGGCGAGGGTCTCATTGGGGGTATGAGATGTCCGAGTGGGGAGGACTGCCAGACTGGGTGGGCCAACGATCCAGGGCCGCCGGGCCGCCTGACCGAGAGGTTCGCTTCGAGATGGCCGCCAAGGCAATCGCGGCCTCGATACTGAGGAATAGGCCGATTGCCGAGGGAGGCTCGGGCTGCCCCGTCGTCGTCGAGGGGATCAATGACGAGAAAGCCCTGAGGGCACTGGGCTTCTCGGGTACCATAGAGAAGGTGAACAGGGGCTGGGACAGGGCACGCCTCGTTGCCTATCTGCACAGCACCCACTGCTTCTCCCGCCCGCCCGATGGGGGCCCATCTCTGATTCTACTGATGGATTGGGACCGGACCGGAGGGAAGCTGCAGACCTCCCTCAGGGACCGGTTGATGGCGCTCGATGCCCCCATAGATGAGGGCCTGAGGATGATCCTTCTCAGAGCGATGAAGCCCGAGGGTCGGACCGTCGAGTCCCTGCTGCCCCATTCACAGTTGCTTGAGCCTATAATTCAGGGAGTGCTCGACGAAGTCGGATGATCATTCCTCGGGCAGGGAGGGGGGCATCTCCTTGACGGTGTTCAGAACCAGGTGGGTGACCGAGCGCTCGATTCCCCCCATGCTCACCACGCCCTTCGATAGGTCATCTAGGTCGTCGCGGCCACGGGCCCTAGCGAGGACCATCGAGTCGTAGTCACCGGTGACGTCGTACACGCCGTACACGCGATGGTCTTCCGCGATCTTCTTCTGAACCTCCATCAGCCTCCCCTTCTCGATCCTCAGCCCGATTACCACGCTAAGCCCCCATCCCGACTTGTCGGGGTCCAGCAGGACGGTGTAACCACGGATGATCCCTAGGCCCTCCATACGCCTCACTCGATTGCTAACGGTCCCGAGAGCCACGCCCACTTCCTCTGCAATCCTCCTCAGCGAGGTTCGGGCATCCGCCTCGAGGACCCTTAGAATACGTCGGTCCACATCATCCAAAGCAATCACCGAGAGTAGTCGTTAATTGCTACGGCTCTTGAACATATGCTACGTATATTCGGCATTTCGTTTTCGATTGTACAATTTCTCCGTTTTATTCTTCTTCTGCCAATACGATTGGCAAACCACGCATTGCCCTCAGAACCCTTCGTTCAGCCTCGCTCACCATGGGCGTGACCCGGGCGCCAATCCAAGCGGTCATGCATGCCCCATACTCGTCAACTAGGATGCGCCCGCCGCGCACGCCTTCCAGAGACTCTTCGATATCCACTGGTGCAGGCTCCTGTCCAAGCAGGATGCCGTCAAACCCCTCGGCGCTGATTTCGGTGAAACCCTTCTGGATCTCGGGTAGCAGGCTAGCTGCGGCGCGTGACACTATGCGACTCAACTCTCCCTGCCTTATCCTAGCGGTGACCAGCCCTAGGTGAATCGCCTTCAGCGGCCTCCAACGCCGACCCGGGGCCCTAATGCGCCCGCCCCGACGGCTGCGCCCGGATTCCCATACGTGGAGGGTCTCTTCGGTAGACCAAAGCAGGCTCTTGCCGCGAACCCACAAGCCCTCGGGCACAGCCCCCCATGCGAGCTCCAGACTCCTCTTCCAATCCTCGTCGAGGGGCTGCGGGAACTGCTCCGGGTCCGGTTCGACCTCGTCGGAGGCGAGAACTCGCGTCGGTTGGGCGTAACGCCTGTCATCGCCCCCTGTTTTCTCTAGCACTGCAAGGAAGAATCCACCCCCCTCTATGGCGTCGTTCCAGATTCGCACGCAGCGGCTCAGCTTACCGCGGACAATCTCATCGCGAGGCGGCATCATGGTCTCGGGGACATCTAGTTCCTCAGTGGCCTCTCCCTCCTCGTCGAGGACGGGCCACTGGGTCAGGCCGGGCACTGAGGGCACGCCCCCGAGCAAACTGTGGCCGGGAACAATCCTCGCTTCCCCCCCTTCGATCGCCCGCGCTACAACCGCCTCGTTCTCCACTGGATCAAGAGAGCACGTGGCGTAGACTATTGTGCCGCCCTTCTTGGTCATGCGAATCGCCCTGGTGAGGAGGTCGGACTGAAGAACATGTAGCGAGCGTCCCGAAGAGGGCAGCCACTTGGCCCAGACGTCAGGATTCTTCCTAGTGGTCCCGGACCCTGTGCATGGAACGTCGACGAGTACCTTGTCGAAGCCGTCCTCTGGGACCTTTGGCATGTGACGACCGTCATGTTGGACCACCACTGCGGCCCTAGAGGCATGACGCTGGACGTTGGAGACCAGAGTGTTGACCCGCCCGCTCATGACCTCGTTGGCGATGACAACGCCGTCATTGCCGAGGTGCTCGCAAATCTGAGTCGTCTTAGATCCTGGAGAAGCGCACATATCGAGGACAATCTCTCCCGGTTTCGGGTCTAGGGCGATTACAGGCAGCATGGAGACGGCTTCCTGACGTGTCAGCCTGCCAGTCTCGTGAAGTGCCTTGAGAAGAATATCTACCTCACCCTCGGCCTTGCCCCTCTCAAAGGGAAGCTGCCACGCGCTGCCGGGACCGCTGAACCATGGTATCTCCCTCGCCAATGCCTCGTTCAACCATGATTCCACCCACTCCCGGTCCCTGCGGAGCGGGTTGACCCGAACGGTCTCGGGCAGTCTCTCGTAGGCCCCTTGGAACCAGGCCTCGGAATCCTGCCTCCAATGAGAAACCGCCTTGAGAAGGATGCTATCGGCAGCCGAGTCCTCCCAAGTGACCTCGCAATCCACCATGCACCAGCGGTTCTTGCCTCTGCCATCAAGTGCTCGCAGGGATTCGATGGCAATTCTCGAGGACCCTGATTTTCACCGTTCGGACCGATGCATCACCAACAACGGTTAAACCTCGTAGGAATCGCTGACGCGCTGCGGCATATGTCGCAGATGGGATGCGCATGAGTGGTTTGAGACGAAGAATATCCAGAGGCTCGGATGAGCCAACGAAGACTGATGAGATAGGAGCAAAAGTGAAACTGGGCGATTTGGTGATGCGTGCGAAGCAGAACGGGTCTATGCAGGGACCGTTGGTTCCCATCGAGGCCCTGGTAACCGTATCGCAGGACGAATGGACTTGGCAGATCGTCAATCATGACGTCCTAGACCGCCTGAGCCACAGACTAGTATTCCAGACATCGCGAGGGTTCCGTCGTGAGATTCTGATGACAGAGGGGCTGGAGACCGCCATGGGAGCGGCTTCTTTGATAGTGGAGCTCGACGGGGGTTGTGTCCTGATCGAGACCCTCGAGTCATAGCACGGAACGGCCTTCTAGAGGGTCTCGTGGAGTTGAAATAGGGACTCTAGGTGCGGTGTCCCGATGGCCAAGGAGAAGGGCAGTGGCATTCAGCAGGCGGCTGGCCTGATCCGCTACTTCGACGAGGAGTCCGAGGACGCCATTCAGATTTCCAAAGGGGCCATCTACTTCGCCTGCATCTCCTTCAGCGTGGTGGTCTACCTCGCCCAGTATGGCGTATGGTCGTGGATGCGACAGACGCTAGGGCTCTAGTCGCCCATCAGCACGTGGTTGGCACTTCGAACCTCGGTGCTGGAGTCGGCCTGAATGATTGCGTTCGATGCTCTGCTCAGCGCCCTCTCGACGGCTGGTGCATTCTTGTCGGATAGGGCAGACCGAGCCTCGTCCAAGGCCTGCTCGGCAGCATCTAGCAGATCTGCAGTATCCTCGTTCACCCCCCTCAAACTGCGAATGGCGTCATGGAGCTGCGTGATCTCCTCGCTCATTCCCTCTTTGGCCAAGGCTACCAATCCCTCCCAGCTCGATGTGTGAGATGACATGGAGCCTGAGGTCGCCTTCTCGAATGCCCTTACTCGTGACGCCTCCCAGGGGTTCCTGCCCAGAATGGCCACGATATCGTGCACGCACCTCGCACGCACGGCCAGAGGTCCCTCGATCGCAATCTCATTGAGGAAGCACCTTGCCAATAGGCCAAAGCCCCAGTAGTGGCTGCTCGAGATCCTCATGACTAGGTCATTCGACCGGCAGAGAAGATCCCAGCGCTGTTCGTCGTATCCCGGCTCCTTGGTGAATTTTGGTGGCTCGTGGGCGCCCATGGACCTGAGAGCCGCCTGAGCGACATCGCCAAGGTAGACCTTTCCAGCGGCCCCCTTGGAGCCATCGACTTGTAGGATGCCATCGCCATCTATCGACATTCTGGGCCTTCCGTCAATGACCTGGGCGTAGAGGACGGAGCGCTGAGCATCGAGGCCAATTGGGCCGGATTGAACCTCATCCTCAAACTCACTCACAGTCGACTGTCCTAGCTCGTGTGATTGAACGTTGCGCGTTGGTGGGAACCCCTAAGTCCCGCCTTACCAACACCCGAGCATGCCTCGGAGGAAGTACGGGCGCCTCCAGAAGATTGTCGAGAGGCCGCCCTCTGACAACTGCAGTAGATGCAGGGCGGGCAAGCACTGCCCAATCCCCGGTCATCCGGGCTACGAGGAGGGTGCCAATCGGACTTGGAAGGGCCCGAAGGACGTCGGCAAGCGGACCAACAAGAAGAACCCGTCTCGAAGGTGACTACTCGGTTGGACGAGGCGCGATCTCCACTTCCTCGACTTGAGTCCCGGGAAGACCGTCAACGGGTAATTCCGCCAGAGGTGGGCTTCGTTGAGCCCTGTGGTAGATCTCTCTCAGGGTCTGGTCGTTTATCTCCAGATAGATGCGGGTGGTCGCGATGCTGGCGTGGCCCAGTAAGCGCTGGATGGTAACCAGATCAGCCCCGCGCTCCAGCAGTCCCGTTGCGAAGGTGTGCCTGAGGGTGTGCGGACTGAGCCGACTGCGTGGGATGTCAGCAGAATCAGCGAGGCGATCCATCATCTTCTGAATCGAACGGGGATTGATGCGCCTGCCCCTGCTCGACAGGAACAGGGCTCTCTGCTTCTCATCACTGCTCATCGACAGCCTAGACTCCCTGATGGGTTCCCAGGCCTCTATCACCCCGACAGTGGACCCCGTGAATAGCACGGTGCGGTCCTTCTCCCCCTTGCCACCGATTACGAGGGCCGACAGGTCCTCGATGTCGATGTCATCGAGGTCCAGACCGCACAGCTCGGAGACCCTCAGTCCGGTGTCCAAGAGAAGCGTGGAGATTGGGAGGGCTAGGGGGTCTTCGGACTCGCGAGCGGCCTGCCTGAGGCGCTGCAGCTCCCTTCTGCCAAGCGTCTTCGGCAGCGAGCGGCTTCTGGACGGACGCTGAATCCAGTCTGGGACCGTGTGGCCCAGCCACTTGAGGAGATGGGAAACGGCAGCTATCTTGGCATTGATTGTGGTGGGCTTCAGCTCGCCCAGCTCGTTCAGCCAGGCATCCATCCTCCCGTTGTTCGGATCCGCTCTCATGTGGAAGGAGCTGACTGGTAGCTCCCTCACTTCATTCCAGTCCAATGGCGGCTCCCTCGGCAGTCGCGTAGCCGAGAAGTCACGCACAGCAACGCCGTACGCCCTGATTGTGTGCCTGCTCTTCTTCTCAGAGCGGAGCTGTCGCATCCAGCAGTCATGCCATGGCAGCTCAGATAGCCTGTGCAACCTCGATGGCATCGAGTCGTGGAGCCCTATCTCTTCAGCGCCGAACCGACGGCCGAGCCTGCCTGCGTCTGCTCCGGCCCCCGGTCCGTCTGCGCTATCCTGCTGCAAAGCAACTCGCCTCCCGCCGCGAACGGCGTGTGCATCCCTGTCCTAATGGACGGGGGCAAGGGGGCGCCTCGGGACTTGAATGCTTCTCCAAGGAAAACGAGAGAGACGGCGTTCGCAAGCGTTCCGTTTCACGCCGAAGCGGCTCAGTAGGCGCTGGAGAACTCGCCTGATTCAGATCCTGGGTTTTCGGACTGACCCGATTCCTGCTCTTCGCCAACGATCTCCAACCGAGCGTTCAGGTGCTCGGCCACCTTACCGGCCACGTTGACTCGAGTAGCCCCCTCGATGCCCTCCAGTCCCGGGCTTGAGTTGACCTCCAGAACCAGAGGCCCCCGCTCGGACTCGAGCAAATCCACACCTGCGATGTCGAGCCCCAGAGTCTCAGATGCTTGGACAGCAATCTCCTTCTGCCTTGGAGTGAGCTCGATCCCGCTGACCGAGCCACCTAGGTGGAAGTTCGAGCGGAATTCGTTGCCATGGGCCTTGCGGCGCATCGAGGCGACGACCTCGCTTCCGACGACGAAAGCCCGGATATCTTGGCCATGGGACTCCTCGATGTACTCTTGGATCAGGGGTCTCATCCCGCGTTCCAGCATTTGGTACACCAATTGCCTGGCTTGCTGTTCGGAGCGCACTAGGTACACTCCCGAGCCATGCGTCCCCTCGGTGGACTTGACTACGCAGGGGGTTCCACCGACGCGGTTCACCGCACGGCCAGTGTCCTCCCAAGCACCAACGTGGGCCGTGATGGGTACGGGCACGCGCCTCTCGGCCATCATCTGGCAAGCCACCAGTTTGTCACGACTCCTGATGATGCCGTGGCTGGGGTTGAGGACGATGGTTCCGACCTGCTCGAACTGGCGAACTATCGCCACTCCCCTGCGGGTAATCGAGTAGCCAATCCTCGGTAGGATGGCTTCGCACTCCACTGGCCAACCCTTGTGAAAGATCCTCCCCCCTCTCTCGTCGACCACGATGGAGAGAGTGAGCGGGTCTATGATCCGAACAGTCCACCCAGCCTTCTCGGCCTCGGTGGCAAGCCTCCTCGTGCTGTATAACTCGGGCCCTCGAGACAGCACCACAAGTCGAGGGTCCATGAAATGCGCCGCCATAGGGCCACCCTTCAACTCTTTGCCCGAGAAAACGGGCCTCGCTCACGAGTGCTTGCCTGCAGGCCCGTGACGCCGAAGGGGTTGAAAGCCACGGCTTGGGACTGCACACTGCTAGCATGGCCGGAGACGATTCACTCGACCGCGAGACCTTGTCATCAATGACAGTGGCGGAACTTAGGGAGATTTGCAAAGAGAGATCGCTATTTGTCTCAGGCAATAAATCCCAGTTGGTTGACAGGATTCTGGAGGACCTCGACGGCGAGCCCGAGCTCATTCCGCCCGAGGCGGCTGACGCCCTGATTATGGACGAGGGGCCTGATGACGCCGGCGAACCGATTCCTCTCGTGGTAGGGGCTGAGCGGACCGAGCACGCTGAGGCTGTGGATCATCTGATTGCGAGACTGAGCGGGGAGAGGCAAACCGAGGAGGCCGTGGATGAGCGCGAGGCATTGGAGGCCGGGGTAATGGAGGCCGAGTTGGTCGGGCCCGAGGCAGAGGTCGCAACCAAGACTGCTGAAATCACAACCCCCAGCGATGCTCCCGAGGAGGACGAGGCCTCCTTGGTCATCACCATCCCGACCTTCAGCTCCCTGAGCGAGCGGTGGCAGACGGTCGCAGCCATTGCGATCGTGGTGGTTCTCGTCGGAGCGTTGGCGACCCAGGTCCTGCAACGCAACTCCGGATTCACTGCGAGGTCCCTCCACTACGGAGACCAGATGGACTTCTACGTCAGCGAGTCGACCATAACCATCCAGGGTGATGAGATGCTGGGCCTGATTCGGGATTCCGCAGACAGCATTCTCGACGAAGCTTGCGGGCAATTGACGGCGGTGATGTCTGGAACGGGGCAAGTCGCGATTTCCCAAGGTAGCGAAGACGGTGCTTCTCTTACCTCCGATAGCCTTGGTAGGGGCGGTTTCCTAGCAGTCGAGAAACGGCTTTCAATGGATTTGGACATCGACTTAGAGGGCAGGACTTGGAGGGACTCAGGGGATTGCGGTAACGTCGGCTGGTCACTTTCCGACAATAAGGTGGCTCTGGACTCGACCAGTTGGGTCGAACTCAAAGACCGGGACCCGAAGCGGTCGGACTCCACCATATCGTTCACGGACATTGACTCCCGCACCACCAACCTTCGAGCAGTGACCTATGGGTTCGGTGGCTTCGGCGGGTTGGGCACGATTCTTCCTACCCTCGCCTTTCCTATGACCCCAATAGAACTGCACGCATTCTTCGATGACGAGGTGCTGGTGGCCGGCGCCTCCTCCTCGGACATTTCCAACTGGAACTCTGAGTGGACTTGGGAGGTCAAGCCAGAGATCTCCCACGAGACCCACGGCCTGGTGTACCCGATAGAGATGCAGCAAGAGGACATAGGTCAGTGCTACGGTCACGCCTACCTCAACATCCTAGTAAAGCGTGACAGCCCGTGGCCGGTCGAGCAAGTGGCCGACATCGTCTTTGACAAGGACCTGAGGACCAACGACTGCAACTTCCTCGTCAGTTCGCTTTCGGAGGAGCTCCTCCCCGGGGGGAGAATGTCAATCTCGATGACGATGTCGAAGAACACTGGCTTGTCGGGAAGCTCGGAGGTCGACTGGGGCCGGGAATACCTCAAGCCGAGTGCGGGCGAGGACCAACCGAGCTCCTCCACAGAGCGAAACTGGGTAGACGCGATGTGGGACGAATCGGAAATCAGGGATTTCGACCTCGAGGAGGCCATCACATGCCTGAAGGCCAACCACTCGACTAGTGATGCGGCGATGGCTATACTCGAGGGCGGCTACTTCTGGCAAGCCCAGTGGTCTCAGCCCTCCGGAGAACTCGAGTGGAACCTGTCTTGGGTGGATGAAGACGACCGATCGGGTTGGCTCGTGCTGCGTTCGACGGATTCTGACGGATGCGATGCAATTGAGCAGGGCTCGAACGACGATGGAGATGTCATATGGAATCGGAATGCCATCCCGAGCACTCAGACGATGGCACTGCTGGAAGACAGGATCCTCGATCAGGCCCGATACCCGGATCTGCAATCCGAGATTGCTGTCGAGGGGGCATGGCACTCTGACGCAGTGGTCGGATACCGACTCTCGGTATCAGAGGACAACCAGTTGTTCAGTTTCCTTCCCGGTGACCTCGGTGATGGGAAGGTAACCATGACCGCCGGCAGGGAATGGGACGAAGGGGGGAGGGCCCACTCGATCGACCTCGCCATGGACTCGGAAACTGGGGAGATGGTGACTTGGTACCGCATCGACCGCCCTGCCGAGTGAGGCGAAAACCTGTCTGGCTCATTCAGGCTGAGCGTCATGTTCAACACTGCTCCGAGTGCCGTGCGACCCGATGACATCGTCCGAGGACGGCGAGGAACTGCCCGAGGTGAGGGTCGCGCCTCTAGTTCTGGACGTCGAGTTCACAGAAGTCGAGGAAGAGGGCCTCGCGCCTCCTTTGAATGCCGTCGATGAGATCAGCACAGCCAGAGCGCGCCGCCCGATGGATCTGCCAGCCTCGCTGCCCACGCCACCCGGTAGGGCCCGCGTGGTCACGGTGACCAACCAGAAGGGCGGCGTCGGCAAGACCACCACCGTAATCAACATCGCAGCCCAGCTTGCTTTGAGGGACCATAGAGTCCTCGTAGTCGATTCGGATTCGCAGGGCAACTGTGCAACCGGTCTGGGCGTGGACAAGAGCAGGGTCAGGACCACCACCAGAGATCTCATTCTGAACCCCGAGACGGCTGTCGGCTCGCGACATGCCACCGCAGTGGACAATTTGCACATAATCGTTGGAGACAGGAGCCTGATTGGGCTCGAGCAGGAGATGCTGAGGCAGCTCGGCCGCGAGAGGCGCATGAAGGAGGCGCTCGAACCCCTCCTGCCTCACTATGACATCGTTCTGATCGATACGCCCCCCTCCCTCGGCCTCGTGACAATCAACGCCCTCATGGCCTCGGACGGGGTCCTCATCCCGGTGCAGACTGAGTACTTCGCACTGGAGGGGCTGGCCCTGCTTGCCGGAACCATCAGGGAGGTCAGGAGCCTGCTGAACCAGAACCTGGGGGTGGACGGCGTAATGCTGACGATGCATGCTCAGACCTTGCTGAACCAGCAGGTCGCAGGTGAGTTGCTGGAGGCCTTCCCGGACCTAGTGGTCAAGCCTGCCATCAGGAGGAATGTCAGGCTTGCCGAGGCACCCAGTCACGGCATTCCCATACACTTACACGACCCGTCGAGCGCAGGTGGTCAGGACTACCAAGCAATAGCAACTGTTCTAGAGCGTCGATGGGGCCTTACCTAGGATGGCGGAGCGGGGGCTCGGCAGGGGCTTGGGCTCCGTGATGGAACTCTCCGAGGCCGTCCCCGACCTCTCTGGATTCGTGACTGCCGAGGACCCCCACGCTCTGGGCGACACGGGGTCAGCCAAGGCAGCCGTTGTGTGGATGGTCATCGGCAGTGTGGCCTTTGGTACCATGAACGCCATGGTCAAGTGGACTGGAGACTTCGATATCGGGGTCCCCACCGTCATCATGGTTCGCAGTGCGGTGATTGCCGGTCTGGCCTTCGCGTGGGCCACCGCGAACTCACGCTCGCTGAGGATAGTGGACCAAAGGAAGATGCTGCTGCGCTGTACTACCGGGCTTATCGCCATGTTCTGCTACTTCTACGCCTTGCAGAGCATCCCGATAACACAGGCAGTATCCCTGCAGTACACTGCTCCCCTATTTGTCGCTCTGCTCTCGGGCAGGGTGCTCAAGGAGAGGGTCTCTCCATGGGTAGTCGCCTGTGTGGCAATCTCCTTCGTCGGCGTCGCCCTAATCATCTCCCCCAGGTTCGGTGAGATTGAGCCTGACGCGCTATTCGCTCTGGCATCGGGATTCCTCGCCGCTATGGCCTACATGTTCGTCAGGGACCTCAGGTCGACCGACTCACCCACCGGGGTCGTGTTCTGGTTCGCCGCCTTCTCCGCAGTGATCAGCCTGCCACTCGCGATACGGGAGACCGTGACCTTAGGCGTGGAGGAGATGGTAATCCTGATTGGCGTGGGATTGGGTGCGGGGCTGGGGCAGGTTGGCATCACAATGGCCTACCAGCAGGCGAAGGCAGCCTGGATCGCGGCGTTCTCCTACACGACCGTACTGGTGGCCTCCTTCTTTGGCTGGCTATTCTTCGACGAGATACTGCTGATCGATGATTACATCGGGGCACTGCTCATCATCGGGACCGGGGTCGCCCTGATTCTGATGACTCCGCAGGACACCAGTACCGAGTCCTAGCCATCATTCGGCTTCGTCGCATGCCATGTCCCTCAGGACACGCTACCAAGAGATTGGATGGTGATAGAGCCGCCCATGCTGCCGTGGTTCTGGCAGTAGTAGTACAGCGTGTCGGGTGCATCTAGCGGGACCGTGAACGTCAGTAGACCGTTCGAGCCTTGGGTGCCCGTGGTGGTGATGCCACTCGTGAACTGGGTCCCGCCGCCGTGTGTGCCGTCGCTCGTTGTGGAGAGGCGGAACGGGTGTGGCGAGTTGCTGGAGTCCGACTGGTCGAAGGTGTAGGTGAAACCTCGGTAGAGGATGATGTCCCCCTGCTGAATCCCGTCGACTAGGAACTTCATGCTCGAGACTGTGATCGTCATTTCCATGACAGTGGGCATGGAGCCCTGTGGGCCCTCGGCCCCGTCGGCACCATCCGCCCCGTCGGCACCATCTGCCCCGTCGGCCCCGGCTGCCCCCTCGGGCCCTTGGGGACCAGTCACCCCATCGACTCCCGCTGGCCCCGAGATGTTTCCGAGGTCGATCCACTCGGACCCGCTCCACACGTGGATGTGGCTGGTGGATTGGACGAGGAAGCCATCCCCCTCGTCCCCGACGTAGATCTCGCCTAGTTCCGACTTGTCCTCGACGGATCCGACGATGGTGAACGAGGTGCCATTGGCCCCGGCCGGCCCTGGGGGTCCCTGCGCCCCCTCGGGACCCGCTGTCCCATCGGCGCCTGCCGGTCCCTGAGTGCCGTCGGCACCGTCGGCACCGGGGGGGCCTGCCGGACCGGTCAGGTCAATCGTCGTCCACATCATTCCCGAGCAGGCCTGAAAGCCCGATTGGGATGCGACATAGTACAGACGGCCATCGGTCGTCGAGTCGCAGTCCGGCAGGTCCGATGCGCTTTGGACTAGGAACACGTTCCAGTCCTCGAGCTCGTCGGGGGAATCCGAAACGTCGTCGGATCCGAGGCACCCGGATAGGGCGCAGGCGGTCATCAGCGTTGCAAGTAGGAAAGCTAGGGGCATCTGACTAGATTTCTTCATGTCTTTCAATGCTCAATCCACTACTTAATCACTCGTGGAACTCGGATACATCCTCTAGGCCCTTGCGTTGAAGGTCGGGCACCTTCGCATCATCCGCGGGATAGCCCACGGGCATCAGCAGCATGGCATGCTCATGGTCGGGACGACCTAGGATATTGCGTAGGAAGCTCATGGGAGAGGGAGTGTGAGTGAGCGTGACTAGGCCCATGTTGTGGACGGAGGCGACGAACAGACCCGCAGCGATGCCGCACGACTCTTGAGCGTAGTAGGTAGGTGCCATCTCGCCGTTGGGCCTCTCGCGCTGTGAGTGCCTGAACAGGACGACTATCCAAGGCGCATCGGTGATGTGCTCCTTGACGTGGTCGGTTCCAAGTGGCTCGAGGACCTCTGCCCATGCCTCCGGGACCCTCCCCTCGTAGAATCTCATCTCCTCGGCCTCTGCCGCCCCCCTGATGCTCGCCTTGAGCACTGGGTCGGATATGGCCACGAAGGTCCACGGCTGCAGATGCGCCCCCGAGGGCGCGGTGCTAGCCGTCTGGATGGCCAACTCGATCAGCTCGCGCGGCACCTCGCGGGCTGAGAAGTGGCGGGTGGTGCGACGTGCATCCATTAGATCAAGGAAAGCAGTCGCTCGCTCCCGCATCTCGTCCTCAGGCAGTTCATGGAAGACAAGGGGGGCGAATCGGGGCTCGTCATCGCCTTCGCCCATGGGTCGGCTCAGTCACGTCGAGCCATGAACGCTGCCATCGCCAGCGATGCAGCACCGAGGGTGGCACCGAATCCCGGCAGCACCCCTTCCTCCCCTTGGCACGGGGCATCGGAACCACCCCACTGCTCACTGCCCACATCGTACCAGCAAGTAGACCAGACCTTCCAGCCGAAGCCGGTATCCGGCACGGATGAGTTGTTTCCCTCCGGCCAGTAGAGCTCGATGCGCCAATTGACGTAGCTGGCCTCATCGTCTACGGTGATGGAACCGGTCCAGAGCCTACCGTCAGAGTCCGGAGAGAGCGCGACTGTCTCTGGAGGGTAGCAGACGCCCGAGTTGATGCAGACTTGGGTGGTCCAACCCACATCGGTGCCATTGGAGGCGGCATCGGCGTCGAGTTCGACGATGATATCGAAGTCCTCGTTGGCAGCAGCAGCATCGGCGGTCACCACCGAGATTAGCGAAGTGCCATCTAGGGCGGTCGACTCATTGGCGCCACCCTCCGCCCAGACCAAGGCCATAGAGAGAACGAGGACCGAGAGCACCACTAGAGCCCGCATGCTCGACCCTCAATGGCGACCCTCATCAACTCTAGGGAGTGCTGCGGAGGCCTAGACCTCCAGCTCCCACAGGTCATCGCCAACCCAGTGAATGGTGCTGATGGCCTTGCCATTGGTCATGCTCATCATCTCATCGCCATCCACCAGCGCTATCCCAGTAGCTATCGGCCCACCCGTTTCCTGATTGCGGATCCACACGAAGTCGCCCTCTGCCAGCGAAGGGTCCGCTATGTGGATCCCGGCCCCCATGCAGTCGGCTCCGTTCTCAAGGAAAGGGATGGCTCCGTCGTCCACAGTAACCCAAGAGCGCTCGACCTGCCATGCCTCGATTCCCCGGAGGGTCGGGAACCACGACCGCTCTCCCCCCACCTCGATCCTCATCGCCAGAGCCACGCGCTCGACCAGAATCAGATCGGTGCCTTGGTAGTGGGCTTGCTCTAGGAAGCCGGAAAGATCGATATCGCGCCCTATCCAGGAGCCTAGGTCCCCGGCAACGTCACGAATCTGCTTGAGCCTCACAGGGGTCCTTCGACGCAGACGCTTGTCCGTCATACCGTCCGGCAGACAGGCTCTCGCATGAACATGATGCCGCATCCGTTCGCCGAACAAGTTGAAGTCGCAGGCTCCCAGCGCGCGACCATGCTAGCCGTCTGTCTCGATCTCGAGGGCATCCTAGTGCCTGAGGTATGGGTCAATGTAGCAAAGCAGACCGGCATCGAGGCACTGCGTCGCACAACTCGGGACGAGCCGGACTACGACAGGCTGATGCGCTACAGGTTAGACATACTGGACGAGAATGGCATCACCATCGATGACATCACCGCGGTCATCGAGGCGATGGAGCCACTCGAGGGATCAGTCGGGTTCCTGGACTCCCTCGAACGCAGGTGGCCCACACTCGTGCTCTCCGACACGTTCTCTCAGTTCGCCCGACCGATTATGGACAAGCTGGGCAACCCCACCCTGCTGTGCCACACTCTGGTCATCGAGGACTCGGGGCGCATCTCTGACTGGACCATCAGGCTGCAGGACCAGAAGCGAAGGACTGTGGAGGCCCTGCGCGCGATGAACCTCGAGGTCATCGCCGTCGGTGACTCCTACAACGACACCTCGATGCTGGCCGCAGCCAGCGCGGGGATCCTGTTCAGGCCGCCTGATAATGTGGTCGAGGAGTTTCCCCAGTACCCGGTCACCCAAGACTACCACGGGCTCGCGGCGGCCATAGACGAGGCTGCGTCCGCCTTGGGCGAGTGATGGCCCGCCCCATCTCCAATCGGTTGAAATAAGGGAGGTCGGTGGGCGGGACGCATGGCGAAGTGGCACGGCATCTCGCGTCGCAAACCTTCTGGCGGACGCTTGAAGCGTCCCAATCGGTACAGGGGCAAGCGCAGGACCGAAGTGGCCAGCGAGAACCAGTTCGCCTACGTGGGCGAAGAAGACGCCCGGAAGAACTACCGAAAGAGGGCCGGCTCCCAGACCGTCCGCCTCCTCAGCGTCAACCAGGCCAACGTCAGCATCCCTAAGGAGGGCAGGACGGTAAGGGCCACGGTGACCAACGTGGTTGGCAATGACGCTGACCCGAACTACGTCAGGCGTAACATCGTCACCAAGGGCGCGATAGTCGACACCGACCTCGGCCGCGTCCGCGTGACCAGCCGCCCGGGCATGCACGGGGTAGTCTGCGGCGTGCTGATGGAAGAGTGAGCGGCGCGAAGCCCTCAAGTCACCCTGCTCTTGAGACTGCAGCGATAGCATGGCAGCGAAGCGCGATGAGATGACCCTGTGGACGGGTTACTTCGACTCCAGAATCAGTCGCTCAGACGGGCGTAGGGTGCCCAAGAGCGCGAGCATATCCAAACCCTCCTTGGAGGCGGTCGTGTGGGCTGCCCGAAGTGCGGGGATCCGCAAGATGAGACAGGAGCCGGAGGCCAGCCACCCCTCGAGGCCCCACGCCAAGGAGGGAAGGCTGGTCATGCCGCCCAGCCACGCGCTCGAGGTGACAGGCGCGAAGAGCAAGGAGGGCGTGATGCAGGCAATCGGCAAGGTCCTGCGCAACCGCTCCGAGCAAGCCAGGGAGCAGGGCAAAGATCCGAGCAGGGCACCTGCTAAGGGCGATCGTCGTCGACGCGCCCAGCGCAAGTCGTTCAAGCAGAGGAGTGGGCAGCGTCGCAAGAAGTTTGGTCGCTGACCGCAATCACCTTGTCTGTACGAGGAGTGGGCAGCCGCATGAAGAACCCCCCTCCCGACGCCCGCGAGATGCCGCCGCTGACGCCTTGGAAGCGCCTCCGCCGCGACATCACCAGCTGGCCGCGACGTGTTACTGCGCGCCAGCGCGCACTTCCCAACCTGATTTTGTTGGGTGCCCAGC
Source organism: Methanobacteriota archaeon (assembly GCA_002722735.1). GTDB lineage: Archaea > Thermoplasmatota > Poseidoniia > Poseidoniales > Thalassarchaeaceae > UBA36. The sequence goes on from PBMR01000013.1 coordinate 26,098, forward strand.
GCGCGGGGACGACGAGCCTGCACGCGCACATCGGTCTGCACCCCGGGGTATGCCTGTCGCGCACGAAGGAGGTGCACTACTTCGACAACTACCAGGACCAGGGGTTGGACTGGTATCGCTCTCACTTCCCCACCCGGCGGTGGGTCGAGGCACGCTCGCGTGACCTCG
>PBMR01000014.1 GCA_002722735.1 Methanobacteriota archaeon
GGCACAGAATCCTCGTGAGTCCGGACTAAAGCACCGAAGCCTGCTGAAGAAGGTCGCGCTCAATCTCTTGGGCCTTCACGAATAGCACGTGGTTCTCCTTGTGTATGTGGATATGCGTGTCCTTCTCGAGAAGCTCCAACTCGCCGAAGAGTGCCCGATAGGTATTGCAAGCATGAAGCGGAGGGGTGTAGGAGTCGGACAGCTCCCTCAGCCTTGCCAGAGCGAGGCCCGCAGAGTCGTGCTCCACGAACATCGCTCGTATTGGGCTGCGCACGCTCCCGCAGTGCATATCTGGGAGGCTTGTCGAGCTATCGAGCAGTCTGATCAGAGGGAATAGAATCGTTTCCTCCTTCATCATATGGGGCTCCAAACCCTCCTTTAACTCTGCAAAGACCCGTGCTATCTCCTTGAGATGCGGCTCTCTCCCCCCATGGACCAAAGCTACCTTCTCGGCATGGGCGCTGATGGTGGGCAAGTGCTGTCTGAGAAAATTGTGATGACGGGACTCAATGTGATCGCACAATTCGGTGGCGCTCATATTTTCCAACTCTCCCATCTCGGACTCGTTGTTCATGACGTCGATGTCATGTATCTCTCGAATGACCTCCTCTAATTCGATGCCCTTCTCCTCGCAAGCAGTGGCCAGGGCCTGCTTTCCCCCACAACAGAAGTCAATCCCAAATTTAGAGAGGACAGCCCCCCTAACGGGCAATTCGGTAACGATATCGCATACTCTCGACTCTGCTAGAAGGGCACCCTGTTCGCTCATTTCTCGCTCACCCCTATACTCTCTTGGCTCTGGGATCCATAACTGGAATTTTCTCGATTGATATCCGGGTGGCAGGGCCTCCTGTCACGAACCAGAACTGCTGCCGCCAGCAAGGTGGTCAGGGAGACTACCGACGTGAATCCGGGTAGGGAGTCGTTGGGGGGGCTGTTACCGGCAAGGGTGACTTCTGCCTTGTTCCACTCGTCACCCGAGTTTGTTCCGTCTCCGTTGACCGAGTTTCCGTGCGCAACGAAGGTGACGTCCTTGGCGTTGTCGGACGGTGCAGTCCACCTCACCTGCCAACTCCGTTGGTTACCCCCAATCTCCGTGTGAGTCGCTTCTCCATCCATTATCTGAGTCTTATCGTCCACAGCGGCCAGAGTGCCCGCACTGGTGACCAGGTTGAACCCGCCGTGACTCTCTCCAGCAGCCACCGGGCCGCCCGTGATGGTGATCGTGAGGTCCACCACATCGCCACCGGAGTAATTCGATGGAATCCCGTCAAATGTGACTGTGACCCCGCTGGAGGCATCGGCGTTGTGGCAAACACAGCCACTGGAAACACCAGAAATCCCAGATGGGAAAGCGGTGGCTGGGGTAACTGATCCCACCAGTAGGACAAGAACAACCGTCGTCGTCAGCTTCAACACCTTTCTCGTTACCATTTTCGCTCCATCCTGCAGTTATTCAGAGGAGTCGAATGACCACAGTTGTCTCTTTGGCGAACATGTCCGATGCGGTTACTACCGGTAGGTACCATAATTACGGCAATGGACATGTTCGCACCCAATACGATGGTCTTGCCCCCTGATGACGCAATTGCAAGGAGGGCGCACGCCCCCACAGAATATTGAGTATCAAAGAATCAACGCAGAATATACTATTGGAATCGGAATCTACTATGGCATTAATAATGGGAAAAAACCCCTCTTCAGTAGTATTGGTTCTGGTATGCTCCACGCTATTCCTAGTGCCTTCAGTAAGCAGCCTCCCGAATGGAATTGACACAGGGACCACCGGCGGCAATGGTTGCTTTTGTCACGGAGCCCAAACGGAAGACGTGACTCCGAGTTTAGCAGTAGTCGGTGACGTCGGAGCAATCGTTGAAGGTGACTCATACGCCCTCGAAGTAAGCCTCACAGGTGGCCCTGCCGAGGCTGGAGAAAACTATGGGGGTTTCCTCGTCAGCGTTGACTCCGGGTCTTTCGCAGCCCCAGATGCTGATGTCGCAGTCGACGGCGACGAGGCGACTCATACCACCGCAGGGAATGATCAGCGCTCCTGGCAAATCGAATGGACCGCAGGTTCCGCTGATGTCGCAGAATTCACACTCCGAACCAACTCGGTCAATGGTGATGGTGGAAGCACAGGCGACCAATGGAATATGGCAACTTTCTACCTGAATGCGGATGGAAGCATAACTCAGACTCTGATCGGTCCCGCGGCGAGAATCGATGATGCCACTATGCAGACGGGTGAGAATGTAATCATCCTGTCCTGCATCCTTCTGATGGGGGTGCTCAGCTTCCTCTCGGTTTCGAAGAAGTCGCGAGGAAGGCGAGGAGAATTCTGACGAGGTGAAGTGATGAGTGGAAAGAATGGAAATGGCAGATTTACGTGGTTCAAGAAAGCGAAGGAGTCCCGCACCTGGGAGAAGTTCTACCGTGACCGTTGGGCCCACGACTACTCGGTTCGAACCAGTCATAGCGTGAACTGCTCGGGCTCGTGCAGCTGGGAGGTCTTCGTCAAGGATGGGATCATATGCTGGGAGTTGCAGAAGGTCGATTGGCCACAGATTAATGACGAGACCCCGAACTACGAGCCCAGGGGATGTCAACGAGGAATCTCGGCTTCTTGGTACCCCTATTCGCCCGTGCGCCCGAAGTTCCCCTACGTCCGCAAGAAACTGTGGAACGCCTATCAGAGATCGAAGAGGGATGGGATGGGGCCAGTCGAGGCTTGGGCATCGATCGTAGAGAATCCGGAGCTTTCCAAGTCCTACAAGAAGGCCCGTGGTAAGGCGGGCTGGAAGCGAGTCAACTGGGACGAGGCAGCAGAGATCGTCGCAGCAGGACAGATTTACACAATCAAGAAGTACGGGCCCGACCATCTCGCCGCTTTCTCCCCCATTCCCGCGATGAGCATGGTCTCCTTCACCTCCGGTCAGCGCTGGAACCAGCTGATGGGCGGCACCATGCTATCCTTCTACGAATGGTATCACGACCTGCCGCACATCATGCCGTGGATCTGGGGTGACCAGACAGATGTGGCAGAAAGCGCTGATTGGTACCAAGGGACCTACTGGATTGTAATGGGCTCAAACCTGCCTATGACTAGGACGCCCGACGCGCACTTCGCCTCCGAGCACAAGTACAACGGTGGCAAGATTACCAACCTCTCGCCTGATTACGCGGATATCACGAAGTTCGCCGACCTGTGGGTGCAGATCAAGGAGGGGACGGACAACGCCTTCCTCAATGCATGCATCCACGTGATTCTCAATGAGTACCACCACGAGCGCAAGACGGGCTACTTTCAGGACTACGTGAAGCAGTACACCAACCTGCCCTTCCTCGTGATGCTCGACGAGCAGGAGGGAGGGCATCACCGAAACGGTCGCTTCCTGCGGGCCTCGGACATCGCATCATTCGACGGGGAGGAGTATTCCGAGTGGAAGCCCCTGCAGATGGAGGCGGGCACGAACGCACTGAGGATTCCAACCGGGACGGTCGGGCATCGGTGGGAGAAGGAGAACACCGGACGATGGAACCTAACGCACCAGGATTCGCTCTCTGGAGAGGAATTCGACCCTCTTCTCAGTTTCATTGATTCGGAGAAGAGGAGGGAGACAATGGTCTCCTTCCCCGACTTCACACACACCTACGATGCCCTCGGAAAGACCGAGGGCACGGGAAACGAGGCTGTCAATCGTATCCGGGGTGTTCCTGCATTTGAGGTCGAGACGAAGGACGGCCCCGTGCTCGTGACTACGGGCATGGATCTTCTGATGGCCCAGTTCGGCGTCGGCCGGGGAATGTCAGGAGACTATCCAGAGGGCTACGACGATGCTGACAAGCCGTTCACACCAGCATGGCAGGAGCAGGAGACAGGCGTCAGCCGGGACCTCGCTATCCGAGTAGCGAGGGAATGGGCTGACAACGCGGAGGCGACCGAGGGCAAATCCCTGTTTATCACCGGCTCGGGAATCCTGCACTGGTACCATGGAGGGCAGTCAACCTACCGCGCAGAGGCGGTGATGGGGATAATCTGCGGTTGCCAGGGAAATAATGGCGGGGGCTTCGCTCACTATGTTGGAACCGAGAAAATCCGCAATTACGCAGCTATTGGGATGCTTGCTGGGGCGACTGATTGGAGCCGTCCACCTCGGCATGCGAACAGCACTTCGTGGCAGTACTTCCACACTGACCAGTGGCGCTACGACGGCATGCCGCTGACGTCTCTCTGGGCTCCCGATGCTGAGGATCTGCCCAGACACGGAGAGCACTCCGCTGACATCAATCACCTAGCGGTGAGGGCTGGCTGGCTCCCGTTCTACCCGCAGTTCGACAAGATGAACCCAATAGCAGTGTACGAGCAAGCCGTAGAGGCAGGCTGCGAGAGCGAGGAGGAGATTGCTGCATGGGTAGCGAAGCAGTTTGAAACCGGAGAGTTTGATTTCGCACTCAGCGATGTCGATGCTCCTGAGAACCACCCAAAGGTCCTCACAATTTGGCGAGGCAATCTCTTCGGTACGAGCACTCGTGGTCAGGAGTACGGACAGAAGTACCTACTGGGAACGCACGATAACGTGCTCGGTGGCGAGAGATCTCAGGAGATGGTGAACGAGGTAAAATGGCATGAGGAAGTCGATGTCGGCAAACTCGATCTCGTCGTCTCGTTCAATCTGAGGATGGACTCGTCTGCAAACTACGCCGACGTCGTCCTGCCTACTGCGCACTGGTATGAGAAGCACGACCTGACCTGTAGCGATCTGCACTCGTTCCTGCACCCATTCAACCCGGCTCACGACCCGCCGTGGGAGTGCAAGTCGGACTGGGACGGTTTTAGGTTCCTAGCGAAGAAATTCTCGGAGATGGCTGCGGACTACTTCAGCGAGCCGATAAAGGAGGTCGTGATGACTGCTTTACAAACCGATTCGCCCGATGAGATGGCCCAACCCCTTGGGGAGATCAAGGACTGGCGAAGCGGTGAATGCGAAGTGATTCCCGGCAAGACATTCCCCAACGTGAACGTCGTAGAGAGAGATTTCACCAAAATCCACGACATGATGACCACCCTCGGCCCCCTGGGAAACCAGCCTGAAGGATATGGGGCGAAGGGCATCAACTTCGATCTCAGCGAGGTCTACGAGGAACTCAAGACGAACCGCCAGGTGGGGGAGAAACTCGGACGGCCGGACATGACCAGCGCCAAGCAGGTCGCCGAGGTCATCCTCAGGATTTCTCCTGAATCTGATGGAGAGGTGTCATTCCAGATCTTCAGCGAGCTGGAGAAGCGAGTGGGTCTCCCACTGGCCGACATGGTCGAGCACGAACGTGAGATCGCCCACTCCTACGTCGACCTCTCGAGCCAGCCGAGACGCTCGATTACCTCGCCCCACTGGTCAGCGATCGAGTCCGCAGGGCGCACCTACGGCCCTTGGACGATGAATGTCGAGAAGCTGAAGCCGTGGCACACACTGACAGGTAGGCAGGCGATATACTTCGATCATCAGGCCTACTGCGACCTCGGTGAGGCCCTTCCGACATACAAGCCGCCCGTGGATACAGTCGCCATCGGCGATCTGCCTTTGGAGGAGGTCAAAGAGGGTAAGGCAAAGATACTGAGATTCATCACCCCTCACGGCAAGTGGCAGATTCACTCCATGTTCCGAGACACCTGGCAGATGACCAATCTGTTCAGGGGAGGCCCTCTGTGCTGGTTGAACGACGAGGATGCGGCAGAGATAGGGGTGGGGGACAACGACTGGGTCGAGGTATTCACCAATAACGGCATTCAGGTCGCCCGAGCGGTGACCAGTCACACCGTCAAGCGTGACATGTGCATTGTCTACCATCAGAACGAGCGCCACGTCAACGTCCCATTCTCTCCGCTGGCGAAGAAGTACGGCGCCACGGATCTCCGTGGAGGGGGCAACAACGCCCCCACGCGAGTGATGATGAACCCGAACTCGATGATAGGGGGGTATGGCCAATTCACCTACTTCGTGAACTACCAGGGCCCAAGTCCCTCCGAACGCGACATGGGGGTTCTCGTGCGCAAGATGCCGCTAGTAGACGGCAAGCCGATCTACGAGGAAAAGGACCTCTATCTACTGAGGGGGGAGTGATTATGCAGATTGGACAGCAGATGGCGATGGTCTTCAACATGGACAAGTGCCTAGGATGCAATACCTGCACCGTGGCCTGCAAGAACATCTGGACGAATCGCGAAGGTGCCAAGTACATGTTCTGGAACAATGTCGAGACGAAGCCTGGCATCGGCTATCCCAAAGAATGGGAGAACCAAGAGGAATACAGGGGCGGATGGGTGCTGACAGGGAAGAAGAGCAAACCCCTCAGGCTCAGAATCGCGCCCAAGTGGCTCGAACTCGTCAACCTCTTCTACAACCCTCACCAGCCTGAGATGAAGGATTACGTCGGTGATACGGGCACCTACACCTTCACTTACGAGGATCTGCATTCTCCTGAGGGTCTGACTCAGCAGCCCGTCGCCAGACCTAAGTCGGAGGTCACAGCAGAGGAGAACGTCAAGCCCAACTGGGGTGTCAATTGGGAGGACAATGCCGCCGGGGCCAATGTCACCGGTCACTGGGACGTCAATTTCGATGATATCAGCAAGGAGGAGAAAGAAGCCCTCCTGCAGTATCAGGACTCCTTCATGATCTACCTTCCGAGAATCTGCAACCACTGTGCGAATCCCGCCTGCGTCGGGGCCTGCCCATCGGGTGCAGCGCACAAGCGTGAGGAGGACGGAGTGGTCCTCATTGACCAGGATCGCTGCAGGGGCTGGAGATACTGCGTCTCCGCCTGTCCTTACAAGAAGCCCTACTACAACTGGAGGAGTGGAAAGATGGAGAAGTGCCTATTGTGCTATCCGCGCCTCGAGGCAGGACAACCCCCTGCCTGCTTTCACGCCTGCCCGGGCCGGATCCGATACATGGGCCCGATAATGGTGGATGAGGACCGAGTGATGGAGGCTGCCACGGCCGATGAGGCCGACCTCGTCTCCGCACAGAGGAGCATAGTACTCGATCCCCATGACCCGAAGGTCATCAAGCAAGCAAAGAAGCAGGGTATTTCGGATTCGTGGCTCGAGGCTGCCAAGCGCTCACCGGTCTACAGGATGTTCGTCGAATGGGAGATCGCGCTGCCGTTGCACCCAGAGTTCAGAACCGTGCCCAGCCTGTTCTACATCCCACCTGAGAGCCCCGTTGCCTCGGTTCTCGATGAGGGGGAGAGACGCTCTGCTACGGACAGCGACTCGGTCCTCCCCACTCTTGACAACTTCCGTGTCCCGGTGAAGTATCTCGCGTCGATGTTCTCGGCAGGCAACGTGGATGAGGTGAAGACTGCGCTGAACAGGCAGCTCGCATTACGCAGGTACCGGAGAAGCATCCGCGTTGATGGGGATCCCGACCTTGAGGTCCTAGAGCAGTCCGGACTCACGGAAGAGGATGCTCAGGACATGCACCGCCTCCTTTCCCTCGCCTTCCTCGATGAGAGGTTCGTCGTTCCCACGACGCGTCGCGAGAAGGACAGGGACACGAGTCCGTTCATCGAGCGGGGGTTCACTGGCTTCGGCCAGATGAACCCGCACGATATGAAGAGGCGCGAGTACATGCACGTGGATTTACAAGGGGACCAGGTGATCTGAGTGTTGGAGAAGAGCGCTCCACCACTCGAGGAGGGGTTGTTGGCTGACGCCTACCTACTCTCATCCGTCCTCTTCGCGAACCCAGAGGCGATGGAGAGGGAATCCACTGACGCCCGAATAGACAATCTTTGCAATGAGCTCGAACTGCAAGGGCGTCCGGACATAGCACATCACTTCGGGCTGTTCCGCGAAGAGTTGTGGGATATCTCGGAGGATGAGTACCTCTTCACTTTGGAGATGACCCCCTCCTCCCCGCCTTATCTCGGATCCTATGGATTTGATGCACCCAAGTCGTGCTCGGACATCGGAGCCAACGAACGTAACATGTACATGATTGAGGTCGCTGCTGTGTACAAGCACTACGGAATGGAGATGGAACACGGAGAAATGCCGGATTACTTCCCCGCAATCTGTGAGTTCCTCGCTATTTCACTAGTAGAAGAAGACCTCCGGGCGAGGAAACTGCGCAAGGGGTTCATCGAGTCGCTCGTCCTCCCCTTCCTGCCAGATTTCATAAGGGGGCTGGGGAAGAAGCCGTGGGCGCATATCGTCACCGCAGTGGCCGAACTTATCGCCACCGAGATTGAGGGGGGTGTTGAGGGGTGAATTGGAATGACATGTTCTTCTTGGCGTTGCCCTACGTCACAATCCTGCTATTCTTCCTCGCACCCGTCTGGCGCGCGTTCTCCGGCCAGTGGGCATGGTCAGCCCGAGGGGATTTCGAATGGACGCCCAGGCCCAGCGGCTTCTTCGGCCGCCGATCTATGGGGATGGCGGCATTGGCATTGCACTGGGGGGTCATCACCCTCATTTTCGGCCATTTGTTCCTCGGCCTGGTCGGCGCGCTCTGGGGCCCCATCATTCTGACCGATTACTTTCGATGGGTAGGGCTGGCTGGAGGGCTGATGTTCCTCTACGGTCTGATTGTGGCTCTGTTGAGGCGAATCCTCATCGACGAGGTCAGGGTGATGAGCAAACTCGAGGATTACGTCATCCTCTGCCTCCTCATCACTGCAGCAGGCTCCGCTCTCTGGATGGCAATCATCGCCAACGATTTCGAGGGCAATTGGGGCTGGTCCTCGACAGTCTTCCCGTGGTTGGAATCCATCCTCACCTTCTCACCCGATGCATCGAGCATGCAGGAAGCCCCGCTCCTGACGAAGCTGCACCTAATCGTCAGCATGCTGTTCTTCTGTTACATCCCATTCACGAAAATGGTCCATTTGTGGAGTTACCCTTTCGAGTATGTAACTCGGCCGTTCATCTCGATACGAGAGCGGGGAAGTTGGGTGCCCCGGCCTCTCGGGCACCAATTTCGCCGTCGACGCTGAGTCACATATGATGTAACACCAAGAAACCAAGGAGAGAGAGATGGAATCGGGGCAAGACGCCTCCTACGATGGGGCCGATGCGACGAGATCCAGAGCGTACAGGGTCCTGACATTGAGTACGGCCGCCTTCACAGTCAATTTTGCCTGCTGGATGATGTATGGGGTGCTCATCACCTTCCTCGTTGTCAATCAGCTCTACGACTGGGACAAATCACAGACTGGCTGGCTCATCGGCATCCCCGTCCTCACCGGAGCGTTGCTCCGCCTCCCTGCCGGGGTGCTTACTGACATGTACGGTGGACGCAAGGTGTTCACCGCGGTGATGCTAGTCTCCTCCATCCCCATGTTCCTCGTCAGTCAGGCGGATTCATTCTATGCCTTCCTCTTCGCCGGGCTTGGCTTCGGCCTCTCGGGTGCTAGTTTCGCTGTAGGCATCGCCTACACGTCCGTCTGGTTCGACAAGGAGCAGCAGGGAATCGCTCTAGGGATCTTTGGAGCAGGCAATGCCGGTGCGGCACTAACCGCCGTATTCGCGCCGATAATGCTCCTCAGGCTGACCAATGATGGCACTGACCTCGAGGGGTGGCGCACCCTGCCGCAGATCTACGCAGCCTTGCTAGTGGCGATGGCCGTGCTGTTTTGGCTGCTCACCTTCGAGCGCAAGGTGCACGAGAGCGAGAGCCTGACTCTGCGAGAGCGACTAGAGCCAATACGGGATGTGCGAGTTTGGCGCTTCGGCTTCTACTACTTCCTGGTCTTCGGTGGCTTCGTGGCACTGGCACAATGGCTTGTTCCTTACTACGTGAACGTCTACACTGTCAGCATCGCTACTGCCGGCATGCTCACCGCCGTGTTCAGCTTCCCATCTGGGGTCATTCGCGCACTGGGGGGTTGGATGTCTGACTACTGGGGCGCACGCAGGGTGATGTACTGGGTACTATTCACTTGCTTGGTCTCATCCCTGCTGCTACTACCCCCCAAGATGGAAGTGATTTCCCCGGGCGAGGGAGTGATGGCCATCCGCGACGGCATCGTAACAAATGTCGACGAAGCGAACTTCACCATCACCGTTGACGGCGACACGGTCTACAGGTACGATGGACTCATCGTGTCGGACGACGATGGGGCGGAAAACAATGAATGGAACCTGCTGCCGGTAATCGAGAGATGGCAGGAACCGTCAGTCGAGGAGGGCCAGCAGGTCGTACGCAAGCAGCTGCTGGCCAAAGGAGTTTCACACATCACTTTCGAGGCGAACATTGGGGTGTTCACTCTCCTGGTTTTCATTCTCGGTATCGCAATGGGGATTGGCAAGGCGGCGGTGTACAAGCACATCCCGGTATACTACCCGAAGGACGTCGGCGTGGTCGGGGGCCTAGTCGGCGTGATAGGGGGGCTGGGCGGTTTCGTCTGTCCTGTCATCTTCGGATACCTGCTAGAGTGGACCGGGCTGTGGACTTCCACCTGGGGTTTCTTTGCCCTAATCTCCACTGCCTGCCTGTTCTGGATGCACCATACCATTCAGCGCATGACCCATGCCCGCGCCCCCCTTATTGCTCAGATGATTGAGGATCCGGACCTATTCGTAAAACTCGACACAAACGGTGACGGGGAAATTTCGGATGAGGAATGGGATGAGTACAGGGTATACCGTGACGAAATCAAGGCAGAACAGGGGGTAGCCGACTCTGGCGGTGGAGAAGAATGTGCGAATCCCAATTTGTCAGATTAGTGGAACTGAGTGAGAAGTGGTAAATTGACAGAAGAGAATGATGGCGAAGATATTGATGCGAGACCCCCCTCGATGGGATCTAGGGATCCGGGAGCGGGGGTGCAGTTCGATTTCTGGGACCCGGAGGATGAGGGGTTCTGGGAGGAGTCGGGCAAGAGGCTGGCGAACCGAAACCTGTGGATATCGATTCCCAACCTGTTTCTCGGCTTCGCCATATGGATGGTCTGGGGCGTGATAGTCACCAAGATACAGGGGATTCATGACCTTCATCCGGATCTCTATTCATTCAGCGAATGGGGAGGGGGGCTGACTGGAGACGAGTACAAGGCCCTGCTGTACACCCTAGCCGCCTTGCCCGGATTGGCTGGCGCGACCTTCCGCATCCCAAACTCCTTCATGATATCCATCTCTGGCGGCCGCAACGTCATCGCCGCCACCACGCTGCTACTGCTGCTGCCGATGGTCGGAGCGGGAATCGCCCTTCAGGACCCGGATGTAGCCTTTCTTACCTTGCTGACCTACGCAGTGATGTCTGGCGTTGGTGGGGGGGCCTTCGCCTCCTCGATGTCCAACATCTCCTTCTTCTTCCCACGCAAGATGCAGGGCCTGACACTGGGCCTCAATGCCGGACTCGGAAATCTTGGGGTCAGCGCGATGCAGTTCTCAGTCCCGATCGTGATGGGTTTCGCTCTGTTCGGGGGCATGTCAGGCTCTGCGATTGGTGGCTACTATGTGGCTGACGCAGCGCTGCTTTGGGTGCCGTTCTGCGCCTTCTTCATGATTGCAGCGTGGTTGTGGATGAATAACATGCCAGAGCATGACGTCGCCAACACGACGGACTCGCTGAAGAAGTACATCTGGCTAGAGGGGATCGGCTACATCGCCGCTGGAATAGGCGTCTCGGTGCTGGTTGCGTCACGGAACAGTGAGGCTTTCGACTCGCCCTTGATGGGCATCGTCCGCATCTTCGTGATGGTGGCATTGGCAGTGGCGCTCACGCTCTGCCTGATGCGCTATGCCACCCCCGCTCCGGTCAAGGAGAGTCTTCTGGATCAGTGGAGGATCTTCGGCGAGAAGCACAACTGGCTGATGACCTGGCTCTACCTCATGACCTTTGGTTCATTCATCGGCTTCTCCGCGGTCTTTCCCAAACTCATCCTCGATGTCTTCGGGTACCTGCCGGATGGAAGTATCAACCCATGGTACGACGATCATGCTCTGACCTATGCATTCCTCGGACCACTGGTGGGTGCGCTCATTCGTCCTGTGGGGGGATGGATGGGTGACAAGTGGGGAGGTGCGAGGGTGACTCACTGGGACACCATCGTGATGATCTTCGCCACAATCGGGGTCGGGCTCATCATCGTCGAGGCGAAGGCATCACAGACCCCGGAGGACTTCTTCCTCCCATTCATGGCCCTGTTCATCATCCTGTTCACCACCACTGGAATTGGCAACGGCTCGACCTTCCGAATGATTGCCGTCATCTTCCCCCGTGAGCAGGCTGGCCCAGTGCTCGGATGGACCTCGGCGATTGCGGCATATGGGGCCTTCATCATCCCGTCAGTGTTCGCAGTCTCAATCGCTGCCAAAGTGCCCGAGTACGCAATGTATGGATTTGCCACTTACTATGTCTCCTGTCTCGGAGTCAACTGGTGGTACTACGCTCGCAAGGATGCTGAGATGCCCTGCTGACGTACCACTTCAAGAGGACGAGTCGGATGGGAATCAATATGTCCGTTGAGGGGGATCACGGCCTGCACGATTTTTTCACGCAGGACCATCGTCGTCTGGACAGCCTGTTCAACCAATTCAAGGAAGGCGACCCCCCCTCCGACATCGACGTACTCCACGAGTTTGCAAGGGGGCTAATCCAGCACATCATATGGGAGGAGGAGTTTCTCTTTCCAGTCTTTGAGGAGGTTACCGGGATGGTTACGGAGGGCCCCATAGCCCTCATGCGCCAAGACCATCATACCATCCAGGAACTGCTCTACGAGCTGTTGATGCAGACTAGGTCGGGAAAGGTGGACCCCACCCTCCCCCTCCGTCTGGAGGGTCTGCTGCTCCAGCACAATCTAGCCGAGGAGAACGTGCTGTACGAAGCCGTAGAGAGCATGATTGCGCCGGAGAGCCGGGTTGAGCTGCTTCAGATCCTGTCCGAAGAGCCCGAGTTGGATCTCGAGAGATGGATTGAGGGAGTCACCGAGATAGCGCACGACTAGCGGTCGAGCCTGACGGGGATGCCCCCTGCCCGACTCATAGACCGGCTTCACACGACTCCAAAATCCCTCAGGCCGCTAGTTGATCTTGTGGCCGGTGGTCTTGTCAACGCCCTCGGGAATGGGGCCCTCTTGACTGTCGCCGGTTGACAAGGTTCCAGTCGGCTCGAACATCAGAATGGATGCCCCGGGTGAGAAGGGTCTGTGGGAAATTCCCTTGGGAACCACATAGGTATCTCCCTCGAGTAGTTTCACGATTCGCTCCTCGCCGCCATCATCCCGCATTGCTATGTTGAACTCCCCCTCAAGAACGAGGAAGAACTCGTCAGTGTCCCGATGCGCATGCCATACGTGCTCGCCCTCGACGTGCGCGATGCGAACGTCGTAGTCATTCATCTGCGCGATGATGTGCGGGCTCCAGAGCGCTTCGAATGAGGACAGGGCATCTGAAAGATTGACCGGCCCCTTCTCCATCGCACCGGGATTCTTCCCACTTGGATAAACACATCCCAAGGGGGGGCAACTCCAAGCCCATCAGGGGTGGTCTGGGACCTCGTCAGACCAATGTGCCATCTTGTTGACGGTGATGGTGACATTTGTGACCTCTCCTTCCCCCCAGTAGTCCACTGCGATGAAAGTGGGTCTGTTGTCCATTATCTCCCAGCACTCGATCGACCTCTGTAGGAGGGCCTCATAGTCGTTCACATCAACGGCTCTAATCGAGTCGGGCAGCCCATAGGGATTGGTCAGCCAGTTGTTCAAGTGCCATACGGGTTGCGAGCCGTCGCCCCTGTAGACGGTGCAATCCATATCCTCGGGATCGTTCTCCGCGTAGTCGGTAGTCCAACTGAAGACACCGAAGTCATGCAGCCAGGGGAACTCGTCATTCTGCGACTGCTCCCAGAATACCACTAGATCAGTTCCCCCAAGGACCATGTCGCCCAGACTGGGCCACGGGTCCCCCGGCGTGTGTGTGTAAATCCTCCTCGACATACCAGTCTCGTTGAACAGGTGGCTAAGATGGGGTGCGGGCACGTAGTTTTCGATCAGGAGGGTCACAACATCTCCGCTGCTGTTGTTCATCAACGAGTCAAGCAGCCTGAGCCAATCGAACGCATCGACTATTCCGAATTGGCACGGGTGGAAGAACTGGCCGGTTGAATGGCAGAATCTTACGTCTTCAGCCGTGGTGTTATCATACGTGCGATGATGCGAGTCAACCATGAATGCCCTGATGCCGCCTTCCCATTGACTCTGTAGCCCGGTGTAGTGATTTACCCCGATAAGGAACTGGTCTTCCATCGTTGAGTAGGCATTGTGAGTCTCTGCGAAAGTGAAGTCGTCAAATGTCCTGAGGCAGTACACTGCCTGCCCATGACAGGTCATTTGGTCATTAGCGTCCATGGGATTGAACCCCCTGTCAGCTTCCCAGTCGTTAGGGAGCCCGTCGCCGTCAGCATCATCGTCCAGAGGATCGCAAACCCCGTCATCATCCACATCCCCGGGAATTGATGCTGGTTCTAGAGAGCCGGTCCCGCACTCAGACTCCTCAGCATCGCCCCACCCGTCTCCGTCGTCGTCTCCGTCCAAGAAATCGCAGTCAGAGTCCCCATCCAGATCCGATGGGAATGAGCTAGAGTTGTCATGAGCAGTGCTGCAGTTCTCTTCGACTGTATTGTTCCAGCCATCCCCATCAAGGTCACTGTCGATGGAGTCCTCTATCCCGTCACCATCCATGTCCGGAGGCGGCTGGGAAAGGCAACCGGACAATACCATGCAGATTGAGACAACGACTGCCCCCAAGCGAGTACCCATCGGATTCGAAGTTGGACACGTGCTCATGAAGCAATCGTTCCCATAACGTCCATTCGATCAAATCCTAGTCCATGACCGATTCGTGGTGGTTCGGAACGAAAGTCTGTTCATTCATTGGCGGTCTGACGTAACCTCTGGCTCGCTTGCGCTCGGGCAGCTTGATTGGCGGTGGTGTCAGGTCCTCGTGGGGGATCATCGACAGGAAGTGGCTGATGCAGTTGAGGTGGGCGTGGCGCTTGATTTCCGAGTTGACCACATACCAGGGGGCCTGCTTGGTGTCGGTGTGAGCGAACATCTTGTCCTTCGCTTCCGAGTAGTCCTCCCACCGGGTCAGAGACTCGAGGTCCATCGGGCTCAACTTCCAGCGCTTGTGAGGCTCGTCCAGCCTAGCCTTGAACCTCTTGAGCTGCTCGTCGTCTGAAACCGAGAACCAGTACTTGAGGAGGATCGTGCCCGATCTGATAAGCATCCTCTCGAAATTCGGGCAGGAACGAAGGAAGTCCTGATACTCATCATCGTTGCAGAAGCCCATCACGCGCTCCACTCCAGAGCGGTTATACCAGCTTCGGTCGAACAGCACGATCTCTCCGGCCGCCGGCAAGTGGTTGACGTAGCGCTGGAAGTACCATTCGGTCTTCTGCCTGTCAGTTGGTGCTGGTAGCGCGGCGACCCGTACCACACGCGGGTTCAGGTATTGGGTGATGCGCTTGATCACGCCCCCCTTTCCCGCTGCATCGCGGCCCTCGAAGATCACGACGACCTTGAGGCCCTCAGACTTGACCCACTCCTGCAGTTTGATCAGGTCTAGTTGGAGCCTGAAGAGCTCCTCGTTGTACTTCTTCTTGCCTATCCTCTCCACTTCCTTGCCCTTATCGTCGCCCATGGTTACCGTCCCCCGATTGCCGGCAGCGACAAAAGGACTGCGGTCGGAGACTAGGCGTTTTCTGACGACCCCGACCATCCACGCTTAGAGTTCTGAGACTAGGTCGTCCAAAGCGGTTCGCGGGTCTTCTGCCTTGGTGACTCCGCTAGCGAGCAGAACCCCCGAGGTGCCCAGTTCGATTGCCTTGGCGACATCGCCCCCTGTCTTCACACCGGCCCCGCACAGGACTCCAACGTTCGCAGAGACCTCCCTGACAGCCGCTGCAGTGCCGCTGACAATGACCGGGTCCGCGCTCGTGACCGAGACATCCCCACCAATCAGTTCGGGGGGCTCGACAGCAACGAAGGTCGGCTCGAGTGCGGCCAATGCTCTCGCCTCATCGACATCGGCGGCGCAAGCGCACACGCAGAACCCCTCGGGGACCTGCTCGAGCAGAGCGGCCACGTGCTCGAGGCTGATCTTGTGCTCGGCGTGGTTGATCAGGGTGCCAGAGGCACCGCGCTCGATGGCCGTGGCTGGGTGGGCCCAACCCGTGTTCGAGCCGAACTGAATTGGGTCGAGGTGCTGGCACCAGACCTCCAGCCCCGGGGCTGCGGCGACGACTGCAGAGAGGTCAAGGGCGGAAACAGCCGCCACCAAGCGCGCATCGGTTTCGATGCTGACCATGACTCGGGCCAGTTCTTCGGCAGACGCGCCGTGGGCGGTCTGGTAGGTCTTGAAGTTCACAACGACGATGCAGTCGCTCACGATACCGCGAGCAGCGAGGCCTCTTTGACCGTGCCGGGGATTAGTCAAAGACCTATGACGAGTTCATGGGGGTGTGACCGGCCCGCCAAAGTGGTCAGAGGAAACCCTTCGCCAGCACTACTCCAATGGGCCGGTCATCGAACTGTCGTGGCTGTCCAAGCCCACGAGGCACCAGTTCAGGTGGAGGACGCTAAAGGGACCATGGGTCACATCTAGGAGACGGATTTCATCCGGCCAATCGCTAGTTAAGGACTTCAAGGGATCAATGCCAAGAGACGTCTTCGTATCGACCTCATCATGGCTTGATCCCGTCAATCTCCCTCGACTTAAGGATGCCAATAAACCGCCCCCGATTCTTCTAGATCACATGGTTGTGTTCGACATAGACATGCGACCATTCTGCATCAGCAGGCTTGACGAGGCAAGGGTGGCAGCGATAAGGCTGAGAGAATGGATTTCTGAGACTACTGACCTAGATCTTCAGCATATTTCCTTCTCAGGGGGCAAGGGATTCCACCTAATCGCGCGAGACCCAGACAGGTCTGCCTTCTCCGAGCCAGATCCAGTCAGGAGGGAGGAGGCGGTGAGGGAGCAGAGGAGGTCCCTGCTGGATCGTGCAGTCGAGGCTGGCCACCCAGTAGATCCGGTCGTGACTCCTGACACTCGCAGAATCATCAGGCTTCCCGGCACACTTCACGGCTCCACTGGATGGGCTTGCACCATCTTGGAAGACGGACTGATCGAGAAACCAGTGAAGGACTGGATTGGTGGAATCACCAGACATAATTTGGCAGTCAGTATGCCGAAGAGGCCACCAATCCAACTCCCCAATTTTAGGATTAGGATGCGCCCGAAGGTCATGCTCGAGGTGAGGAAGGAAGAGGGAGAGGGGTATCTCAGCCTAGAGGTCAGCAGCCATGTCAAGGGAACCAGAGACCGATCTGCTGTGATTGCATGGCTCCCGGAGAGATGGGGGGATCCCAGAGAGGCAGTCGATAGGGCACAGGAGGTGTTTGACTCGATGGATCTGGGTCCTGTTGCTTACATGTACGATGGAAACGGGGTCCTTGCCATAGTCCCCCGTGCCATCCCCAGAGACTTCCTGCTGAGTAGGTTGAGAAAGGCAGGATTGAGGAAGTTCGAGCACGAGACGAGGAGATTTGACCACTCATGGGCCAGAATCTCCGGCAGGATGCAAAACGGTGATTGGCAGAGCAATCTAGAGCCTATCACGGTTCTCGGGCATGAGGCCAGCAACCGCTGCTCTCATCCATGGTCGGCCCCACACCTCGAGCTCTGCAAGCGAATAGGGTTGCCAATCAGACCAATGGAAGGAGACGTCTCAGGGAGCATGGAACCCTCGATCAGGGTGGCTATCCGGCGCTGAGTTTATCTCCCCCCTGCCAAATTACCGCATGTCCCAGAGAAGGAGCCCGCGAGGGCGATGACTGTTTGGCTACGCCAATTGACTCTACTTACCTCACCAGCCTCGGCGCCGGGACAGCGCCGAGGCCAACACCCTAGTGGTAATCGTGTCCGAAATTGAGATTGCATTCTACTGCTGTGCGGGGATACTATGGGCACTCAGTGGGGAGGGAGGCCCAGAACTGCAGGCCATCACTATAATTGGACTCATCATATTCTTCTGGATGATGGTTTCTGGCTCCAACGACGCCACAGGCTCTCGTTCCACTTACGCCAAGAAGTTCGGAATCTCCCCTAGTCGAATCCGCGGTTATGACGTATTAATCGACTACATACAATTCCACTCTTCTGGAGACGAATCCCCAATCACCTCAATCGAGGAAGGGATCTCGAGGTTCGAGAAGATAAAGGAGAATGAACCCCTTCTAGCCTCAGATGCGAAGAATTTCTTCTCCAGCCCCTATGTAATCGCGACTATCGGTTTGGGAGGGGACACTGTTGAATCGGACGGCGGAGGCAATGATCCGGCCATGACAGTGGGAGGGGCCTGTACAATTGCTGGGTGTCCAGAGAGCGTGATGTTCAACAGCAATGTCTGCTACAAGCATCGCGACCTTCCGGACCATTCAGAGAAAATCGGAGATGACTGGTGGGAGGAGGGATATTCTGCCGATGAGGGAGTAGTAAGTGACGCTAGTTCCAAGACGGTCGTTGAGATGGAGTCCGCACCCACTCCCTCGACGAAAGAGATGGGTTCGGAGGATACCTGCGGAGAAGCGGGGTGCTCCACTCCTGTGAATGCCTTCGACTTCAGGTGCTTCACGTGCCGGAA
This sequence comes from Methanobacteriota archaeon, assembly GCA_002722735.1. GTDB lineage: Archaea > Thermoplasmatota > Poseidoniia > Poseidoniales > Thalassarchaeaceae > UBA36. Next base: position 18,654 of record PBMR01000014.1, read on the forward strand.
GAGGTTCTGCCAGGCACATGGGGGCAAGGGAGTGGATTGCCAGGAATGCTCTGGCAAGTGACTCAGGTGAACACGCTCTTCCTGTGGAATGACCCCTTGGGCGTCAGGCCGGCCTGCTTGGCGGCCTGAACATAGCCCCTCCCGTCCTTGCTGCGCCCGTACATTACCTCTCCCGGGCTGACCTTCCAGTTCCACTGCTGCTGGAAGACCCCTGCATCCTCCTTGTTCTTGCACAGCCTCTTGGGGACTGCGTGGTACATGGCCAGCACGTTCTTGCCTGCTCGGAAGTACTTCCCGATGACTTCCGGGAGGATATTGCTCAGCCAGGTCTCGCTGACCATCCTTACCTCCCTTGAGATGATGTAGCGAGGGTTTTCCAGGGGCCCCAGTACCTCTTGCATCGCCTCGGCGAAAATCGCGGACTCCTTCTCCGTGCTGTCTTCGAGGTAGGACCTCATCCAGCCCCCACCGCGACTCCCGCCCGCGATCCTGGCCTTGGGCCCCAGTTCGCCCAGTGCCTGCAGCGAGCAAGCCACCGCGTCTGCTATTGCGAGCACTAGTGACTCGTCCGACCACTCCGCCAAGCCTATCCTCCTCATTGGCGGGAAGCCTCCTCCGAACCCCCCCTTGACCTCTATGGCCTCCCTCGGCACAGCGTCGAAAGGCTCCCCTATCCCCCATAGATCCCGTGTGCGTGGACGGTTCCTGGCTCGCCTGATCATCTCCTCGTTGAACACGTCCATGGTCTCCGAGACGCCCTCAGGCTTCACCTCGGTGAACGCCGCGTGGACGTGGCCCACGCCTTTCTCTATCGCTCCGTCATCGCAGACCCCGTACAGCTGCTTGTGCTTCCTCTCGAAGCGGTGGTAGTCGTCGAAGCCCTTGGTGAACTCCTCCGCGAGGCAAACTATGTCCCAGTTGTTAGCGACCTTATCGGGCCAGAGCTTGTCAAGCCTGAACGACCTACCCCTGAGCTGGTTGATGCTCATGCTCGTGGTGACCGTGGTCAGGTCGACCAGCACATTGATCCTACTTGCGTCCCAGCCCTCCCCCAGAAGCCCCCTCGTGCCGACTAGGCACCTGGTGACCCCCTCTTGGAACATCTCCGTGATCATCATCGTGTAGTACCTGGGCAGCCAGTCCTTGCCCCTGCCCCTGATCTCGAAGTAGCCCCCCCTCTCTACGTAGTCGAACTTGATGTCCAGTTGGCGCTCTGAAGCCCACTCCTCGAACCTCGGGAAGATACGCTCTAGGAGGTCGTCGTCCACCAGCACCGTGGTCCCGGTCATCAGAACCGGGTCGAGCCTGTCGGTGGCCTCGGAACCCAGGACGGCTCGGTATGCGGCCACCGCTCCTCCGGCCTCGTCATCGAGCACCCCCTTGACCAGTGCGGTCGCCGAGGTCTTCTCGAAGTCGGTGATTATGACCGCGCGGATATCCGCCCCGAGAGCCTGCATCTCCGCGGAGAGTATCTCCCTGAGCGCACCGTACTTCGCGGAGGCGTAGGCCATGACCCTGCCGACGGGCGATGCGCAGGCCCTCACCCCGCCCTCGGTGATCTGGACGCCGAGCATCCTCAGCTTCTCCTTGGCCTCCTCGGCGAGGGCGTGGTCCTCCTTGCTCTCAGAGCGCATCAGGCCGTTTCTGATGTAGCGGTCGAGCACTGTCATCACAGTGTCCATGCTGCCCCCCGTGGCGACCAGCTCGTTCTCGGGTTCCGGGACGCCCGGAGGCAGGCTCAGCCCTCCAGCGGTCAGATAGGCCCGCGCGGCGTCGGCCAGGCTGGGATCCCTCCTTCTGAATGAGCCCCAGTCTTTCGCCGCGCCGGCTGGCAGCATGAGCCCGTCCAGCACCCTTGCGAGCCAAACCTCCAGTTGGGGGGTGCGTCCCTTCTTGTCGCCTTCCGGCCCCCTCCTCAAATCCCCTATCAGGCCCTTGAAGTCCTCGTCGACATTTGCGATGTATCTCAGCTCGTCCGGAGAGGGTCGCACGAAGTAGGCGAGGTCCTGGTAGGGGGATAGGTTGCTGTCTCTGACCAGCGCGGGGACCGGGACCTCGTAGTCCACCTCTCCGAACAGGTCGAGGTACCGGTCCGCTGAGGCATCGTTGTCCTCGTCCGGGGGGGTCGCTGTGAGTCCTAGTACGATTGGGTTCCCCAAGAACTCCCTTGCCTCGATCAGCACCTTGCCCCAGTGCTCCATGAGGTGGTGGCACTCGTCGAGGATGATCAGCCCGATACCGACTTCGGACAGTCGCATCAGGTTCGCCTTAGCGGATTCGTGAAGGACCCACAGGGCGTTGCCGTGGTCCGCGAAGTCGTCCCTCACCTTCTTGCGGTAGTGGCCGAGCCTACCCGAGTGGTAGTCAGGGTTCTTATCCTCCAGGTCGGCGATCCAAGCCAGCGCGCTCTCCCGATCCTCGGCCTCCACTGAACCATCGGCCTCGTCCGGTGTCATCAGCTTCGAGATCCAGAGCTCGAGAGCCGCATCGTCCAAACCCTCCCCTCCCCGCTTGGGCAGGGTGATTGACTGGTAGGTCAGAGAGGTCAGTATCCCGGGATTCTTCGGGTCGGTGCCAATCTGCTCCTCACGGCCGTCTAGGTGGAATAGCTCCTTTGCCCGAGCGATCCACTGGGCCTGGATGGCCGAGTTGGGACTCAGGACTAGCGTAGGCAGCCTGACAAGGTCCGACCAGACGTAGAGGCCAAGGACGGTCTTGCCCGAGCCGGGTGGCGCTACTATCAGCAACTCCTTCGAATCGGACTCGAGCTCCCTCTCGATTATGCTCGATGACGCCACCTGTGAGGGCCTGAGGGCCCCCGAGAAGCCTATCTTTCCGAAGTCCGCACCCATTGCACCGACTCAGGCTGTTCCTAGAACATGGTTCACTATTTCGTCGGACAATTCCTGATCATCATCGATTCTAGCGTCCATTCCAATCAGACAGCCCTCGACCCTACATCCCGAGCCGACCCTAGCACCCTCGAGGATAACGGAGTCACGGACCGCCGCTCCTTCACCTATCTCCGCACCCGCACCGACAGCGCTCCGGCGTACATCACCGGCGTTGCTGGAGCCATCGCCGAACCACGAGTCGCCCATGATCACCCCGCTGCTGAAGCGCCTGTTGGTGATGCAGACCTGCGCTGCTTCGATGTAGGAGGCAGAGGTGCCGGCATCGACGAACCAGCCCTCGAACGGGAATCCGTTGAGACCGCCGATCTCCGCGAGGTCCTCGTAGACGTCCCGCTCGATGCTATGTGCTCCGTCAGGCATTAGCTTGAAGATATCAGGCTCTAGGATGTAGGTCCCGGCATTGATGAGGTTCGAGTAGGCCTCCTCCCTCGGCGGCTTCTCCTGAAAGCGCCTAATCTTGCCCTCCTCGGGGTCGAAGTCAGCAACCCCAAACCTCGAGGGATCCTCCACCTCCCAGAGGGATATGGTTGCAATCCCCCCGTTCGCGGTGTGCAGATCTAACATTTCCTCGACTCTGAGGCTCGTGATCAGGTCGCCGTTGATCACGCAGAAGGTCCCGCCGGACAGGTGGTCCTTGCAGTTCGCTATGGCACCCCCAGTTCCGAGAGGCTCCGTCTCCTCCACGATGACCATCTCGTAAGGCAGGCTCAGCGTCGAGAAGTACTCACGCATCCGGCCTATCCCGAAACCAGCGGCAATTAGGACGCGGTCGACCAGAGATTCAGGGAGCACGGCCACCACATGCTCGATCATCGACTTGTCGAGGATCGGGAGCAGGGGCTTGGGCACGCTATTCGTCCAAGGCCGGAGCCTCGTCCCGAATCCTCCTGCCAGAACGACAACATCCATGGTCAGACGGACGTAGTCCCCCATTTCATCACTTCGCGAGTTTAGTCAGGTTACTGGCCGGGCGCATCGTTCAAGGACGTGATGCGAGTGGCCGAGGCGTATGAACATACACGAGTACCAGGCCAAGGCTCTGTTCAGGGATGCAGGGGTCGAAGTGCAGGAGGGGGTGCACTGCACGAATGTCGAGCAGGCTCTTGCTGCCTACGACTCGTTGGGATCGAAAACGGTCGCCGTCAAGAGTCAGATACACGCCGGTGGGCGTGGCAAGGGCAACCTGTACCACCCCGATTCGGGGAAACTGGCCATGGAAGGGGGGGTAAAGGTAGCAACCTCACGTGAGGAAGTGGAGGAGTTCGCGTCGAACATCCTCGGGCACAGGCTGGTGACCAAGCAGACCGGCCCATCTGGCAAACTAGTCAGCAACCTCTACGTCGAGGCCGGCTGCGCCATCGCGCACGAGTACTACCTAGCCCTGCTCATCGACCGCGAGGAGGACTCTGTTCTCGTCATGGCCTCCACCGAGGGTGGGGTGGACATAGAGGAGGTCGCCGAGAGCACTCCCGAGGCCATCTACAAGGCTTGGGTCGACCCGTTGGTTGGCCTACAGGATGAGCAGAAAGGCGCGCTGGCCGACTCATTGGGTCTCTCGGGCACCGCTCATGCCTCCTTCGTTGAGATGATCGGGTCACTCACATCTATATTCATAGACAGAGACTGCTCGATGATCGAGATCAACCCCCTTGTCAGAACCGAGGACGGCACGATGGTGGCTCTGGATGCGAAGATTAGCTTCGATGACAGCGCCTCCTTCAGGCATCCTTGGCGTGCTGATTTGCGCGATCCCTCAGAGGAGTCCGACATCGAGGTCCGAGCTCGCGAGCACGGACTCTCATACGTCGATCTGGATGGGAATATAGGCTGCCTGGTCAATGGTGCCGGCCTCGCAATGGCCACTATGGATGTCATCAAGCTCTACGGGGGCGAACCAGCAAACTTCCTCGACATAGGAGGCGGAGCTGACCGCGAATCCATCACCACCGCCTTCGGGATAATCCTCGAGGATCCCCGTTTGGATGGGATTCTTGTCAATATCTTCGGTGGCATTATCCGATGTGACATGGTTGCCAGCAGCATCATCGAGGCTTCCGAGGAGATCGAACTCAACATCCCTCTCGCAGTTCGCTTCTCAGGAACGAACCACTCGGAGGGCAAGCAGATTCTCGATGATTGCGATTTGGACATCATCACTGCCAGCACTCTCGCCGAAGCCGGAGAGGCAATCGTCAAGGTCATCGGGGGCACATCGCAATGAGCATCTGGATCAACGAGAGCAGCAAGGTCCTGGTTCAGGGCATCACGGGCAGTCAGGGAATGTTCCATGCCACCCGGATGATCGAGTATGGCACTGATATCGTTGGAGGGGTCACACCGGGGAAGGGGGGACAGACCGTTGATCTGCCCGGTCGCTCAGTACTCGTCTACGACACCATGTCCGAGGCGATCTCCGAAACCAGTGCGGAAGCCAGCGTCATCTACGTCCCCGCACGATTTGCGGCTTCGGCTATAACGGAGGCCGCCGATGCCTTCCACGAGATCAACGGCGGCGGCTTGGTCGTTTGCATCAGTGAGGGTATCCCCACTCTGGACATGGTGCGGACGGTGGCTCACATCGGCCAGAGGCCCGGTGTACGGCTCATCGGGCCGAACTGCCCGGGCATCATCAGCCCCGGTGATGACGGTGGCTGCAAGATCGGCATTATGCCCGGCTACATCCACGCCAAGGGGCGAATCGGCATCATCTCCAGGTCTGGCACGCTCACATACGAGGCTGTGGCCCAGACGATGGGTGTCGGCGAGGGCCAGACGACCTGTATCGGAATCGGTGGCGACCCTGTAAGCGGAACCGGTTTCATCGACTGCCTCTCTGCCTTCGAGGAGGACCCAGAGACTGAGGCGGTGGTGATGATTGGCGAGATTGGCGGCACGGCCGAAGAGGATGCAGCAAAGTGGGCCAAGGAGAACTTCTCCAAACCCCTCATTGGATTCGTTGCCGGAGCCACTGCTCCACCAGGTAAGAGAATGGGTCACGCTGGTGCTATTATTTCTGGTGGAAAAGGAACGGCTGAGGAGAAGTTCACTGCATTTGAAGCAGCTGGCATCCACATCGCAAGGGACCCTTCGAAAATCGGGGAGGTCCTGCTTGACGTGCTGGTCGAAGCGGGCCTGCGAGAGTCTTAGGAGTGAGCCACCTGCGTGGCCTAGGTGGTGGTTTCATGCCCGAGATGCTAGCCCCCGATCTTGACTCGATTCTAGAGGGGACTTCACGATCCTTCTACCTGACTCTCAAGTTGCTGCCCTCGCGCATCAGGCCTCAGGTTGGCTTGCTGTACCTTCTGGCTCGCACATCCGACACCATCGCCGATTCAGAGAATGGCTCCACCGACCAGAGGCTGCAAGCACTCGAGCAGTTCAACGAACGTATTCAGGAGCGCTCGTCCACGCTACCGGACCTCGTCGCCTTGGCACGGCTGCAGAGTAACCCTGCCGAGGCGAAGCTTCTGGAGAGCGCCGACTCATCTGTAGAATGCATGAGGAGGTTTCCCTCTGTCGATCAGCAACGAATTCAGCAGTGCCTCGACATCATCATCAGCGGCCAGAACCTCGATCTTCGGCGCTTTGCAGACGCCTCCGGGGAGTCCATCATCGCGCTCTCCAATGAGGGCGAACTCGACGATTACGCTTACCGTGTGGCTGGAAGCGTCGGTGAGTTCTGGACCCACATTTCCCTCGAGCACCTTTTCGAGGCTGATGCCCATACCAAGGCGCGACTATTCGAGACCGGTGCGAGGTTCGGCAAGGCGCTGCAACTGATCAACATCCTGCGCGATATACCAGAAGACCTTCGATTGGGACGCTGCTACCTGCCAAGCGAAGCACTGTCCGAGCACGGCTTGTCTCCTTCCGATCTGCTCGAATCGGGAGCCATCGACCGTTTCCGCACTCTTTTCGACGAATACATCGACAAGGCATCCTCGCACTTGGATGCCGCAGTCGAGTACATCACCCTATTGCCCCACAGGCAGTTCCGATTGAGGGGGGCATGCATGATGCCAGTGCTCATCGGTCAGCGGACTCTGAGGCTGCTGCGAAATCACAATGTTCTGGAAGCCGAGAGCCGCATTAAGGTCTTAAGGCCTGAAATCAAGCGACTGAGGAACAGAACCATCCTCGCTCTACCCTTTTCTCGGCTAAGTCAGAAGCTCCTCGACGCCAATCGAAGCCCCTGACACAAGGCTCTCTGATGTGCTATTCAACAATCCGACGTGCTACGCAATCGCACCCACGAGACATTCAAGAAGAGCGTGCCCGACCCGATTCCTGGAACGCAATGTCACATAGGCAGGATTCCCGGGTCGCGACCATGCCCCTAGACGAGTATCAAAGGAGCATATTCGTCGGTGCGCCTAGCGATCCCGAACAGCCCATTGATATAATCAGGTCCGCAGTCGACTTGACCAAGGAAGCGACCCGCGCCATCAGCATCACCGCCTTAGAAGCAATGCGCGAGGGAGCCCTCTTCATGGGTGTCATCGGGACACGCGGGGATTTGGTCAACCCCTTCAGGCACATCGATGCCGCCATATGGTCCGAACCCGATGTTCCCGAGCACATTATCGAAACGGCCTACGATTACTGCGAGGAGCTGACCCGGAAGGAGGCTGGGAACTTCTACCACTCGTTCAAGTACCTTCCAGAAGCCGAGCGCCGTGCCATCATGGCATACTACGCATTCTGCAGAAGGGCCGACGATATCGCCGATGGGGACTATGTCGATTTCTTCCCCGGGGGTTCTTCGAAGAATCCTGAGTCTGTTGATTACAGGGACAGCATCGAACGCCTCAGCCCCGGAGAGCCGGTGCTCAACCGATCCATCTACAACGAAAAGATGTCACAACTCTTCTACTATAGGAAGAAACTGTCTACAGCCTACGGAAACGTCACCTCAACCGATCCTATCTTCATCGCAATCAAGGACACTGTGAGGACTTTCGGCGTCCCCCGTCAGCTTTTGGATGACATGATAAGCGGTATGGAGGACGACTTTCACCGCAATAGGTACCAAACCTTCGAAGACCTCTACTCATACTGCTACAGAGTAGCTTCGACCGTGGGCCTAGTCTGCATCGAGATCTACGGTTATGACGATCCGAAGGCACGCGAGTACGCGGAGTCATGGGGTGTGTTCATGCAATTGATCAACATTATCCGTGATGTCGCTGAGGACGCCGAAAGGGATCGGATCTACCTGCCCATGGAGGACCTCATTCGCTGGGGTATCAGCGAGGAGGACGTGAAGAGCGGTGAGGCGCTGTTGAGCCATCCCGGATGGGCGCCCTTCGTCAGGGAATACCTCGATCGCGTTGAGGGATACAGGGAACGGACGTTCAAACTGTTCCCCCTGCTCGACAAGTCTTCCCGTTACTCTCCCGCGGCGATGTCATCCTTCTACCAGTCGATAATGAAGAAGATCATCAAGCGTGATGGCGACGTGTTCACTGAGAGGATACAACTCTCGAAGACCGAGAAGATGCTGCTGGCAGCATACGTGTATGTGAGGTATCGGTTCCTCGGACTCTGAGAGAAAAGCGGCTGCCTCCGGCAAGCCGCATGGAAGATGTATTGAGCGAAACGCAAGGGGGAAAGAAGCATGAGAGTGGCAGTTCTTCTAGAGGACCGTTGCCAGCCAAAGAAGTGTAACTCCGAGTGCTGGGCCTTCTGCCCTCCGGTGCGCAACGGTATTGAGTGCATCGTTTTAGACGATGGTTCGGGCAAGCCGAACGTCTCAGAGCCACTGTGCATTGGCTGTGGCATCTGCGTCAGCAAGTGTCCCTTCGACGCGCTGATCATCACAAATCTCCCGGGGGAGCTGGAGGGGGAGATGACCTATCGCTATGGTGAGAACGGCTTCCGCCTATTCCGCCTGCCAGCACCCAGGGAGGAGAAGGTCGTGGGAATCTTGGGCCCCAACGGGATGGGCAAGTCCACTGCAATCAACCTTCTATCCGGGGCCATCAGGCCCAATCTCGGGGATTGGACGTCGAACTCGAAGGCTTGGACGGAAATCCTGTCCTCGTTTCCCAGGGGCGAGTTGAGGGACTATCTCGCTTTGGTCTCCGAGGAGGAGGTCACCGTTGCGGTCAAGCCGCAGTACGTCGATAAGCTGCCAGAGATTTTCGATGGTCTCGTTAAGGAGCTGCTGGATAGGGTTGACGAGCGTAGCGAGGCGGCATCGTATGCCGAGGCGCTCACCATAGACCACATCCTCGAACGTGACCTTCAGTCGCTCTCGGGCGGGGAGCTACAGAGGGTAGCCATCTGCGCCACCTTGCTGAAGGAGGCCGATGTCTACTTCTTCGATGAGCCCTCCTCCTACCTCGACATCCATGAGAGGATGCGAATAGTGCGAATAATCCAGGATCTAGCCGAGCGAGGCAAGCGAGCAATCGTGGTCGAGCACGACCTCGCCATCCTCGATGTCCTCTGCGATCTGATCCACGTCGTCTACGGCGAGCGTGCTGCCTATGGAATTTTTACACCCGCAAGGTCGACCAGAACTGCAATCAACGCATATCTTGACGGCTTCCTACCCGAGGAGAACATCCGTATTCGAGACAAGCCAATCCAATTCCTGAAGGGCCGCGTGAGGGGTGAGGGACTCGGTCAAGCATTGCTTCGGTGGGGGGACATGGAGAAGACGCTCGGGGAATTCGAACTCACCACCGGCGAGGGACAGGTGAGGTCCGCGGAGGTTGTCGGCATCGTCGGACCCAACTCCACTGGGAAGACGACCATGGTGAGGATGATTGCCGGGGAGATGGAACCCGATCAAGGATGGTGCACTATGGACTCAGAGGTCTCCTACAAGCCACAGCACGTCAGCACAGACTTCGAGGGGACCGTGATGGAGTGGATGGATAGTGAGATTGGCGTCTCGTGGAGGTCAGGCGAGTTCCACACCCAAGTCATCAGGACCCTGCAAATCGATCAGTTGCTCGAGCTCAGGGCCAAGAAGCTCTCTGGTGGCGAGCTGCAGGCCGTCAGTATCGCGATATGCCTTGGAAAGGAGGCAGACTTGTACTTATTCGACGAGCCTAGCGCATTCCTCGACGCCAATGCGAGGATGGAGGCGGCGAAGGCGATCAGGAGGACCATGGAGAGTAATGAGAAGGCCGCCATGGTGATAGATCACGACACCTACTTCATCGACATCGTCAGTGACTCCCTCCTAGTCTTCCAAGGTGAGGGCGGCAAACACGGCCATGCCGTGGGCCCCCTTTCCCTGCGAAAGGGAATGAACCTCTTCCTGTCAGATGTCGATGTTACCTTCAGGCGCGATATAGAGTCCCACCGCCCCCGCATAAACAAGCCGTCCAGCCGCAAGGACCGCGAGCAAAAGGCGGCCGGCGAATACTTCTACGCGAACTGACTCAGACCATCGGATTCTTGAGTGGTGCTTTGAACCCGTGACCGTGCCGGGAGGGGGTTCGGACGAGATTCCCGAAGTCGGGGATGCCGATGATCCCGATTTAGAGGGGAGATTGGCCGAGCTCGAGAAGGAACTCCAATACGCCAATGCCGAGGTCGCCAATGCGCGGCAGAGGGCAGTGAGGGACCGCTCCGAGGCAATCAGGTATGGTAGCGCCTCACTAGCCAGGCGACTGCTGCCCATGGTCGACAGCCTGAGCAAGGCTGTAGATTCTGCAGAGGGCGACAACGGGGCCGAGACGGTCATCGAGGGCGTGAGAATGACACTCGATGGCATCAGGACCGCCCTCGAGGCAGAGGGCGTGAGTCCCATCGAAGCCGCTGGCAAGCCATTCGATCCAACTTGCATGGAGGCCATCGCAACTGTGCCAGGGCCAGAGGGGTCACAGCCAGGCAGCGTCATTGAGGTCATCGAACAGGGTTTCACCTTCCATGATCGCGTTCTCAGGGCAGCTAGGGTCGTCGTTGCCGAAGACGATACCTAACCGGCAAAGGGTGCTCATGCCATAACGTCGAAATTGCTACATCGGAGTGCTTTGAGGGTTGGCGCGGAGATCATCTTGCCACTCCCCATCAACCCCGATATCCGCAAAGCGCAGACGCTTCCCTCGTGCTATTACACGGACGAGGCGCTGTTCTCGGAATTGCTCACGACCTTTTCCGAGTCATGGCACTATGCCGGTCATGAGGGACAACTATCCGAGAATGGCTTCCTGCCGCTTGACCACATGGAAACTCTTGTGGGCGAGCCGATGCTCATGACCATGGACGGGGGTGTTCGATGCATCTCGAATGTCTGCACCCACAGGGGCATGCTGATGGCTAGCGGGCCATGCTCGACCCAGACTCTGCGATGCCCGTACCACGGCCGGACCTTCGACTTGGACGGATGCCTCAGGAACATGCCTGGGTTCGAAGGGGTCGAGGGATTCCCAAGCCCATCGGACGACCTCCCCTCCTTCCCTGTCCTCAGGTGGAAGGGAATCGTGTTCACCAGTACTAATCCAACCGATCTCGAAGGCTGCATTGCAGAGTTGCAGAATAGGCTCGGGTGGATTCCTATCGAGGATTTCGAGCATGACCCATCTCGTCACCGCTCGTACGACATTCGGGCCAATTGGGCACTGTACGTCGACAACTACCTGGAGGGCTTCCACATACCGTACGTCCATCCCGACCTCCACGAGGCGCTTGACTACGATGCCTATCGCACCGAGCTGTTCGAAGGAGGGGTACTCCAAATCGGCATTGCCAGCGAGGGCGAACCCGTCTTCGAAGTACCAGAGTCCTCGCCAGACTTCGGCGAGCGAGTGGCGGCGTACTACTACTGGCTCTACCCCGGCCTCATGCTCAACTTCTATCCGTGGGGGCTATCAGTCAATCTCGTAATCCCCCTCTCAGTCGATCGAACACGCATTATCTACCATGGCTTCGTAGGCGACAAATCGATGCTTGGCAAGGGGGCTGGGGGTGACTTGGATAAGGTCGAGGCCGAGGACCAGGAAATCGTCGAGGCAACCCAGCGTGGCGTGGGTGCCGGAGTTTATGACCGCGGCCGCTACTCGCCAACTAGGGAGACTGGGGTCCATCACTTTCACAGAATGCTGACAAAATCCACCCATACATCGAGTATTGAGTGAAAATACCTTGATAACCCACCCCCCTACACCTGATTCAATGCACCATCACCGTCCGTTAATCGCCCTCGCCCTCGTTAGTTGTATGCTGCTCTCAGGCTGCATGTCAGAGCCTAGTGATGAAACCCCTGCCGACGTACTGGGGTGCATAGATGAATCTGCTAGCAACTATGACATCACCGCTACGGCCGATGACAGCTCCTGCGAATACCCGGATTCTGATGGAGACGGAGTTTTCGACAAGGACGAGATAGTCGGTTGCATGTCCGCAGAGGCGACCAACTACGACCCCGTGGCCACTGACGAGGCTCCGTGCGTATTCCCCCCATGGGAGTCTTCCTATGGGGTGAATTGGATTCGCCACAATCCCGGAGGGGACTGCGAGTGCTCGGACGGCTCTAACTACTCCTTCTGGACTAGGGATGCTGACCCGTCCCGAGTCGTTCTCTACTTCCAGGGTGGCGGCGCCTGCTGGAACGACTACAGCTGCCAATTCGAGGGCGGGACTTACAAGACGACGGTCGGGGACTGGGACAATCCCAGTACGGCCTCCTCTGTATACTCCAACAACGGGGGAATCTTCAACTTCAACAATGAGGACAATCCCTTTGCCGATTGGTCCTTCGTCTTCGTCCCATACTGCACGGGGGACCTTCACCTTGGCGAGACCGTGACCGAATACGAGGGCGGCCCTGTTAGTCACAACGGTCACGTGAACTCGCAGACCGCCTACACCCACATGCTCGAGACCTATCCCCTTGCAACCCAAATCTTCGTCACTGGGTCCAGTGCAGGCTCACCGCCCTCGCCCTTCTACGGGGCCCTTGCTTCCGATGACTACCCCGAAGCGAGCATCACCGTCTTCAACGATGGCAGTGGTGGGCTGTTCTCGAACAATACCTACGATTTCTATGACATATGGGGGTTGGACACTTCACTGGCGGATTTCCCCATGGACGGACTCGCCTTCAACCAGATGACTGGTGGCGATCTCATTCTGCGGGCTTGGGCTCATGACAATGACATCAGGTTCGCACGCTTCGACGACTCCTACGACAATACGATGCGCTACTTCAACGCCCTGCTGGAGCACGATGTGTCGGTGGACTACAAATCGCTCATCATCACCGCCGATAATCAGATCGAGGAGGCGGGCATACCCTACTCTGGATACCTCGCGCCCGGACAGGCGCATACCATTCTCACATCTGAGAGATTCTACACGCTGGAGGTCGAGGGCGTGCCCTTCCTCGAATGGTTCACCTCTTTCGTGGAGGGCGGACAGCCCGAAAGCGTGTATTGCACGCAATGTGGTTAGGTCGGAGGAGTTCGAATCTCAAGCTCCTTCTCGCATTTCTAAATCAGAATCTCATGGTGTAGTTTCATTGAGACTTTCCTCACCGGCATGGTATGGGCAGATATGTCTAAATACCGAACATGTTCGCCTTTGAGCATTATAATGCTTACTATTATACACATGTTCGGGGTTAAAGCGACAAACTCTACTCCACTCACGGAGTATACGTGCGGGTAGGCTGCATTGGGTGGTTGAAATGACGGCGGTTGAAACAACAAAGGATACTTTGGAAGGATGGAGGGGGGAAAGCCTCGAGCAGGTCCTATGGCTTTGCAGGGAGGTTCTCGAAGATGAGAACTGGCCCACCGTCAAGGCTTGGCGCGATGGCGGGGGCAAGGTTCTCGGGCACTTCCAAGTCTACTTCCCAGAGGAGTTCGCCCACGCCGCTGGCATGTTGCCGCTAAAGATTGCTGGGGCACCCGTCGAACCCCGATTGACAGACAGCCGGTTCGGATCGTACCTTTGCTCGATACTGAAGACCTCCCTGGAACAGGCATTGAGTGAGAGAGTTGTCCTTGACATGTTTGTCACCCATCCAATTTGTGATGCTTCACGCAATTTGGGTGCTATTTGGGGTCGAAACTATGACTATCCATGTCAAATCCTATACTTGCCCCAGAATCCGAACTCGAGTCATTCGAAGCAATATCTCACCGAAGAGTATCAACGAATAATTGAATTAATCGAAGAAGTGAGTGGGAATGAAATAACCGATGAGGCCTTGAGCAATTCAATCGCGCTATTCAATGAGAACCGCAAGCTTCTCAGAGACTTGTATCGGGTGAAACTGGAAACTCCGTGGAAGATAACTGCCGATGAGGCCTACACACTCGTCCGCCTTGGTGGAATGATGCCCAGAGAGGAGCACAATGAGTTACTTATCCAGGTTCTCAACTCGATCGATGAAAGACCAACTCGAAAGCAAGACCGTATTCGAGTTGTCTTTGAGGGGGGATTTTGTGAACAACCTCCGCTCGATTTAATCAGGACTATCGGACGGTCGTGCTATGTCGTCGATGACGATTTCTTCATTGGCCTACGCTGGATTCTGGAAGATGTCGTTGCCGGTGATGATCCAGTCGCAGCACTCGCAACAGCATATATCGACTCATCTTCCTACAGCCCCGTGCAGCATGACCTCAATAAGCCGAAGGAAAAGATGTTGCTTGAGAGGGTGAATAGGGCGAATGCCGATGCAGTCATCATCACAGCAGCAAAGATGTGTGAGCCTGGGCTTGAGGAGCAGGTGACATATATCCACACATTGGAAGAAGCGGACATCCCATTCTTCGTTAGCGAGTTTGAAGAGAATATGACCACATTCGACCATCTGGAAATCCAACTCGAGACATTTGTGGAGAATATACTGTTTGACTGAGGTGAAATTATGAGTTCGGTAAAAGATAATGAAATGTGGAGAAGAGGAAATCGAGAGGGTTCGGCCCTCTTCAAAAAGTGGTTTGAGGGACTTGACAAGGCTGCCAACGAAGGGCAGTGGGGCGCTTATGTCTTCGTCATGGGGAGCTTGGCCGAGATTCTACAGAACTTCGATCTGCCAATCGTGTTTCCTGAGATAACCTCCTTGCAAACAGCAGTGCGCCACAAAGCGCCTGAGTTGCTCAACGAAGCCGAAGATCACGGTTACTCTCCCGATATCTGTGGCTATGTCAAGGCTGACTATGCAGTCCAGGTTCGTGGGGGGCAACACCCACAAGGACGCTTACCCACACCGGGGTTTGCCGTGTTGACAAATGCCTGCAACACCTATCTCAAGTGGGGCGAGATTTGGGAACGCATCCTCGACACCCCATTGTTCACGCTCGATGTCCCGGGAACCCGTTCAGTCGGCACCCAATGTTGGCCAGGTGACGAACAGTTCGAGAGGGAGAAGCGCTATGTGCGAATCCAATTGGAAGAGATGATAGCCCAATGCGAGGAATTGACCGGAAAGAAATTCGACATGGATAAGTTGCACCAAACCCTGACTTACTCCAATCGAATGTCAGCGGCATGGAAGGAAATAATCGAATTGAACAAGAACAATCCCGCGGTCTTCAACGCCATCTCAGATGGAACTGCCTACCTAGGGGTGAACAATGTCTGGCGAGGAACGAAAGAGGGTGCCGAGTACTTCGAACGGCTACTGGAGGAAAAGCAGTGGATGGTCGATGAGGGCGTCGGCGCACATGATAATGAGAAACACAGGCTCGCCTTCATTGGCGTACCTTGCTACCCAATTTTCAGGGAGTTCACCGAGTTATTCACCGATTGGGGCGGTGTCTTCGTCACTTCGACATACATGTGGTTTGCCTCGGGAGGCAACAATCTAGGATTCCAATACAATCTCGAAGATCCACTTGACTCACTGGCCGAGGTCACTCTCATCCACGTGCGCGACTCAATGGACTCGATGTTTCACCCTGAACAGATTGTGTACAGTTGCATGGATGAGTTCGGCATCGATGGTGTGGTCTACCACCCGATTAAGAGTTGTCGCACCACGTCCACCGGAATGGCCGACAACCGTAGGGCGCTAATGGAGGAAACAGATCTCCCAAGCCTCTTTATCGAATCCGATATGATGGATAAACGAGTGGTTTCAGTAGCCCAGATGAAGAATCGAATTGACGCCTTCTTCGAAGGCATGGAGATGCGCAAGGCCGCAAGGTTGCAGGAGGCGACCCAATGATCTACACGGCGGGTGTCGACGTCGGCTCGACCCAGACGAAAGCAGTGATTATTGATGAGGATTTGAATATTGTCGGGCGCGCTCTCATTGATACTGGTGCGGATGTTGTTGCCGCAGCAGAAACATCATTCGAGTATGCGCTGAAGGAGACGGATATCGATTCTGATTTGATCAAGTACGTCATAGGGACGGGCTACGGTCGTTACAAAGTCACATTCGGAGACGATCAGGTGACTGAGATATCTTGTCACGGCCGCGGTGCTGTACACATGTTCCCGAACACCCGTACCGTTCTCGATATGGGGGGGCAAGATACCAAGGCGATTTCAGTTAGTGAACAGGGGGAAATTCTCGATTTCTGCATGAATGACAAGTGCGCTGCCGGAACTGGCCGCTTCCTCGGAGCCGCCTCGACAGCCCTAGACATTCCGTTGGATAACCTCGGGCCAACTGCGCTGGAGGCCACTCGCCCAGTTCGCATCAGCACCACCTGCACGGTCTTCGCTGAATCCGAAATCCTCTCGTGGCTGGGCAAGGGCAAGAAAATCGAGGATATCCTGATGGGGGTTCACGAATCAATAAGCGCTCGCTCAATCGGTCTGCTCCGCAGAGTAGGCATCACGGAAGGGGTCTCCTTCTCGGGGGGCGTGGCAAAGAATCTCGGAATGGTCCACGTGCTCAACGAACACATGGGCCTGGAGATGAACGTCAGCGATGAATCGCACTACATGGGGGCCTTGGGAGCTGCCCTTTTTGCCATGGATCGAGCAAAGACTGCAGAGGTAGCCGCATGAAGTGCGTTGCAGGAATAGATGTTGGATCGACATATACCAAATCGGTAGTCTTCAATCCAGCTGGCGATATCATTGGAAAGGCGATGTTGAGTACTGGATTCAGACTGGGTGAGGCTGCTCGCAAAGCCTGTGACAAAGCCATGGAAGATGCTGAGATTGGGCAGGAAGACGTCGGCTATGTTATTTCCACAGGTTACGGAAGACACCAAGTTGACTTCGGCGATGTCACTGTGACCGCCCTCACGGCTGCAGCGCGAGGTGCGCACTGGCTATTCCCTGAAACACGAACCGTCTTGGACATCGGTGGCCAGACGATGAAGGCGACGAAACTCGATGAAAACATCAAAGTCAAATCTTTCAGACTCAATGACAAATGTGCCGCCGGTACGGGGGCCTTCTTGGAGAAGACTGCACGCTACATGAGCTACGAAACAGAGGAAATCGGGGATTTGGCAGCATCTTCAAATGAAGAGGTTGACATCTCTGGAGTCTGTGCTGTATTCGCAGAATCGGAAGTCATCAATCAACTCTCAATTGGCTCAGCACCCTCAGACATAATGCATGGGGCGATGCTGTCACTCATGGCCCGTTCACTGCAATTGATGCGCCGTATCAAAATGGAGCCTGAATACACGCTGATCGGGGGAATTATGAGATTCCCCACGATGGTCGAGTCTCTGACTGAGAAACTCGGCGATGGCGTGAATGTCCCTGAAGGCGACCTCGTTCAGTATGTGGGGGCTATTGGTGCGGCGACCCTGGCCATGCAGCGGATCGAGAAACTGAGGGCCCAATGATGAGACTCCCGGTGACGACGGCTCAACCCGAAGTCCCAGACACGGCCATTGATGGATGGGTCAAGCAGTTCTCCGCTTCCGACCCTCGTCTCTCGGAGATGGTAGGCGTATTCCAATCCATGGGCAAGGAGATTAAGCTGGAGCGAGAGTGTGGTGACAATCTCCTATTTGAGGAGTGCAAGGCTTGTATGGAATCACACCCATCAGGTGTCTGGTCGATTTGGACCAGGGATTCACCAGAGGGAAATTCTGGAAACGAATCCTAATATGTTCGTGCATCAGGTCATGAGCCATAATGTGCCACGGAGCACCGGGGGTTTAGCGTGAGCAGTGAAACCAATCCGCATGAGAATGGGTCGGTGCTTGTCATCGAGATAGAAAACCCCCCGGTGAACATTATTGATTCAAAGGTAATCGCATCCATGGTCCAAGCCATCGATGCTGCTGGTTCCAATACCGACTGCCGTGCTATTGTCATCGTCGGTGCCGGCGATAAGGGGTTCAGTGCTGGGGCCTCGATTGAGGAGCACCTCCCCGAGCATGCGCCTGAGATGATAGGGAAATTGGTGGAGCTTCTCGAGCGTTTGGGTGAAACCCCGCTGGTCACCCTTGCTGCGGTCAATGGCTTCTGTTTCGGTATCGGTGTTGAGGTTGCACTTGCATGTGATTTCATCGTGGTTAGCGAGGACTGCAAGATGGGAATACCAGAAATCACCGTTGGATGCTATCCCCCGTTCGCCATGCTCCAGATACCCCCCTCTGTAGGAATGCGCAAGGCGAAGCAGATGATACTCAGTGGAACCCCCATCACGGGTTCCGAGGCTGAGGCAATCGGCCTCGTGAACAAATGCGTCCCCAAAGAAGATCTGTTGCGAGAATCAATGGCACTTCTCGACCCCGTTCTCTCCAACTCACCCCGAATCGTCGAGATTGCTCTCCGCAACCTGCGCTCCCTCGACCAGCTCGTGCACGGCACAGGTCATCGGCGGATGGGCGAGAGATTCATCTCGGACCTCATCGACCACCCTGATTACTCCGAGGGACTGAACGCTTTCCTAGAGAAGAGAAAGCCCGAGTGGCAGGATGGCAGAGAACCAGAGAATGCTGCGGGGGTTGACTGAATGCAGGAAGTTCAGGACCTCTTCCACATCACTGGATGGGAGCTCCACGAAGTCGGAGAGCCCCCTAGGATACGCACTTGGACGCTCGATCCAGAAGATCTAGGCTCGGATGAGGTGCTCGTCGAAGTCGCGGGTTGCGGAGTCTGCCACACCGATCTCGGCTTCCACTATGATGGGGTTCGGACCAAGCATCCCTTGCCCCTGATTCTCGGACACGAGATTTCTGGAATAGTCGTATCATCCGGCCCCTCGTCTTCGTCTTGGGTCGGCCAACGGGTGATCATACCTGCAGTAATGCCGTGTGGTGAGTGCGACGATTGCACCGGTGGGCGAAGCAATGTCTGCAGCGACCAGCTGATGCCGGGCAATGACATCGACGGCGGCTTTGCCAGTCACATCAGGACCCCATCTCGATGGTTGGTACCTATCCCCGAGACATTCGAGGGGGACATCGCCCACCTTTCGGTTATCGCTGATGCGGTTAGCACTCCGTGGCAGGCGATACTCAGATCCGAGGTTGAGGACGACGATGTCGTCATCGTCGTCGGCTGCGGCGGGGTCGGGGGATACTGCGCACAATTGGCTCGATCTCGGGGCGCGCACGTCATCTGTCTCGATGTCAGCCCAGAGAAGCTTGACTCGATGGCACGACTCGGCTTCGAACACCTGCGTGAGGTATCTGGGGAGACTAGCAGGGAATGTCGTGCATGGCTGCGCGAGCTGACTTCATCAGAGGGTTGGGCCAGTAAGGGCTGGAAGATTTTCGAGTGCAGCGGAAATCCCTCCGGACAGACCCTGGCATTCGAGTTAATTGGCCCCAGTGGTACACTGGCTGTAGTCGGATTCACCATGAGCAAGGTGAGTATCCGCCTATCCAATCTGATGGCGCACGATGCGAGGGCCTTTGGTAACTGGGGATGCCAGCCCGAATACTATCCCGAACTACTGGAAAGGGTTCTTTCTGGGGCAGTCAACCTGCTTGCGACCACTGAGAGGAGGAGACTTTCCGAAATCAGCGAGGTTTTCGAGTCAACCCATCACGGTGAAACCGCCAAACGTACCATTCTCATTCCTGACGAATTGTGGGAGGGGTAGAAGAAATATGAGAAGAAGCACGAAAAGACTGATGGATGAACACGAACTAATCCTCGAGGCGATAGGTTCGATAGAAATCATGGCTGAGCACACTTCTAAGACTGGGGAGATGGATGAGTCATTCTGGCGTGATTCTATCGACTTCATTCGGAGTTTCGCTGATGGGATGCATCATGCAAAGGAGGAGGATCAACTCTTCGAGATGTATGCCCAAAGGGGAATCGGCTTGGACTACGGACCCGTAGCCGTCATGATGAACGAGCATGAGATAGGGAGGAATTGCGTTGCCCGAATGGAGGGGGCGCTTGAATCCGAAGCCCCCGAGGAGCTTGTCCGAGCAGCTAGGGAGTACAGCGAGTTGCTGACCCTGCACATCGCCAAGGAGAACCAGATTCTGTTTCCCTTGGGCGAAGGGGTGCTGTCAGACTCTGACGAGACCGAGCTGAACGAACGGTTCGACGAGGCCGAACTCAAACTCGGAGGCCAACAGACGATCCACCACTACCAAAACCTCACATCCTCACTAGCCGAGCGCGCGGCAGCGACTCAACCTACGCACCGCCAAGAGGTGATTGAATGACGAAGAAAGACCTCCCGGGTTTCTCCGATGCACCCTCGGGCACCAATAGGCACGCTTTCTCTGAACACGCTGACTTCAAGCATGTCACGGTTGATTTGCGCCCGCTTGAGAAGCCGGACGGTAACAAGGTCGAGGATTTGTTCGATGTCTGGATATGGCTTGACAATCCCTCTCAGTACAATTCCTACACTACTGCCAGCTTGCGTGAGCTGTGCCTCGCTCTAGACTGGGCTTCGACCCGTCCCGATGTGAACTGCGTTGTTTTGACTGCCGTCGGCAATCGAGCCTTCTGCACGGGTGGAAACACTGTCGAGTACGAGAATCACTACTCATGGCGCCCACAGGAGTACCGCACCTACATGGGTGTGTTCAACCGCATGGTTTCCCTCATTCTCGAGAATGAGAAGCCGGTGATTAACCGAGTAAATGGAATGAGAATCGCCGGTGGCCAGGAGATGGGTCTCGCCTGTGATTTCACCGTCTCGAGCGACCTCGCCCGATACGGTCAAGCCGGCCCCAAGCACGGCTCTGCTCCCGACGGCGGCTCGACAGACTTCCTCGACCTCTACGTCGGTTTCGCTCGAGCTATGGAGTCGTGCGTCCTTTGCGAGCACTGGTCAGCCCACAAATCCCTCTATTTGGGATTGGTCAATCAGATTGTCCCCGTGTTGAAGGACTCCGATGACCAATGGGTCACCAATCCGCTCGTCAGGCTAGATTGGGTGGACAACTCAACCGGGCAGATTGTCTACGGCGACTTCCTCGAGGGTGATGCGAAGAGGGACGGCCAAGCTGTAGTGAGCGATTGCGAGATTGACCTCTCGGCCCTAGACACCGCTGTCAACGATCTCTCTTGGAAGCTGGCAAATACTTTCCCAGGATGCACTCGCAAGACGTTGACCAGCGTTCGTAAGAAGAAGCTGCAATGGTGGGATGCAAATCGTGAGACCAATCGCGAGTGGCTGGCACTTAACATGGCTGTTGAGGCTGCTGCCGGATTCCGCGCCTTCAATGTCGGTGGCGGCAAGCGAGAGGATGGGACCCGTATCCCCAGACAAGTCGATTTCATCGCTATGCGACAAGCTATTTCCAAGGGTGAGCGTTGGTCACCCGACCTAGTCGAGTCTTGGATGCCGCACCACGATGAGTAAGGGGCGAGAAGATGGCCGTGGAAATCAACATGGCCGGAAAAGTCGTTCTCATCACTGGCGGCAGCATGGGCATTGGCAAGGCCTGTGTGTTGGAATTTGCAGCTGCGGGCGCCAATGTAGCCTTCACCTATCGCAAACATGAGGCAGAAGCGAAAGCGATTGCCGAGGAAGCGAGCCAAGCAGGAGTCAAAGTGCTGCCCCTCAAGGCCGACGTGGCCGATCATGAGCGCTCGGCAGAGGTCGTCGAAGAGACCATCTTCGAGTTGGGGGGGCTCGATTTTCTGATCAATAACGCCGGTATGAACTGGGACGGCGTCATTTGGAAGATGTCTGAAGAGCAATGGGACCGTGTAATCGAGGTCGATCTCAAGGGTTGTTTCAACTTCCTTAGGGCGGCCACCCCCACAATGCGAGAGGAAGGCGGCGGCAGCATCGTCAATATCACTTCGATCAACGGACTGCGAGGAAAGTTCGGCCAGTCAAACTACACCGCTGCCAAGGGCGGCGTGATCGCACTCACAAAGACGGTGGCGCGCGAACTAGGCCGCAATGACATCAACGTGAACGCCATAGCCCCTGGGTTGATTGAGACGGAAATGGTTTCCGAAGCCCCGGATAGCGTGAAGGAGAGGGCGCTGGGGGAGATTGTACTCGGCAGGCTTGGCCAGCCTGCTGAAGTGGCCAGAGTAGCACTCTTTCTCTGTTCACCACTCGCCCGCCACGTCACAGGCCAAGTGCTCAACGTCGATGGTGGCCAACTGATCTGAACATTACGGAGTATGATATGCGATGCGCGAAGTCGTGGTAGTCTCAGCAGTTCGCACACCAATAGGCAATCATGGTGGTGCACTGGCCAAGGTCCGCTCCGATGATTTGGCGGCACTGGTCATTCGTGAAGCGGTCCAAAGGGCTGGCTTAGAAGGGGGGGAGATTGATGAGGTCTACTTCGGCTGCACCAATCAGGCTGGAGAGGACAGTCGCAACGTGGCGCGCATGGCGACCCTAATTGCTGGACTGCCTACCTCGGTCGCCGCTGTGACTTTCAATCGATTATGCGCATCGGGTCTGAGCGCACTGAATGCAGCGGCTAGGGCGATTCGCTGCGGTGAGGGGGCTGTCTTTGTCGTAGGGGGGGTCGAATCGATGTCCCGCGCCCCCTATGTGATGGCCAAACCCGAAACCGGCTTCGCTTGGGGGGACCCCAAGGTCCACGACACTACCATCGGTTGGAGATTCTCCCATTCCGGGCTGCGAGATCAATTTGGCAATGATGGAATGGGCGTGACAGCTGAGAATCTGCGCGAATTGGAAGGGGTTGAAGCAGGGAAGACTTCGCGTCAAGAGCAGGACCGCTTCGCTGTACAGAGCCATCAACGAGCCATCGCAGCCATTGACAGTGGTAGATTCGATGCGGAGATCGTAGCTGTAGAGGTGCCACAGCGGCGTGGTGATCCGGTCGTCGTAGATACTGATGAGCGACCACGACGGGACAGCACATTGGCGAAAATAGCGAAACTGCGTCCGGCATTCAAGAAGGACGGGAGCGTGACTGCGGCAAACTCCAGTGGTATCAACGACGGAGCGGCGGCTCTGGTGCTGATGAGTTCCGACAAGGCTGCAGAGCTTGGAATCGAACCCCTGGCCACCTGGCTCGCCTCAGCTGCTGCGGGAGTCGCACCGCGAACAATGGGATGGGGGCCCGTCCCCGCCACACGAAAAGCGCTTGAGAGGGCGGGACTGGGAATCAACGATATTGATTTGGTTGAGTTGAACGAAGCGTTCGCTGTCCAAGCCCTGACCTGTGTCCATGAACTCGGACTCGAAGAGGAGTCTGTGAATGTGAATGGGGGGGCTATAGCCCTAGGGCATCCTCTTGGTTGCTCGGGAGCTCGCATTGTGGTCACTCTGCTGCACGAGATGGCCCGCCGCTCAGGGAGTTCTGAGGCGACGCTGCACGGCCTTGCCACCCTCTGCGTCGGTGTAGGGCAGGGTGAGGCAGCCATCTTCCGCCGTTGAATCGAGACTAGGTAACCTCCAGACAGTGATGAGCGATGTCGCTCAAGCAAATCAGATCAGGTTCTCTTCACGGAAGCCCTCAATTTCCGCATCAGTGAAACCCGCCTCGTGGCAGAGGGCGTTCGTCTGCTCGCCAGAATGGGGTGGGAAGGGGATCTCCTCCGAATCCACTGAATGGTCGTTCGCTTCAGTCTGAGTTTGGGGTTGATCGAAAGGCGATGGCGGCAGAGGGATTTCCACGTCTGTCGGACTCCTTGTGCGGAACAAATGCTCAGCAATGCCATCCATTGCCAGTGTAGCCTCGACCTCGTTGATTGGGGCTGCTACCGTCCCAACCGAGCGCCAATCTGAGAGCACATCCTCCAAGGAGCGTTTGGAAGTCAGGGCGGCTATTTCCTCATCTATTTCTTCCCGTTCGAGAATCCGTCCTTCGTTCGTGCTCCGACTTGGCGAGTCGAGACTGCTCATCCACTCCAGACTCAATAATCTCCTCCACTGGTCATCACTGCCATTGGCGAGGAAGGCCCAGCCATCTCGGGTTGGGTAGGTGTTTACTGGCCCGAACATTGGATGACGGTTGCCACTTCGAGCGAGACGACCCTTCGAGACACCCATTGAAGGGAGGGGAAGTTTCGTCGGCAACCACGAGACAGCACAGCGAGCCATGGAGATATCTATGGGTTGGATGGTGGCAGTCTCACTTCTTTCTAATCGAGCAGCATCACGCTTCCAAAGGGCTAACAACACTGCTGTGAACAGTTGTTCTCCAGCGAGCAGGTCAATCATTGGCACCCCCGATGCTAGGGGAATCCCATCTGCCTCTCCTGTGAGGGACATGAAGCCCAATTCTCCTTGCATCGCTGGATCATAACCCGGTCTTGAGGGATGGTCTAAGCCCCATGCTGAGAGCGATGCCCAGATTAGCGAGGGGCTGATGGATTGTAGTTTGGCTGCATCAATTCCCAGTTTGGCATGGTTGCGAGGCAGGGTGTTGCAGCAGAAGACATCGATATCGAGACGAGTCAAAATCTCACATAGCAGCTCTTGCCCCCTTGCAACGGAGAGGTCAATCGCCAACGATTCCTTTCCTACGTTTGGGGCGATGAAGTAGGCACATAGGTCCTCTCCGCCGACCTCTGGTCCAATGAAGCGGTTGGGATCTCCTCTCCGCACACCCTCACGAAGCGGCATCTCGAGTCTGATTACCCGCCAGCCCATTCGCACCATACGCTGTGTGGCATGTGGTAGGGAGAGCCCCTGTTCAAGCGATAGGACCAGGGGGGTCTGCGTCATTCAGTTCCCCTCACATCACTTCGGAGATAAACTCGGCCCCATCACTAGGCGTGACTGGCAGTGGAAATTCCTTCTCAGGGGCGAGGTTGCGAATCGGTGGTGGCACTAGGGTCGATGAATCGATACCTTCAGCTGAGAGGGCTGCCAACACGGTCTCCGGCTTGAGTGGTAGTCTGTTGATCCAGGCCCCGGTGGCGTGGGCAACCGCGTTGACCAGTGCGGCAGCCGTCGGGATGGCTGGGGCCTCACCAATCCCCTTGGCTCCTCTGGGACCCTCTGGGTCATCGGTTTCAATGAAATCCATTTGCACTGGCGGCATCTCGGGAGCAGTAATCAGATGATAATCACGGAAGGTAGGATTGGCCAGAATCCCCCCTCGGACCAGCATCTCTTCGGTCAGCCCGTAACCAAGCCCCATAGCAACGCCTCCCTCTACCTGCCCCATTATTCCCAGTTGATTCAGCACTCTCCCCACATCGTGCACGGATGTAACCCGTAATGGCTGTATCACCCCTGTCTGCATGTCGACCTCAACTTCGACTACCTGAACTCCCCAAGCATACGAGGCAGAGACATCACCGTGGAAGCGTTCATCCTGATAATCGCTGGGTGGTTCGTAGAATACCTGTACTTCGACCAATTGATGCTGCCCGCTGAAATGTAGTTCTCTAACCAATTTCCCTAGATCTAGAATGGCCGAATCAGTTCTGATATCCCAAATCCCTCCCTCGCGCAGCGTCAACTGCTCAGGTGGCAGACCAACTATTTCGCTAGCAGCGGTCAGCAATTGGGTCCGCACCTGCCGGGCAGCCTTGAGCGCTGAGTTTCCAGCAATGAAGGAAGTCCTGCTTGCGTGAACACCGACATCCCACGGTGTCTGGCGAGTGTCATCGTTGGTGACTCTAATATCGGTGATCTTGACTCCGAGCTCATCAGCCACCAATGCAGCCAGAACCGTCTCAGAGCCCTGCCCGATCTCCGTCGAACCACTGCACAAGTGGACTTTCCCGGCGTGATCGATGGAGAGTCTTGTACCACATCCGTCGGAGCGGTAGATCTTCGCCCCGCCACCCACGTGAAGCAAGGAGGCGATTCCTATGCCCCGACGCAGCTCTCCACTGGCCCCTATTGGGTTGGCCAGCCCCCATTCCTTCCGCTTGCCCTCCCAGGAAGATAGCTCACCGGCCCGTCGGAGGCATTCCTTGAATCCACAGGAACGAAAAACCATGCCCTGTGACGAGATATCGCCTGCTTGCTGGGCGTTGGCAAGACGAACCTCGAGAGGATCGCGAGCGGCCATGGCGGCCAAGCGGTCGAGATTCGTCTCGACTGCCAGCGTGGCTTGGAGATTGCCATAACCACGGAAGGAGCCAGCATACGGATTGTTAGTGGATACCGCTTGAGTGTGGAATGAAGCGTGAGGAACTCGGTAGAGGGATGAGATGGTCTGCATCATCACGAAGGGCGTTGTTGCCCCCCATGATGTGGCTCCACCATTGTCATGCAGGAAGCGCGCCTCTCGGAAAGTGAGTGCCCCCTCATCATCCATACCGGCTCGGATGCGTGCTACAGTAGGCTGCCGGGTTGGGGAGGCGATGAACTCCTCCTCCCTGTTGAAGAGGATGCGCACAGGTCGGCCAGCAGCCTTGGCGAGGAAGACGGCGATTGGTTCGTAGGGATAAATATCCAGTTTGGAGCCGAATCCACCACCGATTGTCGGTTGAACGATGTGGATGCACTCTGGAGCAAGTCCGACTATGTGGCCAAGATCGCGTCGGTAGAGGAAGGGAACTTGAGTCAATGAGTGCAATAGGAGGTCACCTCGCGCGTCAAATTCAGCAATGATTCCAGAGACTCCGAGGCAACAGTGGGTTACCCATGTGAGGTGATACTCATCCTCCAGAACCAACGACGATACGGCCTCACCAGCGGAGATGTCCCCCCCTGACCAATCGAAGTTGAGCACTAGATTGCCATCGTGCAGGGGATGAATCTGCCGAGCACCCGGCTCAAGGGCACTGAAGGGATCCAAGATAGGCTCAATCTCCTCCAACTCAATCTTGACGAGAGCCAGCGCCTTTCTCGCTGTGACTTCGTCCTCAGCAGCCACGGCGACCAACTCATCCCTCTCGCAGCGTACAAAATCCTGTTTCAGAGCGGTGTTGTCCCGACCATGCCCGAATGGTACTAGGGGGATATCTTCAGCGGTTAAGACCGCGTGGACACCCGGAAGCAGCTTTGCGGCACTGACGTCTATGCTGACAATGCGGGCACTGGGCACGCCAGCGCGAAGAATGGCACCATGAAGCATCCGTGGACGGGTGATGTCCTGAACATAGGACACCTTGCCACTGATTCGTTGTGGCCCATCCAGCTTGGGTATCCTAGTACCGATATTGCCTCCATTGGCGAATCCCCAATTTTCGGTTGCACTGGCAGGAGGGCCGATACTGGTATTGATGGTTTTCTCACTCAAGTCCGACCCCTCCCCCAAGACGGGCTGCATGCCTTTCTAGTCCGGATAGCAGCCGAAGATACCCGGTGCAGCGACAGAGGTTACCCTCTATCGCACGAGCCAGCTCTTGCTCCCCGCCACCTCCTCCGTTGAGGAAGTGAGAGAGGCCAGAGATCACCATCCCCGGAGAGCAGAAACCACACTGCACGCCTCCTTCGATGAGCATATCTTCCATCAGGTCATGCAACTCGCCATCCGGTGCGTAGACCCCTTCCACTGTGACTACCTCCCTCCCTTCGCATTCGACAGCCAATGTGAGGCAGGATTGGACCGCTCGGCCATCCAGAAGAACTGAGCAGGCACCGCACTCCCCCTCCTCACAAGCTATCTTGGTTCCAGTCAGATTCTCATCCTCGCGCAATAGGGCAACCAATGTAGCCCCAGCTGCGATGTTACGACGCATAGGCCCACCGTTCAGAGTGAAATTGACTTCGATATCCCCCTCTTGTAACTCAGCACTTGGTTGCGGCGTCATAGGTGGGAGCTCGCAGTTCGTCAATGCTGAGCCGGATTGGGTGATGGTCATTCGCTGCGGAGGCTCGTAACCGTTGAAGTCAGAATAACCCATGCGGGCGGCTATGCCATCCAGTGCTCGATGTGTCAGCACCTCGACAAGGTGGCGTCGATGTGCAGCAGAGCCACGCACATCATCAATCGGACTTGCTGCCTCTGCTGCCATTCGGGAGGCTCTGGAGTGTCCTTCTTTCGAGCCAAAGCCACCTTCTGCAAGCAGTTCAGCGACTTGGGGAACTAGTAGTGGGGTGGGTGCGACCGCACCCAGCGCCAGTGAAGAACGGCACAATCCGCCATCCCCATCCGGCTCGACGGCCAAGGTGATAGAGACGATGGAGATATCCTTGGCCGGACGGCGACAGTGTTTCTCGTAGGCGACCCATCCGGAGTCCGGGAAGATTGGCAGTTCCACAGCGACTAGCAATTCATCGGCGGCCAGTGCACAACGTCCGGGTCCGAGCCAGAATTCAGCAAGTGGGATGTGGCGTTCATCTACACTCCCATCCCGCCATCCCGCGCAAACAACTACTGCCTGATGCACGAGCAGCGGTCCGGCAGTATCGGCGGCCGGCGAGGCATTGACTAGGTTTCCTCCCAAGGTTGCCGCATGCCGGATTTGGAACGAAGCGAAGAGGTCGCAGGCAATCGCCAGCGCCGGTGCGTGAGCAGAGATCAGAGGGGATCGACGCATCTCTTCGATAGTTGTCAATGAACCGATACGTAACATATCGCCGACTACTTCGATGCCACTCAGTTCGGAAACCGAACGCAGGCTTAGCAATGATTGCAAGCCCCCCTGCTCCGGGCTATCCAGCCAACGCATCCGCATCCGCGGCATGAGGTCAGTCCCTCCGGCCCAAACCAGCGGTGGATATTCCTGAGTCGAAGATTCTGCGAGGTAGCGCACCGCGGCGCTCAAAGTGGCAGGGGCAATGTATCCGCTGATGCCCAGCTCCCAATCCATCCTAGTTCCCCTTGCTTCAGGCCTCACAATGGTATTCGTTCCTGTCGCACCCCATGACAGTCCCTCATAACGTCATAGACTTCTCCTACCGTGACTTCTGCCGCAGCCGCAGCGAGCATCGCTGGCATTACTGAGATGCCCGAATTCGCCGCTTGGCGCAACTCTTCCAACGCAGCCTCGACGGACCCATCATCCCGTCGAGTCTTACGTTCTGCCAGTTGCGCACTCTGGTGCGAAACGATTTCTCCACTCCAAGGATGCAGTTCAACTTGGGGCTCTTGAGTCGCATCGGGATGGAGATGCCGATTTACTCCGACCTGAGCCCTCTCTCCACTGGATATCGCTTCGGCCTCAGCAAACGCCTGGTATGCTAGTTTTGCCTTTAGTCCCCCATTGGCGACTTGGCTGACTACGCCTTCGGATCCCTCCAGCGCTTCTAATTCCTCGACCATAGCCTCCTCAAGTTGGTTTGTCAGCGTCTCGACGTACCAAGAACCAGCGAGTGGGTCTACTGTCTGTGTCACGCCAGTCTCCTCGGCTAGAATCTGCATCGTGCGCAGAGAAAGAAGGGTGGCTCGTTCGGAAGGTATGGTGAATGCCTCATCGAAGCAACACAGGGCCATTGTCTGAGTTCCTCCGAGAGCGCTTGCGAGAGCGAAGTATGAACTGCGGATGAGATTGTTCTCCGGCTCAAGGAAGGTGAGGCCACCCCCACCACCACCCGCCATCATTCGCAGGCGCATCACCTTCTCATCCTCACAGGCGAAGCGTTCCTTGAGCAATCGAGCCCAAAGGCGACGAGCAGCACGGAATTTCGCAATCTGCTCGAACAACAGACCATGGATGTCGAAGTTGAAGGATAGGCGACGAGCGACCTCGCTTGCCACCAATCCCCTTTCCTGTGCCTGTTGGATGTAAGTCAGGGCGAATGCGAAGGCCCAAGCTATCTCCTGCACCGGATTTGCACCCGATTCACGCAGATGATATCCACACACACTCACCGGGCTTGCCTTGGGCATCTGCGTCACACAGTATTCGATTGAGTCAGTGACCATGTTCAGGGCGGGTTCCACTGGTAGGAACCACGCCCCTCGGCCGACGTATTCCTTCAGCATGTCATTTTGCAGGGTCAGACGCAGCACTGCTGGATCCATGCCCCTGCGTCGGGCGAGTTCGCACATCATCGCCAGCAGGTAGGGAGCGGGGGCATTGATGGTCAGGGCGATGGAGACCTCATCGAGAGGGATTCCATCGAGGGCGAGATCGAGATCTTCGACGCTGTCGACAGCCATCCCAACCCGTCCGACCTCCCCCGCAGCCCGTGGATCGTCGGAATCCAATCCCATCTGGGTCGGTAGGTCGAAGGCGACATTGAGTGCATTCTGCCCTCTCTCGAAGAGGAATCTGAATCTTTCATTGGTCTCTTGTGGGGTCCCGAATCCAGCGTACTGGCGCATTGTGAACATGCGGCCACGATACATCTCGGGATGGATGCCTCGAGTGAAGGGGTATTGACCCGGATTTCCGACTCTCCCAAAACCACCTGACTGCTCAACGTCCTCGGGCCCATAAACAATCTTGATGGGCAGGCCAGATTCATGTACTGGCTCGGCCGCCTTAGCCGAATCCTTGCTATGTTTGACCTCGGTCCCAGGGGTATTGGAACCTCGGTCATTATCACTCGCACCAGCCCCCCTCAGTGGTCGGCCGAGTCGGTCACCGAGGGCGGTGAACCAGGTGATGACCGAGTGGAGGCTGGTAGACGATGGAAATACTTCGTTTATGCCCAGAGCGAGTAGAGCCTCCTCATCACGCTTGGGAATGGGACCACCAACCACCCACGCCTCAAGGTCTGGAATCGCTGACTGCAACAGTGGAGCCAATTGCTGACATAGGGGGAGATGAGCTCCAGAATGTATGGAGAGTCCGACAACCTGAACATCCTCGTCAGTAGCAATGCGGGCGATGGCCTCGACCTCGGCGTGCAGACCAGTGTAAATCACCTCGCAGCCGGCATTGCGCAGCGCCACTGCCAGCACTAGGCCTGCTCGGTCATGCCCGTCTAGTCCCGGTTTGGCTAGTAAGACTCGCAGAGGTCCTTTCTCACAGTCGAGATCCATTGTTTTCGAAATCAGCACTTCACCTCCACCACGACAGCCATCGCCGAGTCTCCAGCTGCACAGCCGGAGAACAGGCCTAGCCCTCCACCGCCGAGAGTCAATTCTTCGATCAACTCGATAACTGCCCGCAATCCTGTCGGTGCTTGTGGATGGCCCCAGATGAGGGGGGAGCCATAGCGATTGACCGTCTCGGGTTGAAGGCCGAATTGACGACAGAAGTAGACATCGTTGATAGCAAATGGATTGTGAGTCTTGATGCCAGCACAATCCTCGATAGTGATTCCAGCAGAATCCAAGGCATCCTGTGCCGCGGGAACAGCAGCCATCGGCATTAGCCCCTTGTCCACACGAGCGGTTCCAAAGGAACGCACTCGAATGCTGACTCCTGAATCACTGCTCAACTCCTTGGCCCGTTCCTCTGTGCACATCACTAGGCCAACATTGCCATCCGCTGGGTGAGTCTGCGCTCCGAAAGTCACCACCCCTCCTTCGACGACCGGGCGAAGGTTGGCCAACCCATCTTCTGTGGTTGGGTGCACTCCTTCATCCTGCTCGAGGGTGCCAATGGTGCGGCGCCCTCGACGTAGTTCGACTGGAACCATGTAGCGGTGCTGAAAGGCGCAGTCATCAGCAAGTGAATCCTCGTATTGCGAATAGCGCAGCAGAGTCATTGCATCTTGTTCTTCGCGGCTGATGCCTTCCTTGGAGGCCACATTTTCTGCTGTTGAAACCATCGCCCCCCCCGCCCAGGGGTCACGACCGAAATTGTCCCACACCGGGTCCTCTGCTATTCCCTTGCCACCCGGGCCACTGGGGTCGGGATAGTAGATGTGAGGGCCGTTGCTAGTGCGGTCAGCGGCGATGTTGAGAAGGCTCTCATACTGGCCACACTCGACTTCTTGCGCTGCAATTGATAGCATGCGCACAGATGTGGCGCAGGCTTGTGAGACGGTCGGTCCAGTGATGTTGGGGGCTCCGAGCATTCCCGCGACCCACGGGGCACCGTAAAATGAGGCATTCTGAGGTACGGTAATACCGAGCACCAATCCATCGAAACCGGCTGGATTGATTTCACGCGCGGCCAGAGCCGCAGAACCAATCTCAGCTGCTAACTCCAATGAGTGGCGTTGGCCCAGACTGCCTTGCCAGCGGGCGAAGGGGGTGCTCCAATAGGCACCGTAGGGGATGAAGACTTTCTCGTATGGCACCCTATTCCTCCTCAAAGCCCTAGCTCACGCGCCACCGAGAGCAGTAATATCTCGGAAGTTCCACCTCCGAAGAGTGTGAACCACGAATCGCGAAGTATTCTCTCGACTGGATATTCGGTCGAGTATCCATAGGAAGCGAGGGTCCGCATGGCCGCCTGACTAGTGGCGAGCGCGGCCTCGGAAGCCTTCCATTTGGCCATGCAAGCACGACCTATGAGCCCCAAATCATCTCCGGAGGGGGGAGATTCTCCCGAAGTCGCTAGCTCGGCTCTTCTCGCCACATCATCGACGAGAACTCGTGCCGCTTCAAGCTCAGTCGCCACTTCGGCTAGGCGTAGTCGAGTGGCTTGGAACTTGGCAAGAGGGCGGCCGAACTGCTCCCTCTCCCCGGCATAGTTGAGGGCCTCTTCCAGAGCCGCTCGCCCCAAACCGAGAGCTAGAGCAGCGGTTTGGATGCGAATCTCGACTAGAATCTCACGTAGTGCGCTCATTCCTTCGCCGAGTGGGACTAGAACCCTCTCTTGCGGTACGACAACGTCCTCAAGGAAGAGCTCGCATGTCACAGATCCCCTCACGCCCAGTTTGTCCAATTGGCGACCCAAGGTGACTCCTTGTTGGTCAGCAAGCACGAGGAAAGCACCCAACTCCCCCTCATTGTCTCCACGGGCAAAGACGGTGAAGAAATCAGCCACAGGGGCTGAAGTGACCCATGTCTTCTGGCCGTTGAGTGTGAATTCCCCTGAATCAGAGCGGTTTGCTCGGGTGGACATGGAGCGCAGGTCAGAACCTGAATTTGGCTCGGTCATGCAGATAACGCCAATTGCTTTACCAGCAATTGCCGGTTCAAACCATGTGGAACGGATATCGGCATCACCACAGCGATAGAGGAAGTGAGTCCCCATTAGGGATTGCATCAGACAAGCAGCTCCAAGACTGCCTGAGCCCCACGAAATCTCCTCGATCGCAGTGGCAAGGGCACGCATACCTAGGCCACTTCCACCCACATCTTCGGGATATCGCAGTCCGAAACAACCAATCTCACCCGCTTTGGACCAGAGCTCTTGAGGAAACGAATCATCCGAATCGATAGCCGCAGCCTGCGGCCTCACCTCATTAGCTGCGAAATCTTGGAATAGGCTGCGAATCTGCCCCAGAACCTCATCATCGCCGTGCACTCCCGGTCCCCCTCCCTCATGCCCCTCTTCGCTTGGCTTTCTGTGCTTTGCGCCGAGAACGACGCTCAGAGATGCTGCCCGCAGCATCGATTATTCCTTCAGAATCGAGCACTACGCCATAATCCTCGCTAGCCCGTGTGCTGCTGATGTAACCTCGTTCAAGATCAGCGGCGACCAACTCCAACTCTCGATCCAGTGGATTGCCAAAACCCCCCCCTCCCGCGGCGTCCATAGTCACGACATCACCGGGTTGAAGTTGGGTCAATCCATACGGGTCACCAGCCTCATTATTGACAGAGAAGTGTGCCAGACCACCAGAACATCCACCGTTCAGACCCTCGGGCGGTAATTGGAATCGACCCGATTGAAGTCCCATATTGACAGGTCCGCTGAGTGCCGATTCCCCCTCAGGAACGCGGAAGACGACTCTACGTCCAAGGCCGCCACGCTGTTTGCCCGCCCCTCCAGAATCAGGTAGAAGTTGACGGCACTCGATATGAAGCGGAGTCTCACTCTCAAGGATCTCAACCGGTGTGTTGGCGCCATTGGCCGGGAAGATGAAGCAATGCCCCCCATCTTCGCCCTGACTGGCACCCATGCCACCACCACGAATGATTACAGTGTGCCATGGAACGCCCACGTGGTCCTTGCCATAGAAGACGTTCATCGTCGCCGGTGTTCCTCCGCTAGCGGCGAGAACCCGGTCCGGTAGAGCCGGAGAGAGAGCGCGATAGACAACCTCGGTGAGAAAATGCCCAATCTGCATCCTTGCGGCGACAGCGGCGGGGAAGTGGCAGTTGACGACGCTCCCCTCGGGGGCTATGAGTCGAATCGGTGCTGCAGAACCATGGTTGTTCGGGACTTCGGGATCGAACATCGACTTGAGGGCCATGAACACGTAGGCGTAGGTGAAATTGTATACCACATTCCCGCCCCATCTGACTTCAGCTGATGAGCCACTGAGGTCGACAGTAATCTCATCACCACTAACTTCGATGCTTGCAGCGATTGTCAGATTGGGCTCCTCGGGCCTCTGTTCAATCTCGACAGAGGAGGTGTAAATTCCGTCAGCCAGTTCAGTTATTGAAGCACGCATGCTGGCTTCTGTGCGCTCGATGATCTCATCGGCTAGATCATCCAGGGAATCGAGTTTGTAGTCGGAGAGTAGCTTGCATACCTGAATGGCGCAGACATGGTTCGCTGCGGTCTGCGAGCGAATGTCACCGACGATTTCGTCCGGAGTGCGGACGTTCCAACGAATCATATCGAGGACTTCTTCGTTGAGTTTCCCGCCCGCATAGAGTTTGACGAGGGGAATGAAGAGACCCTCCTCGAAGACGTCCCGGTTGTCCGAGGCGACCCGCCCCCCTATATCGGAATGGTGGAAGACACAGGCCGTGAACCCGACCAATTGTTCGTGGTGGAAGATTGGTGAGAGCACGCAGACGTCGTTGAGATGGCCAGCGAGTGCCCAAGGGTCGTTGGTGATGAAAACATCCCCGGGCTGGAGCTCAGATGTGACGAACTTTTCGACGATACTCTTGATGCCCAGAGCCATGGCACCAGATTGACCGGGTGTGGCGAGAGTTCCTTGCGCCAACTCGCGCCCTTGACGGTCAGTGAACATGCACGTGTAGTCATGGGCATCGCGCAAGAGGGATGAGAAAGCCGTACGCGCGACAGTCACGTCAGCCTCGTCAACGATGGAGATGAGGCGTCGCCAGAGGATTTCCAGCGTGATTGGGTCGAACCTCTCGCTCACTCCCCCATCACCTCCGTGAGGTCACACCAGAGGAAACCGTACTCATCGACTTCCACCATGGCTCCAGATGGGACGATGAGGGTCGACTCACTCTCTTCGACAATAGCAGGCCCATGAAAGGAGTCACCAGGAGTGAGGTGGTGCCGATCCCAGACCTGATGGGGGATGAAATCCTCGCTATGCTCCGAAAAGGCGAGACGTTCCCCCTTGAGTGCCTGTGGATGGGTCTCTACAGAGATTTCTGAGGAAGGTAGGTCGAGTAGCTTCACCGGTAGGCTCGAACGCAGGCGCAGATTGACCAACTCGAGCGGCGTGTCTGGGTAGGTGCGCCCATAGAGTCGCTCGTAAATGACATCGAAAAGATTCCTAATCCCCTCTGTTCCGATGGTTGCAAGGTCGCCGGAAGGCAAGGGAACGTTGGTCTCGGAGCCCTGGCCGATAAAGCGTGCGTCCAAGGAGCGTGAATGCGTGACTCCCTCCTCACCAGCATCGAGTCCAAGCGCTATCTCACCCTCCTTTCCCAATTGCTCGAAGATCCCATCTACCCGCTTGAGGTCAATCTCAGATAGAGCGACCTTGTGACTTCGAGCGGTGTCGAAGGCGCGTGGAGCGGTGAAGAAGCCCAGTGCCGAACCCACTCCTGCATGTGGTGGGATGACCACTCGGCTAGCTCCAATCTTCTGTGCCAGACCTGCGGCATGGACCGGTCCCGCCCCTCCGAAGGCAGCCAATGTAACCGTCACGGGATCACCCCCCTTCTCTGCGATGTGAGTCTTCGCTGCGGCAGCCATTGTCTCATTGATCATGTCGTGAATCCCCCATGCCGCTTGGACCAAGCTGATTCCCAATGGTACAGCGATGCATTCTTCGATCCCTAGTCGAGCTGCTTCGATGTCAAGTTGCATCGTCCCCCCGAGGAAATGGTCGGCATCGAGGTAGCCCAGAACTAGATCAGCATCGGTGACGGTAGGCTGGCTGCCCCCCTGTCCATAGCAACAGGGCCCCGGTTCCGCACCCGCGCTCTCCGGTCCAACCTGCAATGTCCCCATTCGGCCGATTCTGGCGATGCTCCCCCCTCCAGCCCCAATCTCCATCAGGTCAACGACCGGAACTTGGATCTTCAGTCCACTACCGCGCATGAATCGCTGTACCCGCCCGACCTCGAAGGTCGGCACGACCCCAGCCACGCCATCTTGGATGAGACATGATTTCGCCGTGGTACCCCCCATATCGAAGCAGAACATCTCAGAGATGTCGAAGAGGCGTCCGTAATACTGGCCAGCGATGACTGCTGCTGTGGGCCCCGACTCAATGATGCGCACTGGGTGTTCGGCCGCTGTCTCCACACTAGTGATCCCACCACTGGAGAGCATGATGAACAGCCTTCCAGAGAACCCGATTTCTTCCAATCGAGAAGACAGGCAAGTCAGGTATTCCTCTGTCAGCGGTTTGACATAGGCATTCGTAACGGTGGTGCTGGTACGTTCGAACTCCCTAATCTGAGGCAACACGTCGTAGGAAATGGAAAAGGGGATTCCCGGAGCGATTTCGGTGATGAGGGACTTTAGCTCCTGCTCGTGCACGGGGTTGGCGTAGGAGTTGAGTAGGCAGACGGCAATTGAGTCGACCTGCCGGTCGAGCAATCCGTTGATCGCCTGTCGGGCCTGCTCTGTTTCGAGTGGGGTGAGAATAGAGCCGTCCGCAGTCACCCTCTCATCTACCTCGACGCGCAACTCACGTGGCACGAGTGGCAGGGGAAACTCGGCCATGATGTCAAATGGCGCGTAGCGAATCTCGCGCCCCAGTTCGAGTATGTCTCTGAAGCCTTTGGTTGTAATCAGGCCAGTCCGTGCTCCCTTGCGCTCGATGATCGCATTGATGACTAGGGTCGTGCCATGTATCAGTTCGTCTAGCTTGGAGACGAAACCAGGTTCCTCGATATCGATCTGCTCCATTCCCTTGACCACTGCGTCAGACGGGTTTGAGGGAGTCGTCAGGCATTTGTGGATGGTCAACTCACCAGTCTCTTCGTCAAGCAGGACAAAGTCAGTGAAGGTGCCCCCCACATCGACTCCGAGCCGCTGCTTGAGCGCCCCCCTTTCACTCACTCGGACACCTCTGCTTCTGCATTTTCCCAGAGGTGAGCCTCATGCAAAAACTCCTCGCCCGCATCGAAAGCACGTAATCCACTCTCCCAGCGTTTGCTGGAGAGTTGTTCGCTAACCCCCTCACGCAATTCCTGTACGGACAGGCCAAGCATCTCATTGCCTGCTGCCCATCCAAGGAGGGCCATACCGGGATCAGTTCTGAGCACCACGTCCCATTCGTTTCCCGGGAGGGCGAGAAGGTGCAGTGTGGGGCAGAAACCCCTCAGTTCTGAGATTAGCGCCCCTCGGCTCGGACTGGGTTGTGCCTGTTCTAGGAATGGTGAGCGAGAACGGCGAAAATCCAAGGAGATGATGGCACCCTTTTCAGCAACAAGCTCTGCTTGGCGGCATGTTTCCATCAATTCCAGGCCGATTAGGAGTTCGACCGAATGAGGCGGGACATGCGTCGAGGCCTCCGAGCCGGAGCGAATCGAAGCACATACCGTCCCTCCCCTCTGTGACATGCCATGCAATTGGCCTAAAGTGACCGAAGAATCACTGGTGTGCAGCACTTCACCGAGCATTCGGGTAAGGGAAATGACACCCTGTCCGCCAGTACCTGCGACGAGAATGTTTTGGGGAATTGATGGGGAAATTGCGCCTCCACCTTCCCCTGAACTCATCTTGTGACCTCCACGATGGCCCCATTAGGACATAGATCGGCGCAGACGCGACAACCAGTACAAAGATCCTCAATGATGTGAGCACTCCCATTTACTTCCTCGATAGCCGGGCAATCGAGAATTTCCAGACAAGCCGAGCAGTTTGCGCAGGAGGAGCAGAAGTGGCAAGCATGGGCGGCGGCCATTAGTGTCACTGAATCAAGCTCAGCGGGGTATTGGTGCGCGGGGGTATGAACTTCAACAGTGGAATGTTGCCTCCCACGATCATCTGGTTCGCCTAGTGCGTCCACGCTGCCGTTCGAGTGTAGGACTGGGCCTTCAGAGTCGAGGAAATCGAGTTGAATCAATGGCTCATCCACTACTCCGCTGGTGGATAGCAGCCTATCCAGGCCGGCAGCTGCCCTTCGACCACTGGCCAATGCCTCGACTACGGTGCGTGGTCCGCCACAAAGATCGCCAGCAACGAAGAGGCGATCGCTTCCTGTTGCCGACGAACTGCTTACATGGCCATCACTGTGATTGCAAACCAATGATCCATCAGAATTAACCGCCAGGCCCAGATTTTCCAATTCTGATGGTAAATCGAAACTTTGCCCAATTGCAAAGAACAGCCGATTGCACTGCAGTTGCTTAGGTGATTGTGTGCCCTCGACTAGGGAAGAGTCTGCAAGGTAAAGGGTGTGCAACTCATCAGCGTCCGTTGAAACGCGTTCAACGATCGAACCACTGATGAATTCCAATCCATCACCCATCGCAATCTCAATTTCTTCACTAGCCGCCGGCATGTCCTCGCGTCGGCGACGATAGACGAGCGTCGTGCTCCTCGCACCACCCAGTTGACTGCTACGAACAGCATCGATGGCAGCATCGCCGCCACCGACGACCACGACATCAAGCCCCTCGAGACTCTCCAGTTGCTGCTCCCCACGAGCTAGTCGGCGCAAGAGTTCGAGAGCGGATTCGATTCCTGCAGCGGGCAGCCCCTCGATATCGGGCACCATGCCCTTACTGGCACCCAGTGCGAGGATTACTCCCGCATTCTTTGTGAGCAGGTCGCTCAGGCTCGTATCGACTCCCAATTGTGAGCCACCATGGAAGGCGATTCCGAGGTCAAGCACCCGCTTAATCTCCATCTCCAGCTTATCACGAGGCAGTCGAGCAGGGGGGATGGCGTGAGCCAACAACCCTCCCGCCCTCTCATCCCGATCATGTAGGTTGACCCGGTAGCCAGCTGCGGCTAGGTCGTGTGCTGCCGCCAAGCCGGCCGGCCCAGCCCCAATGACTGCGACGGAGACCCCATTCGAATCTACGGGAGTGAGGGGGGGCAATCCACCATCGCGCGCTATTACGGAATCGACAGTCAGTCGCTTTATCTGATTGATAGGAATGCTTCCATCAGCACTCCCCGCCTTCACACATACGGTCTCGCACGGATGATGACAGACGTGTGAGAGGACGGCAGGAAATGGCGTTCGCTGGTGGATGGTGGCCAATGATCCATCAAAATCCCCTGCTGCGGCCAATCCAACATACCCCTGGATGCAGATGTTGAGGGGACAGGCTGTTGCACAAGGTGTCTGGTCTGGAATGGTGAGCAGATCCTCCGTTGGGGGCGGGGACTCTTGGCGTCGGCGCACTAACTCTTGTTCGTATGGAACTCGAATGTCTACGCCGCAGTGTAGATTCGATGCGCAGGAATGAGCACAGTGGCGGCAACGCCCGGAATCGACTTGGAAGAGGGGCAAGGGGGAGCTATTCATTCGGTTTTCATAGATAGGACATGGATCAGTAGCCACGAGCACGGTGGGTCCGCTGCTAGACCAAGCGTTACGGAAGGCAGCAGCCATCGCAGGAAGATTCAGAGCCTCGACCACTTCGACCTGTGCCACCCCGAGTGCACGACAAACATCAGCGATGTTCTGCTCTTGGCTCAATCCGGTGACTAGGGGGATCGGCTCCTCCATGACATCATCGGCACTGACCAAGTCCTGAGTACCCTTCTCGCCCGAAAGTCCCCCTTCACTGGTCGGGCTGGGTTGGAAACCAGTCATTGCAGTAGTCCGATTATCCAGCACAACCACGAGCACGTCATCATTCTGTTCGACGATGTTGGCCAAGCCTGGCATTCCTGCATGGTAGAAGGTCGAATCTCCGACGAAGGCGACAGTACGCTCTCCGGTCAACCTACTCACAACCGAAGCCTGACTGAGGCTACTGCCCATGGAGAGCACACTCTGAGCAGCATCGAAAGGCGGCCCGTAGCCCAAGGTGTAACAGCCGATGTCATTGAAGCAGAGCGGTTTGGGTCCGAGAATCATGCGCATGGCAAGATAGCTTCCCCGATGAGGACATCCGGCACACAAGATTGGGGGCCGCATTGGCACTTCCAGTTTCCCAGAATTGTGAGTGATGGCACCATTTTGGGGATCACTCGCCCTGCCGTTGCCCTCAGAACCAATCTTATTCGGCGAGAAATAGCGATCCAAGGTAGCGACAAGTGTGGGAGCATCGAGCTCACCATGGGAGGGAAGCCAGCCATCGAGCATTCCATGAATCTCCCCCTCCCATCCATGTATCTGGGCCAACAGTCGCACCTCCTCCTCGAGAAATGGGGACCCCTCCTCGACTACCAGTAGTTTTGACGAACCAGCCAATAGGTCGAGAACAGGTGCGTCGGGGAAGGGATGAACCACCCCCAGCGTTAGCAGTACTATGGGCGGTAGTTGCCGATTTTGGGATAATTGCTCCAGATTATCTCGCAATAACCATGCAGGTGCACCGCTAGAGATGAGCAATAGTGGCTCCTCTCCTTCGGTTTGGGATTGCGGACTCCAGGTTCGAGCGAATGAAGGCCTCTCAGCCCATTCTTGGGCCGTCGCGAGCCGCCCCTCGATTTCGCCTCGCATACGTCGAGCATTGCTCGGCAGGGGGCATAGGCGAGAAGCCTCGCGCGGAAAGTCTGCAGGTGCACCACTTTTCCGAGGGGGATCTATGCGAACCGGTGCGCGCGCATGACAGATGCGAGTGGTGACGCGCATGAGGACGGGTAGGTTGCAAGCTTCTGAGAGCGCGAATGCATCGCGCGCCATATCATGAGCAGCCTGCGGGGTATCGGGGTCAATACAAGGCATATGCCACGCCTTTGCTAATTGGCGCTGGTCCTGCTCGTTCGGCGAGGTGTGGCAACCGGGGTCACCCGCGCTGACTATGAGCAGCCCGGCACCAACTCCGACATACGGCATCGTGGCAGCGGGATCGGCTGCCACATTGAGTCCCAGATGCTTCATGCTGGTGATGCTGCGCACACCTGATAGAGCAGCGGCGTGGGCTACCTCAAGGGCGATTTTCTCGTTTACACTGTATTCTTGAACTACCTCACCGCTCTGAGCGATGGCAGCGAATCCGTCCCCAATCTCACTAGCGGGGGTACCGGGATAACCACTTGCGAATCCCACCCCCGCGGCTCGTGCCCCGGCAACAATCGCTTCATTCCCAAGCAGCAAGCGGGCAGGTGGAATTTGTTCTGAGGTGCTGTGACTATCCGAATCCAATCTCTCACCTCATTTATGGCAGAACTCAGCTGGGCTGCGTGGGCCGTGCTGGAGGAAGTTCTCTAGCCCAATGTGCATGTCTTCTGTCTCATAGCAATCTCCGAAGGCACTAACTTCCAATTCCAATCCCTCTGCCAAGGACATCTTCCACCCATCCTCGACCGTACGAACCAGAATCTTGTCGATCAGACGACTACGGTGCCCGATGTCAATCTCTACATCGAAAGCTGTTGGCTGTTGTGGTTCGGTGGGTAGGTGATTGGCTCGAGTCTTCTGCCCCAATAGTGCCTCAAGATGAGTGAAGGCGGAGGGGAGGAACGGCTGCTCGACGAGCCCATCGACGAGCCCCGATGCCAACGCGTCTTCTGCGCTCATAACACGCCCTGTTCTCATCATCTCCAGCGCTGGCCCCAGTCCGATGAGTCGTGGTAGCCTCTGGGTGCCGCCTGCCCCGGGAATGATGCCTAGGTTGGTCTCGGGCGCTGCAGCAAGAAGCGGGAGCCCAACAGGAGCGAGTCGTGCAGTGCAGGCAAGAGCAAGTTCCAAGCCACCACCAAAAGCCAGACCGTTGAGAAGCGCCACGACTGGTTTGGGACCGGATGCTATTGCATGGAAGGCCGCTTGTGTGCGCCTGCTGATTGCTTCGGCCCCCTCCCTGCTTTCTAACCCGGCCAGCATGTCGATATCTGCTCCGCTGACGAAGGCCTTGGTACCAAATCCGGTCAGTACCACTGCACGAACCAATGGGTCGGTCTGAGCGGTATTGAGCGCCTTCTCCAGTTGTTCTAGGACCAACTCATTCAGCGCATTAAGCTGCAGTGGCCGCCGGATGGTGATGATGGCGAATTCGCCTTCACATCGTGAATGCACGTAGCTGGGCGGAGGAGCGGTTCCAGAAGCGATCCATTCGCGAATGCATCTCGCGCGTGGCAAATCAGGCCAACGGTTCTCCGCCAGCCTCATAGCCTGCTCGACACCATCGGCACTGAGTCGACGGAATATTGTCTGAGGCGAATCGATGACTAACGCAATCTCGATTCCAGATTCAAGATCAGAGGCTGAGAGAACCCCCGCATCGATAATCTCGCCGCATAGAGCTAGATACGCACCATGGAAGAGGGGCAGCACTGCATCACGTTGCTTAGCAGACAAATCGACGGTTTCACCTCGTTTGGCAGTGTCCCACCTCTCTCCGCTGGCAACCATCTGGTCAAGCAGGGCCGGTGGCTTGTACCAAGGGGAGATCTCAGAACCCATTCTTGCCAATCCCTTGGCTGTGATCGGGTTTCCTCCAGTCAGATTCATTGCTGTGAACGGGCCGACTACCAACCCAAGAGCCTCACAGGCCAGTCGGTCAACCTGACGCGGCTCCCCCATTCCCGAAGCGACTAGTTCAGTCGCCACCTGCACCAAGCCCTCAAAGATTGGATCGATGGCATACCCATAGCGACTATTGAC
This sequence comes from Methanobacteriota archaeon, assembly GCA_002722735.1. Lineage (GTDB taxonomy): Archaea > Thermoplasmatota > Poseidoniia > Poseidoniales > Thalassarchaeaceae > UBA36. The sequence continues at coordinate 61,590 of PBMR01000014.1, forward strand.
CCTGAAGGGCACCTTACCTATCGTTTCGTACATCGACAAAAGACGCTGCAAGGCCTCTTCGGCAAAGTTGGGATGAGGTACGAGTTCCACTACTCGATTACGCTCTGCAGGGAAGAAGTAGTGGATGACAAGACATCTCTCAGGATGCGGGGTTGCTGAGAAAATCTCCTCAGGAGTGAGGTGTGATGAATTGCTGGCTAGGACTGCATTGGGTGAGAGCAGTTCACCCAGTCGAACCATTATCTGGTGCTTGATACCCACTTCCTCGGTGGCCGCTTCGATAACCAAATCGGCACCAGCGAGTTCAGTGACATCTTCGGTGAAGTGCAGGGATGCAAGCATCTTGTCGACCGCTGCTTGGCGAAAGGCCCCGCTCTTGACCCCCATGTCCAACTTCCGCTCGATCTTCTCTCGGCCGCGTTCCAGTGCCGAAGCATCGATGTCCTGCACGATGACCCGGCTGCTTTGATCGACTAGGGCCTTGGCGAAATGCAATGCAATATCGGGGCCAATCTGCCCACTACCAACCACCCCAACAGTACCTAACCACTTCGTCGGATGCATTTTTCGACCTCATTTCCGTCTTCGATTAGTCATGAGCAGGGTCTTGGAGCAATATTGGAAGGTTCACATGCCGTATCTCTTCGGTGCGGCCAACGACCAACATCTCACCGATTGTGTACGTACTGAATTTCCATATTAACTCATCTGGCCCACCTCCTGATGGTCTTCGAGGGCAGGGCCACCCTCTCAAACGCCAGTTGAGATTTGAAGGGGCCTAGTTGGGAAATACTGAGGCGGCACCGTGTTGATCTGATATCGGTGAACTAAGTTCAATAGGGGGTGAATGGGAATGTTATCTAAGGGGCGTGCGCCTCACTGACCACGAACGGTGGAACGATGGACAGCGGTGGTGAGCAGTCGATGCCAGACGGGGACGGAGAATTCTGCGAAGTGGTCAATCCCAAATCTTGGCCCCGGCCACGCGGATATTCCAATGGGATCCTCTGCCCTTCCGGTGGACGCATACTGATGCTCGCCGGGCAAGTCGGATGGGATTCCAGTGAGAAAATGGTAGTAGGGGGCTTCGTGGCACAGTTCCACCAAGCACTGCTGAATATCCGCAGCATCGTAGAAGCAGCGGGGGGGGAGGCACACAACGTGGTCCGCATCCTCGGCCTACTCGGTGACAAGCGGGACTATCTGGACAATTTGAAGGAGATTGGATCTACGTGGAGGGAAGTCTTCGGAGGCCATTACCCCGCGATGTCCTTCGTTGAAGTCGCCGGTTTCGTTGAAGAGGGCGCACTGCTTGAACTACAGGCGGATGCGTGGTTACCCTCGGCTGAGTGATTTGTGGAAGCGCATTCGCCGATTCTAGTAGTGACCAACCATGGCCCGACATCGCTCGATCAGAGCAGGCATTTCGTCAATGACTGAGTCGGCATCCTCAGTGAAGCGTAGAGTCCCCTTTCCTGTTTTCCTCGGTTTGAGTACGGCTGGTAGGATTTCTGGATGGTAATAGAGTGGTAGGAGGTAGACGCCCACATGACTGCGCTGAATCCTCACAGTGGCGAATGGCCGACCAGCCCCTGTCTCGATTCGCAGGTCACCGGGCTCGTCCATGATGACTGGCATCCCGATGGAGGCCTCTTGGATGATAGTGGAGAGTTTGGCCCACAGAAAGAGGAGACTGTCGTTCTTCATCGCTTGGCCCTCTCCCCGCCGGGCCATACACACTATTGCTCATTGCTTAGGGCTCTGTCTGCGTACGGACTCTGCGAATTCCCCGATAATCTGCTTCTCTATTAGGTGAATCAATTCGCACATCGTAGATTTCGAGACCCCCGCCAGTACCGCTAGATTAGTCAGTGTGATCCTCCGGGGGGACTCGTAGTATCCATGCTTCACAGCAAGATCGAAGACCTCTCTCTGACGCACGGTCAGCAAACGGGATGACGTATCCTTGGACAGGGAGTGAATTCTGTGTGGCAGGCCACTTTCCTTGAGATTCCTAACTAGGTTGACCACGTGCTCATGATCAGTCGAGAACTCCCACTCGACCCATCCATCACGAGCATCGAATGGCGTCTGTGGAACCACTTCAGCATCGATGAGGGGCCGTAGAAAACCACCTCCACCTTTAGATATAGTAACGGCAAACTCGAACCTGTCAGACTCTTCGGCGAAGTATGTGACCGATTCGATTCCGGGATGCCCCTCCAAGCTCTCCATGCACGCATCAATGCCATCTCCGCTGACGGTCCCCTGAGCAGACCCCCGCCCCCTTGGCAGGGGCATGTGCTCTCTTATCCTGATTGTGACGTTATTGTTCTCTCGGGTGATGTCTCCAGCCCAGTGGCCATCTGGGAGGCGAATGGAAATCAGAAGATGCTGAATATCCACTCCGTGCCTCGTCACACCCAATGCCCCACTCATATTTTCACCCCTCATCTCTCTGGTCCAATCTGCCACCAGTGTCGGGCAGGATGAAGACCAGGATTATTGCCACGCCCAACCCAACCAAGACAGCTCTGGCCGTCCCTGGTTCGCTCAGGTAGATCGGCTCACCCTCGGGGCCTTCGATTGTGACGCTCATAATGGACCATTGGTCCCCTATGCCAGCCGCACCATCTCCGTCGACGGCGTTAGCATAGACTCGAAACTCAACGTCTCCCGTAGGGGAGTCCGGCGCTATCCAAGAGATTACCCACTCTCTCTGCATATTGCCGACTTCAGTATGAGTGGCTTCTCCGCTTTGAATCTGAACGGTTCCATCTCTCTCAGATAGGCTCCCTCCATCTGCTAAGAGGTTGAAACCTCCGAAAGCACTACCCGATTCAGGTACTGTGCTTTCCACGCTAATTCTTATCTCGTACTCCTCGCCTATCTCCCATTCAACGGGAAGTCCTGCAATATCGATTTGCACATCCTCACTAGCCAACCCCGCACCGTGGCAAACGCAACCGTTTCCCACTGTGGATCCAGAAATCCCACTAGGAAATGCATTTGTCAATGGGATGGAAAGTGAGGAAACAATCAGGAACGCCACTGCGGAAACTTTCCACACATATTTTCCCCCATTATTCTTCATCATCTCCCCCGAACATGACAGGGTCGCATAGGCCAATCACTATCTCCCCGAACATATTCGGATTAATATGTTCGGTGCATAAATGATCTTGAAAAAGCCCCTTCCGAGACGTTTTCAGAATCAGGAAATCAGTTCGGGCAACTCATCGAAGTTATGCTCGGGGGGGGGCGAGGAGGTCGACCACTCGAAGGTGCTTCCGCCCCATGGATCATCCCCGGCTAGCTCTCCGTGCTTCATGCTCCGAATGAAGTTCCAGAGGAATATCAATTGGCCGACAAATACCACCAATGAGCCAAAAGTAGCGAACAAGTTCTCGGTCGCCCACCCCTCGTTTGCTTGGTAGGAATAGATTCTGCGCGGCATGTCCCACATCCCGAACAGCGGGATGAAGGTGAGGTTGATTCCGAGGAAGGTTAGCCAGAAGTGCCACCATCCTAGCCCCCTGTCAAGCATTCTACCGAACATTTTTGGATACCAGTAGTAGATTCCTGCCAGAGTCATAACCGCAACCGAACCCAAGGTGTAGTGGAAGTGGGCAACGATGTAGTAGGTTCCCCTCAATTGCACGTCCATAGCCACACTAGACAGGAAGACCCCAGTAATCCCCCCTATGAGGAAGATGCCAATCGCCCCCATCACGAATGCCAGGGGCAGCTTGGTGAAGTCTGGCTTAGATTTGTGAAATGTTCCCAGCAGACAGAGGTAGACGATTCCGAAAGGCACTGAGATGAGCTCTGTACCGATGGTCTCTATTTTCCTGAAGGTTGGATTGATGCCGGTGACGAACATGTGGTGCGCCCACACTAGGACGCTTAGCACTAGAGCTACCATCAATGACCAGATGATAATCTTGCGCCCGTACAAGTGGCGTTGCACAAAGGTCGGCACGACCTCCAAGGCCATGCCTAGGCCCGGCATCAGGACGACGTACACTTCGGGGTGTCCGAAGAACCAGAAGATATGCAGCCACCAAGTCGTGCCGTCAATCGCTGGGTCGAAGAACAGGGTTCCGAAGACCCGGTCGCCAACGAGCATCAAAACGGCACCGAGGAGGGCCGGGAAGATGATTAGCATCAGTATCACCGTGAACAGGATGGACCACGTGTACATCGGCATGTGCATTATTTCCATGCTGGGGATACGATGCCTGAGTATCGTGACTAGGAAGTTGATGGTCGAGCCGGTTACTGATAGGATCAACAGGACCAAACCGGCCCCAGCAAGTGATACTCCTGCACCGGGCGTGTAATCTATGCTTGTCAGGGGGGAGTAGAATGTCCACCCAACATCAGCAGCGCCACCAAAGAAGAATCCAGAGGCTGCGGTGAGCCCCCCTAGGACGAAGGTCCAGAACGATAGTGCGTTGAGCCTAGGGAATGCCATGTCCCTGGCACCAATCTGTAGGGGGACGATGTAGTTAGCGAACGCGAAGGCCATTGGGGAGACCGTGAAAAGTACCATGACCGCACCGTGCATGGTGACCGCCTCATTGAACAGCCCACCAGTCATGAACTCGTTATCGGGAACGATCAGTTGTAGGCGAATTAAGATTGAGAGGGCCATGCCAATCACCCCGAAAATAATCGAAGCCCACAGGTAGAGCAGACCGACGTCCTTGTGATTAGTCGTGGTTAGCCAGTGGGCGAGTTCGGCTTTGCCAAAGCCCTCCATCCTCCAAAGGGCAATGACGATAATCAGTACGATAGCGACCAGCGCTCCGACAATAATCAGCCATGCCGGCTCATCGGTATTGATGAAGGAGTCAGAGTCGGCCTGACCAGCGACAATAGACGGAACCAGAGCAGTCAGGATGAGAACGACAAGCAAAGTGCCGATGGAATGAAATCTCCTTCCAGCCATCAAGCAGCACCCCCTGATGAGTACCAGGCTTCGAAGTCAGCCTTCTCCATAACCTCGAGCTCGCCCATCATTATTGCATGCTCATCACCGCACAGCTCGAAGCACCGCACAGGGTATGTCCCAGTCTCTTCTGCAAGGATCCATCCCGTGTTCGACCTACTCGGAAGCGCATCGACCTTGATTCGGTGCTCGGGCAGAGCAAAAGAGTGGAAAACGTCCCCGCTGGTCACCTCGAAGACGACAGGCACGTCAACCGGGACACGCAGAGGCTCGCTGCCCCAGCTCGTGTAATGTATCCCGTTGGGGTACTGGTAGTCCCAGTAGTACTGGTATCCGGTAATCTCGATTGTGAACGACTCGTCGGTAGTCTCGGGATCCTCGAAGAAGTCTATCGAGTCAAAGGTGACATCAGAGAGCACGAGTAGGAACAATGTGAGGACCACGGTTATGGCGTATGCAACCCTCTTGTCACCACGGTCCGTAGGAGCCTGACCGAGGGATGCTTCGTCGAGTCCTTCGTCGGTCGAGGTCATCAGCAACCACATGAAGTACAGGTAGACAGCCAGCCCGATTCCAGATCCTAAGGTCCAATAGAGGGTGAACAACTCATCATAGACTGCAGCATGCTCACCAGTACCTCCGAGTCCCTGGAACCAGTTGAAGATAGAAGCGAGGCTAAGTAGTAGGATAACGATACTGCCGGTAATCATCCAGAAGGTGCGATTGTCCATCTGCATCAGATTGCCTCCAGGTAAACAATGAGGAAGAGAAGCACCCAGACAGCGTCAACGAAGTGCCAGTACATCATGACCGCACGGTAGCCATCGTGCCTCTCAGACGGTAGGTGACCACCGTGCATCAACGCCCCTATTACAGATAGTGCAATCAGTCCGACCAGTACGTGGAGCCCGTGCAAGCCGGTGAGCGAGAAGAATGCCGTGCCGTAGGGGTGATCGTTCCAGAGAAAGCCAGCATTCGTATATTCGTAGAGTTGAATTACGAGGAAGGCACCACCGAGGAGGATGGTGCCGTAGAGGAATTTGGTCGCTCCTGAAGCATCGCCCTCAGCGTGTCTGTTACCAGAAAGATGAGCCAGTATCCCTGAGCTCAGCAGAATGACTGTATTGATTCCGACTAATGTGATGTCATGCTCCACTCCTGCCGCTGGCCAAGTCCCCCCGACAGAGCCATCCCAACTAATCGTGTGCCAGCGGGTCCAGAACCAGTAGGCGAAGAAGGAGGCGAAGATTATGCACTCGGTGATGATAATCCAGACCATAGCCCACGAGGCATCTCCCCAGTCGGCAGAGTTCCTCACCGGGCGCTCGGGCCATAGTCCAACCTCCTCTCTCAACCACTTGTTGATGGAATAAACCAGGAGTGGAACTCCAAGAACCGCTAGTGGCCAAATCAGCAGCCCACCCAAACACAGCGTGATCGCTAATGATGTCAACAAAGGGGCAGGGCTGTTATGCACCTCACCTCCGGCTTCCATTCCGTATTTACCCGCACTCATTTCGACTGAGCTCAATGCCATCGACTCGACCTCGTTGTGCCATTGCCGTACCTCCCGTCGTCCCTGTGGCGAACATGTCCGCACCGGTAGCGACCGTAATTACCGGTAGTTACCCATGTTGTCCAACACATATTGAAATAATCTAGGAAATTACCTAATCCAAACATGTTCGGTGAGAATTGGAACTCCTATCGCCCATACGGAGAGGCGTGCCCAAAACCGGGGACCAAGCAGTCTCGCTATATCTCATAATTTTCTTAGTCTTGCTAGCATCATTCCTCGCAATCTCTCCGATCATCCTCCTTGGGGATGCACCGGGCAGTGCGATTATCTCTCGCGACGACCTCACCAATGCCCAGGTACACTCACTTACTTCTCTCGACCTCGCGCGCTCCCCGGCCGATGTCAGAGCGGGCAAGGCCTCAATCAACCTAGTTGAACCACTCGACTCAAATGCGTTCTTGCTGGCTGGAACCTGGGAAGGTACCCTGAATCTCAGCGATGCCCCTATCGAGTCAAGAGGGGGCAGGGACCTCTTCCTAGCAGTCCTACTGGCCGACGGTTCTTGGGCTGAAATCCACCATGCCGGCTCAACGGGGGACGACTCCGTCCAGTCCATGAGTAGCATCGAGGGCTCCGTTGTCCTTCTCGGCACCCTGAACGGTGATGCTGAGTTCGGAGAATTCGACATCGAGCACTCAGGAGGCTGGTCGATTACCGCCTACGAGGCCCATCTCATCCTAGGTGGGGGATGGGTCGGGTCTTGGGAGATCGACCGCGAGCTCCTGCCTGAGGATGAACCCCCACTTTGGTGTGGATTCTGAATATTCGCCCTACCGTTGGTCGAAGACTTGGTAAAGTCCCTTGACGAGGTTAAGAGTGCCTCGAAGACATCCCGTTTGAGTCACTCTTCCAATAATATCCCCATCCCCATCAACAACATAGAGTCGTCTGATTTCATCTGTCATCAATAGGTTAAGAGCCGCTCCAACACCGAGGTCCCTGTCGATTGTCACCAGTGGATAGCTCATGATTTCACCCACAGTGAGCACATCTGGATCATGCCTCGGTCTGAAGCAACGTCTAATCAAATCCCTCTCTGTCACGACTCCGAACGGTCGTCCCTCGCGAGAGACGACCAAGGACCAAGCTTGAGCATCATTCATCTCCCCCATGGCCTCAGTCAGGGTAGTTGATTCGTCGACTATGATGACGCGTCGATCCATCAAGCTGTCAATCGAAAAGGTACTGCTACCTGCACCCCCGTCTCCACCTGATTCAGAGGTCTTCCGACCACGCGAACTTCCTTTTTTCGTGCCCATGAAACTTCCTCGGCTTCTTACCACGCAACCGGAGTGGCCCTATCGAATAGTAAATTCACCGAACATGAAAGGTTAGTGGGATTACTCCTGATTGAAACCGAATATGTTCGGTTTAATGGTTTGGGGATGCCAAATCGGCCAAAGGGCGTTGAAAAAGCAGATATTCTCTAGAAAGAAATCAGTCAAAACAATAGTGAGAGCAAGATTCGCAACCTTGACGGGGGGTTATCCCTAGGTTGCTTTCTGGCGGTTAAATCAAACAATACTTTCTGCAATAACTGTTTTTTTCCCACTTTTGAAACAAACATATTCATCAATGTAGGAGATTTCAAAAACGTCTTTTGGAGCATTGATGAATGAGACATTTCGCCCCCCATTGCCCCCCAAAGATCCCTTTGATATTCATTAGCCGCAGATTCCGGAAAACCTTCGCTGTTATCGGCTGAGGAGAAATGCGATATGGCGATTTCAGCAGAGTGAACGGCATTGCCAATTCCTTCTCCTGAGAAGGGATCGACGAGGCTGGCCGCATCACCGATCAAGATTCCCCCTGCCATAGCTGACCTGCGTGGCTGAATTCCCGAGGGAGGCAATCTCCTCGGAGAACCCAGAGGCAATTTGGAGCCCTTGCCTGAACCCTCTTCCAATATGGCATTGGCAAATCTTGGAGCGAATTTTGGACTCTCCTTAGTTACATAATCCATCATTTCCCTAAGTTTCATTGAGCGAGCGTCGAGATGCCTCTGTAGGCTGCCTATGCCGACATTGACAACATCTTCGGAGACCGGGAATATCCAGAAGTATCCCGGGATGATCTTGTCCAAGAAGTGAAGCTCTATCTGATTGTCACAATCGGAGACTCCAGACCAATACTGCCTATATGCAGCGGCATAATGACTTGGGTTTGAAAGCGGTTCCTCGAAGGTGCCGCCAATCAAAGAGCGAGATACTGGACAATTGTACCCACCAGCTCCAATGGTCAATGGTGCGTGAAACTCGATGGATTCCATCGTATCATCAATTGACTTCATCCGTCCCCGAATGCCAATGATCCTACTTTCCGCATCTCCATAAAGGATTTCTTTTACAGTGAAACCCTCAATCACAGTCCCACCGGACCCTTCTACCAGCTCCCGAGCCTTATCCATCAGTGAATTATCGAATATCTCCCTTCTCTGGCACCATCCTCTTGGGTAGTATTCATCTCCATCCTCGGGAAGAAATATCGTGGCTTCGTTCCCATTTGGGCTGGAAACCCTCACACCGTTGAAAGGAGCATTCTCTTCGACAAATCCATTGGCACCCATTCCGAATTCCCTGAGGAAAGAGAGGGTTTTCCACCCCAAGGCATCACCGCACACCTTGTCTCGAGGAAACGTCGCCCTGTCGACGAGCAATACGCGATACCCCTCACGTGCGGCGTAGCAGGCGGCCGCACTGCCCGCAGGCCCAGCACCCACCACAATGACGTCATGCGGTTTTCCGGTAGTTATCGAATCCTCGGAAGTCACCAATCTCTCGTCAATGGCCCTTTCTTTGTACCTTCCTGAAAAAGAATCTGCATACTTCCGTGAAGTTTGGAAAGCAATCGCCAACTGGATGGCCACAATTCTAGCACCCATTTTCTATTCTGGAACGAATTATTGATGATTGTTGCAGTTTATTTCAAGTCGACAACTACTATCGCAACCCATGTCAAAGGTTACTGTGGTGGTGGAGCCGGAGAAAATCGATTCCGAGAGTCTTCGCAAATTGCTTGACATCAAGGGCTGTGGTAGCATTATTTCCTTCGTCGGCCTGACTCGTGGGGAGGCCGATGGTGTCGAAGTTGAGAGGTTGGAATTCGATGCATGGGAAGAAAAGTTACCATCTGCCCTCCAATCCATTTCTTTGGATGCCTTAGAGAAGTTCGGTGTCAATTCAGTCGTCATAGCACACAGGACAGGCTCGGTAGAGCCTGAGGAACCCATTGTATGCATCCACGTTGGTTCTGTGCATCGATCCGAGGGCTTTGAGGCATGCTCCTGGCTTATTGATGAACTGAAGCGACAGGCTCCCCTGTGGAAGAAGGAAGTCCGGGCGGACGGTGCGATTTGGAAGCCGGGTCTAGGATGACCTTCTCGCGTCCATGGTATTGCAGACATCCCTGACCGCACTTGGCACGTTCGATGCAATGCCCTCCACCATCATCCAGCCGTGACCCTTGACTCCATCCCCGACCATCCTAATGCCCCTCACACCAATGTCAGAAGGCAACTCTGCACCCTGCGGGGCGCGGTTGCATGGCCAGTTCCGATGATAGGTGTGCACGCACAACTCCTCGCCATGATCAGAGAGCCATGGAATCGCATCATACAGCTCATCCCTGCCTTTGGCAATCTCCGACTTTACGCTGGGATCAGGCACGTACTGGTGTGTGATCATCATATGCCGCCCCTCTGGGGCTAGGGTAGGTTCGGAGAAGGTTGGAATAACGTAGCCACCGACCCTATCGAGGCTTGGAATCATAGTCACACCACTGTCCCTTTGGGGAATCTCGTCATCCAAATCGAAGACGAATCCAATCCCACCAACAGCCTGCGTATTTCTCACCTGTTCACGAACTGATTTAGGGACCTCAAAGTCCTCAGAGAGCGAATGGAGCAGATTTGGATGACCTCCATTGTGAATGATGGAATCGGCGCCAACCCATGCGGTGCTATCCCTGCCCCGTCTCCTGATTCCGATGCAGAACCTGTTTTCCTTGGTTGACTCCTCTGCTTCCCCCGGAAGAATATCGGTGACTTCGTGAGACAGCTTTACGCTAGCCCCATTCTGCTTCAAATCCGCTCTGAGCCCATCAATTACTCCTTTGCACCCGCCTTTTGGGATGTGGGGCCTGTCGCTCCAGAATGAGTTCTGTAGTATTCTCACTACGGTAGATGCCGGCATCTGATCGAAGCGAAGGCTGATTGCGAAGTTTGAGAATGCCTCTAGAAAATCAATGAAGTCGTCAGTGAAAAGTCGTTGGAGCCAAGTCCTGCCATTCATGGTCTCGTTTTCCCGGGGTCGCTTGGCTCGTGAGGCCAATAGCCTCGGCATGCTTAGGGTGTTCTTTATCGGGAACCAGGGGAGGATCCCGTAAACCGAATTGGCAGTGTAATGCTTGCCGTCCTTGAGTTGGCAGGCGAACTTCGTTGACGGCAGGAAGTCCACACCATGCCTGCCCAGTTCCAAACCCCCTCTGGTGCGCTTACCCAGGATTAGTTTGGAGAAGGGCCCCTTTCGACCGTGCGGAATCATGTGCACTGCGCCAGTGGGAATCTGGAAGCCGGCATGATCGTGCTGGGTGAAGCGACCTCCGGCGAAGGACATCCTCTCGAACAGCGTGACGTCATACTTGCCAGTCTGAGCAAGCTTGGCTGCAGATGAGAGCCCCCCCACTCCCGCGCCTATCACAACTGCCTTCGACTCGCTCACTGATCCACCTCATGAGTAAACCAAAGCGCCAGTCGGGCACCACAGTAGGCATCGCAAGCAGTCAGTGCAGTTCTGTTCGTTTACCTCGCACAGACCTTCGACGACGAGGGCATCATCATTGCAGGCCATCGAGCAGTAGGAACAGCCGACGCAGAGGTCATTGATCACCTGTAGTCTACTACCATCTGTGACGGGTCTGTCATGAGGGAGGCCCGATTTCAAGGCGGGCACGACGCCTGGGGTGCCCCTGTCCCGGAACGCCTCCGCCATGCCATCCAATTCACATCTCGGTATTTCATCCCAATGCCGCTTCTCCGAGCCTATGAAGAAGGAGTATGCCATCCGAGGGCTATATGGTGCGATAATGGGGGGCCCGTGGACTGGAATCGTTGATGTCGGCTCTAAACCAGTCGTTGCCCGCGAGGCTGTAGCAACTGGTATTCTATCACTCTCCCCCGAGGCACTAGACGTGGTCACAAATGGCCGCTCACCCAAGGGTGATGTGCGCGAGTCATCCACTGTAGCTGCAATTCAGGCCGTCAAGGAGACCCCTAGGGCCCTACCTCATTGCCACCCCATACCCATCGAGGGCTGCACTGTGGATTGGAAGGTTGAGGAAGACGGTCTGCGTTGCACTGTCTCGGTGAGGACTCACTGGACCACAGGCGTGGAGATGGAGGCATTGTGCGGCGTCAGCACAGGACTTCTGTGCGCATGGGACATGCTCAAACCAATCGAGAAGGACAACGAGGGCCAGTATCCCAATGCCCGGATTGAGGACGTCCGTGTTATCCGGAAATCGAAGGCCGACCCGCAGGATTGAATGGCTCGTCCCCTTCCCCCCTCACATGGCGACAACCGACTTGGTCCCGCACTTCCTGCGGGCGACCGAGGCCGCTGCCGTTGCCGCCGCTGCATGGAAGGGCCGAGGCGATCGCAAAGCCGCTGATGGGGCCGCAGTAGAGGCGATGCGAGCCGTCTTCGACACCGTCCCTTTCGATGGGAGGGTCGCTATAGGGGAGGGAGAGCGCGACGATGCACCCATGCTTTGGATTGGCGAGCCCCTAGGGTCAATGCAGGGCGATCCCTCTGCCCCCTCCATCGATATTGCAGTCGATCCCCTGGAGTGTACCAACCACGTTGCTCTGGACCTTCCTAATGCCATGGCGGTCCTCGCTGCTGGCCCTATGGGGACGCTGCTACATGCTCCAGACTGCTACATGGACAAGATCGCCGGACCCGCCGCCCTTGCCGGCGAGGTCAGCCTCGAGGCTGATGCGGCTTACAACGTCGAGGCCGCCTGCGCTGCCCTCGACAAGCATCCTAACGACCTCCACGTCGTAGTGATGGACCGCCCCCGTCATGAGGGCCTTCTTCGTGACCTAGCCGCTCTCGGTGTCAACACAATTCTCATTGGTGATGGGGACATCTCCGCAGCCCTCGATGCTGCTGACCCAAATTCGGGGACTGACATGCTGATGGGCATCGGGGCGGCCCCAGAGGGGGTCATCACCGCAACCGCACTACGTGGTCTTGATGCCCCGTTCGAGGGGCGCCTCGTATTCACGAACGAGGGACATCGGGAGCGTGCCGAGCGCATGATTGAAGGCGATATCGAGAGAATCTGGGATCGTGACGAGCTTTGCACATCCGAGGACTCAGTCTTCATTGGAACCGGCGTGTGCAGTGGTCGAACCAAAGGTGTCGAGTTCTTGGATAGCGGGGGTGCGTCCGTGCAATCGGAGGTCATAGAGGTCTCCTCTGGAGTCCACAGGTTTGTCTCCTCCGAGGTAGATTCTTAGGCTCTTTCTTGCCTTCAAATGCTGTTGAGCCACAGAGTTTTCTTGCGATGGCTTCTTTTCTACCTCTGCCACCCGGGTAACGGGGCATTGGAATGGACAAGGAGCTCTTGGAGAGGACTGCAAGGGAACTGGTGTCTCCGGGTAGGGGCGTTCTTGCTGCAGACGAGAGCAACGGAACGATGTCAAACAGGCTGCAAGCCGTTGGCATCGCACCCTCGCCAGAGGCTAGGCGGGCTTATCGCGCCAACTTGTTCGCCACTGAGGGCTATGAGTCGGCCGTCAGCGGCGTGATTCTTTTCGATGAGACAATTCGCCAGCACATGGATGACGGCGCCCCGATACCCGAAACACTGTCCAGCAGGGGTATTCTCCCTGGGATCAAGGTCGATACCGGCACCAAGGAAATGCCTCACCACCCTGGTGAGAAGGTTACAGAGGGGCTGGATGGACTCAGGGATCGCTGCACCGAGTACTTCGCCATGGGTGCCCGCTTCGCCAAGTGGCGCGCTGTGATTGGAATTGGTGACGGTATTCCAAGCGAGGACGGCATCTCTGTCAATGCCCATGTACTGGCACGATATGCATCCATCTGCCAGGAGCAAGGACTAGTCCCAATTATCGAACCAGAGGTCCTGATGGATGGGAGTCATGATGCGCAGCGCTGCTTCGATGTCACCGCCCAGACCCTGGATGCGACTTTCGCTGAATGCGCTGCTCAAGACGTGCACATCCCCGGCTCCCTGCTCAAACCAAACATGGTAATCGCCGGCAAGGGATGCGAGACTCAGATTTCAAGGGAAGAGGTCGCCCAATTGACCGTGGATTGCCTGACTCAGCATGTCCCACAGGATCTTCCTGGCATCGTGTTCCTCTCGGGTGGACAATCTGACGAAGACGCAACAGCCCACCTTAACCTGATGAACACGATGGACGCCGAGCACCCATGGCAACTCTCTTACTCCTATGGAAGGGCCCTCCAGTCACAAGCCCTAAGGGAGTGGGCTGGCGCAGGAATCGACTCAGGTGCCGCTAGCCAACGGGCCTTCTCTCATCGTGCCAAGATGAACAGCTTGGCTCGAAGCGGTGACTGGAGTGAGGAACTGGAAGCCTGACTCAAAGCTTCTCGAGCGCGCCCGGGCGGACCTGCCAAACGCAAATTTCGTATCGGCCAGATAACGCGCCACCGCGCTTGGTGGTGGCGACTTTCAGGATATCCTTGTCCTTGGAAAGCACGTTTCCGAGTTGCTGAGGCGTCGTACCGTGCCTCATTGTCGAGTTCACGTGCTCGAGAATCTCGGTCGTGTTGGCCTCTCCCCTCTCATCTAGAAATTTCTTGATCTTCTGTCTTAGTCTGGTCGTCCTCATCTCCATCACCTGGGCTATGTGCGGCCCCAAACGGAGCCGTCCTCCACAGGAGAGTGGAGGGTGATATAACGCTTCTGTATGTATTTCTCCTTGTTTGTTACATATAGTGACATGATTATGAGTGAAATGGTTGCTAATATGTGGTGCAATATTGGAAGCAGCAACTATTCCAGTGGAAATATGTAATTAAATGTAATAAAACAACATAATTTATTACCGTGATGCAATGTGACTTTATTTGCAGGTGATACTTCGTGTCAATTGGTTCCGAGAGTGGTTTTGGGGGAACTCGACAGATCTCCCCTCGAAGAATAAGGAGCAAGCACCGTTCTAGGCTCATTTCGAGGCTCGCGGAGGGTGATGCTACTGTGAGTGAGCTAGCTCGAACCTCCGGTCTGAGAGTCCCTCACGCATCGGCGGAGATTCGTAGAATGAGGGACGAGGATTTGGTCTCCAGTGACTTGCCACCTGGGAGTCGCGGGGCACAGATTCGCTTGACTGAGAAAGGATGGGGGATACTTCATGACGACGAGTGGTCGAAGGCACTGACCGTCACCGAGCTACCTTCGAATCGAAATTGCTGCTGCATCATCTCTCGAGATGAGGACAACCTCCTCCTTTGCTTCATCGATTCGCCCAGTGATCCCTTGGTCCCTATTCCAAATCGTCTGCCCGCGCCTTCCGGCCCCAATACTGCTTCCATGGGAAGCCATGGGGTGTCTTGGAATTGGGCCGTACTGACCGAGCGATTTCCACGCTGGTTCAATCTCGAAAACATGGAGGAGGTGAAGGCCCCTCCTGACCTCACAGATCCGGAGAGAATCGAGGCTTACGTGGGTCGGGCCTTGGTTGTCGGCGTGATGAGGGCCAAGTTGCTCGATGCCGATTTCCCCATCACCATCCCTCCCGGGGCGTGGTTCTCACCCTTGGACTCAAGACCGGATCCACCATTAGCTGAGATGGCCTACCACCGTGGTCCTTGGGTACTTGGCTCATGCCACGAAATAGCCCCCAATGTCCGTCCGAATCAGCCGATTGCTGCACCAATCAAGGAGAGGCTCCCCAGATCCGTCCTGCTTAGATCAGCAAAGTCGAATGCCGTGGTGGTTGCTGATTTAGGGGGCTTGCACATTGAGGGTAGGGAGTACCCCCTGTCAGCATTGGAACATTGGATAAAGGCGGCACACCCAAGGCTGACGGACCATGAGAGATACAGGAGGTTACGAGCTCTACGTGACCGCATCTCAACTTCCAAGAGAGTCAAGACAGAAGACTCGACATGGAGGCGCTTCAAGAGAGACTGGGGGGATGCCCGATTCTTGATAGAGGAATCTTCCATCAGGCTAGTAGATATCAGGGGGTTGAGGAAGTCTGCGTGTGAATCACTCATTCGCTGGTCCTTGCAGGGAATCGAAGGACTCCCGCTAGTTCTGGAGATAGACGCCCACTTGCCCAGCGATGTCCTGTCTGTTGTCGCCTCGCACCCTCACCTGAGACTGGTACTTCTCGATGAGATGATGCCGCCCTTCGAAAATTTAGATAGATTGGATTTGGATCCTTTGAGAACCCTCCCATGGATGACCTTCTCCTCCAAAGGAGGAAAGGCGATTCCAATCAGAATCGTAGAGGAGACAAAGACCATTACATCGACCTTCGATGACGAACAACTCGCCATATCTCCTTGGGAGATTCTCAAGCGCCCCTCCCACCATGAGTTCATTCCAGAAAAGTTAGACGGGGACATGTCATCCATAGTCGGTTCGGCAGCGTCACAATTTCCTAGAGGTGATGAAGAATGGGCTAATCAGTTGGAAGCGAGATATCCACTCGCAGCTTGGATCGCCTCGCCCCAGTGGGCTAGATGGCCTAGGTGGCAACGACTGTCATCCAGGATGGATTCCGAATGGCTCGCCCTGATGGATGTAGATCACCTCCCCATAGACAAGATTTCCAGCGTCGCCGACCAAGCACCCGATTCGGTATTGGAATTGTATGCGGAGAAGATTACCGCAAAGCTCAGGGAGGATCCGGATAACCTACTTCGATCATGGCCGGCCATAGATCCAACCCAAGCAAATAGAGGTGCGGCATGGCTAGCCTCCCAATTCATCCAGAACTCGGCTTGGCTGCCTGGCGACTCCCACAGTGATCTTCTCAGTTGGGCAGTGGAGGCATGGTTGACGGAACCCCCGGGAGAATCCCTATCTGCGCTTAGGGGGGTGACCTGGTTGTACGACAATAGCCAGAGCCCGCACGAGGAGCACGAAGTGACGATTCGCAGAATCAGAGACAGGGGCTCGCAATTACCAGACGGCCACAGCCTCAATACATGGTCCAAGCTCATGAATCACACCTTGGGGGAACAAAAGGCAGATATGGGGGCGATTCAGCTTATTCGCAGAGATTTGCCACATGGGTGGTGGGCTCCAATTGCCTCTGAAATTCTAATCCAAATGCTGCAAGAGGACGCCTTAGACGATCTGTTGCTTCACAAATCACCGTGGTGTGCAACCATCCTTCGCCCAATTGGCGAGAAATGCATTGCCCCAGGCCTCTCTTCAATCTCACATCCGGGTTGCGACCCCGAATTGTTGCAACCCCTAAGGAGTCTGATGCGAGGCATATCCAGCGATGATTTACATACGGGTAATCTCGATTCATTGATGGATTTGCTCGAAGCACTTGAATCCGCACGTGACAAGACGCCGCCAACCTCGGGTAGGACACACGACCTAGTAGGGTGGCTGGCCCAACCAGCAGGAAAATGGCCAGAATTCACCACTGAGATGATGATGGATGGTGATCATTCGGTGGCCGAGAGACTCATTCTAGGCCTATCGGGCTATCACACAGGTCTTTCTTGATTCGAAATCCGCCGGAAACCAAATTTTCTCGAGACCGCTGGGTTCTTGTGCGCCTCAGGGTGCCACATGATGCCCAACCGGCAACACCGTGTGGACGAAACCCCCTCGCCGGAGGTGGAGGATGAAACACGGCACCACGGAATGGGTGACCACCTGTCGAAGACCAGCGTGACCGTCTGTGCGGAATGATCGTTGGCGCAATTCAGGTGGCCGGATTGCGTTAGGTCCCCTGAGGACTGCATAGAATGAATCAAGGGACTACCCCGCAATCCGACAGACGTCCCGGGGTGGGTCAGGCGCCCGAGCTACGCCGTGAAGGTGGCCGTTACGCCCCGGGGCACACAATTCCCCACAGCACTCAAAGCATGGCCCTATGGTGGAATCCTGATGCACGAAGTCGGCCTCATCGGTGGCACCTTCGATCGGTTTCATGATGGCCATGCCCTACTCTTGGACAGGTCCCTCGAAGCATGCACCTCTGTAGAGGTGTGGCTGACCTCGGACTCATCTGCCCATTCCAAGGATCCCCGAGTCCTAGGATGGGAGGATCGCTGCCAGGAAATCCGTGATAAATTGGGCATTGACTCAGCCCAGAGAATCAGATTTGGGGTTCTCGAGGATGCGTTCGGCCCAGCCCCTAACCACCCTAATGCAGGGGCCATCACCTGCACCCCCGAGACGCGGTCCGTGTGTGACGAGATCAACTCCATGAGATTGCACAACCGGCTTCAGCCGCTCGATATCATCGAGGTGGGGCACCTCTTGGCTTGGGACGGGATTCCGATATCAAGCTCACGAATCAGGAATGGTGAGATTGATCGCACCGGTCAGCCTTGGATTCCGAATTTGGTCAGAGAGGGTAGTATCAACCTGACTCCCGAGGTCGAGTCAGAGCTCAAGGATCCATTTGGCCAGTTAGTTCCAGGCCCAGAGGATAACCCCTCAGTAGCTATGTCGAAGGTGATTGCTCAAATCGGGACCGAGTCGGCACCGATAATCGCTGTTGGGGACGTGACCGTCCTAACTCTGCAGAATCTAGGTCGACCAGCAGACATAGCCTTGGTGGACGGCCTTACCAGAAGGCAGCCCTGGGATGGAGCCGAGGGAATCGATCACTCCGCTTACGATGTGGTGTTGCGGTGCCAGAGTCCCCCCGGTTCGCTCACTCCCTCGCTATTGGAGGCCTGCGAGCAAGCGATGCTCTCGTGGATGGAAGATGGAATCACCCACCTCGTTGAGGTGGAGGGAGAAGAAGACCTAGCCCCTCTGATACTGCACCCTCTGGCCCCACTGGGGTCGGTGGTGCTCTACGGGCAGCCGGGTAGTGGGGTCGTTCTCAGATGGTGCAGCGAGGAATCCAAGCAACGTTGCAGGAAGTTGCTGGGCGGATTCGATAGCGGCGATTGATCATGACTCCGCTGCTTGGAGGATGTGGAGCCCCAATCCGGAGGCCACTAGGGCGATAGTAACCGAGTACACGCCCGGATCGACCCAAGTTGTGTTTATCGCACTCCACACTAGGTAGAAAGTAGCACCTACGAGAATCATCCAGCTAGCTAGCAATCGAGTCACCCCTCCGCTCGGAGACAACAGGCTAGTGAGGATGGGGCTGTGGGGCAGTCCAAGGAACCAGCCCGTGAACCCGTCCTCACGGGACTTTCCCATGCCAACTATTCCGGTAGCCAGAAGGGCAACGCCGAGAGCCCCAAATACCGCATCATCGAGAACCAATGACATCTCCGCAGTATGGGGATCTCCACCGGTCAGAAAGCCAATCCACAGGACCTTGTGACCCGGCGAGTATGCGCCGCTAACCATGTTTACAGCGGTTAGAAAGAGGGCCCATGAACCGAGGATGATCGCACCCGCAGACATGGTGCTGCTCGGCCTCAGCAGCGCATTCATCCATTCGGAGCCATCTTCTGACATCGAGCCGGCGACCTGCCCTTTCGGTATAACCGTTGTCGGAACCGTTCTGCTCACAGATGGCCTTGGAGGTGATACTTTCCTAGGGAGGCCTCGTTGATCAGGGGTTCATTCTCGCTCATGAGGGATATCGCATCGATAGCCTTGGGAATGGCGGAGTTGACTTGTTTGCTTCGTCCACCCCTGCCCTTGCTGACATTTCTGGCCATAATCAGCCCGATGGTATCAAGCTCGTTCAATAGAGATGAGACGCGTCTGGTGGTTAGGGGCTCTATGCCAATTTTTCCACAGGCATCTGCGTAGGTTCGATAGACCTCACCAGTGGATATGTTTCTCAACCCATTCTCTTCGTTCAAGCAGATGGAGAACAGAACGAGCTTCTGGTGCAAGGGCAGAGTCTTGAGCACTGGCGTTACCTGATCATATTCCAACTGGCTCTGAGCCAATCTCACGTGCCTGGTATCGACCTTGGACTGGGCTCTTTGCTCAGATTTCTGGACAGAAATCCTAAGCAAGTCCAGCGCTCTTCGTGCGTCCCCGTGCTCCTGTGCGGCGAGCGCTGCGCACAGTTTGATCACGCCCTCGTCGAGAACTCCCTCTCTGATTCCCATCGAGGCTCGCTCTCCAAGAATGTTCTGAATCTCGGTGGCAACGTATGGATGGAAGACCACGTCCTCCTGGCTGAGTCTCGAACTCACCCTCGGATCAAGATGTTGCGTGAAATGCAGATCATTGCTGATGCCGATTATCGAGCATCGACCATTATCGAGAACTGTGTTCAGGCTGGTCAGCGCGTACAACAGATCATCCCCTGCACGATCGACTAAGTTGTCGACCTCGTCTAGCACGATGATGTGGACCCCACCGGCCCTGTTCATCCTCATTACCAAGGTCTCGAGAACTCGATCCGTCGGCCACCCAGTGAATGGCACCGGGGGGTCGCCCCGCCTCGCCAACTGACTAGCGATGGTCTGGACGACCCTGTACTTTGTATCCACGTTCCTACAGTTTATTTCGTAGGTATTCACTATCTGGCCCATCTCTTTGCCCTTCTGGCGCAACTGCCCTAGGACAAACCTAGTCACTACTGTCTTACCCGATCCAGGGACGCCATAGAGGAGCATGTTTGAGGGGATGTGCCCATTTAGGGCATCGACCAGGTTTCTGACAAGCGCATCGACCTCGTGCTCCCTGTGAGGCAGACGCGAGGGTTCGAAGGCATGGTCGAAGGCTTTCCTGTCGATGAAGAGACTATCCTGTCCAAGAATCTTCTCGAAAATATTTCCTTCCATTTTTTAACACCGAGGCAACAAACTCACTAATGGCCATTCCTCCACCCAGTTGGATTCATTGCTACTTAGTACGTGAGCCGAACCGAGAGAGTTAGGGGTAATAAGAGTGTCTTGCAAGAATGAGATTTGCGACTTGTTCCCCATGTCTGCTAATGTCAATCCCAACACGAGAAAAACAACTGATATAATACGGCATGAAACTATTCAGTCAATCGTTTTATACTCAATAAATCAATGTACTTTTTACATCATTTTCCTCTTGTCCCCACTATATTCGGGAACTGCCAATCTCTGGTGGTGTCATAAACTCAGAACATATCTAAATTCAAATCATAGGGTTCCAAATACACCATTCGAAACTAGACAATATATCTGTAGTATAAATAATAGATAATTTATTTATCTATATTTTATCAGCCTCAAATCTCCATCGACTTTTATTTCAAGGCTATCGCCATCGTTGAGTTGATGAATTTCATCGGGCAATTCAGGAACTTCGAAACCAGAGTCACTATCTAGTGAACGGGAGAAGTTGTGCGTGACCAGAACCATGGCATGGGGATGTCGCGCAGAGAAAGAAATAACTTGGGATGGATTGTGATGATGGGGGCTATCGACGAAATCCGGCACCCCCATTTCTAGGATTACGACATCCGACTCTCGGGCCCGTTCCTCAATTTCCTGGCACGGCCCGGAATCCCCGCAGTGAAGGATAGTAAGGCCGCTTTCATGTATCAACTTGTACCCGTGAGGGTCGGTCTCGGGAGTGTGGCTGACGGGGAACCTGTCGTAACTCCACCCGGTTCCCTTCAAGATGCCAGACTCATCTTCGTTCCAGACTGTTCGTTCCCTGAGTGCGTCTTCAAGACTCCCTGGAAAACCGACTTCGCAGAGTTTGCTCAGACGTTCCCTGCCCCC
Organism: Methanobacteriota archaeon; assembly: GCA_002722735.1. Classification (GTDB taxonomy): domain Archaea; phylum Thermoplasmatota; class Poseidoniia; order Poseidoniales; family Thalassarchaeaceae; genus UBA36. Next base: position 83,008 of record PBMR01000014.1, read on the forward strand.
CGGTCTAGTGTGAACGCTCAACGTTTTCCGGGCATCCCTATCTGGGGCCAACCATTCCCTGTCAAGCAACAGAAATGGAAATCCGAATGTGTGATCTGCGTGCCAATGGGTGATTAACAGGTGCTGAATGTCTGAAGGTGAAACGCCCGCACGTCTGAGTTGTGGAAGGACGGTGGGGGGGGAGTCGATCAGAACGGCACCATCGATTAGGGCCAAAGCATGCATCCTTCCGGGGGGAGAGAATGCATTGCCGGTTCCGAGGAACAGAACCTCCGCCATGTCTCGCGTTGGGGGCCCCAAGACTTGATGCTTCGCTTCGAGAGGAGCACCCTCTCCGCATTCGTTCATAAACGAACAACAACTCCCGATATTGAGAGATGTAAGAATGTCTGTCTGGAGTGCGAAGAACCCGTACCATTCTGCTATGATTCAGAATTTCGTCCTCAATGGGAAAAAATCTCGCAAGGAGACCAGGCACATCGTTTTCGAACTGGGCGGTTCGGGGTTGGAATACAAGGCCGGCGATGCTCTTGGAGTCATTCCAAGATGCCCCCCGTCACTGGTCGAGGAGCTCCTTTTCGCTACTAACTTCTCGGGGGACGAAGAGGTCGAGACCCACCTTGGAACATGCTCCCTCCGGGAGGCTCTCACTGATAGATTCGAGATCCATCGTGTCTCGAAGAAGTGGATAGAAGGACTCGGGAACCGTCTATCGAAAGATTCGGGAACTGTTGGGATGAGGATAGTGAGGCGTCAGCGCTTCTCCTCCACGGATGGCATCCTGCTGATGGATTGGCAAGGCAGTGGGACCGATGACGATTTCCCAGAGGGATTCGTCGAAATCGGGGCCACTGGAGATTCCGCAGCCTCACTTTGGGACAATCTGACCTCCGATCCAAGTGCCATGGAGGACTACATTTGGTCAAGGGACTACATCGATGCCATCGCCGACTTCGGACACATTGGTTTCTCTCCACAGCAGTTGGTCGATGGTATGGACCGACTCAAACCGCGCCTCTACTCGATTGCTAGCAGTCCCGACTTTGAACAAGGCACTGTTCACCTGACTGTAGCTATCGTTAGGTACAATCATCACGATAGGGATCGAACCGGGCTATGCACCGGTTTCATGGCCGATAGATGCGAAAACAACGCCTCCAAAGTCGGGGTCTTCATGTCCCCGACACGCTCGTTCGTCCTTCCCAATGATGGTTCCACTGACATTATTATGATCGGTCCCGGAACGGGGATTGCCCCATTCAGAGCCTTCCTCCAACAGCGGGATATAGATGGGGCTACCGGGCGCAATTGGCTCTTTTTTGGGGACTGGACTGAGGAGGGAGAGTATCTCTACAGGGATGAGATGGACGACTGGAAGGAACGAGGCGTCCTTACAAAGCACGATCTGGCTTGGTCCAGGGCCGGTCCTGAGAAGGTCTACGTACAGCATCTCATGAAGCATCAGGGTGAGGAGATATGGAAATGGATAGAAAAAGGCGCGTACTTCTATGTCTGTGGTGATAAGCAGTACATGGCCAAGGACGTCCATAGCACCCTCATTGGAATCTGCTCCGAGTATGGTGGAATGGGCTCAGACGAGGCGAAGGACTTCGTCGAGAATGGGATGATGAAGGCCGAGAAGCGATACCTCAGGGACGTCTACTGAATTGAGGCCGATTCACTCATACGAACGTGCACTCAGCGGGAGGTGTGTTCCGACGGGTCCTCATCGCGAACCGAGGGGAGATCGCGCTTCGAATCCTTCGCTCTCTACGTTCTATGGGAATGGGGGCCGTAGTCGTCCATGGCAGGGAGGATCGACTGTCGCTGCCCGTCAGGCTAGCAGACGAGGGATATTTCATCCCCAGAGACGATCCACTGGCCTCGTATCTGGATATCGAGGCCATCGTCATAGCAGCCAAGGACGTCGGTGCTGACGCAGTTCACCCTGGATATGGGTTCCTCGCTGAGAACGCAACATTCGCCCAACGTCTTGCTGAGGAGGAGATCACATTTATCGGACCGAGCCCAGAGTCCCTCCGCTTGCTGGGGGACAAGATTGCTGCCAGAGGGGTGATGTCGAAGGCCGGTATTCCCGTGGCAGGGGGCTCGGAAAAGCCAGTGGCCAATCCCGATGAGGCATCAGGTATAGCCGCCGAAATCGGATTTCCACTCATCATCAAAGCCGCTTCTGGAGGAGGGGGGATCGGGATGCAAGTAGTAGAGGCAGAGGAGGACTTCCCATCCGCAATGAGACTATGTCAGGGCAGGGCAGCATCTGCATTCGGCGATGATAGGGTATTTCTCGAGAAGTTCATCAGAGATGCAGAGCATATCGAGTTCCAAGTTCTCGGTGATGGTAGAAGGGCGATTCACCTAGGCGAGCGATTCTGCTCCATACAACGCCGACACCAGAAAATCCTCGAAGAAGGGCCATGGCTTAGTGACGATATCAGGGAGGAGATCGGCGCACGGGCTGTGGCTGGTGCAGAAGCAATCGGATACCGGGGCCTAGCAACCTTTGAATTCCTGAGGGATGCCGAGGGGGAGTTCTATTTCATGGAGGTAAATCCACGAGTACAAGTCGAACATACAGTCACTGAGATGATTACCGGACTGGATCTTGTTTCCCTCGGCATCCGAGTAGCTGCGGGAGAGGAACTCCCTTTGTCGCAGCAGGACGTCAGATGGGATGGCCATGCCATCCAGGCGAGGATTAACGCTGAGAATCCAATGACCTTGGACCCCTCTCCCGGCAAGGTGTGGGAGTGCCATTGGCCAGGGGGGCCGGGTGTCCGGATAGATACTCACGCATTTTCCGGATATGACATGCCAGGTGCCTTCGACTCTTTGCTCGCTAAGATTATTGCTTGGGCTCCCTCGAGAGAGGAGGCGATCCTCAGGCTCGATGCGGCTCTGGATGAGGCCATCCTACTGGGCGTTGACACGCTGATACCATTGCATAGGGCCATTCTGAATGAGTCTGATTTCAGAGAAAGAAACATCACCACTGACTACTTGGAAACTCATCAGGGGTTAGTTTCGGGGGGTCGTTAGGTTGGATTTGGCCATCGTCGGGAGCATTGGCTACGATGATATCGAGACTGTGGTCGCTAGCGGCTCAGACATCCTAGGTGGGTCAGCTGTCCATGCCGGAATCTCGGCCTCGTTCCACATGCCATCAATCCCCGGGCGAACCCCCCGAGTAGGCCTTGTCGCTCCAGTGGGCGCCGATTTCGCCGAACGGGACCAGTCAATGCTTGAAGGCTTGGGCCTGGATCTCTCAGGGGTAGCGAGACTGGAGGGCAAGACGTTCAGATGGTCTGGAAGGTATGGGGGTACTATGGAAAATGTGGAGACTATCTCCACTGAGGTGAATGTCCTAGGTGGCTTCAACCCTGAAATTCCTGATTCATGGAATCCTCCAAAAGTCCTCTTCTGCGCCAATACGGACCCCGGGTCTCAGGTTTCTGTACTTGACCAGTGCCCAAATGTCGAGATTTCGGCTGTTGACACCTTCATGTTGTGGATAGAAACCGAGTTCGACGAACTCTCGCTTGCACTGAGGAAGGCCGATATAGCCATCCTCAACGAAGAGGAGGTCTGTGCGATTTCGGGCGAGGATGTATTTACCCGGGCAATACAGCCCATACTGTCTGGGGCTGCTCTTCACGGAGGCGAATCCGCCGGCAGGGGCCCGAGTGCCTTGATTGTCAAGCGAGGATCCGGAGGGGTCCTCGCAAACTTCCCTTGTGGAATTCTAGCCCTCCCGGCCTTCCCCACCACCGACATCGTTGACCCTACTGGATGTGGTGACTCCTTTGCTGGCGCCTTCCTAGCCAACATCGCCGGTAGATCCGGAGTCTTGAATGACACCGAGGCAATACGAGCAGCCTTGGTTCAAGCCGTGGTAACTTCTTCGTTCACCATTGAGGGCCTCGGCTCCTCGGGTCTTCTGGGTCTGGAGAGGGGGCTGTATCATGCGAGGCTGGACAAGTATCGCCGAATCGTCGGCCTGTGATTAACCAAGCCGCCTGATTCCAGGCAGCGGGTGCGGGTCTTCCTCGGTGGAAGTGGGCTTGAGTTGGTTGAATCTTAGTGAGTTTGTAGATGTCTCGAGTAACCTTGGGGGAAAATCCTCCCCGCTAGCCATCCTTGAGACGATGGAATCGAGGGCGCCCCGTGCAGATGACGCCCCGGTCGCTGTCTGCATGCTCCTGATTCTCGCCCCCACTTCGACTTGATGGTTCTGATCGTTCCTGAGCCTCATGTGCTGCGCGGTCTGGAAGCGAGAAAGCCCCCTCTCCTGCTTCTTGTCAGTCGCACCTGCGTTCGCCCGACTAGGGGGATATGATCTGGTGAGTGCACTACTGGGCCTCAAGAGCCTACCCAGCCACCCCGAGGAAAACTCCCTCTTCCTCCTATTGCCCGATGATACCCTGTTGGACCCCATGGTTGCTGCCAACCTGTTCAGTGCTGGATATTCCTCCAAATTCGCTGGTTGCTGTAGATTCTCAAAGCTCTTGCGATGCCTTAATTCCCTCTTAGCCTTAGCCTGGCGGACGACTCCAGCCCTGCACTCCTCACGCACTGCCTCCTCCGTCGGCGGGGGCAGCATGGGACTAATGTACGGGCCCCCCGGAGTACCCGAACTGCTGTGAGCTAGTTTGATCATTTGAGCGCTGGACATGCCGCGCTGCTCCTGGGCCGGGGTCGGAGTGCTTTCCAAATTGCCGAACCCAATGGAGGGGGGGGCCTCACGCTCTTGATGGGTTACAGCTGATGAATCGGTGTCAAAGATTCCCCCACTGGCGAAGAGATCCAATCCTTGGGCAGCGTCTGAGACGGCAGAGTCAATCCTGCTCTCCTTCATATCGCCTAGATTATTCTCAACATACCAAGAAGGAGTTTGCTTGCCTGGCCATGCCCTCTCATAGGCATTTTTTGTGGATGTGGCTACTGGGCTGTGTTGGACTACTGGGCTGTGTTGGTCCAATGAGGTCTGAACGGTCTCAAAATCCCCATCCTGACTCTCGAAATGGGCCGACATAGTGGGCTCGTGAAGAACAATTGGTTCCTCTATCTTCACGGTGTTATCCGAAACACCCATTTCTGGCTCCACAGAGGCAGACGAACTTGGTTTCGAGAGCATCTCTGCTGGGATTGGGAGAAGTCCCTTTGCATCTCTCAGAGCTGGAAACGTTGGCAGTTCTGTCTCCAGACCCTCCAAGCCAAGGAGTGCTTCTTCGATAGTGCTACCATGCCTCACCCTGTCAACCATCATGCACAGTTTGAGCAGATTACCCTCTTCCCCGGAAATAAGATGACGATCCCCGGAACCGGTCTCGATTGCGAGAATGGAATACTTGGTTAGGAAGTAGATGGTGACGACCAATATTCCCATCACGATTGCTAGCCACTTCCATGGAGACACGATGGTGCTGATTCCAAGATAGATGGCTAGGAGTCCCAATGGCGCGATTCCAGCCGGAAGGAGAGGGACCTTCAGATGCCTCATCCTGTCTATTGCAGCCAGATCTAATCTGACACCCTTGCCATCGAACCTTTCGATTGTCAACTGCCGTTCAGTCAGAACAGCGCAGAAGGTTCCCTTTGTCCCGACTAAGGAGAGCCCGCCGATTAGCTCCGCATTCCTCTTCTCCGTCGGGCCTTTTGGCCCGGCTAAGTACATCCCGATACCCGAGCGGCTCTTGCAAGGTATAAGTGCATGGGCATCAAATGAACCAGTTGAACTACTTGTAGCACCGGGTTATTTTCGCCGTTGGTCGCCCAAGTACGCAATCAAAGCTTCATCTCATGGCTTCTCGAGCAGCATCCGCCATCGTCCACAGGGCCTTATCTTCATCTGTTTCTGGTCTGAACTGAGGGATATTTATCGGCTTCATTGACTCATCGACAGCTACCATGAAGAAGAATCCTGAGCAAATCTCCTCCCCCTCCCATTCCGAACGCGAGAGCCTGCACGAAATTACGTAGACGCCCGCAGTCCTCGGAGAAGTCCATACAACCCTAGCTGTGGTTCTGATGACGTCACCTTGGAATGCAGGTCTCCTGAACTTCAGGGCATCTACGGAAACGGTGACGAATTCTCGGTGAGCGAACTTGGAGGCCGACATTCCTGCCGCAGTGTCCATAATTGCCATCAGCCTACCGCCGAAGAGCGTGTTCTTGGCATTGGTGTGGCCTGGAAACACCTCATCAAGCAAGATTACGGGTTCGAGAGAGTGGGGGCCACTGTCCTCCATCAGGCATACTCGGAACCCCATCATCCTTGAATGCTACAGTATTTCGAACCCAGCAATTCCGATTTCACCGTCGTATTGAACCGAAGGCGACGACTCGGAAGCGTGTGACGATACCGGAGTTGCGCTGGGAACCCGCGATTCACGAAGATCCCGATGGTGGCACGATTGTGTTGTGGCCGTACTTGCCATGTGTCAGGATGCCGGCCTCCATGAGGCCTCGCGAGTGGGATGGCTTGGCACTCCTTTGTTCCTCTGATGAGATCGAAGCAATGATGGAGGAGGAGGAGCAGGACAAACGCAGTCACGGCGTTCATGTCGAATCCGCCGCAGCTTCCGGAACCGCTCTTGGCATGCTGGTCAAGGACCTGCAAGACTTGGAGGTGGGGGGGCCGGCAATTCCCGATCCTGAGCCGATTCGCCTCTTGCACCACGCGCAGAACTCCAGAGGCGGGATGCCCATCTACTCAGTAATCCCGGACCTGAATGATGAGGAATGGGCGAACTGGCTCTCAAGATGCGCCGATGAACAAGTCAGGATACGCAACCTACTGGCTACCATAGGGAGATCAAAGAGGTGGGCCAAGTCGCGCAAGATGGCCATAGCCAATATATCTCCCTCCAAGGGGGCCGACGCAGATCTTGGAGCCGCCGCCACAGTTTGTGCCGCTTGGTGGCTGGAGGAGCGTCAAGGGATGAATGACGAACTCATCTCAGAGCGGGATGTGCGCATCGCTGCACGTCTAAGAGGCGCTTTGTCAAATCTCAGAAACAGCAGGATTGATGAGAGTGGAACACAGGGCGCAATACTATTGGCACCCGTCCAACAGGCCCACGTTCCAGCCATCGAGGCTAGCCTTGTGGCCTGTCAGGCTGTGGAGGCCATGGAGGCCGAGAAATGACTGATGAACGAATATCAATAGAGGTCGCGACACAGACTTTCAGATTCATCCCCGAGATTCCGGTCTCTCTCGAAGATGCCGTACAATTTGGCGGCGGGCGAAGCAACGGGGCCTACGCCGTAATCGAGCACGAGAATCCCCGCTCCACACTTGTCATCGAGCCTCGGGGCTCCATATTGGTCCACGGCATTTCCAATATCGAGGCGGCCACCTTGATCGCTCGGGAGTTTCTCCTCCGAATCGGCATGTCAGAGTCCGGATTGACCGTCGAGAAAGGCGACATGCTAGTCAGCTTCTCATTGGGCAGATCCGTTCTATTGGAGCTTGCAGCAGAGAGATTCCCCGCCGCAGAGCACGATCTCAGACTGGACGCCCTCAGAATCGATGCAAAGAGACACGGGTGCACTATCCTGCTGTTCAACAATGGTCATGGACTGATTCTAGGGCAGACATCCCGAAACATCGCGGAGTTGGCCGTCGGTTACTGGACTTCCCATCTCGAGGCTGAAGGCGCTTTGGCGTGAGATCATGCTTGAGGGCGGAGTCTGGAAGGGCCCGATTCTGGATCAGCACATGCATCTGGATCGCGAGAACATATTCTTGGGGGCTATCTCAGACTTCGTGCGTAGCGGTGGAACTGGAATCATGCTGGTACACAAACCAGGATTCTCACAGTCCCTTCCCACCGACATCGATGGCTACCGTTCCGCCTATTCCGAGACCTTGGAAATGGCCGACGAGGTCAGGGCCACTCACGGCATTGACGTAGGCGTGGTGCTCGGACCACATCCCGTTTCTTGGGAGCATCAGATTGAGACTCTTGGCCTTGAGCGCTCGACCGAATTGCATATTGAGGCAGTTGGCCTAGCCTTGGACTACATCGAGGCAGGGAAGGCCAATTGTCTCGGTGAAGTCGGTCGCCCCCACTATCCCGTCGACGAGATGACATGGGAATCCGCTAATGACCTCCTGACCGAGGTCATGTCGATGGCCTCTGGCGCAGGTGTGACAATACAACTGCACGTGGAGGATAACGGGGAGACGACTTGCAGGGAACTCTCCAAGCTCTGTGACAAGGCAGGACTTCGGCTGGATAGAGCAGTCAGACACTACTCCCCCCCAGACGTCAGTGCAGGGTTCACTCATGGACTTTCAGCCACTGTTAGTGTGGGCAAGGGTAGCGTGGAGGCCCTGACCGGGAGCGCTCGTGCCGCTTGCGCTCCTTGGGGGATGGAGACCGATTACCTCGACGATCCGCGCCGTCCGGGGGCGGTTCTGGGACCGAAGACCGTTCCCAGGAGGACCCGTGAGCTCTGCCATTCCCTACTATCAGACGGATGGGACGAGAACGAGGTAACCGCCCTGATGATGAATATCCACGTAGATTGGCCCAAGACCCTCTACGGACTCTGACCCAGCCTCCGTTTGTTCGGGGGTTTAGCATCATCACAACCATTCCAAGACGCTATCGCATCAGCGTGACCGTTGCCGCAAACGCTCGCTTTTCGAGACCTGAGATAGCACCGAATCGGTTTATAGCGAACTGATGCTCGACTGCCCGAGCGTCGGTGATGTAGGGGTAGCATCTGAGCCTTCCAAGCTCATGGCCCGGGTTCAAATCCCGGCCGGCGCACCACGAAATCGAGTTCCCCGACTGATGCATTCAAACGCACCCCTCCTGACGGGATGACGGTGCGACAGATGAGGAGTCAAGTGGGCGGAGACCTCTCGATCAGCAAGGACGCATCCGACCTCAAGGATGAGAAACAGGTGGTCGGGCGTAAAATCTGGCGAATAGTCCCATACATCAAGCGATACTGGAAGAGGGCCGTAGGTGGAGTTTTGGCCAACGCCGCGGCTAGGGCCTTCGACCTGATCCCATTCATCGCCATCGGAATGGCCGCTGACTACTACCGGGACAAGGTATACACCAGCCCTGCCATGGAGTCCCTTGTCAACTCGGACATCCTGCCGTCCGTTGGGCCAATCTCCTCTGTCGAAATCAGCTTCGGACTGTTGATTTTCCTCTCCTTTACTTTCCTCGCGGTTTTCCAAGGCCTCAGCGAGTACCTGTGGCAATCGACGGCCTACAAGGTCCAGCACGATATCCGAATGGAGGCGACCACGAGCCTGATGGCGATGGAGGCCTCCTACTTCGAGACCCGTCAGACTGGCAATCTGATGTCCGTGCTGTCAGCTGACGTCGCGCAGCTGGAGGACATCGTCTCTGACTCCAGTACCAGCATCATTCGTATTGTCATCACCTTCTCGACTGCCTTCGCAATAATGATCTGGATGTCCGCGAAGCTCGCACTCATCCTATTCATCCCATTAATCCTCATCATACCGATGGTGGTCTGGTTCTCGACCAGGGTCCAGCGGCGATACAGGAGGCAACGCGAGAGCACGGGGGGGATCGTCGCTATCCTCGAGAACGTACTCTCTGGAATCACAGTCGTGCAGGCCTACAACGCAAGTGAGTTCGAGCGTTCCCGTGTCGAGGGCGAGAGCGGTGAATACAGGGACCAGGCTATTCATGCCTCCAACCTGCGCAATCGATTCTTGCCCGGGATCTACGTTGTCGCCGGCATCTCATTCGGCCTCTTGGTATCTGCTGGTGGATGGCTAATGGAGTCGGGTGAAATTACCGTCGGGCAATTCGTCACATTCCTCCTCATCTCAACGAGGATGACTATGCCGATGTTCATACTGGGGATGCTGCTGAACCAGCTGCAGAAGGGTGAAGCGGCTTCAAAACGGGTTTTTGCTCTTGTCGATTTGGAGCCTTCGATCTTTGACAAGCCCGACGCTGTCCCCCTAGATGGCCCGATTCGTTCTATCTCCTTCGACAATGTGACGTTCGCCTATCCGACATCCGAGGCCAACGTACTCAATGGAATCTCATTCTCTGTATCCTCTGGAGAATTCCTCGGAGTGATGGGTCACACCGGGGCCGGTAAGAGTACCATTCTAAAACTGGTTGAGAAGTTCTACGAACCCCATCTCGGTTCGGTGAAGATCAACGGAATCGAAATCAATGCCTACACTGTGGAGTCTATTAGGGACAGGATAGGCTTCGTATCGCAGGACCCCTTCTTGTTCTACGGAAGTGTTCGGGACAACGTCGCCTACGCCCGCGAAACCTCAGACGATGAGATTCGGCGAGTGCTGGAAATCGCTGGAGCGTGGGAGTTCGTATCCGAGATGACAGATGGCCTCAAGACGATGGTTGGTGACAGGGGGGTGATGATGTCAGGAGGCCAGCGGGCGCGCATCGCTCTTGCGCGAGCCCTGCTCAAGGACCCCGACCTCCTAATCCTCGACGAGGCCTCTGCAGCTCTTGACGCCGAGACCGAGAGGCGCATCCAGCAGTCCCTATTCAGCGGCTCCAACGGAGACGAGCAGAGGATCACGATCGCTGTCGCCCACCGCCTCGCCACAATTAGAAACGCCGACGAGATAATCGCAATGGTCGACGGAGCGATTGTCGAGCGTGGAAGCCATAACAAGCTCCTAGGCAACGAGAATGTCTACGCGTCCCAGTGGTCGATCCAAACCGGTGATCTAGGCGCAGCAGAGGTCTGAGGCTAGTCCCTGAACCTATCGTCGATCTGTAGGCCGGAACGTCCCGTGACGACCCTCCATCGACCCTGTAGGACGCCCATCCCGTAGCTCCAATGCAGCAGGAATGTCACGAGGGAGGACAGGAATACGGTCAAGGGATTCCGACTAGGTGAACTTCCGCTAGCCGCCCCCAGCCAAGCTACTAGGTTGTACAGCATGACGAGCGTCGGGAGTTGGTGAGCAGCAATCCTCTCCGGGCCCATCGGAACGGCTTCAGCGGAGATATCCCAGAACTCAGGCCACGCTAGGCCGCCGTTAAGGGAGCCCCAGATAAACAGGGAGATGGACAGGAAAACAAAGGGAGGGAACGCGGATACTAGCATGTGGCTCCACCCCCAGAGTCCGGGGTACTCATTGCCTGCGAGCGTTCTGACCAATCCGTAGTTGCGGACCTGCCTCTTGACGCGGACAAGTCCACGCCTTCTGTGCCACATCACCGCACTTCCATCAGACCACAGCCGGTGCCCCGCCGACCTGATTTTATGGTCCAACATCACATCCTCCGCACCAATTGCACCCGAATCGAACCCACCGACCTCCTCAAGCACCGTTCTCCTGTATGCGGAGTTAACTCCGGGAAGCTGCTCGACCTCCTCGATGCCGCCCTTAGCCTGCCTTCCGTAGTTGGTACCTGCAGTGAAGAGGGGATTGCAGAAGGAGACGTCGATGACCCGCTGCCAAAGCGTCGAAGACTCAGGGGGGGCGAAGTTCGGGCCCCCCACGCCCGCCACCTCGGATTGGTCGAACCAACGTACGAGATTGGCGACCCAGTCCCCGGGAACGATGACGTCGTCATCTGTGAACAGAACGAGATCGGATTTCGTGGCTCCAATCGCAATGTTGCAGGCATCCGCCCTAGTCCTAGAACCCATATCATCCAAGTAGCGCACCCCCTTGGATTCTGTGACTCGGCGTCCCGGATCTTTGTCCGGCCCCACCACTATCACATCGACTTCGGGGTGGGTCTGGCGGACCAGCCCGTCTAGAGTGATGCCCAACTCCTCAGCATTGCGGATGGTTGGGACGATGACGCAGACGCTGGCAACCATCTCAGATTTTCCTGTGGGGCCTCATTGATGAGTTCACGGGTCATTCATCACCCTAGGTGCTAGGAAGTAGGTCCATTTCGCACCGCCATCGTTGCTCATCCACGTGAGCCTGAGCGGGTACTTGTCTTGGAATTCGAGGGTAATCTCGTTCGTCAGCCCTCCTGCGAGCTTCCTCGTTAATGGGTCGAGGAACTGCAGGGAGTAGGTTGAGTGTGTTGGGGAGGAACAGTCCAATTCACTCAATTCGCCAGATTCGAAACGGACGTTAACACCCTCCCCCGCCTCCACTGTCACGGACACGGTCATCTGGTTGCGGTCCATGCTCAGATCAACCAACTCACCGACGAACTTCGCTGCACGTAGCGCTCTGGAGAGCTTCTCCGAGTCGATGCTCGCCTTCGATTGGAAGTCCAATTGGGGAAGGTTCGGGGTATCCATTGTACTCGTATCGACTCCCCTGAGAATGCGATGGACCTCCCCCACTCTAACGTTAATCGCCCCCACTGCCTCGTCGTAATCCATCTCCACGAGGTCGCTCGGCCCTGCGAGCGTGAGAAGATCCCTAATCTTCCCTAGTTCGAGGCCAATCTCGACCGGCTCGACTTCGTACATCTCGAAGCACTCATTGGCTATGGTAGCAGAAAGTAGCGCTACGTGTGAGCCATCGACTACAGTGACGCTTAGCCCCCCTTCGCCCCAGATGAGTTTAGCCTCGTCAGTGAGCACTGAGAGGATGTCGACAATCTCTCTCATCAACTGTTGTTTAGTGGTGATCCTAAGCATTCACACACTCCCTCTGACTCTATTCAGAATTGAAGGCTCTTGATGCTTCTTGGCGCGTCGCATCGAAAATATTACTGGTACTCGCGCCACTTGTGGCCACAGGTCTCGCAAGTGCAAATCTTGGTCTCAGGCTCATCCGAAGCCCTCGTCTGACGAAGCTCGACAAAGGTCCTGTCCCCGTCGCATTTGGGACAGATGTAGTCGCCGACCCTAAGCGTCCCCCTGGGTCTCTCCTCCTCTACCACTTCAGTCAGGTGCTTGAGGGACTTGGAGTCAGTGATCGCCTTCGTTTTGGAGAGATCAATGGTCTTTCCAGTCATCGGGTCTGTGAATTCCGAGCCCTTTCCGTCCGATCCTGACAAAGGCCCCTCATATCCGCATTTGTAGTCGGGACACTTCACCCAACCTTTGGAATCCGGGTATGATAGAGACCCGCACTCAGGACAAAACATGCTTCCACGAACCATTACCGCTGAAACGCGAACCATGCATTGCTGTCCCAACTGACTCTTCAACTATTCGATTGTTCCAGCGTGACTCCTTCCGCACCGTTCAAGCGGAAATGCGCTCTGGGTGGGCCGTGAAAATTCACTATGACTGGAGGTTGTCACGAGTACTCGATGAGGACGGAAACGTGCTTGATGTGATTCTCTGGGACGCTCGTCGCACCCCTTCCACCCTCGCCGAACGCCTCTCCATGATTCAAGCAGGCAGGCTGTTGCCTGAGACGAGGACCCTCCTCGAGCGCTTCCCCGAGGCGACTCCAGATCCGCTTGGAGCAATGTCCGACCCCAATTGGCCCGAGCCCGAGGAGGGTGAGGCAAACCTCCTCCAAGAGGCCACTACCATCCTGGCCAAGAGGGGTGTGGCGGACGCGGCAGGCAATATCGACAGGCGACTCGACATGCTGGTCAGCGCTACTGCGGAACTGAGGTCGGCATGGACGACGAACGAGGCGCGCTGCGTCGAGTGGGCGGGCCTGTTCATCACCGAGGCGGACTTGGACAACCAGAGGACAATGATTCCGCTTGCGATAGCAGACGCTCCGAATATAGATGGGGCCGCCACTGCCCTCGGCGTCGCTCCGCCCGCTCACGCGCCAACGGAAATCGAGTGGGCGGCACTCAAGAGCCACGCTAGTGGCGTTGTCACATCATCCCAGAGATTGCAGGAGCACGAGGATGCAATCCGAGAGATCGCTTCCGACTACATTCCATCGCTAAGCGCGCTAATGGGCCCGCTCGGTGCAGCCAAACTAGTGGTCCTCGCCGGTGGCAGAGAGCGATTGGCTAGGATGCCCTCAGGCTCACTGCAGGTCCTAGGCGCACATGCGGCCATGGCAGCTCACAGGAGGGGGGCCCCCCCTCCCAAGCACGGAGCAATCCTGTTTTCCATGCCCCAGGTCAGCCACTCACCCAGATGGGTCCGCGGCAAGATTGCCCGCTTCCTCGCTGGCAAGGCGAGCATCGCTGTGCGAGTCGATCACTTCGATGGAGTGCCATGGGACCAGGAGCAGATCGATGGGATCAATGGCGAGGTCGAGGCAATCAAGGCGAAGTTCCCCAAGCCTCCGAAGAGGGGGTGAAGCCCTGTCGCGAAAACCCGTTTCGCTCGGTTGGGGCTCAAGGAGTGAGGGCAGAAGCCTGTGGACTCGGAACGCTGTGAGGGGCGTCTCCGTGAGGGGCGAGCGCCGAAAGAGGGACGGGAGAATCGAGTGGAGGAGGTGGGACCCGACCAAGTCCAAGGTCGCCGCCGCCCTCCAGAGGACGAAGGGTGGTCCCTCGGAACTGCTCCCCCAGACCGGCTCCACCTGCCTCTACCTCGGGGCCTCCAGCGGGGGGACTGTCAGCCACATACACGACATCGTGTGCGGTGCTGGCAACCACCACGGCGGACAGGTTGTCGCCGTTGAGATATCCCCTCGAATGATGAGGGACCTCGCTGCCTTGGCCGAAGGTAGGAACGGGCTGGTCCCCGTCCTTGGCGACGCCCGGTGCCCCGAGATGGTCGCCCCCTTCATCAGGGGCCGGGCCGACTGGATACACCAGGACCTCAGCATCGCCGATCAGGCCGAGACCTTCGTCAGGATGGCCGTCGCCTTCCTCGCACCGGGTGGGGTGGGCCTGCTCAGCCTGAAGGCCGCCAGTGAGCGGGCATCGGACGGTGATGACGACTCGCGCTTCGCTAAGGCCGAACGTATCCTCGGAGAGTCAGAGCTCGAGGTAGTCGAGCGAATAGATCTCGCAGGACTGGAGGAGCAGCACGTGGTCTTCCGATGCGCTCTAGGCGCCCTCTGACCACATTGCTAGGCCAATAAAGCCGAAAATTGCCACGTATACCACAATAATCAGTACCCAAATAACAATCGTTACCCATCCGACTACCTGAGCCGCCTTGGCAACACCTGCGTCTGGGTGGTTGGGGTATTGATTCGTTATCGCAAGGGCCCCGTTGGCGAGAATGAGTCCGGGTATTGCGGTGCAGAGCCCGCACATCACCAGCCCCACTATGGATAGTACCAGCGCCACGGTGGCGTTGGTCGCAGGGGGCATCCCACCTAGTCCGGACTGGCTCGCTTGGACGTAGATCTGCTCGGGAGGAGGCTCGTCCGAGATATGGGGACTCCCGTCCAGCACAACGGTCTTCGATGCCCCCGGGTCCTGATCCACGACTCTTCTCATCAATGACCGGCGATTAACCCTATCGCATCCAATTCTAGCGGATTCCCAATGGTAATGGCCCTTCTTGCTACTTTGAGGGCCATGCCGGAGTTGCCTGAGGTGGAGACAATCCGCCAAGGCCTCGAGCATCATCTCGCAGGTCGGCGGATTTTGGAGGTGGAACTTCGCAGGGACGACCTCAGATTCCCATTCCCTGGTGACTTCGATCGGATGCTCCGGGGCAGGCTGGTCGAGCGAGTGGACCGGCGTGCTAAGTACCTCTTGATTAGGTTGGAGGGGAGGCTCACATGGCTCTGCCACCTGGGGATGACTGGCCGATGGACTCTGCTCGGGGATGATCTCGAGAGCAGGCCGGGGAGGTTAGCCAACGGGGCATTGGTAGGAAGCGGCGAGGGCCCCCACGACTGGGTCGTTATCCATCTCGGCAACGGAAGTAGGGCGGTCTACTCCGACCACCGCCGATTCGGGATGATGGACTGCTTTCCCACGGACCAGCAGGATAGCCACAAGCTGCTCGCAGGCCTCGGACCCGAGCCGACCCCCAATCACCTGACCCCAATTGGGCTGGCTGATGGGCTCAGGGGCCGTAGGACGCCAATCAAGTCGGCTCTGCTGGATCAGAGGACGGTGGCAGGGCTGGGCAACATATACGTCTGCGAGATTCTGCATCGCTCTGGCATCTCCCCCAGGAGGTCTGCGGCCAGTGTTGCTGGTCGGTCTTCGGTGACTGGGAGGGTGGAGAGGATAACCGGTGCGGCACACGACGTTATCACCGAGGCTATCGACGCCGGCGGCTCGACCCTGCAGGACTTCCGCGGCGTCGGGGGGGATGACGCGATGGGATACTTTTCGCACAACTTCCTAGTCTATGGCAGGGAGGACGAGCCCTGCCTAGCAGAGGGCTGCACGGGGACGATAAGAAGGATAGTCCAGTCCAACAGGTCGACATTCTTCTGTCCTGTCTGCCAACGTTGATGAACGGGCCGTGACGCTGGGATGCCATGTCAGAGCACACCTTGCAGGCCAAACTGATAACGGAGTTCATCGGGACGTTTTTCCTGTCACTGACGATTTGCACAGCAGCGGTAATGGGAACCGCCGGTGAAATGGCGCCCTTTGCTATCGGCTCCGTATTGATGGCGATGATTTACGCTGGAGGACACGTCTCGGGTGCCCACTACAATCCCGCCGTAACGGTATCCGTCTACTTGAGGGGGGCTTGCGACAGATCCGAAGTCGCGCCGTACATCCTTACACAGGTCTCCGCAGGGGTAATCGCCGCTATAGTCACAGCAAACTTGCTGATGAGTGACACCGACGTCACTCCCCTCGAGATGGAACTGATTCCGGCCTTGACCGCCGAGCTACTGTTCACTTTCGCTCTAGCATACGTTATCCTCCATGTCGCGACCTCCGAAGCTACTGAGGGCAACCAGTATTTCGGCGCCGCGATAGCCTTCGTGGTCCTCGCTGGCGCTCTGACTGTGGGGGGCATTTCCGGCGCCTCGTTCAATCCAGCGGTCTCCACCTCCCTATTGGTCACAGGAGCACTGGAACCAGCCGATGCCTGGATACACCTGGTGCCTCAGATAGCGGGCGGTTTCATAGCTGCTTACGCCTACAAGGTCACTACTGCCTAATCGTGGTGCTGCGACAACTCAATGCCCCTGACGAGTGCGAGCAGCATCTCGTTCCTAGGTGTTGGCACACCGAACTCCTCGCCCCTAGCAACAATCTCGCCACAAAGTGCGTCGATCTCGGTCTTTCGTCCCGCCATCAGGTCCTGCAGCATGGAAACCCGATTTTTAGCGGTGGCCAAGACCACCTTGCGCAGGTAGCCCTCGGTGTCGATATCCCCCAGTTCGACTCCAGTCGCCCGGGCGACGAGCTCTGCCTCACGCATGGACTCCATCGACTGCTCCCATAATCCGGGCACCTCGATCAGGGAGCCGTTGCGAACCCCTGCGATGGCGCAAACAGGGTTTATTGCGACGTTGATGAGCAACTTCCTCCAGATTACGCTATGTATGTCAGAAGACCACTTGGGGTTCAGTCCCGCTTCCTCCAGGGCATCATGGAACTCCATCGCAACACCAGTTATTCCCCCTCCGTCTAGGCGTCCGAATTCCACAGCGCCCCTGCCCGACCAATGCACCGAGCCCCCCTCGTCCCTCCAAGCAGAGTGGGTAGTCGATCCCCCGAGGACACGAGCGCCCCCTATCCTGCGTGCGAGCGCCTCGGCGTGACCCAAGCCGTTCTGTATGCTGATAGCGAGCCCGTCCGGTGACAGGACCTCCTCGGCCAGCGATGCCAGTATATGAGTCGACGCAGCCTTTCCGGCAATAATGGCGATGTCACAGGTGCCGAGGTGCTCTTCGAGAATCGGCCCCTCCTCGTTGTCAAGGACCTCATAGCGGTCCGGGGAAATCATCTCGATCACACCCTCGGGCGTGTGGATGACCAGCCCCAACCGCAGAGCAGCCGCTGTTCCCCCCCTAGAGACGCATAGCAACCCAACTTCAGTTTCAGAGAGAGCGCCAACAAGAACGCCACCGATTGACCCCACCCCTAAGATGGCGATCCGCATCACGAGCACCCCCCCGTTGGACATCGAGCAGCCAGGTGGACTACGACCCCGGTCTCATCGGCTGAGACCCATAACGCTCGAATTAGTGAGGGATCTCCTGTGGGCGAGGCTTCTACGACAGCCGATGCCGCTGGTTCGATTAAATCGGGAATGGAGATGTCCCAGATGTCGCTCTCAGGCGAATCACCGTGCCACTCTACTGAGACTGGAAGCGGTTCGTCACCCCTATTGTGAAGGGCGAACTCTGAAGCGCGGAGTCCTCGGTCGATACTACCCGGGGAGATCAACACGTCCACTCCCTCGACGATACGATAGGACTCGACCAAACCATCCCCCGTGCACACCGCCATCCAGCCAACATCACCTAGGCCCAGGGTTCCGTTACCCCCCCTATCGCCAATAATGCGGATAGGGGTGTGATCTTCGAGCGCCCTCGTCCAGTTCTCGCTCGAGTCCACCTCTGCGGCCATTTCGATGGACGGGCAGAAAGCCGAGCCGCCGTCGGCATGATTGATGACGAATTCAGAATCGCCTGCGAACCAACCGGGAAGGGACCACTCGCCCCCAAAGACATGCATGGCCGGCTCGGAGCCCTCGATTGCCAATCTCCAGGACTCGTTCGATCCATTGTATCGCTCGAACACTATCTCTGGCCCGAACTTCCTGTGCTGCTCGTCCATGTTCTCGGAGGACTGAATTGCTCCCTCGTGGCCTCGCATGCAGATCTCTTGCTGCCCAGAGAGCAGATCAGTCTCGTTCTCGAAGACCCAATACGGATTAATGGCAGTCAGGTTTCCGGCATCTCCCTCGGATACTATCACATCCATGCAGATGAGTGGGGTGGCGCTATCTTCCACTAGGGCCCATAGGGGCTGGAGTGGAGCGGAGGAGCCAACGTGAATGAGCCTGATGAGATGTTCCTTCTGGTTTCCCTGTACATCGACTAGGATTCTGAGGGAGTGTGGAACGACACCGGCCTCTGGTGGAGTGATGGCAATGGAGACCTCGTCCCTGTTGGCTTGAATGACATCTGAGAACGAGCAGGCGCCAATCGAGTCGAGGCATTCCGAGGAGATGCCCCATTTCCCGGGCATCGCCCCTTCGATTCTCATCTGAAGCCATCCTGACACCGGCAGGACTCCTTCGGGCTCGAGTACTAGCGAGAAGGACATTTCCACACCCGGTCGAACCTCCAGTTCATCGGGCCACCTCTCGGTAGAGAGTCCCGCATCGTAGTCTTCTATCAGGCTCGAGGGCATCATGCCCGGGAAACCGGCGATCAGGACGATGAGCACCATCGAGGCGATCCTCCCCCTTATGCGGTCGTCCAATTCGGCGTACTCGTCCACGACGAATGGCTGTGGAACACTCTCGGGACTGAACCTCTGCCATGCCCCTACGGCGGCTAGGAAGATCCACGGCATGTAGTCCGAAGTTGCGAACACGAGCACCAAGACTGCTAGCATCACTACGAAGATCGACGTCTGGATGCTACCATCCCTCATCTCAGATGGCCCGATCAGCGAGTGCAGTGCCCTATCGCCCGGGAATCCCGGAATCGGCAGCATCAGCCCCCAGCCCACGATGGCCAGCCCGATTCCGGCGATTCCAGTCGGATGAAGCCACTGTAGTCTGATGGAGAAGTCCTCTCCTAACCAGGATGCTGAGAGAATCTGAACTATCGCGTTGGCTTCGAACACGACTGGTGCCTCTTCGAGGTTCGGCGGAGCACTGGACGTCATGCTCAATCCAACTATCGTCAATGCCGTACCGGCAACGAATAGGGTCAGGGGGATTACGATCTCGATGAGCCCAAGGGCCTTGCGATTGGGCATGGGTACCAGATCGGCACGTCGTTGTCCCATCACACCGATTATCCCGAAGGGCCAGGACGGAGTTGGAATGGGAAATACGATTGGGACTATGTGACCAATCTCCACACCGTAACGCTTTGCAACGATGCTTCTGAACTGGCTAGCCACTAGGAGCGAGGCTACGATGGGGAGTGTGAAGAATAGGGCGGACTGACTGAACGCGCCTGCTTGGAGGACACTGCTCCCAGAATCGTATCTCGCAAGCCAACTGGCGCCGACCATGGTCATGAATCCCGCCATGAGGAACCACACAATGGCTTGTTGCCACGTTCGCAGAACCGAATGACTCGAGGGATAGTGAGCGATTGAGAGCGTAGGGGGGTCCTTATCCTCTAGAATGCCCACCATGCCTAGCGGTTCTAGGTGCCTATTCAGACGAACCAACTGATCGCTCGTGTTCTTTCCATCGAGCCCCCGAACCTCCCATGATGCGGGAATCGCCCCCTCGTTACCTAGGACGAAGTACCTCGAGGCAATCACCTCATACAGTTCCTGTGCCCCCCAAGTCTCGGCATCAATGACGATGGGCTCGGAATCCGACATGTGCTCACCCGACAGAGCCATGCGGGAGGGGGTCCGATTTGACCCCTCGCTCTATGGCAGCAGGACCATGCCCTATCATTTGTTCTTGAAGCGCTTCAGGCGGAAGGTCTCTTCGCGTTCCATCTCTTCAAGCCGGAGTTGTATGAAGTTGCGAGCCTCCTCCATCTGGGGAATTACCACGTACTCGAGGGCATTTACCCTGCGTTTGGTCGCCTCGATCTCCACCAGAAGGCGTTTGAGGGTAGCTTCCATCTCCGCGGCCTTGACTATTTTGACTACTAGGGCCGAGTAGGCATCAGAGGCTTCGTCGATATACGCCGAGCCACCGATAAGGCCAGTCCCTCGCTCATCGATGGTGGTGGTCAGATTGGTCCCGACCACATTGGGGACGACTACCCCCATGATATTGCGGCGGGTAACAGTCACCTCGGGATGGCGAGAGATGGCGATGGCGGCGCTTTTGACTGCCAGACCTCCCTCGATGGCGCTGGCTAGACTGATTGACTGAACCGCATCGCGGTACGTTCCGACGAGCTCCTCTCTGGCCGATATCATCTCCGAGAGTAGGGTCCTGAACTCGTGGAACAGTCCGTCCCGCTTCATCTTCAGTAGATTGTACCCGTTTTCGGTCTGCTTGATGCGGCGTTTGAGGTTAATCAATTCGGATCTGGTTGGCTTGATGTCCAGAGCCATGTTCTACCTCCTCAGCACTCCTTTCCGGTTCACGACTTGCGCTCAGTTGGATGGTACTTGTCTATCCACTTCTGGTCCAGTCTGACGAGGTACTTGGTGTCGATATTGGTCAGGAGGCTCCAAGCGAGGTCGAGCGTGCCCTCCGTTATCGAGCGGTCTTCGTCACGGCTCTGCCTGAGGAACTGGTTCTCGAAGATGTCTGAGAACTTCAGCAGCTGCAGGTCACGCTCGTTGAGGGCGTCCTCTCCAACAATCGCCACTAGCCCCCTGAGCTCACGGCCCTGGGCGTAGGCTGCGTACAGCTGGTCGGAGACCGACTTGTGGTCCTCACGGGTCTTGCCCTCGCCTATTCCGGCATTCATCAGACGAGACAGGGATGGCAGGACGTTGATGGGGGGGTAGATACCCTTCTGATGCAACTCACGCGAGATGACGATCTGCCCCTCGGTGATGTATCCCGAAAGGTCGGGTATCGGGTGTGTGATGTCGTCACCCGGCATAGTCAGGATGGGGAACTGCGTGATGCTCCCCTTCTTGCCTTTCACGATGCCTGCTCGCTCGTACAGCATGGCTAGGTCTGTGTACATGTAACCGGGATAGCCGCGTCGACCGGGGACCTCCTCGCGAGCAGCGCCGATCTGACGCAGAGACTCGCAGTAGTTCGTCATATCAGTGTAGATGACCAGAACGTGGTAGTCGTGCTCGAAGGCCAGGTACTCAGCCGCCGTCAGGGCAAGACGCGGTGTAATCAAGCGCTCGACTGCTGGGTCATCGGCCAGATTGACGAATAGGGCAGCGTTCTCCAGAGCCCCGGTACGCTCGAGGTCGTGCACGAAGAAGTTGTACTCCTCTGCAGTGATGCCCATGGCGCAGAACACGACGACGAAGTCGTCGTCACTGTCGACTAGTTTGGCCTGACGGGCGATCTGCAGTGCGATATCGTTGTGGGGCAGACCCGATGCTGAGAAGATCGGCAACTTCTGCCCGCGCACCAGAGTGGTGCAGGCGTCGATAGCCGAAATCCCGGTTTGGATGAACTGTTCGGGACTCTCGCGGCTGTACGGGTTGATGGCCGCACCAATGATGTCAGCCATTTCCTCAGCCACGATCTCCGGACCGCCGTCTCTGGGCTTGCCAGCACCGTCTAGGATTCGCCCGATCAGACCCTTGCTGACTGGTAGCCTGAAGACATCCCCGAGGAACTTGACCCCGGTTTGCTTGTCGACAGAGGCCGTTCCCTCGAAAACCTGCACGATGACCCTGTCATCGCTGGTGTCGAGTACCTGTCCGTTCTTCATCGAGCCGTCAGAGAGGCGCAGTTGCACGATCTCTCCGAAGGCTACGGGCTCGGTCTTCTCGAGGAAGACCAACGGCCCCTTCACGTCTGTGATTGTCCTGTATTCCTTTCCGCTCATTCATGGCACCCCCTTAGTTTTCCTCCATAGTTCCGGCGATCTGTTTCGACATCTCCCCGAGCAATTCTCCAATACGTTCGCTGTAACCCTGTTCGAAACGACCTCTCATGAGATCGGTGCGCGCGGGCACGTTGACGACGTCCTCGAGACCAGCACCACCGGCGATTGCCTTCTCGGACTCCTCTTGGAATGTCAGGATGGCTTTGGCCATCGTGTACTGCAGATTCAGGGAGCTGAACGTGTCGACGTCGTGGAACGCATTCTGCTGCAGGAAGAACTCGCGGATCATCCGAGCGACCTCGAGAGTCAGCTGCTGGTCGATTGGCAGGGCATCGGAACCAACCAGCTGAACGATCTCCTGGAGCTCGGCCTCGACCTGCAGCAGGCTGCTAATCTTGGTCCGCACCTCGGGATAGTCGCTGGCGATATTGTCCCTATACCACTGGTCGAGAGCCTGTGGGTAAAGGCTGTACGAACTGAGCCAGTTGATGGCAGGGAAGTGGCGCTGGCGAGCCAGCCCCGCATCCAAGCCCCAGAACACCTTGACGATTCGGAGCGTTCCTTGGCTGACTGGCTCGGATATGTCCCCACCCGGCGGGGACACGGCCCCGATGACAGAAACCGAGCCATCGTCACCTGCCAGAGTCTGCACGCGACCGGCTCGCTCGTAGAACTCGGCGAGTCTGCTGGATAGGTAAGCCGGGTACCCCTCCTCACCGGGCATCTCCTCCAGACGGGAGGAGATCTCTCGCATCGCTTCGGCCCACCTACTTGTGGAGTCAGCCATCAGAGCGACGTCGTAGCCCATGTCTCGGAAGTACTCGGCGATTGTAATGCCGGTGTACACCGACGCCTCGCGAGCGGCGACGGGCATGTTCGATGTGTTGGCGATCATGGTGGTCCTGTTCATCAGCGGTTTGCCGGTGTTGGGGTCGATGAGGTGGGGGAACTCGCTGAGCACCTCGGTCATCTCGTTACCGCGCTCACCGCATCCGATGTAGACTACTATCTGGGCGTCGGACCACTTGGCAAGTTGTTGTTGCGTCACCGTCTTACCGGACCCAAAGGGCCCGGGGATACCGGCAGTCCCTCCTTTGGCTAGGGGGAAGAGGAAGTCCAGGATCCTCTGGCCCGTCACTAGCGGGACGTCTGGAGCGTACTTCTGGACGAATGGCCGGGGTGTGCGAACCGGCCATTCCTGCATCATGGCGATCTCGGTGCCATCGTCCAGTGTGCACACCGTGGTGGTGATGTTGAATTCTCCCGACTCGATGCTGGCGATCTTGCCACTGTTTCCCGGAGGAACCATGACCCTGTGCTCGACGGTCTCGGTCTCTTGGACGATACCAATCACGGAGCCCCCCGAGACCTCATCGCCTACCGAGACGGTGGCGTTGAACTCCCACTTCTTCAAGAGGTCGAGGCCGTCAGCGTCGACGCCTCGAGTGATGAACACGCCCATTGTCGCCTCGAGATCCTCGAGGGGGCGCTGTATTCCGTCGTAGATCTGAGTCAGGAGACCCGGCCCCAGCTTCACGGACAGGGTCTGCCCCGTCCTGACGACTGGTTCGCCCGGCTTGATGCCGGAGGTCTCCTCATAGACCTGGATGACCGACTGGTCACCGTGCAACTCAATCACTTCTCCCATCAGCCCCTCATCGCCAACTCGCACCACTTCATACATTCTCGGCGAGATGCCGACGGCCGTGACGACCGGTCCTGAGATTCTGTAAATCAATCCGCTTTCTTCACTCATTTTTTCACTTCCCTTTCCTATAAATTTTGGAATCTACTTCCAGAGGTCGACGCCTAGCGCCGACTTGATGGACTCTCGGAGGGTGTTGTCCTCCTCGGTCCCTATGCCCAGTACGGTGGGCGAAATACTGTCGGCCAAGCGCTGCCTGAGCTTGTCCGGCACCCGGGTGAGGTCGGCCGCATCAACAACGATGATGCCAACCTCCTTCTCATCGAGCATCGAGCGGAGGGTGCGACTCATCTCATCCTCATTCTCGGGGTTGTGCAGTTGGGTGATGCCCGCGAGTTGGAATCCGAGTGTGAATTCTGAAGTTCCCACTATTGCTATCTCCATCTTCTCACCTCAGAATGACATATGCGCTTCGATTACCTCTTCAGGGAGGTCAACCGCCTTGCCGCGCACGAGCAGACGGAGGTTCTGCACTTCCAGAACCTTGCTCTCTAGGTAGTGGATGATGGGGAATGCCGAGAGGGGGTTGAGGTGACTCATCCGCTTCAGATTGGTGCGTCTCAGATTGGCTAGGTAGCTGACCACTGGGTCGAGACCCCCATGCTCATGGGACTTTTTGAGGGCCTCCTCTAGCTCGGACGTGTCCATGCTCGATCGACGGAGGACCTCCATCAAGGCATCCTCGGAATCAGCCTGCGTCGCATTCCGCAGGAGGCTTCCGCGCAGCGCCCTACCGTCCCCGAGCGTCATCTCGGCACGCCGGTCAGCCGGCAGGCCCTGCCGTAGCGCTCTGAGCAGGTTGACGATGTTCTTGTGATCAATCTCGGTTCGGAGGTACCCCAGGAGTAGGCCGTGCTTCCGGCCGCTTGACTTCAGCACCGAGAATGCCTCGTGGTAGTAGTGCCTGTCGAGCACGTCCTCGTATTCCTGCAGGTTCGCATCGTCATCCATGCTGTCTATGGCCGAACCCCAAGGCGTTCCGCGCATGGCGGCGGCGGCCTCTTGCAGCGTCCCACTTTGCCGAGCGACATCCAGCCAATCGGTGTTTAGGGCATTCTCGTCAGGAAGCACCGAGCTAGCAAGCTCTTCGACGGAGATACCGCCGTTGACGGCACGGAGCACCGCCTTGGCGTTGCTGTAGGAGAAGCGCAGAACGAAGGCTGAGACGATGCTCTTCAGGTGTCCTTGGCAGAAACCCACTACTTCAGCGAGCTCGCGGTCGAGGTTGTGGCTCAAAGCAGCCTCCACTAGGTCCGCGCCACTCAGTCGAGACGAGTAGATGTCTAGCTCCTTGCGGTAGTCGAGCTCCCCGATGCTCGCGGCAATGGTGTCTGGGCCGCTCCTCATCAGTTGGCGGAGACGGGTCTCGTCCAGCAGCCTGGCCTTGCGTGCCTTGCTGCGGGCAGAGGCATTTGCCCAATTGCCCTTTCCGACTGCCGTCCCTGCCATGATATCCCTAAGCCCCGTCTCTAAACAGAATTCTGCTGACTTCACCTAGGCTGGAATCCCAAGCCTCGCGAAGCCTTCCCTCGAAGCGGTAGTCCATCATTACGGAGCCATCCTCGCTTTCGAGGACGAAGCCGCCCAACCCGTCTATGTCATCCCCGATTTTGAATTGGCCAGCGCTCTTAGAGAGCGCGGCCCGGTCTGTCTTGACCGGTCGTAGTACCATGCCTTTTTCGGCTACACTCTTGGCTTCCTTGAGTAGGGACTTCAGAATCTTGCCCCTATCCCCCATGCCCTTGGAACCTACCGTTGCGACGACATCGTCCCAGGTCGAATCAAGCTCTGCTCGTTTGACGACTAGGAGGCGCTTCTGGTTTCTCTGCCGAGCAGCTGCGATGCTCTCGACAGAAATCTGCGAACTAGTCCTCTCTGCCTTTGCTATGCCCTCGTCACTGTACTCTTTGACTCCGTCATGGGCCGCCTTGCGGATACTCTCGGCCTGATTTCGGGCTTCGTCCGTGACCTTCTTGGCCTCGGCCTCGGCCATGGATTCGATTTCACTAGCGAGGTTGTTCAATGACATGTTTGAGTCTCCTGTCTCTCCGCCCAATCAGCCTACATCAAGTAGATTGAAAGGAAGCCGAACAGAACAATGGTCTCAGGCAGTACGGTGAACAGTAGGCCGACACCGAACTTCGATCCGTCCTCTGCAATCATACCGACTGCCGCCGCACCGATCGGGCCTTGTGCCAAGCCTGTTCCCAACCCACAACCAGCCAGCGCGAGTCCAGCGCCAATCTTCGTGTAAGCGGAGACCGTCTCCGTATTGTCAGCCGCCTGAGCCTGCACGCCACTAGCCACTAGGACCAATGCGAGCAGTACCATCAGGATGCTCATTCCTCTCATCATCGTCGTTTTCTTCATTTTTCTTCCTCCGTATTTTCTCACTTTGTGAGTTTCATTCGACCTCTACTCTGCCCGGTTTGAAACCGAACGCCTCGAAAGGCAGGCCGCTCCCTTCGTGGAACATCATCATCCACTCTACGAAGTGGAGTCTGACTGTGTGAATATTCGGGCTGAACACGCCCAGAACGAGGGCGAAGAGCTGGACGAGAAGCCAGCCTACGAATATGAAGGGCAGTAGGACGATGTCCCACGCTGATGCGTGGGAGATATTGGATAGGGTGTGTGCCATCACCTCGTAAATCATCTCGTTTCCGGTAGCGGCAATCTTCACACCCACTACTCCGACTGCGAACAGCCGAACGTAGGAAACCACCTTCGGCAGCATCCCAAGCGACTCGAGGACCCCCAGTGGTATTCCTATGGCTCCCATCTTCTCATAGTGGGCGAGCAGAACCATCACCATCACGACGCCAACCGAGGCCATTGCCGCCCCGGGCATCATTATCTCTGAAGCCGACTCCACTAGGAAGCCGTAGGAGAAGATGAAGCCTCCGAACAGGAGGGTGATCCATGAGCCCTTCTCGAATAGCGCGTCAACGAATCCATGGGTCTTGAGGACGTCGCGGAATCCCAGAACCAACCCAAGCAGTATGTGCAGCACCCCCATGTAAATAGTAATCAGGATGAGGTTCTCGAGGTTAGTCGAAACCCTGTGGAAGGGATATGCTAGCACAATGCTCAGTGGCCCCTCCCAGACGGTGTAGAACTCGCCATTGTTCGGATACAGGTGAGTCATCCAAGCCACCCACCAGGGCGAGTGTGCGGAGTCCCAGTGATAATGGGCATGCGTCCCGTCAGGCAGGTACGCGGCCTCGCACTGAGCCACTCCGATGATGTGGTCGATATCGCAGTGGCCATGCGGCAAGAACTCGAAGCCGGCGAATTCACCGTAGATGTAGCCGAATAACAGAGTCGAGAGGCCAATGGTGAGCAGGAAGCCTGCTACGTTCCTCATCATCTCGTCAATCGGGAAGCGTCTCCTGATGAACCAAGCCATCCCCATGACTGCCAATCCATAGGCCATGTCACCCAGAATGAGGCCGAAGAAGATGGGGTAGGTAAGGAACATGAAGAACGTGGGGTCGATCTTGCCGTAGGAAGGGCGTCCCATGACATCGGTCAGCATCTCGAACGGTTTGCTGTAGGTTCTGGGGGAGAATGCTATCGGAGGCATCTCCGACTTGTCCTCGTCGTGATGGTACTGGCTGCTATGTGCAGGAGGCTCGAACTTCTCGATGCTAACGTGGGAGCAGACCTTGGAGAGGGCTTCCCCCACTTCGGATGCAACTTCGGTTCGTACCCATCCATCCAGCATAAAGGCGTGATCGCTTACAGCGACCCTTACCGGTGCCATGGCGAGTCCTAGGTCACGCTCGAGGAGTTCCATTCCACCGAGTAGCATGCCACCATTGGCATTGGACCACTCCCTGCCCTCGTCCTTCAGATTCTCGATTCTTTCCGAGATCTCGTCCTTCCTGCCTTGGAGTTCCACTATCCTATCGGATGGCAGGCCACTTGATTCGGGAATGGTGATGGCTTGGAAATCCAATCCGGCGAGCGTCTCATGGACCTTGGCACCCGCCTCGTTGCGGCAGAATACGGCCACGACGTCCTTCTTCCCGACCTCGCTGGTCATCTGGATGACCGAGTCGCCCATAGCCGAGAGTGCAGGGCGGGCCTTGGACAGGGATGAGACCGTGCCCACGAAGGAGGTCACAGTGCCATAACCACCCATCAGTTCCAGTTCCAGGCTAAGTGGCGCCAGCACCCCTAGGACTTCCAGCTCCTCGTCAATCTGCGAGGATTCGGCCTTCAGTGCGTTGATTTCGTCAAAGCGAGCGAGGGCGATTCCGACCTGCTGGTCGATTGAGGAAGATAGAATCCTGCGAACCTGAGGCGCTGGGAGCAGCTCTTGCTGATCAGCAGCCGGAGAGACTTGTGCCGCACAGCCCCGCATCTTGGTGAGTCTGCGGCTGATTTCCTCGGACTCCTGGCCCGGGACGCCCAATACGAGGCCATCCTCATCTCCACCGAAGTCGTTGATGTGAATCATGGAGAGTCCAGCTGCAACCTCAACTGTCGTCTTGAGATGCCCTCTGGTTCCAGCGACGACCACTCGGGACATGTCCTCGGTAGTCAACTGGCTCATACTAGCACCTGAAAATGGGATTATACAGCATCTCGAAATGCAGAGAGAACGACTTCGACAGCTGCACCGCGGTTCTTCTTGCCGTTTTCCTTGACCTTATCAAGCAGGGCATCACCCTCGGTGCTAATCGAGCCTGCCTGCCGCTCGGAGTCATCCTTGGAACTCTTGATTATGGAAGCGGCCGCTTCGTCCGCCTGTTGGCGTCCCTTCGAAGAGATCTCTGCAGCCTCGGCTCGGGCGTTTGAAACGATACCCTTTGCCTCGGACTCGGCCTGCCCCCGAATTCCCTCCGCATTGGACTCGGCGTCTTTGATGGTGCGGAGTACTTCTGCTCTTCCCATCGGTGTCACCTATGGTGACAGCGCCAACGAGGAGCAGTATTTCATGTTGACCTTGTCGCTTCCACAAGTACTTCCAAGTGGCTTTCCAGATTCAACCAAATAGAAGATGGGCCAGGAAGGGGCATGGACAAGGAGCGCATCGAGGAGGGCGAATGGAGCGAGCTCCAACGCAACCTTGGCGCGACGATTCCCGTCTATGACCGAATTAACCGGTTCGCTACTCTGGGGCAGGTCTCGAAATGGCGCAGGATGGTACGTGAGATGCTCCCCTTGGGGCGTGTTCTGGAAATCGGTTGCGGGCCTGGCAGCTTCGCAGAGGATGTCGAGGGCGGGGAACTCGTTTGCCTCGACCCGATACCCGAGATGCTCCGGGTCGCCGAGGAGAGGGTCAACAGCAGTCGCTCGCAGCGCAATGACTCTCCTGTCGAATTCGTCGAGGGCACGGCAGAGAACCTGCCCTTCGATAACGATTCCTTCGACGCGATATGCTCATTATTCTCCTTCCGTGATTGGTATGACAAGAGGGAAGGACTCACCGAGTCCCTGCGAGTACTCAAGCCCGGCGGGTCGATTGTGATCGTGGATCCCGCCAAGGTCAATCGTGTCCACGGTTGGCTGGGCCTCATATGGATGAGGGTATGGGTGGGTGCGTACGCGAGGGTTGTGTGTGGTCAACGCGATCACCCGTGGAAGTGGCTGACTAAGACCTACGCAGGTTTCGGCACCACCAAGGACTACGTCAGCATGCTTGAGGAGGTCGGGTTCGGGGATGTCCGGGCCAGAGTGATTTTCCCAGGTATGGCCACCATCTGGAGCGCCCGAGTGCCCTCATAGGACCCAGAACATCTTTCGACAGGTCACGGCCCTCCAGATGACCCCTCTAGTCAATCGGTTGAAGCTCAGATTCACCACCCAGTCTGGCAGTCTGAAAACCAAGTTCCCAATTCTACTTGCGCGCTTGGAGTTCCTCATCACATCGCCCATCTGTTTGCCCCACCCCACCTCATACTCCTTCAATGGCAAACCATTCTTGATGTGCCTAACAATGGCCTGCCCGGCGATTCTTCCACCGATCATGGCAACGGTGATGCCAGCCCCGTTGGAGGGCAGGACCATGCCAGCGGCATCGCCGACCAGCAGGCAGTTGCCCTTGACGAAGGTGCGGATGGATCCTGACATGGGGAGGGAGCCCGCACCACTGAATGTGACCTCACCCGGGTACCTGGAGACGAACTCGTCTGCGTACTCGTTGAGGCTCTTCCCCTTGCCCCCCCTCCTATGGGTGCCCAGTCCGATGTTGGAGCCACCCTGCTTGGGGAAGACCCAGGCGTATCCGCCCGGTGCCGCGGACCCGAAGTGCAGCTCCACTGCATCGGTGTGATTTCCCCGCTTGAGGACGAACTTCACAGGAATTTTCAGCCCCTCATCTTCCCAAAGCTGCCTCCTGATGGGGTCGTTGTGGCCCCCGGCCCCCACTATCACACGCCCCTCCAGCCCCCTCCCGTCTCTCAGCAGGACCCGGCCTCCGTCCACGCCATCGACTCTGGCACCAAGCAGGTACTCCACGCCCTCGGAGGTCGCGAGCTCCACCAGAGCCTCATCGTGCGCCACACGATCGAGGATAATCCCCTCGAACTCGAACTCGAGGGGCTCGCCGTTCGGGGGGACCAGGCGCATCTTGCTCGTTTTCATCGAGATTGCGTGATCTGGGGTTCTGAACAGATCGTCCACATCCGGGACATCGGGGCAGAGCCTACGCACCTCATCGTTGGATGGGACAAGCTCGCCGCATTGCAGGGGCGAGCCGATTGAATCCTTGGAATCAATAACCAATACGCTCAGTCCGCCTTCGGCCGCATAACGCGCAGTAGTGCTCCCTGCAGGGCCGCCTCCGACTACTATCACGTCCCAAGACCCATCCTCAGGCATTGGAATCTCCTTGACCTAATTTGTACGGGACCTAGACATCTCTGCGAAATCAATGAGCAGACCCTTGGCACCAGAGTCCGGTAATGAACTCAAGCTCTCCAATGCTCGTTCGATGTGGTTCGAGATCAGCAGCTGCGAGTAGTCGAAGGACCCCGCGCGCTCCAGAAGATCCGTGAGTTCACGCAACCTGGAATCGTTGTAGTTGGTCAGCACGTCGGCAAGCTGGTCTCGATCCGCTCCGTGCGTTACCGTCAGGGCGTGGATGATCGGCAGCGTCATTTTCCCTTCGAGGACATCCGTGCCCCTAGGCTTGCCAGTCGACTCGTCTCCGATAAGGTCAAGCAGGTCATCGACCAACTGGAAAGCCCTCCCCATTTCCATCCCATAGTTCCACATTGGCTCGACAAACTCCTCGTGGTCAGCTACGATTGCAGCGCAGGAGCACGCCGTTGCGAACGGCCCTGCTGTTTTTCCATCTATTATCTCATAGTAGTTCTCCGGCTGGGTGCTGAGGTCCCTGATGTGTTCCAACTGGAGGATCTCCCCAGAGGCCACTCGAGCGCATGAAGCGCTAACCAAATCGATGATTCTCGGTTCATGCCTGGCCCCAAGTTCGAATCCCAGCGCGAATAGGTAATCACCGGCTATGATTGCATGTGGAATCCCATGCGATGCATGTATGGTGGGCTTTCCACGACGCATCTTCGATCGATCGTAGACATCATCGTGGACCAGGGTCGCAGTGTGAATCAGTTCGGCGGACAATGCGAAGTCCATCACATTGCCAACATCCTCGCCACCAGCGGCTTCGTAGGCAATGAGGCCCAGCATGGGCCTGTACCTCTTGCCACCTGCCAACAGAACCTCCCTTGCGAGACCCATCGCTGGTTGATCCCTCGGTGAGCTCAAACGCTCTAGAACCAGCCTCTCAATCTCTCCATCTATCATGTCCTTGTAGGATTCCAAGGGAACGGCACCGCTCTGCATGACGCTCATGATGAAACGTCCCGGGGGTCGTATATATCAACAGGTGCGCGCGCGGGTCAGAATGGGTACGCGACGTGCTCCCTCCCTAGAGGTGGATGCGATGAATGACCGGATAGTGGTGGGGACTCTGGATACGGCGGACTGCCCAGTTCATTCGCCCATATCCGCATTCTTCGAATCTTCCGAGATCCAGGATCTTGAGTCCGAGATACAGCAGGTGCCGGACTTCGATGCCGCTCTGGAGCAACTGAGCAGTGGACTCATCGACCTGCTTGCCGTTCCCGCCAGTTTGATGCACGGCAGGGAGTCTGAGATAGTGCAATCGGGGTGCGAGCCAATGGGTGCGAGAACCCCTAGGAGGCCGAACTTGGTTCTAGTCTCCGGAGACAGGCTGTTCTACCAGCCTAAATCGGCCGTAATCGTCTCCGACTCCACTCTGACCCGTAGGCAGCTGCTCAGGGCCCGACCAGATTTGACAGTGATCGCTCCTGAGGATGTCCCCCTTAGCCGCCAGACCAAAAAAGCCCCAATCGAGGCAATCGCGAGGGCGAGGTGGTTGGGGGACTTGCAAGGGAGTGGCGAGATTGACGGCTTCGTCATCTCAAGAGCAGTCTACGAGTCATCAGGCCAAACAGAGCGACGGCACACTCTCATGCCATTCCCCAAAGATAGGGGGGGTGCGCATTTCCTACCGCCCCCCTACTCCGACCTAATCGCTATTATCGCGAGAATGAGGTTCCCCCCAACCATCTCCAAGCGCGTCACCGAGACCGAAGGAAATACCGCGCTTTGGGTGCAAAGCAGAGTGCTGAACGAGATGGGTGACAAACTCGCTGGCATCATTGGCCTGCAGGTAAGGCACCGCCAAGTCGGCTCGTTGCTGAGGCAGGCCGAAGAGGAGAAGGATCCCGTGATGGAGGAGGCCTGCCAGAGTGCCGATGGCGAGATCCTGGAAGACCAGGTGCACGTAGAACTGAGGATGGAACTAGTCTCCGAAGATGGTCGCAGGACCCTTGCCCTGAACCGTCTCGTGGCATACTCAGACTACCAGTTCGCGACTCTATCGGCCATCAGGGATTGGAAACAATTGCTCAATGAGGCCTCAAGGGAGGTCCCCAAGGACCACCCAACCGATGCGGCGGCCCCGCCCTTCATCGTCCCCTGAGTCCCGTGATGGCAATTACGTGGGAAAAACCCACGAGTGCGACCGCTCGTGGGGGCAAGCGATAACAAATACCCCTTCGGGCGAGGTGCAGCGTGGTTCCATGCAGGTAGACTCCGGATTGCTGAGTTCGCTGTACACGGATCGACTCCAGAAGCTCAGGGAGAGGGCAGAGGGATGCGGAATCCCGAAGAGCGGCTCTGTAGAGGTCCTTCGGGCCAAGCTGATCTGCGAAGAGGTGCTGCCAGATCTGGACCTCTCGTGGGCAGGCATTCAAGCGATGCCCCACAAGGAGACGGGAGATGTCTTGAAGGTCTTCGGCGTCAAGTCCTCGGGCTCCCACAAGGAGAGGCGTCAACGCCTTTGGCTCCACCTCAATTATGACTCTAGGAGGCTAACCATCGAACGTCTGGCCGAGATGGGGCGAGATGATCTGCACGAGCTCTGCAAGAGACTCGAATTGGATTTGACTGGCAACAGGACCGTGCTGATGGGCAGGGTCGCCGGTGTCCTGACCAGTCAGGTCAACGGCTGGGGGCGCATTAAGAGGAGCCTGAGGCGAAACGGCCTCCAATCCCCGATATTCGATGCACCACAGGCCGAGGAAGCCGATGAAATCACAGTCGTGGAACCGGTGCGAGACGTTGACTTCCAAGCTATGCCAACCAAGGCTGTGATTGAGGACGCTAGGGACTCCTTGGTACTGGGGATTGACGAGCAGACAGCCCCGGTGCAAGGCGATTTGCTTACGATTCAGGCCCGCGTCGAGGATCTAGAGCGGATGGTGGGTACGATTCTGAGGGGTCATGGGGGGGTGTGGGGCCAAGCCGAGAAAGAGGTCCTCCTCCGCCTAGCAGGGCGCAGGGGGTGGCCTCTGGACGAGCAATTCGTAAGGCACAGGGTGCTCATGGTAGCAACAAACATCGCCGAGGTCAAGGGCGCAGCGATGGATGCTTCCAGCATTAGGGCTGAAATCAGTGAGGACACTGAATCGACAATCGAGAGAATCAGAAGCAAGTTGGTCAAGGTCGAGTCGCTCATTCCTGACGATGACGCCTAGCCACCTTGGAGAAGCTGGAAGAAGCCGAAGCGCGGCTCGATGATCTCGCCTCCAACGTCTCTGAGGTTCTCAATGGCGTCCTCGGCTGCCTCTCTGGATGCGCCTGCAGAAGTGCATGCCCCCACTAGGGCGTCGTACTCGACCAACTCGCCCGCCTTGGTCGAAAGAAGGTTGAGAATAACATGGCTGGCATCGATGGGGCCGGCTGGCATCCCTGCCTCCTCCGTTGGTCGGGTCTGCGCAGTCTCTGGCTCCGGAGCCACGGGCTCCAGTGAATCAGTCCTGCCACTTGCCAGCGATAGCGCCCGTAGCACGCCAACGCGATACCCCTCCGGATCGAAGTCGCCGTAGTGCCCCCTAGAGAGGATGAGTCCGTCCACTAGGTCCGGTGGAACGCCTGCTGCCTCCAGTGCGGCCGGATTCAGATCGCTCACCATAGAAGCGGAGTGCGCATCCATGCGCCTCAGGGTTGCATCTGCTGCCTCGACCAACCAGCCCTTGTAGCGATCATTATCGACGATGGTGAAGTCCTCGGCCCGTATCGAGGTGAAAATGCCGCCGTCCTCGGACTCGGACCACCGCGCCCTGCCGACCATTAACATCAGGAAGCGGTCACCTGACTCGAATCTGGCCAACAGCTCCTCAGTGTCGGCATGAAGCTCCGGCTGGAACGGTGCCACGCTGAAGTAATGGGCACCCGTTATGTCCCTAATCTGGCCGGAGTAGTACGGGCCGCTATCGCCCTCCCGCCGCTCGATTCTGTCGATGACGCCACCCACGAGGCAACGATTGACCTTGGCTCCCAGCTTGGTGACGACGAAGGACGGATCGTACTCTCCCGCGCCCTCTTCAACCAAGGAGGCCTCAAAGAACTCCTGGGCGAAGATCCTCACCGCACTCTGCCGAATCCATCTCCGTGTGGCTTGGGCCATCATAGCACCACACCCCACTTCTCCATTACCTTCTGAGCAGCTTCGGAGGGACTAGTCGCCTCGAGCTCCGCTGTATCTGCTAGTACCATCGCTCCCTGATCGTCCACGATGGTGCGACCGTGGATGACCATGGCTCCAGAAAGTGCTCTGGCTCTCAGCGAGGCGACGAACCCTTCGCGACCCTCGCTTGCGATCTGATCCCTGACTCCGTCCATCCCAAGGCCCAGGAATGCCTCGGCAGGCTCCCTTGACATCAGGAGCGAGGCATTTGAGACGCCGTTGTCAATGACGAATCTGAGGCGTAGGTCCTCCTGCCCACGCTGGGGCCCGTGCTCCGTGCAGGCGCCGTCTCGAAGGACGCGACGACACTCTGGGCAGCGCTCGACGATGCCCGAGTCGGGTCTGACCGCAACGACAGTCCCAGAGGTCCTGATTCCCCTCCTCGATCCCCCATTGACCAGGCTAGTGAGGTCCAGATCGATCCAGTGACCCTCTGGGTCGATCTTTTCCCATGGCGGGTCGGACAGGTCGATGACCTGCTCCCTCTGATCGATGACAAGGTCGGGGGAGCCCTGCCAGAATTGGACCCTGCCCCCCTCGATACGTATGAAGTCCCCCGGTGCAGGGTCGAACTCGCACCAAGCAGTTAGTCTGCACCTACCGCTGGGATCGATGACATCGCCACTACGGACCACCTTCTGCGACCCATCTTCGGAGGTGAAGGTCCTCTGGTTCCAAGACTCCACCTGCAGGGTGATTCCTACGTCCCTCATGCCGTTTCTGAGGTCGGCGATAGTGGATTTGGTCGAGACAGCCAGCTCGCTCATGTCGGGGAATGCGGTGTCGTGGTAGGGCTCTATTACGGTCCCATCGTTGATGCTGATCTCCGGGGTATCCCTGAACTTCCGAACCGAAGCACCAGTGATCTTGACCAGTGAGCCCTCCTGATGCTCGAACGGCACCCAGGAGAGGAAACCGATGCTCCCACTGGGGTCTGCGAGCCGCCCCCTGGTGACATCTATCTGCCCGCTACCGTCACGTCTGACGATGACTTCGGGTTTGGTGGTGAGTATCCTAGCGACCACATTGACGTAGCCCTCGACTTCCGATGCCTTAGAAATGCTCTGTGGCTCATCACCGATCTGGGGCGCCGCGGGACCGCCTTCCCTTAGGATAGTGACTCGGGTGGTCCGGTTGATGTTCAAGGAGCGCTTGTCGTTCCACTCGTTAACTGAGGCACCCTCGAGCCTGACAATAGAGCCGGGAGCGAGGCTCTCGCTCTTCTCCCCCCAGTCCTTGAAGTCCCAGCGCTCCCTCTGGGAACTCGATTCCCAGGGGTTGTCCTCAATCCAGCCGAAGGCGACCTGACGCTCTTCGCCTCTTACCGTCTGGATCCTAGGGGAGTATGTCACGACGGCTACCTCGATGGACACGTTCCTGTCGTCAGCACCAAGCTCGGAGAACCTGTTGACCTTCTTCTCTATCCGTGCGGGTGCAGAGGTTCCCGAGGTCACCTCCTTTCCCGTGGCAGCCTGGAACTTCCTGACCACAGAGCGCAGAGCGTCCTCGGGAGGGATTAGGAACTCCTCCTCGTACCTCGCAAACTCCTTGCCGATGTCATTCTCATCGGCATCGGGGCACTCTTGCTTCACAATAGCAATTTGATTTGCGTATCTTACTTCTTCTGTCACGGTCTCACCTGCTTCAGTGGATGGGCGCTGAGCCTATTTCAACCACCGGTGCGAAAGACCGGGATGACACACGACGTGACGTTGTACGGGAAACGATTGTCGGTGCATGTTGGGGTAGACGTGGCACCTCATAACCTCCGGAGTCGCGAGTTCAAATCGACGGTCTTTGAACGTGTCCATAACCTTGTTCCCTATGACCGACGTGATTTTCTGCATTGTCCCCTCTGGAGGGGCCATGTCCGGGGTTGATGTGTGTCGATTCGGGGTACTGACGGCCTCTGATCGGGCTAGTACTGGTGACTACGAAGACCTCAGTGGCCCGGCGATAGAGAGATTCCTGGAAGAGGCTCTCACCTCCACGTGGGAGATCCAGCGAAGGATAGTTGCCGACGAGCGAGAGGCAATTGAAGCAACGCTCGTGGAACTGGTGGATTCCGAGGGCTGCTCGGTGGTGGTGACCACGGGCGGAACGGGGCCTGCACCAAGGGACGTCACTCCCGAGGCCACCGAGGCTGTCTGCGAGAGGATGCTGCCCGGCTTCGGCGAGCAGATGCGTGCGGTCTCCCTGAAGCATGTTCCTACTGCTGTCCTGTCCCGCCAGACTGCAGGGATTCGCGGCTCCTCCTTGATCCTCAACCTCCCAGGCTCGCCTCGCTCCATCCGCGAGATTCTCGATGAGGTCTTCGCTGCCGTTCCATACTGCGTCGATCTGATGGGAGGGCCTTACATCACTACGGATCCTGCTGTGGTCAATGCCTTCCGCCCGCCACATGCTCGACGCGAATGATTCATTCGGGTGACTAGGCTCGCCGGGGCATGGCGAAGATCAAGACTGGGTCTGGAAGCAGCGATCGGGCGAACGACGAGCTCAGAGGCGTCGAGGTGACTCTGGACTTCACCCCCA
Organism: Methanobacteriota archaeon; assembly: GCA_002722735.1. GTDB lineage: Archaea > Thermoplasmatota > Poseidoniia > Poseidoniales > Thalassarchaeaceae > UBA36. The sequence continues at coordinate 120,694 of PBMR01000014.1, forward strand.
ATGCTCTGGCCTCCTTGCTCTATCGACAGGGCGAGACCCAAGTCCTCGTCTGCGTCACCAAGGCACCTTCCCTCCCCCGCTGGTTCCCTCGCGACGCCAACCGGGGATGGGTGCACGCGGAGTACTCGCTCCTGCCCGGCTCCACTGATACGAGATTTCGCAGGGAGCGCGGCGGAGCCAAGGGCAGGACCCATGAGATCGAGCGACTGGTCGCCCGCTCGATGCGGGGTGCTGTGGATTTGGATCAGTTGGGACCTGTCGCTCTAACCGTTGACTGCGACATACTCAACGCCGATGGGGGGACTAGGTGCGCATCCATCACGGCTGCCAGCATCGGGCTCAGGTTGGCCATTCGCAGACTCATCGCTTCTGGCGAGTGTCTCCCGGCTGACCTCAGACTCTCGCGGGACGATATCAGGAAGGGCGTAGAGCGGCACGTCCTCTCCGAAGAGGAGCGAGCAGAGCACGAGTCGGCTGTCATGGCCAACGATGTGGCCGCACTCAGCGTCGGAATGGTGGGGGGTGGGGTCAGAACCGATTTGGACTACGTCTTGGACAGCAATGCCGACGTCGACATGAACGTCGTGATGACCAGCGATGGGGGCTTCGTAGAGATTCAGGGCACCGGGGAGGAGGCCACCTACACCCGGGGGGAGCTCGATGACATGATCGACGCTGCGAGCGCTGGCATCTCCAAGCTCCACGCTCTCCAAGTTAGCATCCTAGCCGATGCCAAATGAACGGTGAAGCCACCTCCGGCCAGTTCGCCGCGTAGAAGTGGGAATCTGGTGGGACTGGCCGGACTTGAACCAGCGGCCTCCGCATCTTCAGTGCGGCGCTCTCCCAACTGAGCTACAGTCCCGTAGCATCCTCGCCAGAGTGGTTCCGACTTCAAGCCTTCCGAGGCGGACCTAGAAGACGTCGTCTTCGCCCTTCTTCTCATCGAATGACATCATCTTGCCGCCTTTGCCCGTACTGCTCTTGGACGATGCCTTCTTGGCCGGCTTCTTGGCCTCTGTGACTTTCCCCCCCGAGAGCTGCGCCTTACGGGCAGCAGCGGCCTCTTCCTCCTTTCGCTTGAGCTCCTCGGGATCGATGCCGGTCTGAGCGGCGAGCTTGGCCCTGCGCTCGTCTCGGGCACGAATCTCCAGAAGCCGCTGCCTGGCCTTGTCATAGTGCTGGAGCATGTACATCGCGTCGTGCTCGAGCAGGGGGGAGTCCGAGATGATTGTGATATCCATCCAGTCCCCCTCCTCTGCTAGGTACTCGGCAAAGGGTTCGAACTTCAGGTCCGACTTCTTGATCTGAGTGTAGTGAAGGGCGTTGCCCATTCTGTGCTCAACGCCTGCGAAGTGGCAGTAGAAGGTCGAGCCTCCGTAGGTCTCTCGGGCCTGGTCGAACAGCTCCGCGTAGTCCTCGCTGGTCTTCATCCTCCCATGCCCGCGCGCGTGGATGTGACCCATGTTGAGGACCGGAACGGTTCCTTCGACGTGGTTGCAGACCTCTAGGACCTCTTCGACAGTGCCCCAGAGCTCCTGCCTCCCTGAGGTCTCGACGCCGACCAACGACGGCTCGGCCTCGTGAACCCATGGGAAGGCGGCGTAGTCATCCTCTTCCTCGGCGTCCCCCCAGACCTCCCTGACCCTGTCCACCACCCCTGATAGAACGTTAGCGACCTGTTCGTTCGCCGCCGGTCCGGGTTGGTACTCCCCGTAAGGGCCCACGTGGAAGGTGAGGTGCCTGGCGTTGATTATCTTGCCAGCCTGCAGGCTTGTCTCCATCTTGGAGAGTGTCCTGTTCCGCTCTCTCTTACTGCCTAGGAGCTCGGCGTAATAGGGGCCGTGCATGTTCATCTCGAAGTCCGAGTTCCACGACAGGACCCCTGCCTGCCAGTACTGGTCGAAGTGCTGTGGTTGGATGGTTCGTACTGTCTGGACCTCCATGGCATCGAGACCGAGGACGGTGATGTCGTCCATGCCCTCGACAATGGTTCTGCCCTTGCAGGAGAGGGGCACACCAGCCGGTCCTAGTTTGAGTGGCATCCCCGGTGTCCTCGCGAGTCGGGCCGAATGGGTGCCCCTTCAAAAGGGGTTTCCGTTCGACTGGTACAAATCCCGGAAATTCAGATGATTCCTGCCCTTGCAGCCTTCTCCAATCCCACTATGCCAGGGCCTGATAGGGGTAGTTCGCACAGGAAGGCTGCCAACCACGACTCCGAACCCATCCTCTTGCTTGTGAGCACCTCTGTGGATCCCAGAGCGTGCTCGATGCACGCCCTGCGTTCCTCTGGTTCGTAGCTGCAGACGATCGGAACAAGTCCCTTGTATCTGATGCTGGAGAGTAGTGACTCGGGCTCGATGCCCTCTATCTCTGCGATTGCCCCCAGGGCACTATGCTCAATGAAGAGTAGGTGGATTTGTCGAATCCGCTCGATGACCGCCCCCCAAGCCTCGGCCAGACGCTCTGGGCACTCGGGCATTTCGACTATCATGACGGAGCGACTGCCTTCCAGTTCCGCGAAGGACATAGATGCTCCCCACGCACTCCGGGGAGCACCTCCCTCGAGTACCGTGGAGGAGGAGTTCACCAACCAGTGTGCAGAGTCTAGGGCGCCTCGCCATTCGAGAGTGCCTTGATCCATGGCAGCGAAGTCCGAAACACCTTCTGGGCTTATGTGAGTAGGGCTCGCGCCGATTTCGGCTGCCGTCGAGAGGACCGCTGAGACCCAGTCGTTCCTATCTGGGTGACCGAAGCCGACTATTCGCACCGTGCCCGTTCCCCCAGTGCACGCTCTGGCGGTGCTGTGATGAGCATTGCCTACTCGACCTTCCATCTCAGGAGGGCGATGGCACCCCCCATCCCGATCAGCTGCTGGCCGGCATCGTGGTCTTCGGAGGCTTGGATGACTTCTCCTCTGGAGCCCTCGACCTGGGATGCAACGGCCTCCCATCGAAGCATCGGGCCTTCGTCGTCGGAGCGCATCATCGAGGCGATTATGACCAGCGCCTCCACGGCACCCTGCTCGGCCGCCTTGGCAATCGGGGCCGCCCCATATGTGACCGCGCCCCCAGTTGAGATCCGCTTGAGCCCTTCCTCAATCGCACGAACCTGCCGGACCAGCGCGTACTCGCCCAGCAGGGCATCGGCCAGCCCCTCTGCGAGCACCTCGTTGGCTGCCGCCCTCCCGCCAATGGAGGTGGCCGCGTTGACGATGCTGTTCTGCGCCCCTAGGACCCTGAGATGCGCCTCGAACTGCTCGCGCGCCATGCCCGGTCCGCACAGCACCAGAGGCATGTTGTCGGGGAATACCAAGCGGGTTTCTTTGGCGACGCGCTCGAAGAAGCCGCGCCGGACGCTGGTAGAGTCACCAGCGCGCTTGCCTCCCCCGCGCATGGTGAACTGCGAGACGTCTCGGATTCCATGCGCAGCGACCTCGAAGACCAGGACCTCGTCAGCCTCTATGACGAGCAGTCCGGCCTTGGCACGCCGGCCGGATGCCAAGGATTCCTTGAGCAGCGAGAGGTCGGCGGCGGGGAGACCCCCCTCTCTGGAGACTTCGACCTCGTCACCAATCCCGATGACGTGGGTGTGGTGGCTGCCGATGTCGATTTTGGCCTCCCTGATCGTGCCATGGATCCTCAGGTTCTCGGTGAATGGCTGGAAGGCCGTCTCCGTCGCATCCAGAAGGATCCACATAGGCTTGCGCTCCGCGCTCCGCGCCCTGCCGTCCTCGCGCGTCCCAGTAGTGGAGTCTCGGCGATGCGAGAGCATCCCCACCATCGAGCCCGGACGACAGAGCTGAGATAGCACCCACAGGTCGTCTTCGCTCTCGACCCTCAGCCTCACTCCCTCGTCCAGCCTCTTGACGCGACGCATAGCTCGGTCCTCCGTCATCCTCGATGAAGGCCCGCTCTTGAAACCTTCATCGGTGATTACCTTGGGCGAAGGGCATGGGAGGGCCAGCCTTCTGGGGCATTGCGGGAAGCCCGATCTCCCACTCGCTCACACCCCGCCTCTTCTCGGTTGTTGGCTCGAGCCTGGGGATGGAGCAGGCAGGGCAGGCCTTCATCGAGGCCGCTAGCATCGAAGAGTTCGAGTCAAAGGCATCGGCCCTCGAGGGGGACCTCTGGCTTTCGTGCACAGCGCCGCTGAAGCACTCACCGCAGTCGAGGCTGGGGATCCCTGGGCCTGAGGGGATTAATGCAATCAACCAACTGATGAGGTCAGGAGGGGTTTGGTCGGGCACCAGCACCGACGGGAGAGGCTTTGTATCTGCCTGCAGGCACATTGGCATTGAGCCATCGGGTTCCGTGCTGAGAATGAGGGGTGGCGGGTCCGCGGCCCGATCGATTGCCGCTGCTTGGTCCTCCGAGGGTGGCATGATAATCCCAGTCATGGGTCGCAGGGAGCTGATCAGTGGCCCATGGGACAGCAGCCTCGCAGAATCTGATGTAGCGGACATAGCCGTGGATCTTGATGCAGCCCCTGCCGGCGGCGCCTCTGTCGAGATGCAGGCTGCGTTGCAGGTTTCGATATCCTACGGCGAGAACCAATCCCCCGATGAATTCGCAGTAATCATGGTCGCAGCCCAGCACTTGGAGGCATGGCGCTCCATCTTCGCCCCCGATAGGGCCGATGAGCTGCCCGGACTGGGTGAGATCCTATCGAAATTGTAACTACAGGGGTATGTTTCCGTGCTTCTTCGGCGGCACCCACTCGCGCTTGGAGAGCAGCGGCCTGAGCGCACTCACTAGGGCACTGCGCGTGTCTGCCGGCTCGATGACGTCATCGAGCCAGCCATGCCGCGCCGCCACATAGGGGTCGCCGAACTTCTGGCGGTACTCGCGCACGAGCTCCCCGTGCACCGCACTGCTGTCCCCAGCCTCAGCCAGCTCGGCACGATGGATGATGCTGACAGCACCCTCGGCCCCCATGACCGCCAGCTCCCCTGTCGGCCATGCCACGTTGTAGTCCGAGCCGAGGTGCTTGCAGCTCATCGCAAGGTAGGCGCCGCCGTAGGCCTTCCTTGTGACGACTGTCAGCTTGGGCACCGTCGCCTCGGCATAGGCGTACAGCAGCTTCGCTCCGTGCCTGATTATCCCGCCCCACTCCTGCACGGTTCCAGGCAGGAATCCGGGAACGTCCACGAAGGTGATGACTGGGATGTTGTAGCAGTCGCAAGCGCGGACGAACCTAGCCGCCTTGACCGAGGCATCGATATCGAGGCAACCTGCGAGAACAGAGGGCTGGTTGCCCACGACTCCAACAGAGTGCCCATCTAGCCTGGCAAAGCCAATGACCACGTTCTCGGCATAGGTGGGGAAGAGCTCTAGGAAGCGCCTGTCGTCTACTACTTGCTCGATGACCGCCCTCATGTCGTACGGCTGGTCCGAGTCTTGTGGCACCAGCTTACCCATTCCCCTGCACTTTCGCGACCACTTGTCACCACCCCTGAGCACGGCTGGCTCGGCCAGAGTGTGGTCAGGCAGGTAGGAGAGGATCTCCGCTGCCTGATCGAAGGCCTCCCTCTCGCTGTCTGCAACCATGCAGGCAACGCCGCTCCTGCTCGCATGCTGCACGGCTCCTCCCAACCCCTCCTCGTCCAACTCGCCCTCTATGATCTCGGGGATGGTGTAGGGGCTGCGCATGAACATGCGCCCCCTCTCGTTTCCCAGGATGACGAAGTCAGAGAGCCCGGCGGCAAGAGCACTGGTCCCAGAGACCGTTCCGAGAACGATCGAGATCGTCGGCACGCGGCCCGAGCAGGCCACCAGGATGTCCAGCAGCCGCCCGGTCGAGCCCAGGGAGGTAACCCCCTCGTGGGCCCGTTGGCCATCGCCGTCCCAGATTCCTATGATCGGAAGCTGCGACTTCTCGGCGAACTCCGCGACCTTGGCGATCTTGTTGGCATGCATCTCCCCCATCGTGCCGGAGAATACCGAGTAGTCCTGGGAGAAGCAGACCACGCGCCGTCCGTCGATCATCCCGTGACCGGCGACCACGCCGTCGCCGAGGGGGGTGTGCACGTGCATTCCGTGGTCCCATGAGCGATGCCTGACGAAGGCATCGACCTCGACGAAGGAGCCTTCGTCCAACAACTCGCCAACTCGCTCACGAGCCGTCTGAGCCCCGTCCTCGCGCAGATTCTGCACGACCCTGTGATCCCCAGGGGAGCCGGCGTCGATCCTCATCGCATCGAGCTCGTCGCCCGGGGTGGAGCCCGCCATGATCCGCCCAAGCGCAAGTCGGTTCATCAGCAAAGCGGAGGCGCCTATGTTCTCGAGAAGGCCGGGTTCTCCCCAAGCAGGTCCTTGCCCCAGCCCTCTGCGACAGCCTCGCGTCCCCCGCCCACTGAGAGGAGGTGGTGCAGCTTGACGAGCCCAGAGCCGGGGGGGCAGAGGGATCCGTGGCCGATGATGCCCATCCCCTGCTGCTCGCGCCCCTTGGAGTAGACGTTCATGTTGATCGGGCCGTGGACGGTCTGAGCGACCACGACGACCACACCACCCTGAGCGCAGTGGTCCTCTAGCATCACCCTCAGGCGGGTATTCTCGAGACTGTCCCCCTCGGGGTCAGATATAGGCAGGTGACCAAGGCCCGTGCCGTGGAAGAGGAGGGCGTCGAACTCCGCATCGATAGCGGCCTGGACCATGTCAGGCTGCAGGTGCGCGTCAGAGATGAACTGGGCGATGCGCACTGACTCGTCGAACAGCTTGGGAGCGAGGGACTCCACCCTAGCGTCGTGGGCCTCGGGCTCGTAGTCGATAGTCGCTCTGTCCCCCGAGAGGTCGATGAGGGCCAGCGCCTCCTGGTTGATCGGCTTGAAGGCGTCCCTTCTCGAGGAGTGGTACTTGCGGCAGGCGCATCCGGGAATGACAACGCACCTGCCGTCCGATGACTCGGCGTGCAGGATGGCCACGGCCGAGTCGCGGTACCCCGAGGGCTGCGGTCCGTGGGCGGCCCAGTGGACGGCTGCGATCAGGTTCTCCGGCGCATCCGAGGAGCCCCTGTCGGGCGATCTCTGTGAGCCGGTGAGGACTATCCTCCCCGGGGGCCTGCCCCCTTGCCCGGACCAGCCGTACGACATCGCGGCTGCCGATAGGTGAAGGGTGTCGGTGCCGTGCGTGATGACGCAACCGACCGCACCCTCGGCGAAGCCCTCCTCGGTCGCCCTCAGCATCCTGTTCCAGTGCCGCGGCCGCAGGTCGTCGGACCACATGTTGCCGAGCTTGACGGCACGAATGCGCGCAATCCCCCTCAGCTCTGGGACGGCATCGAGCAACTCATGCGGGTCGAACCTCGCGGTGACCGCCCCGGTCGCGTAGTCGACCTTGCTGGCTATCGTGCCCCCCGTGTGAATCAGGTGCACCAACGGGAGGGACTCGTCCTGGGGCACCGGGGGCGAAGGGAGCTCCTCGATGACCGGAACCTCATCTAGCAGTTCGAACGAGTCGACATAGGACTCGGGGAAGGAGACGTTGTACCCGTTCTGGAGCTTGACCGTGACCAGGTTCGGGCCCGAGGGCGGCAGAGCCAGCCCCATGTGCTCAACCTTGCCCGACCAGGTCTTGACAACCAGCCTGACAGGCGTCCCGGGCTCCGGCCACCCCTCCATCGAAGGCTCGTGGCGAATCTACCCAATGAAGACTCGCAAGGCGATGCTCCGCTAATTCTGCAACTTCCTATTGTACAACAATAGAATTCTTGAAAACCAGTAGTAGGTTTAATAATTGCACTGTCGTCTATGGGCGCATGCTCACCGTAAGCCGGAGACAGACATTGACCGCCATGCTGCTCGCGACTCTGATGGTCTCGGCTCCACTACTTTCCATCCAGACTGAGAAGATGGGCAGAATCTCCGAGCTCCATGGCCTCGATGGCGCCTCGATGACCGGCTCCGACCCGGACTGCGACGACGGGGATATCACAATCTCCGAGGCCTACCCCGGAAGCAGCGGCTGGATAGAGCTGTACAACTCCGGGTCCTCCTGCGACCTCGGTGGCTGGCACCTCGCCGACAAGGACCAGCACCTCAACGACAACGACGGCAGCGAGCTCAGCGACGGCACCGCCATCAGCGGCTCAGACTACCTCAAGCTGAGCTACGACAGCGACTTCTCCTTCTACATCGACAGCGGCGAGGAGTGGCTCTACCTGGCCGCCCGCAACGTCGATGCGGCCGATGCAGACCTGATTGCCTGGTGGGACGAGGACAGCAGGGACGGGTATGGGTGGGACAGCGGCAGGGACGGGTCCTGGGAGATGTGCGGCGACGAGTACGACTGGAACGAGCCCAACGAGACCACCCCCGAGAGCGCCAACCTGTGCAACGACGAACCGCTGGTGCTGCGCGCCCTGCACGGCTCGGGGGAGGACGACCCCGACTCGGTGCACAACGAGACCGCCGAGCTGGCCTGGAACACCGACGCCCTCATCGCCGGGGGCGCCTACGAGATACAGTACTCGTGGGCGACCGAGTTCAGCAGCTTCGTATCAGACTCGGAGACATTCGATGCCGGCGGGTCGGAGATCCCCTTCTCGCTGACATCGATGCCCGACTTCACGTGCTTCGTACGGATCTCCGCCGAGTTGAAGGACGACTCCGGTCAGATCATCGAGTACTACGACAGGCGGCTGTGGGTCGACTCCTGCATAGACACCTCGGATTTCAATTTCTGGGATATAGGGACCTCTCCGGACACTGAGATAGACGATCCGAAGGCAAATCGAATCGGTGGGGCGGCGGGGCTCTCAAA
>PBMR01000015.1 GCA_002722735.1 Methanobacteriota archaeon
GAATTCGCCACCATTCGTCCCCAGGTGAATTGAGAATACCAGCCTCGTCCACAATCTGTACATGGGATACGCTCAGTTTGACATCAACCTCGGAAGTTCCTTCATTCCTCAGTTCGATTTGGAAGACCACCCAACTAGTAGTGCTTGGATCGAGATTCCTAGAACGTGCCTGTATGCTTTCATCGTAATCACCAGGAAGAGAGCCGTTCTTCATCAGAGGAGTGGCCCTGACTCCAATCTGGGTGACTTGGAAAGTGAACTCGAATACATTGTTGTCTGTTCCGGTGGTTTCGTCATTGAGCTCATCGACCTGAGACAAATAGTCTAGAGTGAGTCGCAATACGTGTTCCCCGGTCGTCGAGAACGAGTGGTAGAGGGAATGCGACTCGATGCCGCCCCCTCCAAGGGAGGAGAACGAATCAGTCCTGATGACGTCATCCTCTGAAATATCCTCCAGCATGATTGAGTACTGGCCGGATTGAGCGGCGGCCTGGTTAGACCAAGCAAGTTGGATTGATACCGTCTCATCCTGCAAGGGGTTTTGGTCCATAGTGGAGATCGAATCTTGGAGAACAGTCAGATCAGCCTCCATCCTCTCCTCAGCCATCGCACTGAACAGTAGAGAGAAGTCCTGAGAGAAGCCACCTGAGTGACCAATCTGAATGGTCCACATTCCTGCCTCTGCAGTCGGAAGGCTGACTCTCTCAAGATTATTCAGTTGGTCCCTATTTCCACCTGAAGAGCTTATGCCATCAACGAAGTTATTACCCCTGTATACGGTACCTTCGGGAGAGGTGATTGTGAGATCCAGGTCGTTAATCAACCTGCTAGCATTCTGATCCGCAGTAGCAGAACCCTCGCGGTCGTTCCAAGCGAGGGTTGCATCGAATCCTACACCTTCGAATAGCTCGAAGGTGTAGATGAAACTGTGTCCAGGGAGAAGGTCACGGTCATAGTCGAATAAGACGGAGAGGTTCTGGCCCCCCTTGGTGGGATAGAGGCTGTTCGTTAGGTTCAGTTGACCCCAGCCCTCCGAGGGGTTGGGAACGTCTGGCTCGCCGAGGTCTTCAGCACCATTAACCAGCAATGCTCGAATCAGGTCAGAGCGTGGCTCGGAAATCCCGGCGACTTCCCTCAGGTACTGCCTAGCCATGGCTGCAGCGCCGGCAACGACTGGGGTCGCCATAGAGCTTCCGTTCAGGGTCATGTAGAGTGGGGTCGAGCCGTCGTCATGGATAGTGGAGGAGCAGGGGCCGCCAGTGGCGAATGCAGCCTCCTGTGCCCTAGCGGAGCACAGCATTACCCCCGGGGCGACCAAATCAGGCTTGATTCTACCATCGAGAGTTGGGCCAACGGACGAGGAGGCATGAACTGCACCCAATGTTTCTGAATCGTAGGCACCAGTTGTAGTGGAGCCGACTGAGAGAACGTTCTTCGCAGTACTCGGTGGGTTTACGCCCATCTCGGCCATATCCCCTGCTGAGAAAAGCACCAGAAACTTTGGGTAATCGTAGGTGAATGAATCGGCGGATCGAGAATCCGAAGTATACTGGCCGACTAGATTCTCGGAACCCCAACTGTTGGTCTGAATCCTGGCATCGTTCTGCCATGAGTGCAGGAACATCTCGTAGAGCGAACCCCAGCGTGCTAGGAGTCCGGAGCTGTCGACCTCCAATTGGTAAAAGTGGAATGTTGCCTCGGGAACCATGCCAGTGGCAATAGAATCTCCCGATCCGTCTCCGAGAAGCGTTGCAGTAACGTGGGTTCCGTGTCCGCTATTAGTGTCCGCTCCCGAATTATCGGGCCCAAAACGGTTGTAGATTGGATTTCTCAGTCTCCCTTCGAAGTCGCCGTGATCGGAGTCCAATCCAGTATCCGATATTCCGATAACCTCGCCGTCCCCTGTCAACAAGCCATCGGAAGTCGTGAGAGCTGCGTCCAATCCTCCGATTAGGCTGGCATTGGTATTGTGGATTGCCAGAGTTGGCCCGGGTTCAACCTTGATGATTCTCGGATCGATTGCTAGAGTGATGATAATTTTAGGATTAACAGACCTCAGTTGGCAGAGATAGGCATCACAAATGGTCGATGGATTTGTAGGACGTGATAGCGCTCCGAGGTCGGCAGATAGTTCGGCAATCTCGTGGGGCATTAGGTTTGACGATGGGATGAGGTCGAGGTCGACCTCGACGTCAACGAAACCGAGCAAGGGGAGGAGTTCTGGTGAAATGGTCCACAGAGTAGGGAAATCCCCGGACCAACGAATCGCTGGAAGATGCTGCATCTGCCTAAGAGCCTCATCCCTTCGAGTTTCGGGAAGGCTGACTACTAGGGCTTCGTCAGGGATTTGATCTATAATTGAAATTCCCAATGAGGACAATTGCTCGGTCAGGACTTCCAAGTCTGAACTAGAGGACTGGATGATGTAAATGCCCTCTAGAGTAGGGGATCCCAAACCTACTCTGGACCAAGGACCGAGGGGGACGGGATGGGTGGTGGGGTCGAAGGACCCGTATGGAGAGTGGATTAGCCCTGATGACTCCGAGAGATGGTAGGTAGAATGCATGGGGTTTGCCAGCATCCTCCAAACCCCTTGGGGGGCATATTGGTTGGAATGTAAGGAAGAATCCTCAGAATCGTCTATTTCCCACGAAATCGACTGAGCGTAGGGCGAGAGAAGGAGCAATGTGAGCACGGCTAACAGTGACTTCGGGCCAGCCATTCAGATTTGCGACCCAAGTTTATCTTTTGACTATTGACTCTATACGAGCCGGTACGGCGTCGAGAATTACAGGGAATAGTACCGAGAGATGGCAGCATCCGTCTTGGCTACCGATGAGCGCCAGTCCGATTCCACCCCCATCAAGGCTCGAATGCAGTCAATGTTCTCAGGAATCACATCGCTCTCCTGGTGTATGGCCTGAAAGTAGTAGAGTCGGTCCCCAACTAGTTTGGCACCATCCTCCCACACGAATATCTCGTGCAGGTCCCCCCACTTCCTTCCAATGTCCCGGGCCATTTCCATGACCTCAGCTGTCGTAGTGAGGCGGTTACCCCCCCCATGCATGACCACAACCCGCGGCGTCCCCTTCCACAAATCGACAATAGACTCGGTCGTTAGGCCGTGGTTTTCAGGTAGATCGGCAACGATTGCGTGTACATGCATGATGGTTGTGGGGACAGCTACTGCAAGGCTGTTGATGACAATCTCAGGCTTGACAGTCATGACATCCGGGCCGTGGTGACTAGGTACTTTGAGAACGGGTTTGATGGCATTGATGGGTCCCTTCTTTGAGTCACCGGGATCCGCAGCTCGGCGAATCATCGTACATTCTACGTTCAAGGAACCGCAGTATTCGTACAGGGGCACCAACGTGCGTGCGAGGCCGGTGGTGTTGCAAGAGACCACTCGAGAGCCCTCGGCGTTGAGATTTTCGGTGTGGTTGGCCGAAGATGTGTAGGACAGGCCGGTCAGTTCGTGCTTTTCACCACCCTGGAAGATGTATTTGACTCCGGCATCCTGATACTTTGACAGATTGTCCGAACCCACATTTCCTGGAGAGCAGTCGATTACGACATCGGCGATTGAAAGCAGATTCGAGAGGCCGCCGCAGCATTCGAAGTGAGATTCTGAGAATGATGAGATTCGCTTGGTTTCATCACTGGTACAGTAAAGGGGGAATTCCTTCTTGACGGCTAGATTGCACCCGAAAGAGGGGGCGGTCTTTGTTACGCCCACCACTTCCATGTCATCCTGGGCATCCACAGCATCTGCAACCCTCTTTCCAATTGTCCCGTAGCCGTTAATTGCGACCTTGATGGCGTTCACAGAAGTCCCTCGAAACCGTTTCCGGTATTCCGCCGGCGTTTGAAGGCTGCCTATGAACATAACGTAACTCGGCAAGAGTCAATAACAAGACGCCGTATATCGTCGATGTCACGATATGGTTGAGGTGTCTGGGTTCTCATAGGGGTGTGGAGGAAATGAGAGAAATCACTGCCAAGAGCGTGAAGCTCAATCGTGACCTCGATAGGTACGTCGAGAAGGGACTTGAAGAAGACCGCCCAGTGAAAATTGGATGGGGGAAGGCAGGGGACGAGCGCCCGAAGGAAGGGGAAATCGGTGTTATCACATATCTTCCCGAAGGTGCCAGAGTCCTTTGCTTGGGTACGCTCGGCGAGCTTGCGGGTGGGATTAACCTAGGTGGAGCCTTCACCCTGAGGGGCTCGGCATCGTCAATGCTCGGGGCTTACCACGTTGCGGGTAGAACCTTGGTGGAGAAGGACGCGGGTGACAAGGTCGGACTTCGAATGAGAGGGGGAGAAATCACGATTCAGGGTTCCATTGGGAATGAGGGAGGAGCTGGGATGACAGGTGGTACGATAGTCGTTCAAGGGCACGCAGGAAGCAGACTTGGTGCGGGAATGTCTGAAGGAGTCATTTTGGTTATGGGTTCCGTTGGCACGGAACCGGGAATTGGAATGAGTGGTGGCAGGATAATCGTCTCAGGGAGTTGTCCCCCTCCGGGCCAAGGAGTAATCATGCGATCAATAGACGATGGCGAGATTTCTGAGTTCTCACGCCTTCTCGGCCCCCTCGACCTGTCCTTGAACCAGGATGCCTTGATTCTGGAGCCGGCAAATAACCTCGCAGGACCCGATGTTGCTCCGGAGTCCTTCGTTACGGAGGGCTTTGAGAGAATCACCCTCACTCCTTCAAATGAAGATCGCTTATCCAATCATGTTCCTTTGGATCACTATACTCTGATTCTTCCAACTGGTGCGGATTCTGAAGGAGTCCTCTTCCCAATACCATGGCTGGTTCAGTGTGAAACCGCCTCAGGGTGGAAGGGTGGAATGTCTGACAAGCAACCAGCACTAGTTCGATCGGCCCCTCGGGCAACTGATTTCCTTCTCGTGGGGGGGGAGAATTTGGCTGACTCCATTTCGGTTGTCGGGAAATGCGCAGGCATAGTCCTGGACCTCTGCGACTTCCCGGGTTTGAACGACGCAGAGATTGAGGCCCTGATTGTTTCAATGCATAGCAGGATGTTTGAGGACTCCCTAATTCTGTTGAGGGGGCATGTCGATCGGGTAGAGCATCTATTCAGACTCGTGGTTGAATTGGATCTCGACGGTGCGATTGTAGATGGGGCTTCCCCTGGTGGGGCCAGATTGGCTTCGGCCCTTCCGAAGATCGGCCTAGCCTCCAGAGCCATGGGCCTGACCGAGTACGGTAAGTACGTGGTGATGGAATTCGATGATGTGCCTAGTGCTGAAGACTTGCTGATCGCCATCGCAGCCGGTTGCCATTTGGTCGTTGCACCGTTGTTGGACAAGGATGTAGAAGGCTATCTGACCTCGATTGGGAGTGACTTGAAAGGCTGGATGCGCGAACTAGGGATAGACGGACTTGAGAGGATTGGCAGAAGAAATCTCAGGGCCGTGGACTATGATACGGCCGCAATTTCTGGGCTACGTCTGGCCGGGTACGATAGACCGCTACCGATGTGGCTCGAACTGAGGTGATTTGTTGCCTACCCTAGAACTCCAACATTCAATCCTCAGGTACATCCAGAACCTGAATGAAACTCAGCACAATCCCGAGGATTGGTCGGATTGGTTGCCCAAGATTGGCTGTCCGGTGGATAGCAACGACGAGGCAGTGGTGGAGTTGGAGGTATTTCCCGATCGTCCTGACCTACTGAGTCACGAGACGCTTGCCAAGGCCTCTCGTTCATTCCTTGCTATGGGGGATGGTAACGTTGCGATGGAGGTGCTTGAAGGGAACATCAAAATGGATGTTGATCCGTCTTTGCGGAAAGTCAGACCAGTCATCATGGCAGCAGTGGTTAGGGAGGTTGACACCGGCTCCAATGTCGAGGAAAAGAATGATTTCATCCAATCCCTGATGGATCATCAGGAGAAGTTACACCTGACCCTCGGTAGAAAGAGGAAGTTCTCCTCAATCGGCGTTCATGACCTCTCATCCTTGAGCCCCCCCTTCCGCGTAATCACCGTTTCCCCATCATACTCCTTCGTACCCCTTGCAGAGACTGAGAGGATGAGCATTGACCAAATTCTGGATAGTCATCCCAAAGGGGCCGAATATGCCCACCTGATGAGTGAACTGGACCGATTTCCGGTAATTCTGGACTCGAATGATGATCTGCTCTCGTTTCCTCCGATCATCAACGGAGACCACACTACGGTGAACGAGAAGACTACTGACTTCTTCATCGATGTCACTGGCTGGGATGAGCGGGCTTGCGAGGCTTGCTTGCTCTTGATCTGCCTCTCGTTGGCAGAACGAGGGGGCATCGTCGAGAGTGTGCGTGTGACGGGTTGCGATGGAAGCTCAATAAACACACCTCGGGGGGACGAGCGTCAGCACAGGGTACCAGACCGTCTGATTCGGAGGATACTAGGCCTAGAAATGTCAACAGAGGACCTTTCCAATGCACTCGTGCGGATGGGGGGTCGGCTGGATGAGAGTAGGACTGTGACTGACGGGCCCAACAAATCCGAGAGATGGGGCGACTGTGCCGCAGGTGAGCAGGAGCACATAATTTCAATGCCTAGATGGAGGAGTGACATAATGCATCCCATTGACATCGTCGAGGACATTGCGATAGGCTACGGCTACGAAAACCTCCCCAAGGAAATGTCCTCTGTTCACATTGATGCAGTGCCCCTACGGTCGTCCAACTTGAAACGCAGGTTCGGCGAGAGTATGCGAGCTTGCGGATTGCAAGAGGTTCAGAGTCTGACGCTGTCTAATGAAGCGGACCAGTTCGAGTTCACGCGGTGGCCATCAGGAGGGTCCAGGACAACCATTGCTAATCCAATCACATCCGAGCACACTCTGCTTCGACAGTACATCCTCCCATCGCTGCTCAGATTGCTGGCGGCTAACCGGCATCATGAGCTTCCACAGCGTGTTTACGAACTCGGTTCGGTTGTTCGTGACACCCGGAACCGGGAAAGAGGTGCTTGGGCATGTGCCGAGACAGGAAGTGGATTCTCCACCGCCAAAGGGATGGTTCAGGGCTTGCTTAGGGACTTAGGTGCGCCGCTCGATGAAGTCGGCTTCGTCGCTACGGCCCCCAATATGGGGCCGTGGATAGCTGGGAGGGGGGCCTCTGTGTCTGTACGAGGCCAAGCAGTGGGCGAGTTTGGCGAGATTGACCCGTTGGTAAGCAGTGCATTCGGCCTCAAATCGCCGATTCACGCCGGTGAGTTCGATTTATTGGCACTAGCTGAGCTGATTCCGGATCCCGTGATTTGAAGGCTAATCCTCCTTCGAGAGCAGCTTCATCGCATCTAAGAACTTACTAGTTTTCAGATGAGTCTCTGCCTCTATCCTGGCATTCTCCTTGTCTGTTTTGCGTTCGTACTCGACAACATTGGAAACGTACTTCTGCCTAGAAAGACGAGATTTGGTGGGCTTCTTCTTGAACGGCCAAGGTGGGGTCACAGACCTCGAGCAAGGACGGCAAACATCAGCATTTCGCAATAATGCTTCTGAAAACAGTAGTTTTCATTAGAATAATGTCAATTTCAAGATTATGCGGGGACGAGACATCGGGGTCGATGAAGCCGGAAGGGGGTCGGTAATTGGCCCCCTAGTTGTGTGCGCCATCGCGGTGCCTGAGGAAGATCGGGGAATCCTAGTCGACATTGGGGCTGATGACTCCAAGAAACTCAGCAAGAAGAAGCGTGGAGCGGTGGTTTCAGAAATCGATAAGCTCTCAGACTCAAGAGGCTGGGGCGTGGGAGAAATCGTATGCAGCCCCTCCAGAATCGACCTAGGAATGATGACTGGAAACTTGAACTCACTTGAGGTCGAATTGTTTGCTGAGGCAATAAACGCAGCGATGGAACCTAACGGAAATTGTAGGATTATACTTGATGCGTGCGACGTCAATGCCCCTAGGTTCGGGGAGAACGTTGGGTCTGGGCTCGGAGAAAGGTGGGGGGGTTGCAGAATTCTCTCTGAACATGGAATGGATGGTAAAGACGTCGTCGTAGGGGCTGCCAGCACAATTGCAAAATTCAGACGTGATGCCGAAGTAGCTAAATTGACGAGCGACATTGGAATTGAATTAGGGTCAGGATATCCCTCGGACCCCGTGACTAGGGACGCTGTACGAGAGCTCTCTACAGGGCGACTCCCACACGAGTGCCTACGCTGGAGTTGGGCGACGGTTTCCGACATATGGACAGAGACGCACCGGCGCCCCGTGCCCACAAGAGACGCCGGTGCGACGCACCCGGTACAAACGCCCTTAGAGGATTGGAATCAGTAAGAACGGTGAAATGCCACCTTTGCTCGGTCAAATCGATTAGCATGAGCGAGCCTCGTGATTGGAATTCCGACGTGATTGAGGTGGTCCGCAAGTACGCCCTACAGAATGCGGTGGAATACAACGGCGAGGGGCAGTCAAGCAGTGTTCTCGGCAGGCTGCTCTCTGAGCGTGAAGATCTGCGTCAGATGGCTCGCGAACTCATGACCCTAGTCGATTCCGAGGTATCGGCTGCCAACTCAATGGCTGCAAGTCAAGGGGTCGATACTGTCCGAGCCGAGTTGGAGAGGACGGCACCTGAGGCCCTGGAACGAGAGAAGCACCGAAAGACAGAGGGCTTAGGCGAATTGCCCGGAGACACGTCCAGCATCGTGCTGAGGTTTGCGCCCAATCCAAACGGACCAATGACGCTGGGTCACTCAAGGGGCCTATCGATAAACTCCGAATACGCCACTATTTATCAGGGCAAGGTAGTGCTGCGATTTGATGACACTGATCCCAAGGTCAAGCCTCCGATTCTTGATGCTTATGACTGGATAGAGGAGGAGTACGAGTGGCTCACTGGGAAGACCCCCGACGTAGTCATCCGAGCCAGTGACAACATGAACCTCTACCTCAAACGTGCCGAGGAGATGATCTCCGATGGCTTCGGATACGTCTGTCGATGCAGCGTTGAGGATTTCAGAAGAATGCGCGAGGAAAAGAATGACTGCCCGTGCAGAAATCGACCAGTATCCGACAGCCTATCTGACTGGGAAGCGATGAACTCCGGAATAATTGCTGAAGGAGATGCCGTGGTCAGGGTGAAGACGTCGATGGCCCTGCCCAATCCTGCTCTACGAGATTGGCCGGCTCTGAGAATATTGGATGCCCCTCATCCCTCGGTACAGGGCGATCAATACAGGGTTTGGCCACTCCTGGACTTTCAAAGCGCAATCGATGACCATGGTCAGGGAGTAACCCACATCATCAGGGGAAAGGACCTGATGGACAGTACACGCAAGCAAACTCTGCTTTACGATCACTTTGGATGGACATACCCACAAACGATGTACTGGGGTAGAATCAAGATCCACGAGTTTGGCAAGATATCCAAATCGGAAATCAAGGCAGCGATAGAAGAGGGGGAGTTCGAGGATTGGGATGACATTAGATTGCCTACCCTGTCCGCTCTGAGACGCAGAGGTTTCAGAGGGGACGTGGTCCGCGATTATTGGATTGACCTAGGAATTACGCAGAAGGACATCTCCACCTCAATGCAGACAATTGAGGCATTTCATGCCAAGCGAATCGATCCTTTGACGGAGCGCCGTAGCTTCGTCCGCGATCCCGTTACACTGACCTTGGAGGGATCGGGTGGGCCGGGTCCGGAATTATCCATCCCCAAGCACCCGGAAGGTACTGTTCGCGGCTGTAGGGATTGGACGGTTGGAGATACCGTAGCAGTCCAGTCTGCAGATGTCACTACGACTAGAATCCGCCTGAAGGAGTATGCGGATATCGTGGTGTCCGGCGAGTCGGCTTTAGTCGAGTCATGGAGAAGAACGGACGGGCGTCCGGTCGTCCAATGGCTTCCTAGCGGCATGGGTCGTGAAGCGGTGCTCCACAGGCCAGATGGCAGGCTCATTTCCTCCGAGATTGGGCTACTCGAGGATTTTGAACTGGAAGTTGGGGAGATATACCAACTCGAGAGAGTAGGTTTCGCCATATTGGAAGAACTTCCTGACCGAGGGCCCGCGAAATTAATTTGGTTGCACAGATAATTCGGTTCGGGCCAACTGCGCCGCCCATTGAATCGTGCGCGTGTGGTTCCTAGGGGCGTCGCATTCAAGGGCATGGTGCCAATCAGCATACAATGAGTGGCAGTTCCCCCCGAGGTGCGGGGGCGGTAGTTGCGCTGTTGGTCATAATTGTCCTATCCCCAATGTCCGCGCAAGGCGAAGAGGTGAATTCCTGCTGTGAGACTCGGGACTTCAAGCTATTTCTAGTGGGCGAATCGGATGAAGGAGAGTTAACCCCCTTCGACTTTGACTTGGACGAAGAGAAGTCATTCCTCGTCACCCCGTCGATTTGGGGAGAGGTGAACATAGGGGCATGGAGCGTCATCTGGGGTGCAGACGGAGAATACACCGCGGGAACCTGGATTTTCAACATCCCCTACGAAGTAGTCGATGCGACAGGTGTTACTGCCAACGCAACCGTTCTAATCAAGGTGGGAGGGAGCACGTACGAGAGCTCTTCTGAGATTCCCGCAGTATACCTCACCAACTCAGGAGAACTGCAAGTCTCTGTGGATATCGGTGATGGGGAAATTTCCGAGGGAGAAGAAATCGAGATTTCACTTTCGGTGCAAGGGCTGGTCTTCTCCAATCCCGGAAGTGAATCGGGGATTCGATTTCTCTGGGGATCGACACAAAGTGATGCTTCCTTGTCTCTGTCCTTCCCACTTGTTCATATCGAGATGAAGGAGGCGAGCGTGAAGGGAAACCTTGCGTTCTTCCCAATAAAGCTGACTTCGGCATTCGGTAACAAAATGTGGTCCGGATCGAGCGGGGGATTCTCCATTCAAAATACCGAGGTGGGTCAAAGCCCCATCACCACAGCTCTGGAGGATGGCGTCGAGGTTACCTTTGTCTGGGAGATACCGGATGGCTTCGGAGGCGGATCTTTGAGGGCTGACTTCTACCTTTCTCCACAACCTTCTCTGAGAATCGAGACCGACAAAAACCATCAGATT
This sequence comes from Methanobacteriota archaeon, assembly GCA_002722735.1. GTDB lineage: Archaea > Thermoplasmatota > Poseidoniia > Poseidoniales > Thalassarchaeaceae > UBA36. The sequence continues at coordinate 11,044 of PBMR01000015.1, forward strand.
ACTGCAGGGGTGGACTCTGGAGGGACTGACTGGTATCCAGCCGAAGAGCCGTCGCGAATTGGTGGATCTGAGCTAGAAGTCAATATCGCATGTGAATACGACGGGGACTCAATCGACAGAGATACTTCGATTAGCTTCGATGGGGCGATGTCCCAGTGGATGAGATGGGGGCTTGACAACATAGGAAACAAGAGCCTAGGCTCCAGCAGTTGGTGGAAGAACTTGAATTCTTACTCCGACTCGGTGAGCAGCTCTGACAAGCAAAACGGAAGAGTCGACGATTCCGAAATTCTGGCTCTGCAAAACCACCTGACGGGATCGAGAGCCGACTTGAGGTCATTTCTGTCCAATGGGCTATTTCTAGATCCCGAGGGGATTTTCGGTGTCAACCCCATTGATTTCGGCCCAATGGATATCGTGATTGACTTGGGTGGGTCGACGGCTTTCAACTCCGAGGTAATTTCCATCACCATTAGTGCGTCCTACGAAGTTGGCGAAGGTCAGAGGCAGAGGCTGATTGAGGACTTCATCCGCCCTGGAGGAAACGACTACTGGGCAAAGGTGGATCTCGACTTTGAGATTAGCACTGGGATGCTCTCAGGACTTGGCGCAGTATACTCCGAGACTGACGATATCTCGTACTCGCACAGGAGGTGGATTGTAATGGAGATACTATTCATCGAGGAATCGGGCATAGATTCAGAGGCAGACTTCAGAATCGACTTCGCCTCCCCGAGTTCCCTTGTGTACAGCCCCTTGGTTTCGGCGATGATCGCTGTTTTCGCCCTTTGTTTGGCAATAGGAATCGCTTTGGCACTGACGAAACGCAGAACGAGGGTTCCGAGCATGATTATGGTCAGCGTCCTCGGCGTGCTGACTTTGGTGATTTATTGGTTCGGCCTCCCGATGCAAATAGTCCTAGGCGTAGTCGCCTCTAGCGTACTCCTAGTGTTCCCTGTTACTCTCATCTCCCCTACAGATGAATCAATGGAGAAAGTTGGTGGCGGGCCCACGAAGGTCGGCAAGGTAAGATGCCCGTCATGTGGAGCCAAGAACAAGGTCGAGTCTAACGTGAGACCCCTGAGGTTGGACTGCTCAGAATGCAGGAGCACCCTCAGAATAGAGTAGGCTCAACATTGCCCGTCTCTGAGAAGCGAATCTACGACAGTGTCTGCTGCGAGGCGGTTCAGTCCCCCCTTCCAAAAAGAAGAGGCCCTAAGAATCTGTGTTGCGAGATCGGTTCTCCACTCTTTTCCAAGGATGCAATGCCACATTAACTCCTCCAATCTGGCCGATGAAGGGGTGCTGCTCGTAAGCGCCGGCTTGGCGAGGTTGGATAGGGCCCTTTCCTTGCCCTCCAAATCCATCTTGCCCCATTGCTTGGAAACAGCTTCCAACGCATCCGTATCCAACCATGGGGAGTTTCTAGTATCTGGGCAGTCGACCTCCGGAATTGGAACCACTCGGATTGAACCTTCGGATAATAGCAGGTCCCTCAGGGCCGTATAGACTGGGTCGTAGGTCGTATCTAGGGCTGAAACCAACCAATTTCCAGATACCAACCATGGCCTCATCCGCCTCAATCTACTGCTCTCGGAGAAGATGGATTGAGCTAAAGCGTGCGCCTGAGACACCGTGGTTAGTGGGCCCTTTCTTGCATCGCCATGATGGCCTCTGAGGCCCTCTACTACCACGGAGGCAATGCTCAGTCCCAGGTGGTTACTTTCGAGGACTGGTCCGGAGCTATTTTCCAGACCCAGAATGTGCACGAAGGGCTGAGTTTCTGGATCTCCAGTCCTGAAGCGCCTTCGATACGGAATTCCCAAGTCCAATAAAGCGGCTTCAATCGGAGCGATAGTCAGGGCGCCGAGGAGAGTGGGGGGTGCGAGAAGAAGGATGGCGTCACTGGAGGTGGCCATCGCCTCGCCGGCAGTGGACAGGGTGCTTCTGACGGTCGAGAATACTTCCTCTCTAAGCAACTCGCGCATTGCGGCTGCCTACGTGAGGGAGTACAAATCACCTGCGTTACTCACTCGACCATCAGCCTGAGCTGATCTCTCTTGTAAGTCCAATCCCCATCTAGTTGGTTAGTCTCCTTATAGTACTTGGAAAGGCGACGAATCTTGGATTCGCACAGTTCGAGTTGTCTTCTGTTGTGGATATCCTTTCTGTTTACCGAAAGGTGGTCAATGAGCCTCAAAGCACGGCGCATCAGGCTCATCAAATCCTCAGGGTAACTCTGAGTTACATCTAGTCTGGCAAGGGTCTGCGAAATTCTCTCGCCAGTAACCAGGCGCACGTCAGGAACCCCGTGCTTATCGCGGAGAATCATTCCAATCATGGCACTTGAGTGTCCCTCTCCAGAGAGATTGGCTATGAGGGCCTCGATTTCGTCCTTATCCGTGTTAGACCAGTCGGGAGGGGCCTCTGAGTAAGGCTTGTTCGAGCCACTCTTCCCCTTGCCCTTGCTGTGCATCCTAGCCATTTGTCAAACCTCGGGCAGCCGGGCCACCTGCTCTCCCTCTATAATCGCTACGTAGTTTCGGTGGCAGTAGATTAGTCATAGGCGGTGCCTAGCACGTGCCAATCTACCGGGGCCACGTGGCCACTCCCAACCCGGGGCCACCGCCCTAGCCGAACCAATCAGCTTGCCTACCTGGAAAACAAGAATCTCGTCCCCAGCTCTAATCGAACCATCAGCGGATTCTGCATTCGAGGAGAATATGTCCCCCACCCAATTCACCTCTTCCCTCAGCGATACTCTAGGAAGAATATCCAATTTATCGAGCAAAGGCAGGCTCGACTTGGAAAAGGAGAATCTCCCCATTCTAGGATTCCATTTTGCCAGCTGAATACAATCCTTCTCGATGGTGAGGATGGGTGGCCTACCTAATACCGACACCCCCTCAAGCCAAGCATCGGAACCATGAATGAATCTAGAAATTGACTTCATTACCTCTAGGCGAGTTCTAACGATCATTTTTCGGTCCCCACTACTCAATTCAGCAGATTCAGTGGCTGATTCCAATCTTGCGAGCGCCTCCCCAGATCCTGCGGAATCCCCCTGACGGGTGTCTATGACGCTGGTTCCTTCGATATCGATGTCAATTCCGGAGTGATTGATGACCTTCGAAAAACCGATCCTACTCACAAAGCGGCCAACCATCGAACGAATTACTTCTAGTTCGTCGGCATCCCATTCCCCCGAAACGGGAATATCATAATGGGCTGCTGGCCAGAGATCCTCCAGCTCTCTGGGAACAAGTCCCAGCGGAGCGGTAACCATCACCTCATGAATGAAGGGATTCCTGAGTACGCGTCTGAATCGTCTGTGACTCTTTGATAGTTTGTATGGCTTCTTCGCCGAGCATGGAAGCAGCACTAAGAGTTCCCTCTGATGTGCGGGTGGAACGTGAACCTCTGATACCCTAGACCTCCAATCGAGGATGAGTGGGTCATTTCGGCTCTCGTAAGTAAGGCATCTGAGACGTCGACTTGCGTTGACTACGCTAGAGAGGACCGAGTGAGTGTTACCACTTTCACTGACCATCGAATCGTGACAGCGCAGATGCTCCACTGAGCGGGGACTGGACATGCTCTGCCTCTCCGCTAGTTCCCGTAGCGTCCCTTCCCTGATTGCCGCCCTAGTGGACGAGACTGCTTGTGCCCACGAGGCGCACTGCGACTCCATACCGAAGTCCTCATCCAGGGATTGCTCCACATTCCTTGGTCCGGATTCCGTCAGCAGAACTCCAAGCGAAGAGGAATGTCTCGACCGAGATAGATCAAACAAGTCGGCACCCATCCAAGCAAGTAAGGCACAATTGTCGGGCCCTGAGATTCCGGGTGCCCAAATGAGGGAGGAGGGGAAACGGGACCTAGTTGCCTGAAGCGCCCGTGGCAGCATACCGGGGCGCTGAGCCAATTGCGGAGCATCGATGAGGATGATTACAGAGGGCTCTGTGTTCAAAACTGTCAGTGATTCATCGTGATGCAGTGAGTTCCAAGATACAGGAATCGCCTCTAAGCCACCTCCAAACTCACCAGAATCCGACTCAACCAGGCTTGGAGGTAGTACCAGGCCCTCTTGCGCGACCCATTTGTCCTCGGAGTCGAATGGATAACAGATGTCCCCCCTTGTACGAATGGTGATAGTGGCAGGTATGGAGTCAGATGACCGAGTAGATCTCAAAGGAGCTAGGGATACGGGCAGTTCAGAGTCATTAGGGCCCAGAACCAGTCCCGGGGACCAAGAGAGGGGGGCCCTCCTGTCGCCCAAAGAGAACAAGCGAGCGAATCGCTGCCTTGCAATGACGTCTCGTCCAATGGGCCGCTCAGTCATCGACCTTCGAGCGAAGCGCTTCGCTTGAAGGATTCTAAGACTTGAACGCTCTCCGATACGTGATGAGGACGATTTGCTTGGCTATTGCGATGATGGTCATCATGTCATTTTCTCAGGTTTCCCTTTCCGAGCAGATGCCCTCGGATTTTCACACAGTCAGTGAAATTGGCGATGCGCCGGATTCTCTGTGGGGGCAAACTGAATTTGATTACACGTATCAAGTGATCTTTGTCAGTTTTGAGATATTTGGGAATTTTTCGGACAATGATTCAATAGACGTCTTTGCCCTGAAAGTGGGCTCAGAAAATGGAACTAGAGTTGGGATAACGACAAATAGTACTGCCAGTTTTCAGATTCTCTCGCTCAATCAGACCGATTGGACTATTGACGATTCAATCAGTGCCAAATCGACCTCATTTGGGGAAGGGGAGTATTACTATGGTGAGATGAATCTCTCGATGGGGCATCATGCAATTCGTATTGAAAAACTGGATGTTGGTGATGGATTGATGAACTACAGTTTCAAATTGGTGGATTTGGGGCCTGTGGTTCCCGATGAAGATTCCTTCGAGGATTTGTCCGGGTTGTTCTCTGATTTCTACTTGTTCGCAGGATTCCTGATGCTGCTTCCGTTGCTGATTGTACTGTGGTGGAATAGAGGCGAAGTACTCGGTCGGCGTTCCAGCATGCTGAAAATCGAGGATCACGAGAGGAGGAGGCTCGGCAAGCTCAGAGAGAGGCTTGTAGAGGCCGACTCAACAGAAGAGTCTGACAAGGCGGTGATCGAATCAGCTTTGCGCCAATTAAATGACAGTACTTGGGAAGCGGTAGTCTCAGACTGGGGCCAGCCCCTGATACGTCATCTGACTCGACAAATCGAGATCTGCGCGTGGAGAATTTCTGGGACCGGGGGGACGTTGCTGGTTGGAATTCGAATAGGGTCCGAGTCGTGGGAATTGGCAGCAATCCGAATCCATTCTCCCGAGGGATCGGGTGCGAGCATTGGGGAGGTTTCCCCCGCACACCTGTTTCACGGGGATGAGGTCTTCCTAGACACGCTCGCTCCTCGTTCGACTATCTTCCTACGTATTTCCGTCGTCGGGGAACCGTCTGTCCTAGGATTCCACCTTTCTGGAGTCGTGGGCGGGGATCCCATGGCTGCCGTCCCAATGAGATCCATCAGATGGGAAGAAGAATAGGGTCATCCCATCCGACGGGATCTTGCCTCGTTCTTGATTCGAACCTCCAAGTCATCGAGTTCCCCCTCCATTTCTTCCCTCATCTCATTGAGTCTCTTTCGCATGGAACGGGTAGGCTTTCTCGGGACTTCCAACTTCAGAACCACGGTCACTGAACCCCTCATGGAGTTGGCCTTGGGTCGTGGCAGACCCCTTCCCATGATGGTAATGGTCTCGCCGGGCTTGGAGCCCGGGGGAACCTTGATTCTCAATTTATCCGCATCAATATGCGGAATCTCTACAGAGGCCCCCAAAGCAAGGTCGGCGTAACTCAAAGGTAGTGCCATCAGGAGGTCGGGGCCGTCACGCTCGAACCAGGGGTGCATTTCTACTTGCAGTTCGATGTACAGATCGCCCGTCTGTTCTCGGTGGCTGGACGCGGCCTCTCCTTGCCCCCTCATCCTCAGGCGCGTTCCGGAGACAACTCCGGGATGCATTGAGAATTTGACCCTGATCGCTTGATAGGCCCTTCCTTCGCCCTTGCAAACACGACAGGGGTCAGTGACAATTCGCCCTGACCCGCGGCAGGGCGGGCACTCCTTGCGGACCCTTTGTCTGAATGGCCCGACCATGGAGATCTCGTCTATTCTCCCCCTGCCATCGCAAGAGGGGCAAGGGCGTGCACCGCCTTCACTATTCGATCCCGAACCACCGCAACCATCACAGTCCCTCAAGATATCAATCTCCAGCTCGTCGTCCATGCCGTCCATCGCGGCTTGGAAGGGCACTGAGTGGCGAACTAAAAGGTCGGAGCCGCGTGAACCCCGGCTCGTGGAGTCGCCGAAAAACTGACTGAATATTGACTCGAATCCCCCTCCAAAGAGGTCGTCGAAACTGATGTTTACCCCTTGAAAACCCCTCGAACCAAACGGAGATCCCCCTGGTCGGTCGTGACCGAACATGTCGTACTTCCTCCTCTCATCGGGGTTAGAGAGAATGGCGTATGCCTCCTGGATCTCTTTGAACTTCGTCTCCGCTTCGGGATCTTCGGGATTCTTGTCGGGATGGTGCTTTCTAGCCAGGGACCTGAATGCCCTCTTGATTTCCGTATCCGAGGATGCTTTGTCGACACCAAGCACCCCGTAGTAGTCACCCTTCTCAGGCATCCTCTCACCATTACGGGGCTCCTGACCGAGCCCTATCAACCGTTCCCCGCTAAGGAGATGTATGAACCGCACGAGGTGCAATAGTTGATGCCTGGATTATTGAATGAACCGCAGTCGTTGCAATTGACAGGTGGTTTCTGTTCTAGGACTTCTTCGGGCACGTCCCACTGTGGATTGAAGTCGGGCTTTGTCTTACTTAGAATGGCAGCTGCAGGCTGGGTTGTGTTTTCCTTTGAGGACGAAGTGGCTACTCTCTTGGAGGCGGCTCGATCCACTGTTCGGCCCCAGAACTCGGAAATTCTAGCTAAGGGCGGTTTGCTATCGGCTATTTCTGACGGGGGTTCTAAACTCTGTTCAATTCCATCGATGCGGATTGAATATCCACCATCCTCGTGCTGTGGTGCCTCGACTTCCTTGGCCTCCTTGTTGAGCACACCGATATTGCTCTTCATCTTCTCCCTAGCAAGCACCGCTCTCTTGCCCTTGAAGTCTGCAAATGCCTTGGCTTCCAGCCTTTGAATCGCTACATCCCCCTCCTCCCACAGGCCCTTGTCCTCGTGACGGTAGGTCTTAGAGAGTCGGTCAATCGCCTTGGATCGGTGGTACTCGTGATCCTCGACGAACCTGTATCCAGACACCATGGCAACGCCAATCAGCAAAGCGAAAATATGTAATCCCAATTCGGCGATTAGGTCGTTGGATAGCGCCTCGCTGAAGGTGGGAATTCCCAACCTGATTGCGACTAGACAGAGGTTCGGGGATGCTACGAGAGCGAAGGACATTGCAGCCGATCTCTGAACCATGCTCAGGCCCCACTAGAAGGTCGTTTGAATTATTCGTGCCTTTGGGGGATTTTTGCATCGCAGCACTCTTGACAGGGCAGTCTTTCGTTGCACCATGGACCCCACGATCTCTGTCTCCACTGTGGTTCGCCCCCACGAGGACCCAAGAAGGGTAACGGAGTCGGTACAGGCACTGTTTCCCGATTGGAATCCAGAATCAGTTCCGGACGCGCAGTGCTTCCCCAACTCCAAGGGGGAAGTGGAATTGAAAGGTACATCGGATTCGCTGGATGTCGTACTAAAGATCGTTAGGGAACAGAGAGTGCTAGATACTGCTCTCGATGCTATGGCTATGTCCTTGGTAGGCGAGTCCACTGCCTTCTCCCTCTCAAGGCAATCTGCACTAACTGGCAAAGTCTCGTTCGTGTTGGATGGTGACCCCTTGGGTGGGACGATGGAGGTAGTGGTCGAGGGTAGGGACTTGGGTTTGTGGCTGGAACAGCAGACATGGCATGGAGGAAGAGATTCAATCCCCAGGAGCACTGGTGACGAACTTGCAATGACAGGGGAGGGGTATCCTTCGGAGTGGTTCGACTCAAAGGGACGGAAGACCATTGAGAGGATGGATTAAGTGACTGGCAGGCCATTAACGAACCATGACTCGACAATTGGAACATCGGCAGGAAGCCAATCGACTTCGAGTAGTTCTTCCCTGGAAAGCCACCTTACCTCGTCGTGCTCCGTCGGTTTGACGGTCTCAGGCGTGACAATCCCACAATACCATAGATGCAGAGATACGTCCCTGTCTTCGTAACTGTGTCTAATCTCTGTAATTTTATGTGATGGTTCGATTGAAATCTGTAGCTCCTCGTTGATCTCCCTGATTATCGCATCTCTTGAAGACTCTCGATCTTCGATCTTTCCCCCGGGAAACTCCCACATACCGGCCCACGTGTCACCAGGGGGCCTTCGGCATGCAAGTATCCTGTGCCGTTCATCGATGACTAGTGCTGATGCTACTTCGAAATGTGGCCTTATGCACAAGCATCTAGAGATTCGGCTTACCACCGAAATCTGTACGCTGATTGGCATTATTGTTTTTTCAGGAAGATGCATGAAAAGCACCGGAGTGGATGGATGCTGCGACTCAGAAATGGCCAAGAGGGTCCTGTAGTAGGTCTCATTGCAAACGTATCCTCCGGCATCCTCGCTCCAAGAAATTCTTTCGAAATCGTCTATGGACTCGTCAATAACATGCTTAGGGGAACTGGTTGCAATGACTTCTGGAGCACCAGCAACGATTGTCCCTGATTTTATTTGCCTTCGGGAATTGTCAGGGATTTGCATACAGTACCTGTTCTTTCCAAACTTCTCGAGTTTTATGATCTCTGATTCGGGCGAGAAACCTAGGTGCAAGATTGCTGTGAATACAGCACCTGTAGAAATTCTTTCAGATGGATCTCTGGACCCCTTTTCGTCAACAGATAGCAACATGGTTTCCACCTCCAGACCCTCGATTCCATTGATAGAAATCTCTTCAATGATATCTTGGGAGGGATTTTCTGTGTGTTTTGAGAAAGGGGTGAATCCCGTCAGCAGCAGTCCGGGTAGAGCCATGGCGACCCCAAGGTCCGTGTCTAGTTCGCCTTTTCTATCGTCCAGAGGTCGTCATATTCTTCCGTAACGAATGGTGGCGAGCATCGTGGCTGAGGAGTATGTGGTTCAACTTGAGCCCGACGATGAGTCGAGTGCAAACCCCCTAGGCGTGCTTTCGGTCATCTGGCATGAATTGAGCGGCGGTGTTGGCCCCTGGGGAGCTGTCAGGCCCCTATTTGCAGTAGCCTTATCCCTCGTCCCCCTACTATTCCTAGGACAGCACTTCAACCGAGAGCATAGGAAGGGTGGAGAGTGGTTCTTGATTCAGTTCCCACTGATATTATCACTCGTACTTTGGCCTTTTCTATACTTCTGGTCAATAGCAGACGCATGGTGGGTCTCGAGTGGAATTGTGGCTTCGGCAGAGACGAGGGAGAATTTAGAATCCATTGGGTAGCTCCAAGGGACTAAACAGGTACCCTGGGCTGGTTGCCCGCGATAGTTGGGCGCGGACGATTTCCTCCCACTCCCTCAAGAGGACTATGGCTTGGGGAAATGGTAGTTCGGTCTTGTTGATTGAAGTTCTCAGAATGGTATCAAATATATCCATTCTATCCTTGTCGACCCTGTTGATGAGCTTTTCTAGAGGGAAGTCGGTGAGAGGGAGAGTAGGGGCGAGGGGATCGGGGGATCTTGTTCGAAGAATATCTTCTGGGATAGTCTCGAGATGTGCATTTGCATGCTCAACTAGGGATTCAGTCAAGATTCTAAGGTACTTGGAAAGGACGAGGGCCACTTCGATGGCAGGAAGACTATACTGGCTGACAAAACCCACCATATTCTCTTGCAGGAAGACTAGTTTGTCCTCGGTGGGCGAGTCGGGGCCGGGCATCATCCCAGCTTCGCCCGCCATGGCCCCTCGGTTGCAATCGAGCACATGAACTGATTGAGGTCAGGAGGTTGTGCGATCGTCGTACCTGATGGGGGAACCGCTATTCCCCCTGATTCCATCCAATAGGTCATCATCAATCTCGAAGAAATCATTCAGCCAATCCCCATCAGTATCCCAATTCGTCGGGTCGGTCCCATCGGCAATTAGATCACCATCGATATCAAGGTACCACCAACCGTAGGGATTCTCCCCGAGGCCAATGTTGGGCAGGTGGTACCTATCTCCTGCCAATCGATTAAATTCATCCGTCCAAGCCCCATTGACAAAAATGATGTCATCACTGGTGTTGACATCCTCATAGTCGGCATCGTTATCATCGATAATCAGGGCATATAGTGAGTCCCCATTGTTGAGTCTGTTCATTCTCAAGTAATTGGATGACAATGAGTTGGAGCCCGAACAAGTGCCCAACAGCGTCTCCCTCAGTTGCCACCATTCCTCTACGGTGTCCCCGGAGCAGTCGTGTAGAGAGGAGGCTCGGACCGCGGAGGGAGAAGACAGAGTGGCATTAACGACAGCATAGTACTCCTGGAAGTTATTGTACGGTTCATATGTACATGAAGAGCCAGAACAGGCCCATTCACCATCCATGTCCGCATCCTGTGCTGCATCAGATGGATCGGTGGCATCGTGAGTGAACCAAGTCCAGCCAAGTGACGGTCGGGCGATGTAGCCCTTCGAGATATCCACAGGTTTCCAGTTGTTTGGAGTAACTTCCTGCCACTGCACTTCGATTTTATAGAAAGAGGACCAATTATCGTTAGTCTCATTCCACCCACGGTAGTGCTCGTAGAAGTCTGGCATCATGTCACCGTCTGTGTCATTATCGAGGGGGTTTGTACCGTACTTGAAAATCTCAAGTCCGTCGGACAGGCTCATGTCTCTGACATAATCAATCATAATCCCGCCTTGGAACACCGGAGTCATGGCAATTGAGTCACCATCAGAGTCCAAGTCGAGTGGTTTTGTGCCATTGTGGAATTCCATGATATTTGTGAAGTACAGTGCAGTGACCCCGTTTGCTATCTGCTGATCGGGCGCATAAGCCGAGAACTCGCGATTCGCCCAGGTCCCTTGCTCAGCGGGATTGTCCCCAATCAGCCTGTCGAACCAGCCGTCGGCATCGGGGTCGTAGTTCGCATCTAGGGGGTTGATCGGATTCAACGACCAGCGGAAGGAGTTGACTGGGAGTACCTCGCCATAGAGGGAATAACAGAACTCCCAACCGTCGGGCATACCATCCCTATCGGAGTCTGCATCGGTTGGATCGCTGATTCCAATGAGGGTACTGTTGAAGTTATCAGGATTGAATGAGTTGATCAGCCCCATCTTCTCTGAAGAGGATAGGCTCTTTGTGGCGAACTGCAGGTAAAGTTGGCCCCATGCAGCTTCCATCGAAAGCCCATTCTCCTCGATTTGAGCGGTAACAGCATCCGAGCCATAGGACACCATTCCAGTACCATTTGGCATGCTGCCTATGGCTAATCTCTTACCGTACCACCTGGAGTCGTACTCAGCAAGGTTGTCAAAGGACTCGGAATCGGAAATCTCCCCATCTTCGTTGCAGTCGTAGGAATCCCCGTCGGAGTCAAAATCTGAATCGGTATCACTTAGAGGGTTCATGGTCCAACGATTGTCCTCAAGATCCCAGCCTGTGAACCAATACTCGTACCCATCGCTCATTCCATCACGATCGGTGTCGATTTCGTTTGGGTCTGTGATTCCTATTATAGAGGATAGAAGAGGCTTGGCAGCGTGTCCATCCTGCCAATCAGAGAATTGCTCCATCGCCAACTCGGCCCTGCCTTCCTTGTTGAATAGGATTCTGTAAATTCTATTCACCGAGTCTAGGTGATTCAATTGATCCGCCTCTTCCCAAAATAGTGGGGCATCGGGAGGGGAGAGTTCGCCATTGACCGGGCCATTGGCAGTTAGGCTCAGTTCGGTCAAATCACGGATGCCGTCACCGTCTGAGTCATAGGATCCGTCGTTTGGAGTTAATGGATTGAGTGTCCAGACACTGTCGGTTGAGTTCCACTTAGAAAAAATCAACTCTACTCCGTCAAGCAACCCATCGCCGTCTGAATCTGGGTTGTTTGGATCTGCCGTTGATCCCGTAGAGTTTCCCTGCTCTTCTGTGATGAATGATCCAAACGACAAGGGTGATTCGGCCCCGATCCAAGGGGTCTCCAAGAGTGACCCCGCTGCATCAGAGAGGTAGAACTGGGGGACAGAAATATTTCCATCGCTTTCACTCAATTGGCCGTCGATGACGTTGTACTCCTCCCAGTTATTCATCCCGTCGCCATCTGGGTCACCGAGCCTGTCATCGCTATTCACAGGATTGAGCGTCCAGTCTTGCTCAAAGAGGCTCCACCGGGCATTGAAGACCTCCCACCCATCTGGCATCCCGTCCCTGTCCGAATCAGAACTAAGGGGGTCAGACGTGCCTATATCGTCCGTAGGTAGGCCAGCACTCAACGATTCGTAGTAACTCCCAATGTACTCGCCAAAAGAACCTGGCGCTAGTCCTTCCCATGACTCGTGGGGCAAGACTGAGGTCAGATTGCCCGGGTAGTATTCACCAGATGAGGTACCGCTCGGCAAGAGGATTTCTGATTTAAGGTGGTATTCGAGCCAATTGACAAGGGACTCCCCCAAATCCAATGTTCCGTCGTGATTGTAGTCGTAGCCATCACCGTCTGGATTGTTGAGAAAATCAGATCCGTTCATCGGATTGATTCCTGCATTTTCAGACGGCCAGTGGCAAGAGTAGCGAGCCTCCCAGCCATCTGGTAGGGAATCGTGGTCAGAATCCACTGAGTTAGGATCGGTACTGAACCAGTTGGCTGCCGATTCCTTCGATTCACCATGAGTGTCCAGACCCAATGCCATAACACGATTGTGGAGGTTTGCCCACTCGTACTCGCAGATATTGCTGAGTCCATCGCCGTCTGCGTCCTGCATGGCATCTGAAGGGTCCCTAGGATCTAGGGTCCAGTTGTTCCCCCCGGTATAGACATCCCCCAACCACCTCCTATGGCGGATCTCCCAACCATCAGGCATACCATCCCCATCCGAGTCTGGATTTGTTGGGTCAGTGGGCCCATCGCTACCACCACCCGAGCCCGAGCCTAGCCACCCTCCAAGGTGGACATCCCTTGCTGACTCCCCTGTGTTGGAGTCACAAATGTAAGCCCCATTGAGGTAGTGGCAATCAAATGAAGTCGAGTCAAAGAACCAACCCCAATACTCCTCTCCATCACTCAAACCATCGCCATCAGAGTCGGAGTTTCGGGGGTCGGTGCCGTTGAATCCATCCATCGTAGCCGAAATGAATCGAAACTCGTCCAAGTTGCTCCATTGCCTCGTGTAATCCCCATCGTCACCCCATGAAATCGAAACTCCATCGGCGTCTGGATCTCTGAGGCTGTCGTTGGGGTCGGTTGGATCTAGGCCGTAAGCTACCTCCCACCCATCTGGCATCCCATCCAAATCCGAATCACGAGAGTTGGGGTTCATGGGTGCGATGTTCATGTACCTGCCAGGAGAGATGCCAGCGAAGAGCCACTCCTCCCCGTCTTTGTCTAAAGTTACAATTGAAGTTACGAGCCCGAGAATCCCAGTTTGGTTGAGGTTCAGCCCAAGTATCCCCGAAGATCCTCCCTCTAAGCACCATGTGCCATCCTTCGACCCAACCACAACCATCCCACTCAGGGGAAGGATTGCACGGACGTCGTTTGCCCCGGACAGCAGGCCATCGACGTTGAGCATCCTGTCATTATCGAATGCTTCTGTGGGTTGGGATATTATCAGGTCCATGTTGATCTGATGCAGACCGCCACTTGTGCCCACCCAGACTCCCTCCTCCCCCTCGATTCCATCGTCAATCACAATGGTGTTGACCCTAGCGGCGTTGGTGGAGTCAAAGAGATTGGTATTAACGAAATACTCTGCGTTCATGATGTCGAAAATCCACCATGGCTGGCCGATCGAGTTTGATCCGTCAGTAGTATTCCAACCCAGCATCCCAACATCCGTACCTATGAACAGAAGCGGGCCCCTCCCAAGAATCTCTACATGTGCGGCCGTGGTAACTGTGGCATTGGAGTCGGAGAGCATTGCTGATAGTTCCACCAGAGGAGAAGGTTCGAAGCTAGAGGAGTTGGCCTCGAATCCAACTGACAACTTGACCTTCCATGCATTCAATCCTCCGAAAAGCAGGAAGTCGAGGTCATCCGAATTGGTCTTTAGGGGGGTTATGACAGAGACGGGCCCTATCTCTTGTATTTTCATTGAGTCCATCAAAGGTAGGCCGTTCTCCATCCGGAGGGTGTGGAATCCAACATTGGTTCCCAGTAAGAGGTAGTCCGAGTCACCAATCGCATAGCGACTCATCGTCAATGCTTCGATACCTGACTGGAGCTCAAAACTGGAAGTGGTCCCCCTAAACGGATCTATGACAGTGATTCCAAATCTTGAGCCGACAATTAGGCGGTCCCTTTGTTGATCAGCAATCACGGTGTGGACAGCAGGATCGAAGAGGCTAGTTGCGGTCGAGTGGTCAAAATTTAGCACCTGGCCATGTTCTGATGAAACCTTGGTGCCCCTGAGACCCGGCCTGACTCCGGATGCCTCATCGAAGTCGATGGAATACTCCTCATAGTTGCTGAGTGACTCCCCCCAGTGCGCCGTCGATGTAGTTACATCCGGGGTGATGAAGCCATCCCTATTGCCATCCCATCCATCGTAGTCACTATCTAGGACAGAGTCACTGGCATTACGGGGGTCCATGCCGTGGTGAGCCTCCCAACCGTCGGGAATTCCATCTCCGGGAACTATGAGTTGGGCCGCCACGACCTCGTCCCATGAATAATGATCTGAATCGCCAAATCTGGGGTCACTACCCATCCAACCATCAGTAGAAGTAGGTCTGGCGTACTGTGTCTGGCAAGCATCCTCAGACAGCCCGTAGATTTGCCCGTAGCACCAAAGTCCATCTCGCTCTGTGACCCATTCTTGAGGAGTGCCATAGAGGTATTCTTCGGTGTTTGTGAATCTCTCACTAATGTCGATGGCCCCATCGCTGTTGAAATCGAATCCATCACCGCAGCCCCAACTGAAGTCAACCTCGCATCGATCGAAGTCCTCAATCAGATCGCTGGGATCCAGAGGATCGAAGTATTGGCACTCCCAACTCTTCTTCGAATTCAATGGATCGTTTGGGTTGTTGCTGAAAAGGCCGCCAGTCGTACACATGTATACTTCATAGCCATCAGGAAGGCCATCGCCGTCGGTGTCGGAAACTCTGGGATCGAGGTATTCCCTCAGACCTGTAGCGGTCTCCTCCGGTGACTTCCCGGTAAGGCTATTCCTCTCTTCGAAGCATCTGTCAATGGTGTAGGGCCAACAGTACTCCTGCAAGGCGGTAAGCCCATCTCTGTCATTGTCTGAGAGGTTATCAGTGGCGTCGGAGGGGTCAAGGCCACTGATGGTAATCTCCATGGTTACGGTCTCCAAAATGTAGTCGTCCCCGAAAATGACTTCGTAGAGATCAGGGATGAGGTCTCCGTCCTGATCAGTGACAGGGGACACAGTGCCTTCTGCGAGGTTCGGATTGGTCGAAGACACCGGGGACTGAGGCCGGGTTTGAGAAACAAAGGCGAGGCTCGATAGAATGAGGAAGGAAAATATCAGGGCAGACTGCTTGCGCCGCACGTTACTCACCCGATGCGTTTTTCCCTACTTGGGTGATTTATCATGGTGATGGAGCGCCGTTCGGACATAGATAGATAGATCGAGGTAGTGGCTAACCGCCAAGGTCTTGGAAAAGCGTGTGATTGGGACAAGATTATGGATTGATTCAAAGGGTACTGTGAGTGGGACAAAGGCACAATGAGCATCGAGATTACTCATCTGGGTTCAGGCAGTAAAGGCAACGCCGCACTTTTAAGCTCCGGAGACTCAAGGGCCTTGATTGATTGCGGATTCAGCCTCAGGCAAACTGAGAAGAGGCTGTCATTGATTGGAGTCGCGCCGGATTCGATTGATGCCATTCTCGTAACGCACCATCACAAGGACCACTCTGGCTCCGCTCTCAATGCCTCGAAATCATGGGGTGCCAAACTCCACTGTAATCTAGAAACTGCAATGAGATTGGGGTGGCGCCCTCTGGAGGACTGCAGGACGTTCAGCAATCTCGAGAGGGTAGAGTGTGCCACTGGACTCAGTCTGATAACAGTTCCAGTTCCTCATGACGATGCCGAAAACGTTGCCGTAATCGCCAGCGATAGAGAAGGGGGGAGGGTTGCCATAGTGACTGACCTCGGAGAGGCCACTGCTGAATTGGAGAAGCATCTTCGTGGCTGCAACCACATCTCAATCGAAGCGAATTACGATTACACTAAACTCATCCAAGGGCCCTACCCTGATTCCCTCAAACGAAGGATTTCGGGACGGGGTGGACATCTTTCGAATACCCAAACCGCCGAACTATTGGGAAACGTGTGCCACTCGGGATTGGATAGCATCGTCCTATGTCACCTTTCTGAGAAAAACAACGCCCCCCATTTGGCGGAGAGCGAGGTCCTCATGACCATAGGGGATACTTTCTCTGGTGATATTTCCGTCTCAAAACAGAGTGGGCCGGAGTTCAGTCACTGGACCGGAAATGCGGGATCACGGCGATTCGCGGCTGCCTAACTATTTCCCCATTACCGCTCGATGAACTAAGTTCTGGACCTCCCTCATGCTGTCCACAGCCCCCAGTTCTCTGAACAGTGCGAGTGAGCGCTGGAGGTAGTCCATTCGCTGCGATCGATCGGACTCAACCTCTCCGAGGCGCGCTAGTAACTCGCCCTGTAGCATTCTGAAGTCGTTCGCTTCGGCCACTACCAGGCCATTGAGGTAGTGTTCACCCGCCTCATCCCCCCTACCAGCATCCACCAGTACTTGCCCTAGCAGCATCTCAATCTCCACCGCGCTTCTTGGGTCATCGAGGTGGGAGAGTGTTTCCAGAGCACCGGAGTAGTGGTGGAGCGCTAGCTCGTTGTCAGAAATCTTTGCATAGAATCTGCCGAGGACTGCTCTCGAGCGCGCGTGGAGGAAAACTTGGTCGGTATCCTTGGTGTTTTCGAAGGACGCAAGAGCATGCTCTCTGGCCCTGTCCAATTCCCCCATCTCGATGAAGGCAGAAGCTAGCCTGATTCTGGCTTCGTTGAGTTCGGGGCCAACCTCGAGCTTCAACAGGTCCTCCACATTGCCATAGACCTCTAGTGCGCGTCTGACGTCCCTCCTCCTCCTGAATATGTATCCCATGTTATTGTATGAGCGCGCTGCCCCGATCGCATCGCGAATGTCTTTGTGGGTTTGTATCTGGAGGGCTTTGCGATGAAGTTCCAGCGCGTCGTCCATTGCTCCACGTTTCACGGCAATGTCAGCCCTAGCAGAAAGGAGGCGGGCTAGTTCGGGACTGATTTTCCTCCCGATATTCCTAGTAGCAGCGTCGTATTCGGTCTCCGCTTCGTCCCATCTCCCCTGGATGGAGAGGATATCTCCCTTTAGTTCCCGTATCAGACCCCAGCTCTTTGCGTCGAAGTCGTTCCTATCAAGGGTGTTCAAAATTGAGAGTAGTTCCGTATGGCCGGTGCTCACTAAACTGTGGCCCTCTGAAAACAGAATCTCGGTCAGGCCATCGTCGTCCCCGGTATTCCTAAGGTGATGAATGAACTCAATCCTATCGGCAGCATTGTCTTTCCTGTTCCTATACCACTCCACGGCAATCGAATGTAATTCCTTCCTCAGTTCATCGTCCATCGAACGCATCAGAAATTCTCTAACGAGATCGTGGACATCGTAGTTTTCCGTATCGGACTGTCGGGCTAATCCTTTTTCGACCAATTCATCAAGCAGGTCAGTACTCCCTTCTACTTGCTTGACCGCATGAATTGGGATGGGTTCACGAAAAACAGCAATTGCTCCGAGTAGGCGCTTTTCGGCACCTGAAAGGCGGCTGAATATTTCCTGTTCAACGAAAGCCTCCAGAGTGGCATGGAATGTATCCGCGACATTCCCCCGGTTGATGAGTTCGAGAATAAGGGGGTGCCCCCGGGATAGGGAGTAAATATTGGAGAACTGCTCGTGATTCAACTCGGGCATGGCAGTCAGAATCTGCTTGCTGGAATCCTCGTCCAGCCCCTGGAGAGGCATCACCAGCGTGACTATCTTTCCAGTTCTGTCAGATTCAGGGACGACCATTCGGAATGAACGGGAGAACATGACGAGGCCGACTTCCTTCAGATTGGGGATTCTCAAGGTGAGTTCGCGAAGAATGGCGTACAGAGTCTCGTCGCCCACCTTGTGGAGGTCATCGATGACGATCAAAGAGGGAGATACCGAGAGCCCTGACTCGATTAGGTTCACTGTCATGATTGGTTGGGGGACGGGCGTGGAGGCAAGGTAGTCAGAGAGATCGTTGTGACCTATCGACGCCAACCATTCAGAACATGCCTCGAGAAATGCGCGTGATCCCTCCCAGTCCTGACATCTGTGGTACAGGAGATTCCTTCGATGAGTAAATCTTTCCAATATTTTCGTCGATAAGGAAGTCTTGCCAATTCCCGCAATCCCAGGAAGTAGGATTGAGCCGGATTTGGCCTCGAGTAAATCGGCCATAACATCGAGTTCCTTCGTCCTGCCGTAGAAGCGACGAGTGCGTGGTAGGTCGTTGAGATAGGAAATGAGTTGTTTTTCGATGTGCTTGGAGAGGTCTCTCTCTATGAGATCTGGTGTGAGCCCTGTGAGGTCTATGGTACCCGAATCGTCCATGTAGCGGAGCATATCGACATGGCGAAGAGGCAGGTTCGTCACCTCCAATGCATAAGAGAGGGTGGTGGATTCGGAGCGACCGTCGGGGTGTACAAGCCTGACCGGCTGCTCGGATACCTTGTTCCAAATCTCATCGGCGACACTAGCGCCATCCTCGGTGAGGAAGTATGCCTTGCGCTTCCTGGTGACTCCAGTGACATGAGCCTGACGCTCGATGAGGTGGCCAGATTCTTTCATTCCTGAGATTGCTCTGGGAACGTTAGACCGAGCGATTGCGACGGAGTTAGCAATTCCCATCTGTGATAGTGCGAACGGAACTTCGACCTTGTCGCTGTGGTCCGTATAGTCACGAAGATGCAGGAAGATTCGCTCTTGGACCCCAGGGCGGGTCGCAGACATCGTGGCCATAGTTCTCAGCCCCAACCTCTACTCAATAATGTTGGTAGCGGTCGGGCAGATCATTCGGGGTCATGGTATTCGGGATCCGCGACCCACTCCTCCTCAATGGGGTTCCAAAGCCACCCGGGATAATCCTCATGTTGCTCCAACTGGGGATTCTGTTCTGCGATTGGAGGGGGCGTTTGGTCGTCAGCCTTCGCCCAAGCATAAGGGTCGTCGGGCTCATCGAGCTCCGTTGAGAGGGTGGCAGGTGACTTCTGGTATTCATCATCATCCTCGATTTCGACTAAGAAGTAAGCCAGAGCGCCAAACAGCACGATTACGATAACGCCACCCAGAGCGATCTTGTTCCAGTTCGACCCCTCTTCCTCTGGTTGGCCCAATTGAATAGGCTCCCCAGGGGTAAAATCACCGCTGTAGCTAAATTGGGGGGTGGCGGAGGAACCTTGGATTCTTGATGCAGGTATGCCGAGTACCCAAGTTCCATCCTCGCCCACTATGGTGTTGTTGACCGGAATCCCGCCAATTAGTACGGTGACCTGCTTACCTGGAAGGCCGGCACCCGAATACACGGAAATCCCATCTAACTCCACCCAACTCTCCTCCGGGGACTCTATCGAGAACTGAATGGGTACGACAGTAAAGGAAATAGGAAGTGAGTTGACCTTGGAACCAAAAGAATCGGTTGCAATGAATATGACATCGTTTAGCGTCCAGGAGCCTATGTCTGGATCGTAGAAGAACATGTCCGCCGGGTTATAGTATGCCAGGCCATCACCTCCGACATTAATCACGATGGCAAAGTTGTCATCGGCAGAATCGGAGGTATCGTTGAACACTGAGATGTACTGTATGTCCCCATCGACATCGCTGAAGAATTCCATCAGATCGATCTCAGCCGTGGTGCACCTATTAGCAGAGCTTGACTCGGTATCGCAGAATAGTGTAAACTCACTAACCCATTCGTCGGGGTTGAACAGGGGCTGGTTGTTGCCTGCGTCGGGCGGGTTATCGGCAACGATCCCCACTTCGGCCCAGCCACTGAAGTCCATTCCATCATAGGATCTAATTCTGATCAAGTAGTCAGCGTCATGCCGAAGTTGGGTGGTGTCCCACTCGATTTCCCATTCACCATCTGACGAGAATTCGTGGGTCGAGGCGAGGTGTACGGTGATGTAGTCGTTGGAAACGTCCTTGACCTCCACATCCACCCTTGTAACCCCGCCATCGAAGTCCCTCGCCACCCCGCTAAGTAGCGTACTCTCGGAGACTGAGATTCTGGAGCCCGCCTGTGGCTGGTTGACACTGATGGTCGGTTGGCTGTTCGAGTTGTCTATGCCCAGCGTCAGAACCACCGGTTGGCATTCATCAATGATGCCATTGCAGAAGTCGGAGTCGGATGCCCAAACGGTAAATGTGAAGGTGGCGAGATCCCGAGGTTGTCCACTGAAGTCCCATTCCCAAGCCCAACTGCCATCATCGTTGGATTGGACTGGAGTCGTGACTTGGAAGTTCGGGCCCTCGATCTGGAAATATACCAGTCCAACGTCCTTGTTGCACTCCGAAGGGCAGCCATAGGAATCCTGGGCTGTACCGGTAAAACTCACAGAACCCCCGTCGTGCGATGAGTACGAGCTCGGTGAGGTTACGTAAACTGTAGGGGGCTGTGTGTTGAGCTTGAATGTCTTTGAGACAATAGGGCTGTAATCGATTCCATCAAAGGCACGTAGTTCAAAGGTATAATCGCCCTCGCCAGCAATGCCACTCATATCGAAGGCGTAGTACCAGGAACTGAAAGGCCGATTGAACCTAGTGACCTGCCCCTCCCCGGTCCCGCTGGTGTCGACGGCAATGCCGGCATCCCCCCATACATTGGTGAACGGGTCCTTGACCTGTATCGAGTGGACGTAACCGCGTTGGTCCCACTGAGCCAACTGGTCGGTAGCGTAACTGTTCGCCAATTGACCATCGTGCGCGCTGCCAGTGATGTTGACAATCCGCCGGTAGGAGTATCCATTTTCTTGGGTCACAGTAACCGTCGGAGCGAGGTTTTCGAGACTGACAGTCTCTTGGTAAGAGCTGTCTACGAGGGTGAACTCTCCACGGTAGTAACCGAAACCGAACCTGTATGCGGTATACCTGTATAGGGACATCTCCCTAGTGCCCGCGGAGTAGTTGCAGTCATTGTCATTCGTATCAGTGGTTAGGTCGCCATCGTTGTCGATGCCATCGGAGCAAGAGTCCTCGTACTCGTCATCCGCGAATCCATCGGGGTTGTCACCACCACCAAGCCCCCTGAAGTCAAGATGGAAATTGGAGGGAAGGGAGATCCAGGGGGTGAATCCGTCGGACTGGGTTTTGATGGAGTAGAGGTCGTTCCCTAGGGCGTCCTCGACGAGGAGCAGGGCATCGTTAACCCTCTCCCCCTTAATCAGTGCCTGGAACCTGACCAGCTCAGCCCTGCTGATCTGAACCGCGAAGTGTGTGGGTTGGGTTTCAATCTTGATTTTAGAGAGGTCGAGGTTGGACAAGTTGGCGAAGGTGAAAACCGTGGAGTTGTTGTCCATGTTAACCGCGAGGGGGAAATTTCGCGGAGTCATGTTGTCGCAGTTTGCGCAGTTCTTGACCGGAGTAGGCACAATAGAGCCCTGAAATCCGTTAGCAGGCCATGCCTCTTGGTCTGGCCAGTCAAGGAGAACTGGGTGCTCTCCCGAAGGGGGGCTCGGAATGTACTCGGACTGAACGGTGATTGAGCCCTTGGTGACGTTGTAAGTTACTTCGACCCCATTCCACGTGTTCTCTGAGAAGAAGCCGAGGGTGCCATATTGATCGGCTTCGGAGTAGCCGCTGTCGAAGTTCCTTAGAATGGCACCCGACTTAAGGACGTTGAAGACGTTTCTCTGGATGTCAAGAAGCGAGCCGACTGCCCTGATGCCATCGGCAGTGCCACCGGCGTTGACGACGTTGTCGTACATCGTCACACCGGTCACGAAAGCATGAACGGCT
Organism: Methanobacteriota archaeon; assembly: GCA_002722735.1. GTDB lineage: Archaea > Thermoplasmatota > Poseidoniia > Poseidoniales > Thalassarchaeaceae > UBA36. Next base: position 33,291 of record PBMR01000015.1, read on the forward strand.
GGGCATGTGAAGTCTCCGCCCCAGTAGGTATTGCTGCTGCACGCTCCGGCCCCCTGAGTAGAGATGGTGTTGTTAGCTAGGAAGACCCGTGATGCCGAGGCCGAGGATTGAGTGTACCTTCCCGCCACGATTGGCTCCCTTCCAGTCTCGAAGATGGTGTTATTCTCGGCTATAACATCGAAAGAGCCTGTCAGCCAGAGTCCGTTGTAACCACCAATGGGGCCAATCTCGTTATTGTGAATGTTAACAGTACTGGAGTAGACGGCGATTCCCGAGGCTTGAGAGGCCCCCTCTATGTCGTTATTCGACAGTGTGGCCTGAGCGCCGCTGTAAGCCGTAATTCCACTGCCTTGCACGGTCGTGATGACATTGTCCGAAATCTCGAAGTCGTAGTAGACGGATCCTATGGACTTCTTGCCGTTGATGTCGATGCCGTTGCAGTTGACATTTGCAGTGGAGTTGGTGACGCTACCCGCAGAGGTCCTAAGACTGATACCGAAATCGCCACTGGTGATTTCGGCATTGTCGATTTCCACGAATGACTTCTCGGCCCAGATCGCGGCGCGGCCGCGGTCCCGATTCCCGCATCCGTTGTCAGTGCTAGAGAGTGTGATATCACTGAGGGTGAAGGGGGTGATGGAGGACCCCGAGGAGTAAATCTGTAGGGCTGGGCCTACGATGCTTCTGCTATCATCGCTGCCCACGACGAAGGTGCCGCCGACAAAGGTGGGTTGAGCGAGGTCCGTAGTTAGGACGCTACTGGTATTGACATTCAAGAACTCAAGGTTGGTCAGAGTAGGGCTCGCACCATCTAGAACGAGGGCTGCGTAACGAAACTCACTGACTGCTGTGATGTAGTATGGCATCCCCCAGGGACCGTCGAAAGTGACGTACCTCATCCCCGTCTCAGATAGATCGATGCTGCTCCTCATTAGCACCCCCTCGTTGCATGATGGGTCGTCGATCCAGATTTCCTGATTGCTCTCGGACATGCCATAGCACTCCCCATTGGCACTGGAGTTGAGAGGCGCTTCCCACCTGAGGGTGATTCTCATCGAATCGTCGGCATTGCTGCTGCTGCCACACGAGACCACCCCGGCGCATAGGCTGCCACGAACGTCAAGATGGGTCCCATTGGGAAAGGAAATCGTGGCTCCCGCGTTGATGATGAGTTTAGCACCCGGTGCGATTGTCACATCTCCAGTCAGTGTGTGTGTTCCAGCCCAAGTCTCAGTGCCCGTGATGGTGCCAGAGGTGGTCTCGTTGGACGCACTAACCGGATAGGCTGGTAGCACTAATGACAGTAGGATGCTAGTCAAGAAGAGGGCAGCGAGAGAAATGGAGCCGGCCTTTCCACAACGCGCCATGGCTCCGGGTTCCATCGGGGCGATTTAACCGTAGGGTAATATCGAGCCCTGAAATCTCAAATAGAGTTGAACTCGAGTGCCACTTGATCGGACCATGCTTTCGCATCCAGGACACCATAACCTATCTTCGGGTCATGAGAACTTTGTTGGGAAGGGGTTTTTTGAGCCGATTTGGCCAACGCGACCTTGACAAGTGCCATCTCGTCTAGGTCAATTATTCCATTCTGCCCGGCGATAATCTGGCCGTGTTCCTCCAGTAATAGAGCTAGAGCACCAGTGACCAATACTGTGGAGTCGCTGGTTCCTGTAGAGTACGCGTAAGGGGGGTCGCTACTGCTTGAAACGCAAGACCACAGAAGTACGCCGGGGGCTGAGATCTCAGGCTTCTGATTTGGAAACGTTCTGTTCTCGCCTGAGTGTGGGTCGACAGTAGCACCAATAGCGCTATCTTTCCAAGCAGCCCCGTTTCGACCATGTGCTCCAACCGCGATGACCCCCTCGATGCTTGCAGGTGTCGAGACGTCATAGCCATCAGTGAATGAGTTCATGTTCCCCGCAGCGGCTATGACGAAGATGCCATCTTCCAAGGCCTCAGCCACAGCCTCAACGGTTTCTGATTCCACCCCCATCCCCGAACCCGGCTCACTGCCTAGGCTTAGAGAGATGATGTCAGCGTGCTGAGTGATACGGCACCAACGTATTGCCTGGGACACCATTCGCTCGTCGGACGACTTTCCCGTAGGCCCCAGAGCGATTGCTATTGAGAGGGAGACCTCAGGGGCGGCACCAATATAGGTGCCGTTGGCAACAAGAAGGCCGGCCATTAGCGTACCGTGTCCCTCATTCCCGATGTCCCTGACATTATCATGCTCGTCGCCGTAGAAGTCCCTGAAACCCGCTAGGTGGATATTGGAGAAGTCAGGGTGTGAAATGTCGATTCCCGTATCCACGATGCACACGTTAACCCCGCTGCCGAATGTACCTGAACTCTGCAGTTCCCTGATTCCGGTATCCTCGTATGCCCATTCCGAGTCAGGCAGAACGAGTCCTAAGAAGGGCGCAATAAGGCTCCAAGTCAACAATAGGAATACAATTGTCAAGGAAAACATGATTGCCCCCCACGGCCAAAGCACCGTCATTATCGGGCCGGCGGGCCATCGCATCTCCCTAGCCTCCTCGTCGGAAATCCCATAGGCTTGGCCGGGGTAACCCGGGGCATCGCTATCGACTGTTGTAAGCAAGCTTGGCTCATCTGGTTCGGGCATCAGTTCGAGATGCCCGATCCCCGGCATCACTGACCCTCATGATTCAGAGAGTCGGCCCCCCTATCACCCATTTCAGAAGGGGGCTCCCGGCCTTCTTCCTGTCCGGCGGGTCAGAGACCATAATGCCAATGCGAGCATGAGCAGTAGTAGATAGGTAATCCACCCAAGCACTTCTTCCTCGGCCTCGGGCCAGAGTTGTGCCTCCATCACGCACACCAATACCTCGTCCACCTGCTCTGAACAAGACTCCAAATCATCCCCCTCATTGAATCCGGGGGGGACGATTTCGAAGATGATGAAGTACTTGTTAGTGGTGAAATTACTGAAGTCCATGGGGACGTAAAATAACGAGCTGCCCTGTTCTGGGACGTCGCTTACTACAGTCGAGTTCACCCCAGCAGTTGACTCGCACCTGATGTCGTTACACAGTCTTGCCCGCAGAGTGACGTCCTCTGCACTGACATGTGCCTCATTTACCACTTCCACCACATAAACTGGCTTCTGGCCCGCGATGGGGTTTCCACCACCTTGGAGCTGGATTGTGTTTCCACGAATCGAGATGGCGGGCGAGTCCCTGAGGAGAGTGATGTGGTAGTCATAGGAATTGTTGTCGCTATCCCTCACAGTGAACTCGATCGTGTACTCCGGGAGGGGCCCCTCTTCCCCCTCGACTGCGTATGAGAGGGACATAGTCGTAATTCCCTCCGAGAATGGGGAGATTGGTTGCATCGTTGGCATTCCCACGTTCCAGTGCTCCGTTGATTGGTAGTCGAAAGTCAGGAGGTCGTCGCTGTTCCCCAGATTTTGGTACGGAATCTCCACGTTCAGGAGTTTTTCCCCGGAACTGAAGTAGACTGTGTCTACGTAGTCCTCGGTTACATCGAATCCCGAGAGCTTGGGGACCACCACCGACAGGCTGTGGTCGATGGAATAGCCTTCGGCAGTCGAGAGCTTGATCAGGATAGTGTGACCGAGTTGGAAATGGTGGGCTTGGCTCTTGTTGGCTGGACTGACTCTGACAACAAAGTTGTCTATCGTCTCAGTGTTATCGAGGCCCATCTCGAACGAGGCAGTGCTGTTCCATCCTCCGGAGGCATTCTCGAACTGGACAAGCCAGAGACCGCCGTCCGTCCCAAGGACTGTACCCGCAACGTCGTATGTGTCGTATGGATTGTGTCCGGAGTAATTGATGTGCAAGATGAATTCTACAGGCAGGTATTCGCAGTCGGGCTCGGCTTCGCAGTCGGGGTCTAGCTCCAATGTGACAGCGCTTTCCCCGATGGCCGAGATTTCGATGTCCTGATTAGAGGCCCGTTCCAAGCTAAGTGTCTTTAGAGGGCTGTCCTGGCCGGCCCTCATTGTAACGCCTTGACCGCCAGAGTATGACATGTTCCTACTCCGTTGTTCAATCTCAAAGTCACTCGATGCATCGATTCGCCCAGTGGGCAGTAGCATCTCGAGGATTCCGTCCCCGTCCAATTCCTCGGACCATTCCACCCCCATTCCGACCGATATCACAAGATCGTAGTCATCAATCTCCAAAAGGGAGTGCGATTCCCCCTCATAGTCCAACCACTCTGTATCGAGGAAGAGTTTGCCGCCAATCGAGAGGTCTGAATCTACCGAACCCCCATCGGTATCGGCATCAAGCAAATCTACTGCGACTAGGTAGAGGCCCTCCTCGGGCGAGTCCACAGTGGCGTAGACAATCCATCGTCCGGGTTCCACCGAGGCAACCCACTCACCCGTCCACCCATCTACTTCGTTGCCAACCTTTTCCGGAACGACCCTTTCCCTGGAAATCCCATGCGTAGGAATCAGCACGATATCCCAGTCATCGTCAAATATCCATTCATTGGAAATGTACGAGATGGTCCCGGAAACCTCGACGGATCCTGCGGTAATTTCGATATTCTCGATCTGGCCGATAGCACCTAGGGTGACGAAAACTGATTCATTGGCAAAACCCGGCTTTTCCACGGAGATGTTCCACGAACTGCCGGCCGGGAGGTAGATTGCCCAATTGCCGCCATCATCAGTGGTCAACGAATGGCTGGTGTTATCGATGGAAGAAATGTTCACTGAGACGTTGGCCAGGCCCTCTCCGAATCCCGGGAGCTCGTCATCATCGAGGTCCCAGTAGACCTTTCCGCTCATCTCGACGAGTCTTCGTACTGTCAGGTTGACAATATGTTCGACACCGACAGAGACCCCTGATTCGATTAAGGAAGAGTTGTCGATAACCCATCTCGCTCCCTGATTGTCAGACTGGTTCAATTCTACGTTCCACATCCCGGGGGTCGGTCTGATCTTGATGGTCTCCAAGAAGCCAGAGGTATCCTCAGTGAAGGAACCCAATCCCTCCTGAGAAGTGAACTTGAGTTCCATCTGGTTGAGACTGGTACCAGAATAATCCTCAAAGAGGACTATCGAAACTTCGGCCAACTCAGAGGTCTGGAAAAATAATCTGCTCCCGGCGCTGACTTGGGACACGCTAATGAGACGCCGAAGTCCTTCGAAAACATCTGAGCTAGTCTCAAACTCTTTCACGATAACGATCCAGTCCCCTTCGAGCAGGTATTCCACTACCCTTCCTTCCTCGTCCGTGAGGAAGGTTTGGATCCAACCGTTGTCGCTATCGACGAACATGACCTCGTGATTGGTTAGGAGACTACCGCTCTCGTTGCTGAAGGAGATGTTTACGAGCCATAGGGGCTCGAATCCCACAGACCTCTCAACAGTCGATGAGTCCATGCCCACTTGGAAAACGTCGTTGAGGTCGTAGAGAGTATCAAAGGGCTCATCGGCTGAGGCATTGGCCCTCTCCACGACAATCCTGTACCTACCTGGTTCCAGAGATACCTCGGCCCTTCCGGTGGAAACCCATTCGTCGCCATCGACAGTGACTTCGTAACCGGCGCCATTGGCCTCTAACGAATAGACAGAAAACGGATATGTCACCGCGGTGCCGTTGGAGGCATTGTTGTCCCTCTCGTGGTCGATAAAGAAGTCGATAATGACCGTGCTGTTACCCTCTGGGTAGACGAGGAGTTCTAGATCCCACACGGAAGATGAGTTGATCTCCCTGGCTTCTGTGCTTGAGCCCATTTCTCCGGCATCAAGAACGAATGTCCAGTCCCCCAGAGGAAGAATCATCTCGAAGTAGCCGTTGGAATCAACCTCCTCCCTCCAAATTCCGTTTGTGACGCCGTCAGTATTGGTGGCGACGACATGGACGCTTTCCCAGCCCTTGATTGAGTCGCCGTAGTGGTTCCCGAGTCGGTTCAGGCTCACAGTGCCGGTTGCCATGGCACTCGAAACAACGCTCAGCGAAACAACATCCATCCCCTGTTCCACTGTGAATCGTGTTCCGTTGGATAAGAATCCGTCCATGCCCATGAGGACTTCGACAGTGGCGTACACCACCGCATCCACAGGGAGTATCACACTGAAGTTGCCGTCTTCGTCAGATGTGGTCGTGAGAGTGAACCCCCCCCATTGGAAAACTACCTCCGCGAGGCCTACGACTTGGGCTGGGATTTCATTTTCCTGCTTGACGTCTTGGGAGAAGCGCACTGTGCCGTTCACCGTTTGGCTGACTTGAAAGCTGAACGAGTCAGATACGTCCTCCTGGCCGATTTCTATGATTTGCCAGAGCTGCTTGTCTTCACCCAGAGTGTGGTTTAGTATCCAGGTTCCTTGGGAGAGCTCGGCCCTGTAGGATTCAATATCCGAGTCGTAGATAGCCATGACCGGGGCAATAGACCCGTTTTCGGATCGCAGGCTGACCTCTAGGTCCGAGAGAGGGGAGTCCCCATCCAAGAGGGTGAAGTAGAGGTCGGACATTTCCGGAATGGGGGAGGGGAAAGTTGCCACGGCATCCTCCTCAGGAAGGAATTGGTAGGCCTCAGAAACCTCTGGGAAGCCGTCATCGTCGATGTCGACCTCGACTAAGTAGTTACCCGGGATGATCGGTCCAATCTGGAAAGAGCCATCATCATCAGGGATGACCATGCAGGGAGGGGCTACTGTCTGGGAGGAGCACTCCGCAGTGGCATTCTCGGCCGTGTCGTTGCTTGGGAAGATGGAAATCTGGCTGAAAAGAGGCTCGCCAGATTGGTCGACCAAGCTCCCCTTTATGGCCCCTCCAGAGATAGAAAGATGCACTGGGGTCTGAAATGCATTCAACCCGATTAGGAAGCTACTCGCCAATCCCACTGCCGTGCCATCATCGAATTCGATAGAGACGTCGTACTCGCCCGGGAGGGAATCGGCGAAGTGGAAGGAGCCAGGTTGGACCATTGGACCACTGAAAATCCCGGTACCGGAGAACAAGCCTGTACCATTGATAGTCCCATAGGCGGGCAGTGACTGCGTGGTGTCGGCCTCAAACTCACCAGATCCCACAAAAGTAGATTGGTCGAGGATTCTTGAGAACTGGCTAGTTTCGTCTGCGGTGAACCTGCCCGAGGCGTCTACAGTACCATTCACGAGGTAGTCGCCATTTTCGAGCAAACATGAGACAGCCCCATCAGGAATTTCATCGTCAGGGCAGGCAATGACCTCGATGTTTTCTAGATTCCCTGACAGCGTGCCCTTACCAGTAAACTGGCCCTCTCCGGTGATGCTGTGGTTGTTGAAGATAGTCTGGGTGTGTGTACCGGTAAAGTCGGTGACTGTCACAACGCCCTGTGAGACAACAGTGCCCTCACCAGTGAGGATGACTTGACCAATGCCGTTGAACTCCAGTGACTCGCCCTCTACCGTGCCATTTGAGGTGAGTGTTGAATATGGCTCAATGGCAACCTCGTCGGAGGATGGGGTCAGCACCACATGCGAGCCCACGACCGGATCACCGTCAAAGTCGAGGCCACCGGACCACACCAAGACCCCGGATGCAGAGGAGGGCTGAACTGAGATTGGTGCTTGGATTCGGGATTGGCCATTACTATGGCCATCAGACCCAGAGACATTGACTATGGTCTCGGAGAGCCAGGTCGAGCCCGAGACGTTGCCTAGGATCCCCGTAATCGGGTTGATGTTTCTCTGTTGGTTGTGCTCGGTGAACAGCTCATACATCGAGTCACCGAGGTTAGAAGCCGTGGAGGGAGTTATCGACAAGCGAGCAGCCTCGAGATCAGGCTCGCCAGAGAAGGCAGAGACCCTAATCTTCCCCGAAGGGACAGTGAAGGAATACTCTCCGTTTTCGTTGGCTTGGGTATGGCCAATCGGAATCCAAAACGTACGCTCGTCTCCGTCGATCACGCTACCGTTCTCATCCGGTTCCTCTTCACCGCTGAATGCATCCCTCTCTATCAGGATCCTAGCATTTGGGACTGGTCCGATTCCTTCCAACTCGACCGTGCCCTCGACAGTAGCGCCACTGTAGTACTTGAGTACCTTTACAACCCTGTTCGAGTCATAAATTGTGCCGCATAACTGGCTGATCTTGGCACCAGTCTCATTGAGCTCACACTCGCTGTCGTCGTACCAGTTGGAGATGACGAAGTGATTCATCATCGCTCCGGGCAGGGCGAAAGCGTACTCCAAGGGAGAGCCCGGGGCACCCTTGATGTTCGTCTGCTGAGGGTTGAGCCAGACGGCTGGAGTCTCGGCATCTCCGGGAAGCCCCAAAGTCGAGGACCCGTATCCAACGTAGACCCTAGCGACCATGGTCTCGAAGAACTCCGGTTGGTGCTGGTAGTCGATGTCGGTCATCCTGATGACCTCGGAGGGGTCTGAGGATACCCCAGAGGCCTGATCAATCAGGTCCCTTTGGTACGCTTCCTCGTATTGAGCCTGGGTCATCTCATCGGCTCCGGTCGGGTCATCACCCCTCTGGGTCTGGTACATGGTGGAGATGTAGGTCCGCAAATCCAGTCCCGAGAGGTGCGTTGGCGCATGGAAGATGCCTGTCGTCTGCCCGCGATGGTATGATTGGTCCTCGTAGTAAGAGCCACCAAGGGGAAAGAGTCTGTTGTCGACGGCGAAGTAGCGAATCTCGTTATTTCGGGTCACTGTGCTTCCCAGTGGGGAGTCGTAGTCAGATACCTCGTACTCGATTGAGGTGATGCCATGGTAGATGTCGACTAGGGTCCCCATATCGAAGGCGGTGATGAGGAAGGCGCGCATCATCCCCAGCCTTGCATTGTTTCTGTTCAGCGCAGTGGAAATGTCGTAGTATTCCTCTATCAGGTCCTTGGTGTACCTGTAACCACCAATGTCGTAGTGCACTGGCTCACCGATTTCCACCGTGGCTGATGAGGCGCGGGTCACGTTGAACAGGGTCATGGCTTCGGATTGGCTGGAAGTGGGCTCGGAGACTTGGACGCCATCTTCGACAACCATCCAGACCTTTTCTAGTTGGGGAAGGCCATCGCTCCCAAGCCGCTCGCCGTACAGGAGTTCGACGTCATCGTACACTGCTACGACACCCATGGATCTGTTGAGGACGAAATCCCTGTTGCTGTTGGAGAGTATGCTCTCGAACTCCCCGACCTGCCCCAGGGTCATGTGCTCGCTTAGGGAAGCGATGAAATCATCGCCAAGTTGTCCGGAGTTCGACTTCTTATCGCCCTGAGCCAAGGTGGCGATGAACATGGACAGGGTGTCTTCTTGTCCGGCTGACAATAGCATCCCCCCACTGTTCGGGATTCCCGACTGGAAGTTGTCAGCAACGGTGGGATGTTGGCCCGAGGCCAGGGCCTGGAATCCGTAGTCCCACCAAGAGACAAAAGCAGGACGCTCGCTGAAACCTTGATCCGAGTCCTGCTCAGACAGCCAGTCGTAGGCGTGATTCCAGCCCTGGCTGTTAAAGCTGGGGCCGAACGTGCCCATGTACCAGAGGCCAGAGGCATCGGGATTGTACTCCTTGCCGTTCATTACGGAGAAAATATTGAAGAAGTCCTCCCTCAGTATGTCCGGAGCGATGTCGTAGATTGCCAAGTCGACATCATAGGCCGATTCCTCCCCTCTTGGGATGCCTGAGTCAATCCCATAGGTGGAGTGCTGAGAGGTGACTAGCAGTAGGACAATCAGAATCGCCGGGATGCCAGGACGAGCCTTCGTCGCAGGCCACAGTGATCTGAACCGGGCCCTAGGCGTCCCAATGCCTGACCTCCGCCATTCTTTGACGAATTCTGAGGAATTGGCACTGCCCCAGAGCATGGCGATACCGATTCCGCCCACCACCGCCATAGCAGGGGTTGCGTTGATGATGAATCTACCAGCGGTCCATGCCATGTATGTCGCGATGATTACCCAAAGCCCCAATAGCGTCATCTCGGACTTGTTCCGGCGACTCCCCCTCCATAGGAGGACAAAGCCACACCCAATTGCTATCAGAGCAACCACGGGGCCATATGAGGCGAATAGCACCCCTCGACTGGGCGCCTGTGCCTCGCCAATGGTCCCGAAGATCTTGTTCTTTGAGAAGTAGAATCCCCCTGTGAAAAGTATGTCCCACCCACTGTATATCTCGAAGGTTTGGAGCAGGTAAAGAGCGGCTAGAATCGAACCGAACAGAGTCGTTCCGGTGATGATTACGAGAAGCCATGGCTTGTCCCTGAATGAGCTGGCCACCCAACCCAATGCAAATGTGAAGCCGATGATGTAGAACATCGGCTGCATGCCGCTGGGCGCGAAGACCAGGTTCAGGCCGGGCCAGCCGTAGAACGGCAGAGGTAGGAGGATTGCTGTCATCATCATCTGCAGCGCGGCAGCAGTGAACTGGAGGCTGTCCCTGCCACGGAAGATGTTGAAGGCAACCTGAACGGAATATGCAAGGAATAGGATTCCGGGACCGTAGACGAATCCCTTCCAGCCCAGCGCCATCAGGGTGAAGGCAATCCCGGACATCGTGGCGTTTGCCATAACCTTGGGGTTCTGCTTCCAGCTCTCCCTCATTCCGGCAAGCAGGTAGAGTGGGTTCCGACTGGTAGATTCGAATATCCTCTTGTGCTCGAGTCCTGAAAGCGCCCTGATCCAGAAGTAGATTGCCGTTGCTAGGAAAAGCATGGCAAATGAGTCGTGGTCGGCCATGGCGAATGTCGACCTGCTAATGTGACCAGGCATCAGTGCGATCAGCCACGCAGACAGGATGCCGGCAGTTCTGCTGTGGACCTTGGTGGCAATTCCAGCGATGGGGATTACGATTAGGGCCCCGTAGATTGCTGGAAGGGCGGAGACGCTCCACCAGACAGCCTCCTCTGCGGGAATCTCAAGTAGCCAGGAGAGGCCTAGGCCCCCTAGAGCGAGGGACCACGAGAACAGTGGCGGTCGAGGGTTCACGCCCCCTAGGGGGTACGCCCTATCGTGATCGAAGATGAGGTGGCTTCTCTCGGCAATCACATAGTCGACGACCCTCTTCATGTACCATGGGTCAGACCCCCCAGTCATGTCCCAAAGACCCGTTCCAGAAGCGTTCATCGCCGGGATTACGTTCCATGCGGCCCTTACTACCAGCGCAGTTACCAAAGCTAGGCTGACCATAATCCCGTAGGAATTGGTCTTCCACCAGATTCTGAAGCCGCTTGGCTCCCTTTGAGGGGAGGTGTCCCCGAATACCCCTCGAGATGCAGCCATAATTCCGAATAGGTTCAGCCAGAAGCCGAGGAAGAACCACGAGAACGAGCCAATCATCCCCCCTTCGTCAAGAGGGGAGGGGAACTCGTTGCCGATCTCGTGAAGATGGCCCAACGTGTACAGTACCCAATTGATCGCTAGCAACGCACCGAGGACGTGCCAGCCCTCGGCCCGGAAGAAAGAGTGCAATAGGAGGGCAAATGTCGTGAACATCGCCCAAACGACCCCGAGATGACTGGACTCGGAGAAAGCCCCCAAGTCCTCGATCTGCCCCATCCACACTAGGGGGATCAAATGGGCTACAAAGATGAGGGCAGCGTAGGATGGCGTCTCTAGGCTCCGTGCGGGCGTAGGGAGCACAGACATCATCGAGCCGGAGCCCACTTCCTCCAATGTGCCCCTCAGAGCAATCATGACAGTAATTCCAAGTGCAACCGATGCAAACCAGAACGCAAAGAAGGCGGAGCCGATTGCCTGCCTCTCGATATCTACCAACTGGGATGTCACAGCATCGTCGATAATCCCCAATCCTGCAGCGTAAGACGTGGCGAGGTGCAGTCCCACAATCGCGGATAGGAAGATGCTTGACTCCTCAAACTGCTTGGACTCAACCAAGAATCCAGTCACCGAACCTACTAGGAAGAATGTGGCGATGAACAAGTTGTCGAATGTAGAAGGGTCGAGAAAGTTCGCCGCGAATGAGATTGCCAACAGTCCGAATGACAGGGCCGAAACGCGGAGTCCTGAGCTGGAGCTGAGTCGCAGCCAAGGGGACATCCTTCCGATGCATGCTGAGGCTAGGGCTGCAAAGGGGAGGGTCAGGGAACTGGAAAGGTAGTCATTGTCAATTGTCCGTCCCTCGATTTGCGAGAGTGCTAGGAAGAGGATGGTCAGCATCGCGGTGATGGCGATTGGCGATGTGAGCTGGGGGGGTCGAGGGCTGTCTTGGGATGCTTCGTTATCGGTTTCCATCACACCCACCAGACCACGTAGCCAAAGGCTCAGCAGCGCGGCGACCTGAACGCTTGTTTTAACCGTTCGTAGAACGGTTGCGGCAATGAGGGGGCAGAATGGGTTCGCCCATCATCTCGAAAGGGCACGGAATCCGATATCCGAGCGGTAGTGTGAGCCTTCGAGTTCGATGCTGCCGATGATCTGGTAGGATGATTCGACTGCCTCCCCAAGAGTGGGGGCGATGCCAGTCGCGGAGAGGACCCTTCCACCGCTGGAATGGAGGTTGCCGTCTTCTCCGATAACTGCACCGGCGAGATGGGTGAACGCCCTAACCTGTCCCTCCTCGATGCATGCATCCCACCCAGATACCGGTCGGTCAGTGGCAGGGGTTCCGGGATAGCCCTCGGACGCGAGGACGACGGTGGCGGCATTGAGGTCGTGGAATTCAACCTCTGCACGAGCCAGAGATCCCTCTGCAGCAGCGAGTAGGGTCAGACCGAGATCGGAGGCGATGAGCGGGATTGTGACCTGGGCCTCTGGATCCCCCAGCCTGACATTGAACTCCACCACACTGGGGGACCCATCGCGATCGATCATGAGCCCGACGTAGAGGCATCCCCGATATGGCGTGTCACCATTCCCAAGATGATGGTGCATTGGCTCGACGATCTCCTCAGTGACCCTTCTCATCACGGCCGGTGTCGCAACGGGCGCGGGAGCATAGGCACCCATTCCACCAGTATTCGGCCCCCTGTCACCATCATCCACGCGTTTGTGGTCCTGGCTGGCTGGGAGGAGGACGTAGCCTGACTCGTCCATCACGACAAGGACAGATGCCTCTTCCCCAGAGAGATGCTGTTCCAATAGGGCGAAGCCATCGGACTCCACTGCCTCACACAAAGCCTCCTCGGCATCCTCTCTCTTGGACGTCACAGTCACCCCCTTGCCTCCGGCTAGAACGTCTCGCTTCACCACCCATGGAGGCTTGAACGAATCTAGCGAGGATTGGACATCACCCTCGTCGTAGACCACGATGAAATCGCCGGTTGGTATGCCCAAGGACTTCATGACCCTCTTGGCGTGGAGCTTCGACCCCTCCAACTTGGCACCCTCAGAGTGGGGGCCGAAGCATGGGATTTCCTTGGCCCTGAGTCGATCCGCGAGTCCTTCGACGAGAGGGGACTCGGGCCCTACAACGACCAGGGCTACGTCGAGATCGACCGCGAGGCTCACCAGTCCATCGATGTCAGTGGAACTAATCCCGTGATTCAATCCGACCATGGACGTGCCGGCATTTCCTGGAGAAGCGTGAACGGTGGACACGGACTCGCTTTGGGAGAGACCGATGGCCAGCGCGTGCTCACGCCCACCGCCGCCGACGATCAGTACGTCCATGCCAGCCATGCAGTTGCGCTTGTGCTTGACACGATAGATTATCCCCTGGTCCGATATCATTTGCTCAGTACGGGACGGACTTCAGGCCGAGGCGGTATCCGAGGAGGTTGAATGACCTGTGGATGATCGGAGTGATTAGCAGCAGTATTGCCATTCCCATCATCAGATCCGAACTGCCAACAATAGACGGGTCCAGCAGTAACTGACCAAACAGGAAGGCGGAAACCGCGAATGGGAGGGTGTCGAGCAATGGTGCCTCAGAACTCTCATCGCCTTCCCTCTTGTGTCCGAGGCGACGCTTGACGAAGGAGCCTGCAGAGTCACCGGCCATGCAACCAAAACCCAATACGCATCCAAGCACGAAGACGGCCCCCCACTCCCCGCCAATCCAGAACCAGGCATCTGAAGAAACACCTGTCAATGGATCGATGAAAGGGGCATCTGAGTCCTCACTGCCCGGAGAAAGAGCGTGAGTTAGCATGCCGAGCAGCCCACCACCGAGGGTTCCTCCGGCTAGGCCGTTCCATGTCTTCCCATCTCCCAGAAGCCTGTTTCCATCACTGAGCACCCGACCCCCGTCAATGGGATTTGCGGCAATACCGGTCATTTCCGGAATCCACTTGCCGCCAAGCATCGCAGTGGTATTTGAGAGGTATCCGGGAAGATAGAGCCACAGTACTAGCAAGGGTGCGATGAGGGGGCTGTACTCAGATGCCATCGGGTTGAGCACACCGCTTGGGCGGTTGAACTTTCGCACATCACGAATTGAGGGATATTGCATTGTTTCGCAGACATGCCGCCGTGATGTTCATTTCCCCCTCGGCCAGCCGAATGACAATGAACGGCAGAAGAACCTTGGTGGTTTGCATGGTACTAATATCGGCTGGGATGGTTCTGCCACCGGGAGCATTGGCCGAGAGCGGGGAGGACATCATTATCGAATCTGACATGACTTGGGAACAGGACATGACCCTGTCACAGAATGTCAGGGTCATCAACGGTGGATCCCTGACATTCTCGAACGTCCAAGTAACACTAGAGAATGGAGTGGACATCTTCGTTGACCCAACGTCTTCGATAACGATTGATAACTCAGGATTGGTGGCTGCAGAGCCACCTAGTGGACTAGTTGGCTATGGCTACTGTGATGAGGGCAATCGTTCAGGCATCAAGGTAGAATGGCCGGACCCCGGACGGCGAATGGAAATTGTACTAACTACGATTGAACCATCAAGCCTAGATGGGGTCACAGCATACTTTGGGGATGATTCTGAGTCCCTGAGTGGTGCAAATGACTCTATCGTTTTTGATTTGGGGACGGAGGGCGAAATTTGGGTCGATTTGGTTGGGCCACTTTGCTACCCACCTTCTCTGAGTGATGTGAGGGTAAAAAGAGCGAATTCGGAGATTTCAGATTGTCAAGGTTGTCAATCGGGAAGCGCTGCCGACTTCGGACACAGAAACATGATGGTCCACGGCGATCCCGGGTTCACCATGACTATAGAAGGAGAAATGTGGTCTAATGGCTCAAGACTGGTTGGCGGGCAGATTGCCAATGCAGGTCGACTTTCGATCAACGATACTTCATTGGACAGGGTCGGCCCAGTCATTCTGACTAGCGACGATGCGGCGATAACCCTTTCAGGGACCACTCACTTCACCAATAGCACTGACGACCATGATGTCAGAACAAGGGCTTACAGCTCAATTGAATGGGGCGACAATGTGAGCGGATCCGGTGGTTTGACTGACAAGTGGGAGAGGCGGCTTGCAGGACAGCGTCTCAGTTTCGAAGCCATCTATGTCGCCTACGAAATCACGGGCATGCACAACACCCCATCATACAGTAACTTCAGCAACTTGGACGGGGTTTCCTTCGTCAAGGGAGGAGGCGAGAGGGTCGTCGAGATCGCATGGTCCGATGACAACACATGGGAGGATGGGGCCATTTGGACCGAACAGGCGGTTGTGACCATCACTGACTACAGAACAGCGTGGAATCCCGATGGATCAGGGATTGGGGACTACGGAGGAGGTCAATTCCCTCTTGGATGGCAGTCAGATGTCGTAGTCGACCAAGAAACGCCGAACGTAGGGTGGGTGTCCATCACCACAGTGGGAGATGACGGAAATTCGACCGATACGGCAGTATTGGGGGACTCTGTCGCAGTCGAGGCGGTGATTGCAAACTCTGGCACCGCAGCAGCCATCCTTGCCATAGATTGCAATGTCACCAGTACTGGAATCGCTGCGGAGATGTCCCCAACCTGGCCCAATGCGATGATTGGGGCTGGGGGCGAAGAGATCATCCACTTCACTTGGAGGAATTCCGTTATCGGCGAGGACAGTCTGACTTGCCGTGCCCTGACCCCTACGCAACTGGTTGACGATCTGGCCTATGGCGGCGGCGAGATGTCTAGCGGTGCCATCACTTGGGGAGAAGCCGAGGAAGAGGAGAATCTGCCTCACACCCTACCAATCATGCTGGCACTGGTCGTTGGAATCGCGATTGCGGGATACGTGGCCGTCAATAGGATGAACGAGGTCGATGAAGAAGGCCGTTCGCAGGAGTAATCACAGGATGCCCTGGGCCATGGTGGACTCGGCGACCTTCAGGAATCCGGCAATGTTCGCCCCGGCGACGTAGTTTCCGGGCATCCCGTACCTCTCGGCTGTCTCGTGGGCGGTCTTGTGGACATTGACCATGATACCCTCGAGCTTCTGGTCGACCTCCTCCCTGCTCCAACTCATCCTGATGCTGTTTTGGCTCATCTCCAGTCCCGAAGTAGCAACCCCGCCGGCGTTCGAGGCCTTGCCCGGGGCAAACATAACCCCATTCAATAGGAAGCAGTCCACGGCATCGGGGGTGCAGGGCATGTTGGCGCCCTCGGCAACAGCGGTGACTCCCCCGTCCACTAGCATCTTCGCCTCGTCGCCATTGAGTTCGTTCTGGGTTGCGCACGGTAGTGCGACATCGACCTTGGTACTCCACATCTGATTGAGGTTTGGCTCGGGCTTCGACTCGGTGTAATCCACCCCATCGAAGTGCTCCGCATACTCCTTCATACGCCCCCTGCGGTTGTTCTTGAGGTCCATAATCCAGTCCAGCTTCTCTCGGTCAATGCCCGTGGGATCGTAGATGTAGCCACTGCTGTCAGACATAGTCACGGGCTTGCCCCCGAGTTCGATGACCTTCTCGCAGGCAAACTGGGCGACGTTGCCCGAGCCGCTGATTGCCACCGTGGCACCGTCGAAGGACTTGTCCTTGGTAGAAAGCATCTCGCGCGCGAAGTAGACCAACCCGTAGCCAGTAGCCTCTGGCCTAATCCGCGAGCCGCCGTAGGAACGGCCCTTTCCGGTCAGAACCCCCGTGAACTCGTTTGCCAGTTTCCTGTACATTCCAAAGAGGTATCCTATCTCCCTTCCACCGACGCCAATGTCCCCGGCAGGGACGTCCAAGTCCGCACCAATATGCCTCCACAGTTCCATCATGAAGGACTGGCAGAAGCGCTTTACCTCGGAATCCGACTTGCCCTTCGGATCAAAGTCTGAGCCTCCTTTGCCACCGCCCATCGGGAGTCCCGTCAGGCTATTCTTGAAGACCTGCTCGAAACCGAGGAACTTGAGGATGGAGAGATTCACACTGGGATGGAATCTCAGGCCGCCCTTGTATGGTCCGATGGCGCTGTTGAACTGAACCCTGAATCCACGATTGACATGGAGGTTGCCGTCATCATCGTACCAGGGGACCCTGAACTGAATTACACGCTCGGGCTCAACCATGGCTCGGACTACGTCGATATATTCCGGATTGGCTTCTATCACAGGATCCAGGCTGTCGAGGACCTCCTCGACTGCCTGATGGAACTCAGGCTGATCGGGGTCCCTTGCTAGCACGCTATCGTATACAGATTTCATCGCATTGTCCATTTGGCCACCAACGACTTCGACCGATATCCCTCTCAGGCACCGGGCGCCCCGGCCAGCGGAGGCTTCCTTTTCAATGGTTGCAAGTACCATTTCATAGCCCCAATGTGACAGACATGAACGAGAGGGGGCTTCAGGAGAACAGATGACGCTCTGCGATTTCTGCTACCTTCTTCTCCGTTCCAGGGAGCGTCATCACATATACCGCATCTTGGCTGACCTGACGCCTTCGTAGGGCTTCCGCCATGGGGGTCAATTCTCGCAGCCACCGGGTCCTTCCGTCGTCGCCAACTACCCTGATGTCCACCTGGGCCATCCTAGGTTCGGACAGGAGGAGTTTCACACTAGGCACGTCGATTGCCACATAGCCCGGCTCAATCCCTGCTCGGAACGCGATTTCGTCTTCCATATACTTCCTCGAGTGGGGGTCATTGGCCAGTTCCACTAATCGACCGGCTTGATCGCCAGTCAGATCTTGCCTGCGACGAGTCAAGCATATTTTGAGCAAATTACGGTACTTCAGCCTCCTGATTATGTCCTTGGCGTACCCTCCAGCGTCATTGAGTGCACCCCAAATCTCCGAATCTACCCTGCGCTGGAGGTCGAACGCCTCGGGCAAGGCCTCACTGCTTCTCTCTACTGCTCTTGACAGCATGACCTCGGTCACTCTCGTGACCCTGTGGAAATAGACTGCGCTGTACATCAGGCCCCTAGCCGCTAGCATGCCCTCCAGCGCAGAAAGGCCCCCCTCACCAACTACGATGTCACCGCCTTGGCTCCTGAGGCATTCGATAAGCCTGCGGTGGTCCACGACCCCATGCTTCACACCGGTGAAGTGTGAGTCGCGAGGCAGGTAGTCCAACTGGTCGCAGTCCACGGGACCGTGAATCAGGTGTGCCATAGTACGGTCACTACTGGAGAAGTCGCCCCTACCCTCTGTCCAACTTTGCAGTGATCCCTCTGTCCCAGAAGCATCTGGACCACGAATCAGAGAGGCGATTTGAGCGGGATCGAGCCCATGCCGAGTGAGGATGTCAGGAATTGCCTCCCTGCTGGGGACCGAGGTCCCCTCACCTTCCACTAGCACATCGTACTCACCAAGAATTATGGCCTCCGTTACCGACATGTGATCCATCCCCCCCTGCTCCATGAGAATGTGCTCTAGCGTATGCGAGTAGGGACCGTGACCCACATCATGGAGCATTGCGGCGACCTCGACGGTTGTCTTATCCTGTGCGTCCAGATCTAGGGAGTCTGCCATCAATCCCGCTACGTGCGAGGCCCCTAGGGAATGCTCGAACCTAGTGTGATGCGCTCCAGGGAAGACCAGATGGGCGAGCCCTAGTTGCTTGATGTGACTGAGTTTGTTTAGCTCAGGGGTGCCGAGGAGGTCTTGAGTAACGCCCTCGAGCTTGAACTGGCCGTGGATAGCATCGTTGATGACCTTCATCCGAGCACCACGGCCCTTGCAGGGACCCATGTGCCTTGAATCGCTCTGTGAGGGATGATATCTGGAGGTTCTAGGTAGGTGCACGTTCTATCGTATTGCAATTGCATTTCAAATGCAATACAATTAAGTGTCTCTGCCCAACTCGAGGCTCAGGAGGAGTTCGAAGTGGCCGGCGTCAGTCCCATGGTCTCGCTAAGGATTCCAGAGGATCACCTGATGGAACTGGACAGGCTCGTGGGATTCGACGGGATGAGGAATAGATCGGATGTCATCAGGGAGGCTGTTCGCAGGCTTCTGGCATCTCCGCTGCCCGGACAGGGGGGCAGGGTCGAGGTCGATCTTGGTCCTGATTTGACCATCAGACTCAGCGACTACTGCAATCTCGTTGGTGAGTCAGCAGATGTCGTGCTCCGGCAGTCCGCTCGTGAGTACATTCGCAAGGAGTTGACCCAAGGGGCAACGGTAGAGGAACTCCTCACGAGACGCAAGGATGAGTTGCGTTCTCGATTTGATGACGATTCGAATGCTCTGAGGTGAGAGATTGAGCGAGGATGGGATGCACACAAACAACACGGGGGGGCGGCAAAACCGCCCCCCCAACCACAAATCAATCCAATGCAGAGGTTTTTCCAATGGGCTTAGGAACATCAGGAGCCGTGCACGGCTCTCTAATGCAGCTGGATATGGCGCAAGTCAAGCACCGAGGGTGCTACGAAAACAAGAGCGAAACTGAGCGCACTCAACACACACCGTCCCGCACGAGAGTGCGGGGCACACCCTCCGGTCCTCTGAAATGCAATGCCGCCAACCGAACTCTGATCATATGAGCAGGGGCATCACAGACTGGAGTCGATTCGAACGACTGACCCCCTTCAAGGTCACAGAGGTTCTCCTGGTGGCCAGTCAGTTCGACCGCTACCTCCTGGAAGAATCTGGCTATCTAGCAGAGATCCTGCAAGAGGAGTACTCGGTGCTGAACCTATCCCAGGCACCTAGAATCATCCATAGCCCTGATGCTGATGATGCCCTGAGCCTCATCGCCATTCGCAACTTCGAGTTGGTAATCACCATGACGAAAGTAGGATCGATGGACGCCTATACCTTTGCCAGGCTGGTTAAGGGGCATCATGTGGACTTGCCAGTGGTGATGCTGAGCCATAACACAAGGGAGTTGGCCACCCTCAGAACCGGTGATGGAATTGACAGGATTTTTGTTTGGGGAGGTGATAGTAGAATCCTACTCGCGATTTGCAAGTTGATCGAGGATGAGAGGAATGTGGAGAACGACGTCAGGGACGGTGATGTTCAGGTAATTCTACTCGTCGAGGACAGCAGGAGGTTCTACTCAGCCTACCTGCCGCTCCTCTACACTCAACTGGTGCGGCAGACGACGAAGCTCATGGGGGAGGGGGGAAACTTCCATGAGAAGCTACTGAGGTTGAGGGCCCGGGCAAAGATCCTGCTCGCTTCGGACATGACGGCAGCCAAGGAAATAATTGACAAGTACTCAAGGAACATCATCGGAGTCTTCACCGATGGTAGATTTCCTAACCAAGGTGGTGAGAGAGACACTGCGGGCCTGGAGTTGATTCGTTATGCCCAGAGCGGTCATAGGTACCTCCCAATACTGCTGCAATCAAAGAATCTCGAGCTGAAGGAAGCAGTAGAGGAACTAGGTGTTCGTTTCCTCCACAAGGAAGATTCTTCTTTGTACCAGAGAATAGAGGAGTTCATGCTCGAGGAGATGGGTTTCGGCGATTTCATTTTCAGGATGGCCGATGGGACTGAGATTTGCAGATCATCGAATCTAGAGGAGTTCATTGCCGGGGTGGGGAAGGTACCGATTGAGTCCATAGAGTTCCATGCGACGAGAAACGAATTCTCCCATTGGCTCCGTGCGCGAACCGAATTCTCGCTCGCAGCCTCCATCAGGCCGATGACCCTGGATGATTTCGAGAGCTCAGAAGATGTGCGGGAGTACATATCTGGATTGATAAAATCCCATATTTCCAATGTCAGGAAGAAAACGATTAGGGATCACGAATCTGGTTTAAGCGAGGTTGGTTTCCAGAGAATTGGACGAGGGAGCCTAGGGGGGAAGGGACGGGGCCTCGCGTTCGTCTACACGAAGATGGAGGAGTTGGGGCTAGGTGATGAGTTTCCAGACGTTGACTTCATTGTCCCAAACTCGGTAGTCATTGCCACGGGGGTCTTCGATGATTTCGTGGCTAGGAACGAACTGGCTAGATACGCTCATGAGGACAGATCCGATGATGAGGTGAATCGGGCATTCCTGAGTAGTCAATTCGGAGAGGTTGAAATCAATGAGATTAGGGGGGTGCTGGAGAATTCAGAATGGCCGCTGGCAGTGCGATCATCGAGCTTGCTCGAAGATTCCAGTCACCAACCCTTTGCGGGGGTGTACGCGACACACATGCTCGCGAATGATCATACTGACCTCGAGGTCAGACTCAAGCGACTGCTTGAAGCTGTTAAGTTGGTATACGCATCGATCTTTCACATGAGTGCCAAGAAATACGTCACGGCCACTGCCAACACCATTGAGGACGAGAAGATGGCAGTGGTTATTCAGGAGGTCATAGGGAAGGAGGTTTCGGGTCGCTTCTACCCCGAAATCTCCGGGACGGCAAGGAGCCGCAACCACTATCCAGTCGATCCTCTCAGAATGGAGGACGGACTGGCTGCCGTCTGCATCGGTCTTGGCAGGCAGGTCTCCTCAGGAGGCAAGTGCCTGAGATTCAGTCCAGGGCAGCCCAAGAGGGTTCACCAGTTCTACAACACCCAGTCGATTATCAATACCTCACAGAGTCGCTTCTTCGCCATTCCGATGGTTCAGGAATCGGGGCCGGTGCTCGCTGCTGAGGAGGAGAATCTTCTGCATCTGGGTTTATGTTCTGCAGAGGAGGACGGGGAGCTCTCCCTTGTCGGCTCCACTTACATCACTGCTGACGACCGGATCGTGGACTCGATCAAGGTCGAAGGGGGGCCAAGGCTAGTCACCTTCGCGCCGATCCTCAAGCACCAGCGTTTTCCCCTCCCTCGCATTCTGCACCACGTGCTCATGACGTGCGAGAACTTCTTGGGCTCGCCCGTCGAACTGGAATTCGCCCTTACAGTCAATCCCGAAGACGGGAGGCGCAAGTTCGCCATCTTACAAGTCAGGCCACTGATGGATGAATCGGTTGACATCGACATTGACTTGAACGAGGTCGACAAGGACAAGGCTGTCTGCATCAGCAGCAAGTCACTGGGAAACGGCATCATCGACCATATTGTAGACGTCGTTTACGTGCACCCAAAGCGTATGAACAGGATGAAGACGATGGATCTCATACCCATAATCGAAGAGATCGATGCCGGTCTCCGATCGGAGGACCGCCCCTACATTCTGATTGGACCAGGGCGTTGGGGGTCATCTGACCCATCGTTGGGCATTCCCGTGCAATGGAACCAGATAATGGGGGCCAGGACCATCGTCGAGGTTCCTATGGATGACATTCGCGTGGAACCGTCCCAGGGCACCCACTTCTTCCAGAACATCGTGACCTTCAACATAGGCTACCTGACCATCCTCGAGGGCGATCTGGTCGATTGGGAATGGCTCGATGGCACCGAGGCCTTGAGGGAGGAGAATGGACTACGTCACGTGAGACTAGGCTCGCCATTGAAGGTAGTCCTGGACAGTAGGGACTCCGAGGCCATTGTAATTAGATGAGGCCAATCTTCTTGGTGGTTCTATTTGCAGGGGGGTTTCCATGTCAGTTGGGAGCGAAGTCGAGGCACGACTATTCTTCGCCCATGAAAAGATTAGGGATTCGCAGAAAAAGATGGTCTCTGATGGGATAATTGCACTCCAAGAAGGAGTTTCCCTTTTGGCTGCGGCCCCAACGGGAATAGGGAAGACCGCCGCGGCACTCGCATCTGCATTTGAAGTCACGAATTTCTACAACGCCAATCCAGAGGTTCCGAAGATCCTATTCATGACAGGGAGGCAATCACAGCACAGAATCGTTGTCGAAACTGTGAGGCTAATCAACTCCAATCTCCCATCCGGAAACCCGAGAATCAGACTAGTGGATATAATCGGGAGGGAAGGTATGTGTGATAGCGTAAACAAATCTACCGGCGAATGCACCTGCGAAGAGGGTATTGTTGAACCTGCTCGGAAAGGTAGGAGAGCAGACTTGGAGGATTTCATCCTAGAAGAACCAAGACATGTTGACCGGGTGATCAAAGAGGGAGTTGCTAGGGGAATTTGTGCTTGGGCGACAGCGAGATCGGCAGTCAGAAGAGCGGACATTCTTGTCTGCGACTACAACCACGTCTTCGTGGAGGAAGTCCGGGAAAATTCGCTTCCCGTGATGAGTGTGGATTTGGATAACGCGATTCTCGTGGTAGACGAAGCCCACAACCTACCAGACAGAATCCGACTTGGTTTGGAGAGGATTGTTACGACAGAAGTGTTCAGAAGAGCAAGAATTGACGTTAACGCGCACAAGGAAAACCTTGAGGAGTCGACAAAGAAGCTTGACTTGCCGGCATCCAAAAGCCATAGTGATGCATTACTCCTGGAGAAGCAGGTCAAGGCATTGGAGGACGACTCCGCATTGAGCACGTGGTTCTCGGAGAAGACCGCTGAGAATGAAGCATCCAAGGTTGGTGATCTGAGAATAGATACTGGTGAGTTCCTCGGAGTCATTGCGAGAGCGATAGAAGGCATCGAGGAAAATGGTCCTGAAGATGGGATTGCCAGAATAAAGAGAATGAACAGTAGGCTGCTTTCGGTTGTGGTTGATGAGGATGATTCTATAGAGGAGGACGGGCAAAACGACTGTATCAGGCTGGCAGAGTTTCTGGATATCTGCATCAAGTACAGGGATAGTCCTGCCCTGTCTCTGATTTTCGATAACGTTCTGGAAGTCCCACGGGTGATTAGTCATCTGCTTGACCCAAGTGTTGTTGGTGGACCGATATTCAAGCAGTGCGCAGGCTCAATTCTAATGTCTGGAACCCTATTTCCTCCAGTCATGTACTCGGACATCCTAGGGATCCCCGAAGATAAAGCGATGTGCAAAGAGTACTATTCCGGATTCCCCCCTGATAACAGGCCGGTTTTTATTGCAAGAGACGTGACTAGCAAGTTCACAGAGAGGGAGGGAAGCTACTCCTCCATTCGCGACCACATTAGATCCGTACTGGAGAAGACGGATGGAAACGTAGCGGTTTTCGCCCCTAGCTATGCGATGTTGGATAGGATTTATGCAGACATTGACTATACGTTCGGTAAGCAGAGGTTTCGTGAGGAGAGGGGGATGAGCAAGAGATCGGTCGATGGTACGGTAGGAAGGCTGCATGAGTTGAAATCCATGGGGTTTGGAGCGGTATTATTTGGCGTATTGAGTGGTAAGTTCTCAGAGGGTGTTGACTATGCAGAAAATGTCCTTGATGCTGTGGTTTGCATAGGCCTCCCCCTACCCCCACCAAGTGCTAGGCAGGACGCCTTGCTAGAGTACTACGCTGGGCGCTTCGGGAGGTCGAAGGCATGGAAATATGCGAGTCTACAACCAGCGGTAAACAGTATCATGCAGGCTTTGGGTAGGCCGATTCGTAAGAGGGAGGATAAGGCCATCATAGTACTACTGGAGAAGCGATTGCTTGAGAGGAGAGTCAGAGATTGCTTGCCCAAGTCTATGCACACTCGACAAACCACCAGCCCGTCCAGGACCTCCAAGCACGTAGAGCGCTTCTTCGAGATGTCATAATCAATGGGTTCATTCGGGTCCGTTCGATGCATCGCTCCATGGTACGGTGGTCGAGAGTCGAGGTCGAGGTAGATGTCGACGATGAGGAAGGGGGTGTCAGCATGGATTCTCCCGGAACAGGGTTGGATGCGGACGCTCAGCAGATGCATGAGTTATTCCTTGGGGGACTGCCACACCTCTCCGAAGTTCAAGACCGTCATGCAGAGATCCTGGACGGAGTTTCCAACGCGGTAGACGGGACGAAGACATTCGTTAGGGCCGCGGTTCCGATGGGGGACTTCCTAGCAGAGTTAGGAGGGGCGTGGTCAGGCTCAGAGGCAGTAGTCCCCCTTCCCTCTTCCCTCCCAGGGGGAGTGGTCATTGAGACACTCATGGAAGAGGGGGTGCAAGTGGCACGCCTCATCTCGCCAGAGAGATTCGGCGGGATGCTCAGGACCTTCAGACTCCCCTTGGGCAAGACCATTGCAGGAGCGACCTGGGAAGATGGTGTCCTGACCATCAGGATGAGTCAGCCTCGCTAAGCCTCGGCCTCAATGGCCTTGGTGCTTCTTTGGGGGATTTCTTGCAACTCCTCGATTTCCCGTAGAACCGAAGCTAGAGCGATCTTGGCATTCTCCCTATGATCCCCCCCAAGCTCGTGGCTAGAGTACCGCGCCTCCTCAAAAATCCGGTCGAGCGAGATTAGCGAGGACTCACTGATTGGCAGTGCATTGCGAATCGCGATTTCGAATTCCCTCACGGTCTCGAAATCCCTGCGGAGGAAGCCACTGCGCATCAGTACGGCGCACAGTTTCTGGTAGCATTCGAAGATTGCCTTCCTGAATTCGTCTCCCGATGCGAGCACGTCGGCAGTGTAACTGAAGACGTCGGCGAGTTCCTTGATTGCCGTCTTGCGACGATGAGAAAGCACGACGAAGACCGAGGTAATCAAGACAGCGATGACCAATATAGAGACTAAGCCAAACACGACCGGGCCGAAGAAGGGGTCAGAGGAGTCCTCCTCATACCCTATTTGGACCCCCTCCCTAGGCAGATAGGCCAGGCTTCGAGCATCGATGAAATCAGAGTCCGAGTCCAGCATGACACTGAGCCTTCCCCACGAGGAGATGTCCGAGAGCGGAGGAAGGGGGGAGAGTGCCTTGAATTCGTACTCGAAGGTCCCCTCGGCATCAGTGAGGCGAGACATGGAGAAGTGAGAAGTGGTGCCATTCTGCAGCATAGCGATCATGGAAAGGCCCTCCACGGGTGAACCCGTGTCCCTAGCAGTGACATTGACAATCCCCCGTATCACCCTCTGACCGGTGGATAGTTCGATGCTGGATAAGGTGAAGTCGACCTCTATCACGACCGTGATTTCGATATCCTTGGAGGCACCGTTTAGGAATCTCGACTGATCGGGCCCAATCTTGATGGTCACGATATTCTTGCCTGGGGGCATGAGCTCTTGCGCCTTTGCCTTCATCTGGAAGTTCATGGTGTTCGGATTGTCCCAGGGCCCCGTCTGGAGGGGGAGGGCGCTCTCACCCCATGAGAGGCTGATGGTAAGGTTCTCGAAGATGCTCGAGTCGCCACCGATCTCCCTGACAAAGCCTTGAATGAGGATCGAGTGGGAGATGTTGCCCCTGATTATCTTCGAGGTGATGGGTTGGACCTCGATCAGCACGTCAGAGAGTGCGAAGACAGTCAGGTTGGCCTCGGTGGGGAGATAGAGGAACTCGCCCCCATATGAGAAGCTAATATTGTGACTCCCTCTTGGGATGGCATACCCCAAGCTGTGACTGTAGTTGAACAGGCCACCCAACTCGGTGAAGACAGTCCCAACGACAATCCCGTCAAGAAGGACGGATACTTCTCTGTCATCCAATCCCAGCTCGTAACCGGTGTCGCCCTCGTACAAGCGCCCAGAGAAGTTCCATTCGGACCCCCTAGTGGCTGACAATTCTTCGGTTTGGGCGCTGATCACGGTGTGGTATGAGATAGTGAGGGTGGCTTCCACGTTGCCCTGCCTGTGGTACCCCTGGGCTGGAGCAATGACAGACAAAGTGTGGTTTCCAATATCGAGGGAATCGGGGATTACCCATGGAAATGACCAATGGCCGTTATCACCGGTACTGGTGATGCCAATTAGAATTCCATCAAGGAATATCTCGATTGTGTGGTTCCCCAGCCAGCCTTCCTCAAGGTTGTCTTTGGCCGTTCCACGGAGGATTATGGTATCGTCCACTGCAGCGAGAGGAGGGTCCACAATGGAGATGAACACGGGGCCAAAGACAGTTATGACGGTGGATGAGTTGGATGACAGGACGAATTCCTCTCCGGCGAATTCGATTTCCACAATCCTATGGCCGAGAGGCATATCAGGTGGCACTGGCATATAGACGCTGAACGAACCGTTGCCACCGACTTCCAGTCCAGTCATGAACTGGCCACCAACGGAGACTTCTATGCCCCTATCCGCCAAACCCCTGCCAACACCGTCTGTCAAGAGTCCTTGTATGAGAACTAGATCGGAACGATCGACTTCACCAGGAGAGGAGGTAATGATGACCTGGGATGTCTGGGTGACATTGAACCCGATGCTATTTGACGAAGGGAGATAGAACTCAGGGTTGAGTGAGTCCCCCTGCCCCATTGGATCGGCCCAAGTGAAGCCTCCGAGGAAGACAACACCCACTTGGTGAGACCCGAAGTACATGTCGAGAGGAAGGTCGTATGTTATCATCCAATGCCCATTGGTCGCATTGGAAATCGTAGTGTAAGTCGGTCCAACATCTGCCCCATCAATCGAGAGGTGGATGACCCCCCCAGCGAGAGTGCCATCCTCCAGCAACGGCTGGCCCCTCTCATCGAGCAGGGTGCCACTGAAGGTCACAGAATTCCCAACAATGGAGGGGTGGGTCGTTCCTGTAATCCTGAGTTCGCTCGGAACGAGGATGATTACGCGGGTCCAGACCTCGTCTCCAAGAAGTCCGGTAGTTCCGTTGACTCCAGTGAAGATGGCCGTCACAGTCATGGGACCCGGGTTACGGTCAGAATCAACGAGAAGTTCCGCAGAAGCATTTCCATCGGGGTCCGTAATGCCATTCCACACTGGAGCGCCATCTATCTGCATTGTCAGTTGTGCAGACTGAACAGGGTTTCCAGCATTATCAATCAAAGACAATACGATGTTCACCCGATCCCCTCTGAGCGTCCTGCTGTCAGGATCGAGGTCTGTAGGATCGTCAATTGAGAGCAAGGAGAAACCCCGGCTGTCGAAGAGTGCTAATTCGGTTGCTGTGGTGTAGTAACTGACCTCGGGCGTGAATAACACGATGATACCGTGCGAACCACGGGGGAACGAGAGGTCCAGCCTGAGAAGAGCGCTCCAGTTCCCATCTGGTTCGTAGTTGAGTTGAGATACCGTGAAGGTATCTGTCTCGCCATCGATAGAGAATGTCAGAGTGGGATTGAGCAGGTTTCCCGTCCTGTCCGTGAGTGCGCTACCATTGCTGGAAACCAAAGATCCCGTGACGTTGAAGAACTCACCTGCAAGAGGATTGTCAATAATCGGATTGATGGCCATGATGGCAGGTGATCTGACCGTAATAGTGCTAATCGTCCTGATTGTAGCGTGAAGGTCCTCTGAGCCGTTGAAGAACAAAGAAACGTTCACAACACCCAGAGGATGGTTGTGCGGAATATCGAATTCAAAGGCTATGCTGCCATCCCCTGAAGATAATTCCTGCTCCATCCAAGTGTCGTGGAACTTGGCTGAGACGGAGAATCCGGATAATGCTTCGTCATTGTCACTGAACTCGACGAGGCGGGATGTGATGGTGGCCGTATCCCCCCTGTTGACGACGGTGACTAGGAAGGGGGTCGTGCCGACGAACTGGGGGATTCCCCTCACGAGAATCGAGGCATCACCGGTCCCAGTCAGGTAAAAGGGGGTTGTCCCGTTCAAGACACTCACCACGACTGTACGCATTCCCTTGGTCACTCCATCGCCCAGGGTGTCTGTGGGTACGGAGAAGTTGAAGCTACCATTGCTGTCTGTCGTATGGTTCTCGATAAGTATCTCTTCTGGTTGGTCGAGGAAGAAGACCTCGAGTCCCACTGGTCCTTCGACGGTCCTGTTCGAATCGATTGAGTCGAGGACTGTTCCTGCGATGGTGAAGTAATGCAGGGCAGTAACTTCGGTTGGAATACTACTGATCTCAACGAAGCTCGGGACCTGGACTGTTAGGTTGACGTTGCTATGGTTGCCAAGCCAGCGTCCGGCACTCTCAACACTTAAGTTATCAGAGAGATCATCTGGAGCATGGATTCTGACTTCGTAGAAGCCTGGTGCGATCGAAGAGGGGATTGTGGGGCTAAACGCAGCCACGCCGCCCGAACCCGTGATGGCAGAATCGAGTATCTGCTGGAGAGGCCCCCCCCAGTCGAAGTAAAGGTCGAGGTCCACGCCTGCAATGGCCTTTCCCTCATCTTCCACATCTGTGACAGTAGCGTTTACGATTAGATCGTCCCCTGCGACTAGAATGACCGCACTGGGCTCAGTTGTGACCACGAATTCTGATTGTATCCCCCCAGGGATCTCAGTGCCGTCGGAGATGGCGAAGTAGTGCCCACCAGGAGGGGGGTTGACAGTGAAGTCCAGCTTTATCCTTAATGTGTAGACCCCCGAAGCGACCCCGCTCGGCATCTCGAAGGATAGGTTGTAGCCGCCGGTCGCGGTATTCACCCACCCAGTGGCCAGAGGGTAGATGTCTGGAGCGGCAGGAAATCCATCGGGTGCCGGGGGCAGGCTCGAGGGGACCTCGAGTCTCAAGGTTACAGAAGAGTTGTTTCCGGTGACGGTCGAGAAGAGTACCATGTCTCTGACGAATCCGGAGACCCGGTTGGTGCTGCCTCTGGGAGTCCAATCCAAGTCAATGGAGGCGCTGACGTTCGCCAAGCCCATAATCCGAATAGTATCCTGGACTGAAGTCGGTTGCAACCACGTTGACCCGGAGTAGTTCATGACCCAATCATAGTCCCCGGCCTCCAACTCTCGGTCTGGCGTCCAAGCGACGGCGAGTCTCGGTGAACTTGGGTCGGTCACGTTCCATACCCCAGTCCCATCGAAATCGAGGTTGTAGCCCCCCTCAAACGAGGCGAAGGAACTCCCCGTGTGATCTGTGAGGATGACTTCAACCTCTGCTGAAACCCCGCGCGGCTTGGATACCAAAGTGTAATTGAATTCAACAAAGCTCCTGATTCCGTAATCTGACAACTGAACTTGGTCATTGGCGAAAAGACCATCAGCGTCGAACTGAATCCGTATTTCCACTGGCCCTGCAGGAATTGGCACCTCTGCAGCAGAGAAGCTCCAATTGACGACGAACTCACCAGATGACAGGGGGTCCCAAGATGTATCGTTCATTTGCCAAGTGTGCAGAGTAGTGTACGGGCCTGAGATATCCAGTCTCCTCATTTCCAGAATCAGAGTGCCGTTCAGTGTAGTTGGGTTTACGCCCCTGCTCAGAACGGTGCCGTTGAGGAAGATGGGGTTATCAATTTCGAGGACGGAGTTATTGGAGCCCAAGGCCTCGAGTGTGACGGACAGGTTCGGAGATAGAGTGATGTTAAACTGCAGGGAAATGGAACCGGGTCTCGCATGGTAGGATGGAGGTGTGGCGTTGTTCATATCGTCCTCGTGCCAACCCGAAAAGCTGATTGAGGCATTAATCAGGCCCAGTGGCTCAGATTCAGCGATTGGGACTGAGAACTCATAGTACCCGCCTCCAGCCACAATTGTGGTGAGATTTACCTCGCCTTCGTTCACGGTAACATAGTTGAGGACTATTTGGAGGTCATCGACCTGGGACGGATCCAGTTTGGGAATACTGGACCAAGACAATTGCCCAATGATGGTGGTGTTTACCCCAATTCCTAGCATTGGCTGTTCTAGTGGGGGGGGTTCCGAGATCGAAAGCGCCACATTATCAGTGATGTTGATGAGCCACGGGAACGTGACCCCTTGCGTACCAACATAACCCTGCTCCGTGGTTTGAATCACCAGAGAACCGTAACCAGGCCGTATGGCTTGTGGGGGCAGGCCACTGAGGTTGAAGTTGCCGTTCTCATCGGTCATGGCAGTTGCAACCAAGTGATTGCTGGCAGCAGAGCGTCCCGGAATGTCGTCGGCATTGTCGGGGTCTACAAGGTACATGGAAATGGAGAGATTCTCGACAGCAGTCGAGTTGTCTACAAACTGCAAAGTCCCCTCAACCCAGATAGTCTCGGAGATTGAAATGTTCCTATCTATCGCACTCGGGCCCCAAGTCTCGTTGACAGCCTCAATCAGGGACATCGGTGGGCAGGCCTCGAATGGAACCCAACCAAGGTCCAAATCGCCCTGGTTCTGATTGGTTTGAAGGTGAACCTCCACCCAGCGGGAGAAGTCCTTGCCGAAGACAGCGAAAGAATCTCCGTTCCACGTCCCCCCCGAGAAACCTGTGACCTTCCTAGCAGGGATGCCGGCTAGCCGGACCATAACTGCGAATACGGTGGCAAACTCGTCACAACTCCCCTCGCGTGACGCGTTGAGTAGCCAATGGGAGATATCGCTGTCTGTCCCTAGGCCGTCCACCATCTTCGAGCCATCATGGTTCCTGAGGAATGTGATCGTCTCGTTTCCATTGGTAAGGAAGTCCTGAATGGCAGCCACCTTGTCCCAGGCTGATAAAGCTCCGGACTGGTTGATTACGGCCTGAGTGACGTTGTTGACGTAGGCACTGTCCTGGTCCAAGTACGTGACAGGGAGGTCGGTAGCGTAGGTGCTTCCTGTGAATGCGGTGGTATTCTCCTTTACCTCGGCCGAGAGGATGACCTCAGGAGCGGTTACGTACAGGACCTCGATGATTGATGTGTCGACTATGACGTCCCTAGTGTAATTAGAGAAGTTTAGTCCTGCGGTGAAATCAGACCAAGTAGAGTAGTTCTGCACGTTATAGGGCTGTATCAGTTCCTGACCCGGACCAATGTAACCCGCCTCGTCGAAGATGATCTCCCATGGGAGTTGTCCGCTATGGTTCCAGAACGACTGGTCGGCGACTCCCTGATTTGTCGACCAATCCGGGAGAATTTGAGTGAACCCAACTAGGCTGGAGTTGACCCCCCACGAAACCCCTGTGTAGGAATCGTACGTATGCCATCTCCAGTAGTGAGTAACCGTGGGATCCATTCCAATTGATTTGTTGGTGGCAATGAACATCAGCGCGTTCTCAATTAGGTCATCCGTTGGATCGAACGGGTCTCCAGGGGATCCGTCACAATCTGAGAGCCAGTACTCAGGTGGGCATTCTTCACCGTCGGGAACGCCTCCACCATCCGTATCAGGATCCCTCCAATCAGTGCCGATTTCTTCCTCTATGGTATCTGGTATCCCATCCCCGTCGCTGTCGAGTGGGTTGATGTCGTCATCCGGGTTGTTTTGGGGGTTGGTACCGTCGATGTACTCCTGGCCATCCTCCACCCCACCGTTGTCAGAATCAGCCACGTTCCACAGGGTGACCCAAGTATCGAAGGTGAGATTCCCACCCATAATGCCGAAAATCATATCACAGCCAGTTGTGTTCTCAAAGTAGTTGTTGAGACCGTCGTCATCTGAATCAAGCAGGTTGTGGCATGGCTCCAAGGGGTTGGTTTGGTTCTGAATCTCCGACAGGTCGTCCACCCCATCACCATCGGAGTCTGTCAGGTTGACGTAGGAAAGGTACCCCCATGTCCCCATCCTTTCCTCCCAATCTGCTATACCGTCTCCATCCAAGTCCGGGTAATCGTCGTCGCAATGGGGGTCGTTAACCGCACCAACTGTTGCATTCCAGCACCAAGACCCGTTGGTGAAGACGACGTTTGTTGCACCACCTGGCAACGGTGTGTCGACTCCTTTCAGCCAGTGGACATCGACGGATGTGAATCTGAATGGGGTTCGCTCGCCATTGAGTGTCTCGTAGTACGCCATTGGAGCGCCCGACTGTCGCCAATCAAGCGGGTTAGGGTTGATTCCGATGGTCGAATTAAGGGTCAGGATATTCTGGTTTGAGTCCCAGTCGGTGATTGTGAAAACCAGTTCGACGGAGGACGTGCAAGGATCCGTATTGCGGAAGAAGTCACGCTCGTCTCCATCGTTAATACCCCCTCCATCGGAGTCGGAGACGTTCCACAGCGAGCAACTAACATTCTCCTGCCAATTTGGGAGGCCATCACCGTCGAAGTCCCCATCATCGTTTACCCTTGTTGGATCAGTCTCTCCCTCGTCTACGACCCCGTTTCCGTTGAGGTCCTCCTCACCATCGTCCAGATAGTCCCCATCCGTGTTGTTGTCACGGGGATCCGAGCCCTGTGGTGGATTGTCGCCGTATGAGCCGTTGAACTCTATGCCATCGAGGATGCCATCTGAATCCGTATCCACGGCGGTCGGATCAGTCAGCAGGACGAGGGCCTCGAAGGAGTCATTGAGACCGTCACCATCGGTGTCGTTGTTATTGGGGTCAGTCTGCGTAATCCCGTCGACTTCGGCCGTGAATATCTGACAACCACCGGGACCGAGGGAAAGTACGGGATTGCAAGGGGATTCGGTGGCTGTCATATTGGTCGGCCCGGGTCGAAAGTACTGGGTGGGGGGGAATGTGGAGCCGTTCCTAGTGCCCCAAGCCGGATTGACGTATTCGTAGATATTGGCAAGGCCATCCCCATCAGGGTCTCCGTAAGTCCCATCCTGATTGGAGTTCGAGGTGGGGTCCAAGCCGTGAGCTGCTTCCCAACCGTCGGGCATTCCATCGCCGTCTGTGTCCCATCCATTGGGATCCTCGTCCATCAGGCCGTCACCATCGTCGTCATTGGAGTCGCAATCTGCGTCTCCATCATTGTCTCCATCGTCGGAATCCACCATGCCATCCTTGTCGTTGTCAAAGGTGTCCGTGCAGATATTGCCCATTGGATCCTCATCAGCCCCATCAGAACCCGTCCCTTGGATCAGTTGCATGGCAGACTCCTCATCCCAGTCGCTGACGGGGACGGTCCCGTTCCACCAGACCCCATTGTCCAGATTGTTGGGAGTGGATGGCTCGTCCCACCCGTCTGGAATGCCGAAAAGGTACTCGTTTAGGTTGGTGAGGGCATCCGAGTCAGGGTCCCCAGTGGAGCCGTTGTCACCAGCAGATGATAGGGGATCGAGGCCATACTGCCACTCCCAACCGTCGGGAAGACCGTCGTTGTCGGAATCCCAGTCCTGTGGTTGGGTGTTGATGTAGAACTCGAGGCCATAGGAAAGACCGTCGCCGTCTTGATCGGTGGTTGCCATTGCCTCCCAAATCCCAAATTGCATCACCGCGTGGCTCGATAACAGAAGGAAGGCCGTGAATACGAGTGCTGAGCGCTTCCTACCCCTGGGATCCAAGGCCTCGTAATCCCTAATTACGAACAGCAAGGCTACCATCCCTATTTTGCTGGTCCTACGAACGGGTCTTAAGAGGAATGGAGCGCCGTTCGGACATATGCAGGAGGTTTAGACTAGTTCAACATCCTCATCGTCGTATCTGTCAGTTCTATGTCCACTATCCAAGACGGTGACAGGTGCTGGAATCTGCTGCTCTGCATCTGTTTCCACTGTTGCTTGATCATCGGAAATCGCATCAATCAGTGACATCTGTGCGGCCCAACGACGCCGATTCATCCTGCTCTGGATCCCTGCAAAGAGGAGCAGTGCGCTGACAACAACCAGCACCAATGTGATCGGGCGGGGATGGGTCAGCTCGTTGATGAGAATGTCGGGGATTGAACCAATCTCAACCACGGCATCTAGGGTGAACGTTGCTGTGTATGACTCGGAAAAACCTTGCTCGGTATCGAGAGGGGTGGCTGAGATTGAAATTGGGATTAAGTCACCGTTGTTCGCCGACTCAGAAACGGAAATCTCGACTGTGAAGGCGGTTTCCTCGAAGGCCCCGATCTCGATGAGTGGTGATCCGGACAAGCCTCCTATCTCGGCATTCCAGTCATTTTCCTCGACGTCGGACTCCAGCAGGACTGTGAGGGGGCTGTTTCCTTGGTTCTTGACTTTCATCTGAATCGAGTATTGGCCGCCTGGAACGAGTTTGGTGTTCTGAGACACCTGAAGGATTTCGAGCATGGGGTCGTCAGCATCGATCTCGAAAACCATGGGCAGGTCAAAGTACCGCGGATCCCCATCCTCTGTGTCCTCGACGACCCTCAGGTATACGGTGTGGTTACCGACTTCGACTTGGTTAGTCATAGTGGCGGTGACGAAGACCTCGGTAAAGTCGCCAGGTCCGAGCGAGACTCTGGGGATCGATTCGCCGTCCGCATCGGTGATTTGGAAATCCCATTGGCCGTAAGCTGGGTTGCGATCGGTGTTTTCCTTCAGGGAGGACGGGTTCTGCAATAACCACCATGTTGCTGCCTCATCCCCAGTCATGCTGTTGGTGATTCGAGCACGGAACTCGATTGTCGGCCTATCTGACCCGGGGGCGCATAGTGATACCTTCATGTGACCCAAGGGGGTTCCGTCACAGTCCTGTGAAACCTCAGCGCGGACACCGAATGTCCTCTGGATGGTGAATGTCACAACTGATTTCAATGAGGAATTGCCGACGCTGGTGACCTCAACCTCGATCTCCCCGATATCTGGGTCTTCTCTGTCCAAACTAGGCTTGATTCCAAGAATGAACACTTGGGTCGCATGACGCTCCAACAGCGATGTATGGAAGGTTCCATCGCCCTCATCCTCCAGAATCCTCTGACCGGTAGTGTTGTCATGTAGTTGGAAAAGTGACTTGGAGCGTTTAAGGACGTCAATTCGGAACGAATCAGCATCGAAACCCGTGTTGAATATCTCGAGGATGAAGGGGTTGAACTCGTCGTAGTCGGTGAACCTCGGAATCGTTGGATCTATTGCGTCGGCCCTAGATGAGTTGGCGATCGGAATCTTGTGGTCATCGGACCAGATAGAGGTGACGGGGGGTTGGTAAACATCTATCTTCTCGATATTCAGAATGAGAACGTCTTGGTGCACGACCGACATCACACCATCAACATCAGCCTCGGCAACGGCACGGATCTCGAGCTTCTTGGCCGTTCCAGTGAGGTCACCGGGAGCTGTGAGAGTGACGGTGGGATTGAGAATGGTGCCACCCGAATTGAGTTCGTATCCGGCGGGTGAGTCGAACTCGATTAGCCATGAGCTACCGAGGTTGGTCAGGACCTCCAGTTCTACGAGCATCGACGTGGTGGAATCACCCCTATGGACTAGTTGGAGTGGAATTGGAGTAATTTGGCCGGGGGCGAAGTACTCCACGTTCCTATCGTGCCTGTGGTTGACGGATACTCCCCACTGGTGCATGGTGATTGGTTCGTGGTCAATAGCCACCGGATTGCCTTGGATATCGGTGACTCGAAGTTCTACGGAGTACTCACCAGAAGGGAGGCCACTGGGGTATGTCCAGAGATATGTCCCAAAGATTCCGGTATTCGAGTCCTCGATGTCCTCATCATCCTCAGAAATTCTGTGATCGACCACGTAGGTCCCTTCCGGGTCCCGCATCAGAAGTTCGACCTTCGCGATGTCGAACCTTCCGAACGAGCTCTTGGCATCGATAGAGAACTGCATTGCCCTGTCTTCTATGATGTCGTTGGGGAACCAATCGAGTTCCGGGCCTTCGGGGAGGTTTGCACCTTCCCTCTGTAGAACAATGATGCTTTTGCTCAGGGCGTTTGCATCGGCCTGCACGTTCGAGAACCTATTCTCGCCCGAGATTTGGTTCCACGCTACCTCTGCCGTGCAACTCGAGGAGAAGATTCCGCCATCGCAACCGCTCATGCTCGCTCGCACATTGACCTCGAGTCGTTCGTCCTTGTCGACTGTGAATGACCGATCCCCCCCAATGTTGACTTCAAAGGATTCGTAGTCGAAGGAACAGGTGCTGGAGAAGGTGGAGTCGCACACTGCCCCCCCATCCCATGTCGAGCTGCCGACCGAGCCGCCAGAGGTCCGGACCGAGACAGTCCAATCGACACTGGACTGCGAGGATCCGGTAGCTTTTAGAAACAGATTGACCGGCAGGTAGTACGAATCATTGGCGTGGTACTTGCGCCCGAAGAACTCCATTGAGGAGATGAGTTCATTCGATTTGAACTCAACATTTGAATCGAGGGCGCTAGCAGTCTCCTGACCTCCGCTTTCGGGAATCTTGGTGGTAATCAGCCCGTCCATTCCCGAGCCGTTCCCACTAGCGAAGTACAGGGTGTAG
Source organism: Methanobacteriota archaeon (assembly GCA_002722735.1). GTDB lineage: Archaea > Thermoplasmatota > Poseidoniia > Poseidoniales > Thalassarchaeaceae > UBA36. Next base: position 70,311 of record PBMR01000015.1, read on the forward strand.
AAGTTGGCATCGGGGGGGCTTGAGTCGACTCTTGAGGGGAGTGGGGCGAGGTTGTCCCTGGAGTCTCCGGTTAGCCCGACTGGTAGTAGCATCAGGGCCACTATGGCATAGGTGACGAGGTGGGCTCGGCCGCATGACTCGATTCTTGAGCGATTTCGCACGATTGTCCGTCGCATTCGGGATGTTAAAGCGTTCGGGATGCTGGAGCGTGCAATGCATCGGTTCTTGCATAGTTGGTTTCCGCTCGATTGAAAGCAAGCGGCTCAACTGGAGGTGTGCAGGGGTGCCCGAGTTGGACAAAGGGGCCGGACTTAAGCTCCGGTGCTTAGCGCTTCGTGGGTTCGAATCCCTCCCCCTGCACCAATCAAATTGATGAGTCACTTGAGGCGAGTTACCGAGCAGCCTAGCTCACCCTCGAAGTCGGGGATATCCTGCTTGGTGATCTTGACCGATGCTGCCATGACCTCAGTGGGTGCCAACAGCTCGTCAAGCAACTCGGAGGCTAGACTCTCGAGCAGTCCGAATCGACCCCTTGAGATCACGGAGTCCAAGGCAGTTTGGAGGTACTCGTAGTTCAGGACTTGGTTGATATCATCACCCAAAGGCGTCTGAGATTCTGACTGTACAGCGTAAATGTCGAACCTGACCGATTGGCTAGCGTCGTGCTCGAAATCATGGATTCCCACCTCAATCTCCCGAACTGCGTCCTCCAAGAAGACTATCGTGGCATCCTCCGAGGACTTCGAGAGTACCGACGCCAGCGCATCCACTAGCTCGGTCATGACTCTCCCTCCGTCTCGAAGATAACGTCCCTAGGCCGCATAAGGAACCTTTCCCCAGAGTCAACGAAAATTACCTGCCCGGTGACAGAGCCAGCCCCCATCAGATAAGATACAGCACCGGCGATATCTTCTGGACCTGGTCCGTAACCCAAGGGAGCCTCAGACTGAGCCCTAGCAAACCCAGAGGGGGATTGAAAGGGACTAGGGAGCGTGTGACCTGGAGCCACAGCGTTGACGCGAATGGAGGGTGCGAGCCCCCTCGCGAGGGCTTCGGTGAGACCAAGCATAGCATATCTGGATGCCGTGTAAGAGAGATGGTCGGGATTCGGGGCTGCGATCTTCTGGTCAAGGATGTTCACCACAGATGCTTGGTGGCCTTCACCGAGTCGCTGGCATAGTGATCTGATCAACAGCATTGGTGCCCTCACGTTCACGGCCATGTGGCCATCCCAAGAGGCCTCATCGAATGTCGTGATGTCGTCGTGGACGAAGGTCGAGGCATTGTTCACCAGTCCGAACACGCCTCCCAATGCCTCAGAGGCCTTGTCAATCAAAGTTGAGGTGGCTGCCGGATCCACCAAGTCGCACTGTACTGTTGTCGCGCTCCCCCCCATGGACGCGATTTCACTGGCGAGGTCCGAAGCCTCCGATGCAGAGTCGCGGTGGTGAATGGCAATGGCGTAGCCATCATTTGCAAGTTGGATGCAGATGGAGCGCCCGATACGCTTGGCACCACCAGTGACCAGAATAGCACCCCTGTCCATGCAGCGCGGATGAACGACTTGCATTTTACCGATTGCACGGCTCGCTTGGCATCTGATTAGCATGATAACGATTAATGTTGAGTCTCCATCCGGCAATCCTGATGGACAGGCGACTGTCGACCATTGACCCCAGGGATACCCTACCTGGTGGCTGTGGCGGAGTATCCAGAGGGAGTCCACGGGAGCGCCGTATGGCTGCTAGAAGAAGGCTCCCGGACTGGTTCAGGACCTCCCTTCCGACTGGAGTGGCCCAGATTAGATACAGGGAGACCAAAGCCAATGTACGCGAACATGGACTCTGCACAGTTTGCGAGGAGGCCATGTGCCCGAACGTCCACGACTGCTGGGGAAGGGGGACGGCTACCTTCATGATTGCTGGAGAGGTCTGTACGAGGGGTTGCAGGTTCTGCGCTGTAGGAACTGTCAGGACCCCCTCCCCACTAGACGCCAATGAACCTGGAGAACTGGCAGAGGCAATCGCGAGAATGGGATTGAGCTACGCCGTGATCACAGTGGTCAACCGCGACGATCTGTCGGATGGGGGAGCCGGTCACTATCGAGACTGCATTAACGTCGTCAACGAGAATTCGCCTGATGTCGGGCTGGAACTCCTATGCTCGGACCTCGATAGCAACATCGAAGCATTGAGCTTCTTGCTGGAGGGGCTACCGCTGCGCGTGTTCGCACACAACGTGGAGTGTGTGCCGCGACTAGATGGTGTTGTTCGTGACCCTCGGGCCTCGTTCGAACAATCCCTTGAGATCCTCTCCGAGGCAAAGAGGCTACGCCCGGAGCTCCTAACCAAGACCAGCATCATGGTAGGCCTGGGGGAGTCTGACGAGGAAGTCGTCGAGGCGATGAGGGAAATCAGACGGGCAGGGGTTGACATGATTACATTGGGGCAGTACCTGCAACCCAGCTACAAGCACCTTGCAGTCGACAGGTTTCCTGAACCAACCCAGTTCGCCGATTGGGATCGCATAGCCCGTGAGTTGGGCTTCAGGGCTGTAGCGAGCGGACCATTGGTGAGATCGAGTTACAGGGCAGGACTGCTCTGGGAGGAGGCCAGTGGAATGGAACCGGTGGTGACGAGGGAATCCACGGGTTCAGCTGTATGTCACCCCATAGGAAAAGAGGCCCATGTGAAGGTCCGAAGCCAAATGTCATGAGTGTATGGGGTATTCATAGCATGGCAAAAAAGAAGGAGTCCGGTCTTAAGGTTCCGACTGCCCCAAGTAGGCCGGGTGAAGAAGCGGATTTCGGAGACTGGCCTTGGAAGCCCGGAAATCTCGAGCGACCGGATCCTGCCAAGTGTAACGCGGACGACACGGTACCTCACGCTCATGGCCTAGTCAGAGTACTCGGGAATGATAACAAGGCCTCAGGAGCATGGAACCCTGAGCTCAGCGCAGATCGGTTGCGCGAGGGGCTCGAGCACATGGTCAGGCTTCGAATATTCGACGAACGAATGATGAAGATGCAGAGGACAGGGCGGCTCTCGTTCTACATGCGCTCGCTCGGCGAAGAGTGCGTTGCAATTTCTCAGACGATGGCTCTTGAGGCCCAAGACTGGATTTTCCCCACTTACAGGCAGCCAGGAGCACAGTTTGTTCGCGGACGTGACATGGTCAGCATGATCTGTCACTGCATAGGAAATGTCGAGGACAATATCAAGGGGAGGCAGATGCCTGTCCATTACTCTTACAGAGAAGGTCGGTTCATCTCAGTATCTAGTCCCGTCGGAACCCAGTTCAGCCAAGCGGTGGGAGTCGCGATGGCATCCCAGTACAAGGGGCTCGATGAGGTCACGATTACATGGATAGGCGACGGTGCCAGTGCTGAGGGAGACTACCACTACGCACTGAACTTCGCCGGCGTCTACAAGGCTCCCGTGATACTCAATGTCGTCAACAACCAATGGGCGATATCGACCCACGCAAACATAGCTACTGGAGGGGACGAGTTCGCCTCCAGAGGCCTGCCCTACGGATTACCCTCATTCAGGGTCGATGGGAATGACTTCCTCGCTCTCTACGCGGTTACCAAGTGGGCACGCGAGCGTGCCGCTTCCGGTGCCGGAGCTACTCACATTGAGGTCCTGACCTATCGTGCAGGGGCTCACAGCAGCAGCGATGACCCAGGTCGCTATCGCCCCGGAGACGAACTCACGAAGTGGCCGGGCGGCGATCCGATCTACAGACTGAGGGACCATCTCATCGAGATCGGAGAGTGGAGTGAGGCACAACAAGACGAACTCAATGAACGCATAGACGGGGAAGTGATGGGGGCCTACAAGGAGGCTGTCGAGTTCGGTGACCTAGCCAACGGCCCGTACCCCTCGGCGGATACCATCTTCACCGAGGTCTACGAGGAGATGCCTTGGCATGTCAAGGAGCAGCACGACGAGTTGATGGAGGACTGAATATGCCGAACATGAACGTCATCCAATCCCTAAACAGTGCGCTTGACAATATGCTTGAGGATGATCCCGATGTAATCATCTTCGGTGAGGACGTCGGCTATTTCGGTGGGGTCTTCAGAACGACCGACGGACTTCAGAAGAAGCACGGATCGCACAGAATCTTCGACACCCCTCTTTCCGAAGGAGGCATAGCGGCGATAGCTTTCGGTATGGGAATCAATGGTCTGCGACCGGTCGTGGAGATACAGTTCGCCGACTACATCTTCCCAGCATACGATCAGATCGTCAACGAGATGGCCAAGGTAAGGCACCGCTCCGGAGGAGAGTACTGGACTCCCGTGACCATCAGGACACCCGCGGGCGGGGGCATTCGTGGTGGGCATCACCACTCCCAGTCTCCCGAATCCCAGTTCACACACACACCAGGGCTCAAGGTGGTGTACTGCTCTACGCCATACAATGCCAAGGGCTTGCTTATCAGTGCGATAGAATGCAACGACCCAGTGGTCTTCTTCGAGCCTAAGAGGTGTTACAGGGGCCCGTTCTACGGCGACCCCCACAATGTCCCCACTTGGACTGACCACCCCGAGGCTGAAGTCCCAGAGGCACCCTACAGAATCCCACTGGGGCAAGCCCGTCTTGTCAGAGGGGGCAGTGACTGCACTGTAATCGCTTGGGGGGCAATGGTACACGTCTGCGAGCAGGGGATCAAAGATAGCGGCGTCTCATGCGACTTGATTGACCTCCAGACGCTATTACCCTGGGATAGAGAGGCAATAGTGGGCTCCGTGCAGAAAACCGGTAGATGCGTGATTGTCCACGAGGCCCCTAAGACGAGTGGTTTCGGAGCAGAGATGGTGGCTTCCATCCAAGAGCGCTGCTTCTATCACTTAGAGAGCCCAATCGAGAGAGTCACTGGCTGGGACACCCCATTCCCCCACACAACTGAATGGGATTACATGCCGGGACCGGGTCGTATCGCAAAGGCGATACATAGGGTCATGGAGGAATGAGAGTGGCGAAGTACGTCTTCAAACTGCCTGACATCGGTGAAGGCGTCGTTGAGGGCGAGGTCGTTCAGTGGCACGTGGGCATTGGTGACACTGTCATCGAGGATGCGCCGATCGTGGTTTTAATGACAGACAAGGCCACTGTGACCATCCCCTCCCCGACCAGTGGCGTTGTTTCTTCAGTCAGCGGGGAAGTAGGTGACATGATCGCCGTTGGATCGATGCTCGTCGAGTTCGATGCCGAAGGAGTCTCGAAGACCGTTGCAGACATAGAGCCCGTTCCCGAATCGGGCGCCGCCCACGAGCCTGAGTCAGCCCCCACCCCAGCCGCCAAGCCCACACCCGCACCCACATCCATCCCTGCACCCACACCGAAGCCAGCACCCCCTCCTGCGGCACCACCGATTACGACTGCTGCAAAGAGGACGGATGGGAGGGTACTGGCAAGCCCAGCCGTTCGCAAGCGAGCCCTAGAGGCGGGAGTGGAGCTGGGCGTGGTCAGTGGGAGTGGCCCTGCCGGGCGCATCAGGCACGCTGACTTGGACGCGTTCATCGCTGCCGGAGGAGATGTTCTTGGAGCAGCGCCGGCTGCCTTCTCCACCAGTCGTACCGGCGTCACCGAGGTGAAAGTGGTCGGACTTCGACGTAAGATTGCCGAGCAGATGGTCAAGAGCAAGTCGTCAATACCTCACTTCTCGTTTTTCGAAGAGGTCGATGTAACTGAGCTCGAGGAGCTTCGCCAGACGCTGAACTCCAACAGGCAAGACGGCCAGCCCAAACTGACATTCCTTCCATTCATCATGCTCGCCCTCGCTAAAATAATGCCTGAGCACCCCGAGTGCAATGCACACTTCCACGATGGCGAGGGGGTCGTTCATCGCCACGCTGCAGTTCACATCGGCATTGCAACGCAAACCGAGCGTGGGCTATACGTACCTGTGGTCAAGCACGTCGAGGCCATGGATTCGTGGCAGGCCGCCTCCGAGCTCCTAAGGGCCTCACAAGCGGCCCGTGATGGGTCTGCCAGTCTAGATGACCTCACAGGATCGACCTTTACAATCACCAGCTTGGGCCGTGAGGGCGGCCTCGGAGCCACTCCCATCATCAACCACCCCGAAGTTGCGATTCTCGGAGTGCACAAGGCACGTGAGATGCCTGTGGTTCGAGGCGGGCACATAGTCGTCAGGCGCATCATGAACCTCTCTAGCTCCTTCGACCATAGGGTGGTCGATGGTGCCGACGGAGCTCGTCTGGTTCAGCATCTCAAGCGAATGCTCGAGCACCCGGCAATGATCTTCATGTGAGGTCCGCTATGGCAGAGACTCGGAAGTGCCAATTGCTCGTCATCGGTGCCGGCCCAGGTGGATACGTCACAGGGATACGAGCCGGACAACTAGGGCTGGACACGATCGTAGTCGAGGGCGATAGGGCCGGAGGCACCTGCCTGATCAGGGGCTGCATCCCTAGCAAGGCGATTATTCATGCAGCCGATCGCTTCGAGGCACTGCGCCAGCACTCTACAGAAGGAGGGCACATGGGCCTGTCAATAGACGGTGGGCCAGAGGTCGACATGTCCGCCCTCGTCTCATGGAAGGATACTATCGTGGACAAGCTCAACAAGGGCGTGGAAGGGCTTCTTAAGGCGGCAGGCGTTGAATTGTTGAATGGTTGGGCCACATTCTCCGGACCTAAGCACTGTACCGTGGAGACTTCCGAGGGCCCCGTGGGGATAGAGGCCGAGAACGTCGTCATCGCGACTGGATCGAGTCACATAGACCTTCCATTCATGCCGTGTGACGAGGAGTTCGTGCTCTCGTCCACTGGCGCTCTAGATCTCAGCAGGCTACCCAAGAAGGCCGCGATTGTCGGAGGAGGGTATATTGGCCTAGAACTGGGTTGCGCCTTGACGAAACTAGGGACTGAGGTCACCGTTGTGGAGGGTCTGGACAGTATTCTGGCGATCTTCGACAAGGAATTGCGAAGGCCATTGGAAATTTGGCTCAAGAGACACGGAGTTACCGTTCACACCAACGCGCTTGCTCGCGGGATCGAGATCAAGGGTAAGGGAGCATCCCGCAAGGTTGAGTTGATGTTCGAGAAGGAAGGAGAGGAGGAGTCGATCAAGGTCGATAATGTCCTAGTAACAGTAGGTCGAAGACCCAATACCAAGGGCTGGGGATTGGAGAATATGGGTGTCAGGATGGATGCATCAGGGCGTTTCATCAGAATAGACAGCCAATGCCAGACCAACGTCCCCGGAGTCTTTGCGATCGGTGATGTATCAGGAGAACCTATGCTGGCCCACAGGGCTAGTGCACAGGGGGAAATGGTCGCTGAGATCATCGCTGGCCATCCTAGGGAGTTCGACAAGGTGGCCATTCCTGCAATAGTTTTCACAGAGCCCGAGATAGTCTCTGTGGGACTCACCCCCAGCGAGGCAGAAGAACGAGGAGAGAAGATCGTCGTCGGCAAGTTCCCACTCGTGGCCAGTGGCCGCGCACTGACTCTGGAGGCAGATAGGACAGGGGGTTTCGTCCGCGTCACTGCGCGCGAGTCCGACCATGTGATTCTTGGCGTTCAAGCAGTAGGGAGTCACGTGGCAGAACTGCACGGTGAGTTCGTCCTCGCACTCGAGATGGGAGCTCTGCTCGAGGACGTCGCAGGCACCGTGCACGCTCACCCCACCATTACAGAGGCGTTCCACGAGAGCGTTCTGAAAACCCTAGGTCATGCGATTCACACCACCTGAGGCGAGCGGATGGGTCAAATCACTGTGCTTCGAGCAGGCGTGGTCGAGCATCGTTTAATGGCCGAGGTAATGAAGGAGATGCAGCAGCAGAGAATTGATGGCAATATTTCCGATACCCTGATTCTGGTCGAGCATCCTGAGGTGGTAACAGTCGGCCCCAAGGCGGTGCGGGAAGGCGTCGTAGTGGAGGGTTACCCGACCTCGCTAACCGATAGGGGCGGGGGTATCACCTGGCACGGACCGGGGCAGTTGGTCGTTTATCCGATCATCAAATGGATCATCGAGGAGCAGAGCGTCCGGGGGATAATCGGCAGGCTCGAGGACTGGGCAATTAGTGCCTTTTCCGACTGTGGCATAGAGGCTTACAAGGACCACTCGATGCAAGGAGCATGGGTCGACGGACACAAGATATGCTCAATCGGGCTATCATTCCTTCACTGGGTCAGCCGCCACGGCATGTCCATCAACATCCAGACCCCGGGCACCCGCGTAGAGGACCTCAAGGGATGCGGCATGAGGGCTGGCGTGCACACCAGCCTCGCTCAACTGGGCTACACCCACGACCCCACGGGCAGGGCTCTGGACATGACACGCATCGAGGAGGCATTGCTCGGCACATGCGAACAACACCTCGGACGCGCACCCCTGGATCCCATCGAATGGAGCCCGGAGATGCCCGCATGAGTCGACCTCGCAAAGGCGAATTAGCGCATCACTGGACGCTGGATCCCGAGACGTGCTTTCTGAATCATGGCTCCTTCGGGGCAACGCCGACTGTCGTCCTCGAGGAGCAGAGCGGTCTGAGGGCTCAAATCGAAAGGGAACCGGTCCGGTTCATCGAGAGGGACTACCTCGGACTGTGGAACCGTGCGCGATCAGCCCTCTCCGAGTTCCTCAATGCCGATCTCGATGGCATGACCTTCGTCACAAACGCGACAGCAGGGGTGAATACCGTTCTGCGAAGCCTCGATCTTGCGGAAGGGGACGAGATCATCGTTCCAGATCATTCCTACCAGGCCTGCTGGAACGCCGTCGACTTCGTCACCGAGAAATCAGGTGCGAAGACGGTTGTCGTGAAGATTCCGTTCAGGGTCGGGGGAACGCAGGAGGTAATCGACATCGTTATGGGTGCTGTGACGGACAGGACGGTCCTAGCACTGATTGACACTGTGACCAGCCCTACTGGCATGAGGATGCCTTTCGAGGAGTTGGTCGTCCAATTGCAATCCAGAGGGGTCGATGTCCTTCTCGACGCTGCCCATGGCCCTGGCATCGTCCCCCTCGATCTTACCGAACTCGATGTGGCGTACTGCACCGGCAACTGCCACAAGTGGCTGTGCACCCCCAAAGGCTCGGCCTTCCTGCACATTCGCAAGGACCGCAAGGGCCTCGTTCGTCCGTTGAGCATCAGTCACGGTGCTTCGCACGTGGGTGATGCGCAGGAGATATTCGAGTTCGAGTTCGCATGGCCCGGGACTCATGACCCGACGCCGTGGCTGTGCATCCCGAAGGCGATCGAGTACATTGGGAGTCTCACAGAAGGTGGCTGGCCCGAAATCATGGAGAGGAACCACGCTCTGACCGTTGAGGGGCGGAGGATAATCTGCGATGCACTGGGAACCACCGCCCCATTCCCGGACTCGATGGTCTCTGCGCTCGCAGCAATCGAGATGCCGGCCGATGGAGAGGTCGGGGCCATCGGCCTCGAGGGAGATCCATTCCACAATCACCTCCTTGACAAATACGGAATTCAGGTCCCGGTCTTCCCATGGCGCCATCACGACGTCAGGTACCTCCGCATCTCGGCCCAGTTGTACAACCACATAGACGAGTATCGGTATCTGGCCCATGCTCTCAAGGAGAGCGTGTGAGGGCGTGGAATCATTGAAGCGGGAATGCTTGGAGGGCAAATCATGCCAGAGGCTGTCGTGGCAATCACAGGGGCTTCGGGCGCACGCTATGGCGTCAGGCTGATTGAAGCGCTGGCAGAAGCCGGTTGGGAGATGAGGCTGATAGTGACGCGCGAAGGCGCGATTAATCTCGACCTCGAATGCGGGATCACTCCGAATGACCTCTCTTCCAGATTCGGCTTCGCATTAGAGGACAATGACAATCTGGCTGCTATTTCGGCCTCGGGCTCCGCTCGGTTCGATGCATATGTGGTCTGTCCGGCCAGCGGCACTACGATCGGCAAGATCGCTGCGGGAATTAGTGACAATCTGGTGACCAGGAGTGCCTTAGTGGCCATGAAGGAGCGACGCAAGCTCATCCTAGTTCCACGTGAGACTCCTTACTCGACCCCTCACCTCAAGGCGATGGCCAACCTCTCCGAGTGGGGAGTGGTAATCCTGCCTGCAAGTCCCGGATTCTACCACTCGCCGTCCACGATCGAAGAACTCGTTGACTTCGTAGTGTCTAGGATCCTCGACCAGATGGGCGTGGAGAACCGCCTTAGCGAGCGTTGGTCCGGCGAAGAGGTAGACGTCGGCTGAATGACGTCCGACTGGCACCTATCTGGCATGGGTTCAAGAACGACCCGGAAGCGCTCGGCAACGGTGATTGCGTGAGTCAGTGGGGCTCCAGAACCGTCGACGAGCTCAAGCAGGAGTTGCGTTCTAGAGGGATGCCGGTATCTGGCAAGAAGTCTGAGTTGATCGAGCGATTGGAGCTTGCAGGCTCGGATTCATCCGTCCTCGATGCGGAAATCGTCATCGAAGACGCGTTCTCCTCGTCTACGGTTATGAGCCGCCTCAAGGAGGGTCCCGCAACCGTCATTTCACGAGCAAAGGAGTTACCGGTTGCCACAGTGGTGGTCGCTGTGCTACTGGTAGTCGGAGTTACCGGTGGGGCCTTGCTCTTCGCCGATGACCTCGTGGAGTGGATTCAAGGTGAGCCAGACTACGTCCTGATCGACTTCGACAGCAACCAGACCAGGGCGTATGCTGAGGAGCTCGTAAGCCTCGGCCACCCCCAATGGCAAGGCAGGCTGTCCGGAACGGTAGAGGAGGAGAACACGGCCCAGTCTATCAAGCTCAATTTCTCTAGCAGCGGTATGCCAGCGACGCTTGAGACGTTTGAGGTCCCCCTATTCTACATGGGTAACGAATTCGAAATCATGATCTGCTCACCTGGGGGCATCGGCAACATACTCGGCGGCCCGACCCCGTGCTCTGTGGCCGATGTGAACAGGGACGAGACTGAGTTCACCCACAGAGTGGATTATGTGGTCCAGGGATACAGTGGCGACGTCGACATAGTCGCTAGCAGCGATGTCAACGTGGTCGATCTGGGAAAGGGCAACGAGTCCGCTGACTGGGGGTCCGCGGCCAACGGCATAGGGCTCGTGTGGCTGATGGACGAGCATGATGGCCAGCCTGCCACTGAGAGTAACACGGTACTTCTTCTCAGGGCCCAAGAGAACAGCCTGAGAGGTCTGATTACCGTAAACGCTAGACAGAACTGCGACGAATTGGTGACCGACGATTGTGTGCCCTACTTCAAGTCATCAGACATCACACAGTTCGATGAGAAGCCCTATGATATTGGATTCGTCATGGTATCGAAGAGCGTTGGCGAGATGATCACAGATCAGGTCATCAATGGCGAGGACATGCTTCAATTCGTTATTGAGGTGGACAACCAGGTGAACGTCAATGTCCACGTGCCGTGCGGGATAATCGAAGGCGAGTCTGATTCGCTGATAATCATCGGAGCCCATCACGATACGGTGTACAACGGTCAAGGAGCTGTCGATAATACAGCTGGTACTGCCACCGTACAGGAGATGGCTCGGCAATTCGGCATTCTCCACTCAGAACTCGGCCAGCCCAAGCACACTATCTATTTCTGCACCTGGGGTGGTGAGGAGGAGGGGCTTTGGGGCTCATCGGAGTGGGTCAAGAAGCACCAGAGCACGCTCAGGGATAACCTGAGACTGTACGTCAATCTCGACATGAACCACGTCGATGCCCAGAGGAACTCGGGACTGACCCTTCAGGGCAACAGCCCTAGTGATGTCAGTCGAATCGAGGGTCTGGTCACTGCCTTCACAAAGTCCTACCCTGATCTCGCGTCCAAATACGACATCAGCGTCAGGCTGCTGGATTCGATAGAGATGCCATACAACTCTGACCACGCCCCATTCGTATACGGCCTCGACGAGGGTGACGAGGGGCAGAAGCACTACGGCAAGGCCATGATGTGCTATGGATCCGGTTCCGAGGAGTACCACACGTACCTCGACAGTATGGATCGCTTCAACGAGGAGAGTCTGGTCGTTTCCGGGATAATCTACGGCTCTTTGGTGCGCTACCTAGCATGGGGCTAGGGCTGGCTCTCGCAGTAGGCTCACACCCTACCAAATAGTCCTCACGATGGCCATCGCCATATCGTGTGCCATCAACGTGAAGTCTGGTGCCGCTTCGGCTAAGGGCAGCATGGGACAGTTGGTTGGTCTTTGCTTTCAACCATGCTCATGTAATGCGGGATTGGCATGAAGGAGTTAGTTTCCATTGCCGATTGGGCGGAGGCAATGTCCAGAGAGAGGGTTCTGATCATGGTTTCCAAGAGTGACTGCGACGAGTGTGAGGCGGCACTGGCTGGCATTTCCTATCTTGATGAAGAAGACGTCTGCATTCTATCTCTAGACAATCCCGAGGCATTTCTGCTGAAGGACGAACTTGGGTGGTTGGAGATGGAAGTCGACGTGGTCCCTTTCTGGAGGCTCTTCGTTGGAGGCGAGGTTGGCGGAACCGTTCGTGGCCCGAACCTCGAACGCGTCAGGTCGATGCTTTCCGAGTCGGACTAGTCACATCCTCTGCGGAACCTCGATTCCAAGCAGTCCCAGACCGAGTTCCAGCTCCCTAGCTGTCAGGTCGCACAGGGCAAGCCTGCTGTGAACCGTGCCCTCTTCCTCGGCCGAGAGCACTGGGCATGCCTCGTAGAACGAGGCGAAGGCCGAAGCGATCGAATGCAGATGGGCGCAGAGCCTATGCGGAATGTATGCATGGGTGGACTCATCCACTACCGCTGGGAAGTCAGTTAGTCGGCGAGCCAGTAGGCACTCCTCAGGGAGGGAACAGGAGATTTCCGATTCGCTCAGAGAACCACGGTCCCCGCCCCACTTGCGGAAGATGCTGCAAATCCTAGCATGGGCGTATTGCAGATAAGGAGCCGTGTCGCCGTCAAAGGAGAGCATCCGCTCCCAATCAAAGACGTAGTCCTTGGTCCGCTCGGTCGAAAGGTCGGCGTACTTCACCGCGCCGATACCGACGATTCGCGCCACGCGCTCTCGCTGCTCTCCCTGAAGGTCAGGGTTCTTCTCCTCGATAGCCGCCCTTGCCCTCGTAACAGCCTCAGCAAGAAGGTCGAAGAGTTTGATCACATCTCCCTCGCGACTCTTCAGAACCTTGCCATCGGCATCCATCACAGAGCCGAAGTTAACATGTACGGCATTATGGCCATCATCCATGAATCCCGCCTGCCTAGCTACTTGGAAAACCATCTCGAAGTGCTGCTTCTGAGGCGTTCCTACCACATAGAGGAAGGAGTCGCACTTGAGGCGCTCGACGCGGTCGATAATGCAAGCGAGGTCGGATGTAGAGTAGTTGTAGCCACCATCGGCCTTCCTGATGATCATCGGGAGGGGTTCGCCTTCACGATTCACCCATCCACCCGGATAGGCGACATCAGCCCCCTCGCTGTGCTCGAGGATGCCTGCATCGCCCAGACGATCGACCACCACTGGCAGGAGGTCCTGATACCTCGACTCGCCCATTATGTCGTCGTCAGTCAATAGGACACCCAGCATCGAGTAGACCTCGTTGAAGTATCGCATTGATTCGTCAACGAGGACGCGCCACAGGCGCAATGTCTCCTCGTCACCACCTTGGAGCAACACCACACGCTGCCTTGAGCGTTCGGCGAACTCCTCCTCAGTGACGAACTTGGCACGGGCTTGCTTGTAGAAGGAGTCGAGGTCACCGACCCCCAACTCGTTGGCCGCCTCGGCCTCCCCGAGGTCGAGCAGGTGTTCAATCAGCATGCCAAACGGCGTTCCCCAGTCACCGACGTGGTTCTCCCGGTGCACGAGGTGACCCCTGAACTCAAGCATCCTGACTATGGCATCGCCAATCACAGTAGAACGGAGGTGGCCGACGTGCATCTCCTTGGCCACGTTGGGTGCTGAATAGTCGACTGCATAGGTTCGACACTCTTCGAGGCCTATTCCCAGTCGTGGATCCGGCATCATTGCCTCAATGCGTCTAGAGAGCCAGGACGGTTGTGCTCGGAGATTGACGAAACCACTGACTGAAGAGGCATCGGCGATTCCATCCAAGGCACCTCCAATCAGGCTGACGACCTCGTCAGCGATTTCGGATGGAGATCTTCTGAGAGTCTTGGAAAGCGCGTGGCACGGTAGAGCAGCATCCCCGTGGTCCTCCACCGTTGAGCGCCCTAACAATGGAGTCCAGACTGACTCGTCAACGCCCATTTTCGACATGGCCTCGGCCAAGGGAGGGCGAGCATCCTCAATCAGGTTCCTCATCTTCACAGCCTCATGCGATAGGATACCTCAACAGGGCAGCGATCCCTCCGAATGCCGTGTTCAGGGTATCTCCCTCCTCAGTGTCGAGGGAGATGAGTCTTACTTCGGCCGAGGTATGCCCTGCGAGGATTGACATCTCGTCGATCAGCTCCATGGTTCTGTCAGAGTCCTCGTGAACGTTGTCAGATTTGCATTCAGGGCAATCGGGAGTTTCCGAGAGGTTGTTCTGAGTCGCCTCCCACTCGTGTTTGCAAACCTTGCACAGCCACACGACACGTCTCTTACTCAGGGACTCCGATAGCAGCAGGGTAGCCACTGCTCCCTGTTTGAGGGCAGATCTCACCATTGCCTCACCGTAGGTTGCCTTGGGGACGCTCTGCATCACCTCACGCAGGAACTCGTCTACTAGGGTGCGTTCGCGATCGAGCTCAATTTGATCCATCATCGAGCCAGCCCTTTGGATCAACTCCCTCAGGCCACTCTCGTTAGAGTATCCGACATCGAAGAATGGCTCCGTGATGAGCTTCTTGATTTCGTGATGGAAGTAGTCATGCTTGACCACGTAGTCCTTGGTTGCTCCCGGTCCCCCGATAATGATGCCCCTCAGGTCCTGGATCATAGGCAGCCAGTAGTTGCAGGCCCTCTCTGTCGCCTTCTTGAAGAACTTGTGAGCAGCTTCCTCTATGAGTCGCTCGAAGCGTTGCGCCGATTGTCCACCCCGTCCGTGCTTGGAAGGGACCAGCGAAGTGATGTGCTCTTGGCAGTGGAGGCGCTTGCCCGAAGCCAAACCATAGGCGGCCTCGGAGCGATCGATGACGAAGAGCCCGTACGAGGTTCGATCGATGAGCATCTCCTCGAGCTGACTGATCTCAAATGAGGAGTCGCACCTGTACCTGAATGAGGAGAAGGGCTCGGGGGGGTCGTCTATGACGGTGGTGACAAGCCTAGTCTTGTTATTGCCAACTATAACGTGACCGACGAAGATGGCAATGCCACCCTCGCCCGGGGTCTTGTAGCGGTTAATGGTGGAAACGGCTGATTCGAGGGCGTCGGACACGTGCTTCCTAGTAGACTTCGACTTGATGTTGGCAGCCTGGCCGGCCTCTTGACCCAGTTGCTGCCTAACATCACTGATCATGCGATCAGGGGGTATGACCACCGTGACGAGTTCGGTGCCCATCCCCCTCATCTCGGAGAGTTCCTTGACAGCCTTCTTCAGGCGGAGCCTCCGCTGCTGCTGCGCGAGCTCCTCGGACATGTCGTTCCTCCGTGAATTGCCGCAATGGGCGGCATTTCAACCCTTCAGCGCGTCTTGAGCGTAGGCATTGAAAGGCAGGGGGTCCACCAAGGGTCGATGGCGACCGTGGTCGTGGCTTTGGGTGGTAGCCTGCTGCGTCCCGAGGTCGAGGAGCGTCACGATTGGCTCTTAGAGCTGGTTTCCATAGTGAGAGACCGTGTAGCCGTTGGTGACCGCTTGGGCCTAGTGGTCGGCGGCGGCGCTCCGGCGAGGGAGGGAATTGAACTGGCAAGCCCCATTATCGATGACGTCGACCATTTGGACAAGATTGGAATCGCTGCAACCCGCCTGAACGCCACCATCATCAGAGAGGCGCTGGCCGATGGGGGCATACCTGTCTCGGGCTCGATCCCCCATAGCGTGAACGAGGCCGTCGAGGCCCTACTCAGTCGCAAGGTGATTGTGATGGGGGGCACCGTTCCCGGTCACACTACCGACGCGGTCGCAATTCGATTGGCCATAAGTGGTGGGGCTGGCAAGTGCGTCATCGCCACCAATGTCGCGAAAGTCCATGAGCAGGACCCAAATGAGAATCCCGAGGCTGAGGCCTTCGACAGACTCACGTTGGAGCAGTTGCAATCAATCGTCGGACCGGCGAAGCATGCCAAGGCAGGGGGCTCGCAAGTGGTAGACCCCATTGGCGTGGGAGAAGCCGTGAGGCATGGCCTCCCCTTGGACATCCTAGATGGAAGAAAACCGCAGAATATCCGCTCGGCCCTCGAGGGCGGTGACTTTGGCGGAACCGTAGTGGCCGGGTGATATGTTGAGTCGCAAGGAAACCATCCTCAAGGCTGCGCGGAGGACGGCTCAGGAGGCACGTGCAGCAGCCTCACGCAGGAGGGACGCTCCTTCTAGCAGGCAGGCCGAATCAGGAGTCAGGTCGCACAGGCACTGCGTGGTATGTTGGACACCCATCCCCCTCGACAACGACCCCCCCATCTGTGACAAGGACGATTGCGCCACTATGCAGGAAAAGAAGGAGAGATCCAGACGCAGGCTGACCTTCATGATGTACCTCTTCCCGGCCATCGCTGTGTTCTTCGTGATTCTCGAAGTCTTGGGGCCGTCAGGTTGAATCGGTAGGGCACTTAGAGGATGATGTCATGATGGTCAGGATAATGTCCCTTCTTCCCGGCATAGTCGGTCTTGCCTGTGCGATCGTTCTCATTGCCAGTTTAGTAGGCTACTACCCCGATGAATCGCGCATGGAGATCCCTATCGTCCCGTGCTCAGACGACGATGCAGTAGGTTGCCAAGTGGGGATGACTGGTGAGGACCTCTCAGTGCCACCCGCGTTCATGCTGCTCGATATCGATCTCGAGGTCGAATGGGAGGAGCCGGGGAGGAGTTGGCTGGCCGTGGTTGACGCTGCCGCTGCCGACGAGTGCCCGCCCGACTCGAATGGCCTCACGGCCTGCACAGAGGAGGACTTGGCAGAGTACATCGTCACGGGTGGATCGGACGCTGACGGTTCGCTGATCTTCGAAGTTGGCCCTGGAGGCTATCGGTTCATCACCGCCGGCAAGGACGGATCTACCCTCGACACGCAATTGGTGGTGCTGAGCACCTCGGTTCACCTGAACAACTACTTCGAGATAGCGCTTGCCATCGTAACCGTGCTGCTCTTAGCCGGAGCTGGTGAGATGGCTTTCCCAGTGCGAGTTCTGTGGAAGCGCTTCAGGGATGCCTAGGGTTGGGGTTCAGCATCCTTGAAGAACCTCATCTCAGTGGACCGAACATGACGGGTATGGCGTGTCCTAATTGCGGTTCTTCCATTGAAGTCGACAAGGATAGGGGACTTTCCCCTTCCTACGGGGGCTATGACCTGTACTGCGTGGTTTGCGGTCATGTTTGGCACATTGATTGATTTGACCTATGCAATACGACCATGCTTCTCATCATTGCGCGGCCAATTCTCGGGAAGCTTGAGTGGATCTAGAATCTCGTCGGCGGCGATGATCTCGATGAGTTGCGCCCTCAACTCCTCCAAGCCCTCCCCAGTCTCTGCGCTGATTCGCATTTCGTCGCTCCCTGCTGTGGACTCGAGGAGGTCGGATTTACTGCTAACCACGATGATGGGCCTCTCTGAGATGAGTTCGCGAACCTCACCGAGCAGGTTCTCCTGCTCCGAGACAGGAGTTGTGGAGCTTTGCGAGAGATCGACTAGGAAGACCAGTGCGTCGCCCAGATGCTCGAGAGCCGCAATCGCCTGCATCTCGATCGGGTTCCTCTCGGCCATAGGCCTGTCCAACAGACCGGGCGTATCGACCATCTGGTAGGACCGCCTGCGGTGAACGAAGTGCCCCAGATGCAGTTGCTTGGTGGTGAATGGGTAGGATGCCACTTCGGGCTCACCACTGGAGAGGGCGCTGATCAGTGCGGACTTGCCCACGTTGGGGGAGCCTGCGACGACGATACACGGCTCCGTGGGATCGATTGCCGGTAGTTTGCGAAGGGCGTTCCTAGCCTCTCCCAACCACAAAACCTGGGGGGATATCTGATCGATGATCGAGGAGAGTCGACCATAGGCGTGACGCCTGGCCTTGTGGAAGCCATCGATGTCCCTGAGCCTGAGAATCTTCCTCTGGGCCTCCCCGGCGATGCGATGGGACTGCTCTGCGGCCCATTGTAGGGCAGCCAAGTTTCTTCTGTACTCATCACACCCAACGGCGGCGTCGACCAGAGCACGATCGAACTCAGTGAGGGCATTGAGGCTGGGCCATCGGCCGACATAGGAAGTCAACGTCTTAGCGATGACGTCGGAAGCGGATTGAACCATCCTGTTCATCTGCTTCCGGACCCGATGGTACTTGTCCGGATCCTCGACCAGATCAGCTAGGTTTCTCGCCCTCCCGAAGGCCTTGTCGAGGATCTCCTGTGGATAGAGAACCGTTGGGATGCCACGCCATTCAACCGATGCCATTGGCTTGCCTCCCTCATCGCCGCCACGGCATCGCACTTCAAGGCATTAGTCAAGTCCAAAACCGTCAGAACGGCTAGTAGAACCCGTTTCTTTTTCTATGACGACACGAGCGTCGAAGCGTGACAGATGAACGTAGGGGGAGGCGGGTCGAGGACCTGCCAGATTGGGCGAGGCGCTTGTATGAGGAATATGGCTCTCCAGAACTAGAAGGGCTCGGAGATGTGTTCCACGGTCCGCTGATGGACCGCAAGTCGGGCCTCAGGAAGGATGATCTTATCGAGGTCCTTCTAGACATAAGGATGCTGCCTGAGGACCGCGAGCCATGGGTCAGGGGAATGCTGATTGGTACCACACGAAACGCCATCGAGATCCTCGACCAGCGCGGCGACTTCCGTTCTGTGGCAAGGGACGTGATCGTCGAGGTCAGACTGATTACACACCTTCGTAGGACCTACATCGAGGATAGGGAGTTGCTGAAGTTCGAGAAGGATGACATGCGCCGCCGCTCGGAGATGCACGAGAAGGCCGAGAAGACCGGTGAGGGCTACGAAAGCAGCCTATGGGGCTGATGGGATGGTCTGCAGACCCGCCATGCCGTCTTCAAGCTCAGATGAAGGAGGCGAGCTATGATCAACTCCCGTAAGACTGGTGGGCTGACAGAGCCTAGTTTCATCCTCGTGACCGAGTTCAAGCGGAATTGAGGTGCTGCGTTGTCCCCAATGACATTCAGGATGCATGTCTTCATCTGCACCAATGAACGTCCAACGGAGCATCCGCGCGGTTGCTGTTCAGCGAAGCGCTCCCTAGACATCATGACCCACCTCAAGCGTGCAGCGCGGGCAGAGGGATTGGATGACGTCAGAATCAACAAATCAGGATGCCTCGGATACTGTGAGCAGGGGCCGTCCTGTGTGATTTATCCCGAGGGGACGTGGTACACACTGCCCGACGACGAGGGGCTGGACAATATCCTCAATCACCTCAAGGGAGGGGAGATTGCGCAGGAATATTCGATGGTGAGAGAATGAAGAAAGTGGTCTATCCCAAGATCGGAGGTCCTGACTCCATCGAGATCGTAGAGGCGAAAGACCCAGTGGCTGGGCCCGGAGAGGTTCGTGTCAGGGTCCACAGGGCGGGAATCAACTTCGCAGACCTCATGATGCGCCAAGGCCTGTACGGTTCCGCACCAGACTTCCCCTTCACCCCCGGGTACGAGGCCTCTGGGGAGGTTCTGGATGTGGGGTCAGGCGTCGAGAGGGTAGCCAAAGGGGATCGGGTAATCGCCATGACCGGGTTTGGGGGGTATGCCGAGAAGATCGTGGTCACCGATGACCGAATAGTCAAGTTGTCCGATTCCATCAGCTTCGACAAGGGTGCGGCCATTCCCGTGGCCTACGGGACCGCCTATCACATGCTCGTCCACCTCGGAAGCCTGTGCCAAGGCGACTCCGTGCTGGTGCACCACGCCGCGGGTGGAGTTGGCACCGCTGCCGCGCAAATCTGTACCGCCTTTGGTGCCTCACTGGTTTTCGGGACTGCATCGGGGCCCAAGCAAGAATTCGTGGAGTCGATGGGGATGCGCTTCATCGATAGGGAGAGAGAGGACTTCGTCGAGGTGTGCAAGCGCATGACCGATGGAGAGGGCGTCCACCAAGCCATCGACCCCGTAGGTGGTAAGCACCTAATGAGGTCTTACAGGGCACTGCGAAACGGTGGGAGGCTGCACGTCTTCGGTGCATCCTCTGCGGTTCCCGGGGAGCGTCGCTCGCTGCTCGCTGCGATGAGGATGTGGCGGAGCACACCGCGCTTTAATCCGCTGAAGATGATGAATTCCAACAAGGCGGTCTTCGGAGTTCACATGGGACGTCTCAAGGACGAACAGGTCTTCAGGGACCACCTCGAGTCCCTATCCAAAATGCTTCTGAAGGGGCAGATAGATCCTGTAATCGACTCGGTCTGGCGCTTCGAGCAAGTCGCTGACGCCCAACGACACATGCATGACCGCAAAAACCGGGGTAAAGTCCTACTCGACTTCTCGTGATCACAGCCCCTCTGGAACGACCATTGTGAGAACCTCACCATTACAGGCGAATTCAATGTCATCGGGGATACTGATTCCCCCAGCACCCCAGGAAGCACTGACGGCCTCTCCAATCACTCCGTAATGATCAGACTCGATCACCGCATTCATCGTTTCCAGATCAGGCCATATGGTGCCCGCGATTATTCTCTCGTCATCTGCGACCAATGCCCCCCTCAAACATCCATTCTGCATAGCGAATTCGAGGAAGTTGTCCTTCCAGGATGTCACCATTTCTTCTGTCACTTCATTACCACCGGTCTTGACGACCCAGTACCTTGCTATTGGCATGAATGGGCCTGAGAATAAATTCGTATAACCATTCCCTATGGATTGCTAATCGAGGAAAAATGGGTCTCGATTAGAGTCGTACAGGACGGGTCGCGCCACAGGCTTGGCACTTCAGTTGGGTTGTGCGGTCCTCCCTGACGAACCTAGTGTCCGGGGCTTTGCACTCGCCGCACAGGATGAAGGTCTTGACATATGAGACGATCTTCTCCTTAATCCGCTTAGGGGGGATGCGTCCCTTCAGCATGATGCGTACCTGTTCCCGACTGCCTGAGGTCCCAAGCTCGTTCAACAGGAACTGGAATACGTGGTTGGAGTCCCTGTCCATCGCATCGACAATATCAGAGAAGTTCCTCAGGATGGTCTGACTGCCTTCAATCATGATATCAGGCTCTGGCATGGTCCAGCGAGAGCGCTCGCTAATGTCCTTGGGAATGCGTTCTCTGGCTCGGTCCAGCAGCGCCTCGTAGTCGGGGGTGCTCACGGCCATGCGACCGGAGGGGCCCTTTTCACCCCACCGGGCGCGAGAGAGTCCTTGCCAACGGTCAAGGACCGCTTCAGTGCCCAACGACACGTGAGTGAGCCGCTTGAGGTCAAGGTCGCGCGGACCCATCCGGACGCGCGGATGCCGACCAAGGGAAGCGTGCATGCAGCAGGCTGGGACCTGTACTCGCTCGAGGATACCGAGGTCCCCTTCCGAGCTAGCGTCAGGCTGCGGACAGGTTTGCACGTTGCAATACCAGTCGGCTACGAGGGACAGGTTAGGGCTCGCTCTTCTCTCGGCTCGAAGGGGCTCATCCTGCCTCACAGCGTCGGTACGATTGACGCGGACTACAGGGGTGAGCTGTTCGTCCTCGTGACCTGGATTGGAGAAGGCAACTCTTACGTGGTCGAGGCGGGAGAGAGGATTGCCCAGTTGCTGATTACCCCCATACCGAAGTCAGCATTCACCGAGGTGAGTCTCGAGGAGCTGGGGGAAACTGCGCGCGGAAAGGGGGGATTCGGTAGCACCGGACGCTTCTGAGTCGTCGCTATAGCCCATAATCCCACAGATTACCCCCGGTGGATTCATAGCATCGCATCGTTGGGGAATGGTGATGCAGTTGAGCGTTGACGAACTCAGGGCCAAGGTCGAGGAGTTTCGTTCCAGTGGGCTTAGCACCCAACAGATCGCCGACGAGCTTTCGCTGTCCCAGACCACCATCCAGTGGCTATCGACCAGTGACTTCGTAATCGAGGACAAGCCATCGGACGTCAAGGTGGGATGGAGATCCATCGCTGTGAAGGGTGAGCGGATTGAAGCGGCGGCATTCATTTTCTGCGACATCATAGAGGAGATGGTCGGGGATGAAATCGACACCATAGTGGGAGTCAGCATCAACGGCATCGCCTTCGCCCAGTCAATCTCCTCCCAACTGAGCCTCGAACTCTCCGTAGTCAGGAGCATCAGCGAGGACCGCAGTGGCCACCTCTCGGAGGTCTATGCCGGTATAGCCGGCAAGCGCGTCGTGGTCGTCGACGACGTTTTCTCAACAGGCACCACCATGAGGAAGACCGCTACCAGTCTGAAGGAGGCTGGGGCGGACGTCAGGCTCTGCTTGGTGCTTGTGAACAAGTCTTGGACTGATGACGTCGATGGCGTTCCACTTCGATCCCTAGTCAGAGCGGCGACAGTCTGAGGCGTGGTCATGCACTGGGCGGATTACACCGCGCAGAGACTGAGTGGACGTGGCGGGGCTCAGGTCGCAGCCTCGGGCATCACGCCTTCGGGTCAATTCCATATCGGGCACCTTCGCGAAATCCTAACTGCTGAGATGATCCACAGGGCCTGCCTAGACGCTGGTCTAGATTCACGCTACCTCTTCATCGTCGACTCCATGGACCCGTTGCGCAGGGTCTACGACTTCCTCTCCTCGGACTACGGACGGTACATTGGTCACCCGTTGGCCTACGTGCCCGCACCGGGCCCCGATGGCGAGCTCGGTGACGGCACCACCAGCTATGCAGAGCACTTCCTAGCCCCATTTATCGATGCCCTGAGGACCATTGGCGTGAAGCCAGAGGTCGTGATGAACCACGAGGCGTACCAAAGCGGTGCCTTCGCCCATAGCATAGACCTCGCCATCCAACACAAGGAGGAAATCAGGGAGCTGATAGAGGAAATCTCCGGCAGGGAGGTCCCAGAGGGGTGGTTTCCCTACAACCCCATCGGCTCCGATGGCAGCCTCGACGGGGTGAGGGTAACTGGTTACGAGCACCCTCGGGTGCATTGGGTGGACGGTCACGGCGTTGAGGGATCCTCGGATATTCGCAAGGGCGAGGGGAAGCTCCCTTGGAGAATCGACTGGGCAGCCAGGTGGGGTATCCACGGTATCACCTGCGAGCCCGCAGGCAAGGACCACGGTGCTGCAGGCGGCAGCTTCGACACGGGGATTCCAATCAGTCACCTGCTCGGGGGAGACCCTCCTGAGAAGATGGTATACGAGTGGATCCAACTAAAGGGGATGGGTCCGATGTCTAGTTCCGCGGGACTCACTATCGGCCCGATGGAGGCACTTGACCTAGTGCCACCCGAGATTCTACGCTACGTGATAGCACGCAGTAAGGTGAACCGTCACATCGACTTCGACACAGGGGCCGCTCTTTTTGAGACCGCTGACGAGTACGAGAGGCTGGTCGCAAACCCCCCCTCGAGCAGCGAAGAGGATATGAGCAAGCGACAGCGAGTGGCCATGGAGACCCAACTAGGAGCCGTCCGCCTGAGTCAGGTCGAGATTGGGGGCGATCCGACGGACTCGGTTGGGGGCGTCTCCTTTCGCCATCTCGCAATGCTCGCACAGATCAAAACTACCGATGAGGGAGTCTGGGAATCCCTCCAACGCTCGGGACATCTCGAGGGCGAGCCCAGCCAGACTCTCTCCGGCAGGCTCGCTCGAATGCGTACTTGGATTGATGGACCGCACTTCCCCGAGGGGGCTAGGATTGTCATCCAGACCGAAGTAGGAGACGAGGCGCGTGCGAACCTGAGTGACGAGCATAGGGGCTTCCTCTCCGAGCTAGCAGGAGCCATCTCCGACAGCGAATGGAGCAATATGGCGATCGACGACTGCATCAGGGGGGTCTCGGACGAGGCTGGAATCGCCAAGCGACAGGCGTATGTTGCTCTATACTGGGTTCTGCTCGACAGGAGCCATGGCCCAAGGGTTGCCTCGATAGTCGCTGAGATGGACAGGGGTGACTTCCTCGCCCTGCTCGAAGATGCATAGCCGATGCAGGGAGGGGCAATCCATTACCGAAGTGAGTCAATGCCCAGTCAATCGAAAAATCTCCCTGACATCGATAGTTTTCCAGAGTCGTGATTTGTGACATTGGGAGGTCGAAAATAAATTGGGGCCCACTGGTGGGGGGTGTGCCCCCTACTGCTCCCAGCCCTTAACCTCGTAGTAGTCCTCGACCAATCGATCGATGTCGATGATCGTGCCCTTGGAAGGGCCGTCGGGGATCGGCTTGCCGACGAAGCGCTCGGGCAGGGTGTCATCCTCCCGAGTCAGCCCTTCCCGCAGGTTGAACTCCCTCTCGACCTGGCTTACGTGGGAGCATACCAACCACAGGTCTTGGGCTGTAATCTCCTTACCAAGCAGGCCCGAATAGGCCTCCGCTGCGAGATCGAAGTCTATCACATCCATTGAGCAGGAGATGTTCTTGCAGACAGTCATGCTGTCCGAGAGGAGGCCCAAGTGCTCTGCATAGTTCACCAAGGCACCCTTCCCCTCCTCCTTTAGGCGGTGGGCGGCGTCGCGGTTGCCGATGCGACGAAGTGCCAACTCCTCGTCACCGGTGAGCTCGATGGTCGGCTCACCTCGATAGTGGTCGCCACCACGTGAGTTCACGGCATTCATCAGCCCGAATCCCTTGATCCCTCGTGGGTCCGCAGAGAAGAGTTCGAGCCCCTTGACCTCGGCGGTGAGCTTTCTGGCCTCAGTACCAAACTTCTGGGCTGCTATCTTCGTCCCCTCGGCAAGAAGGTCGCCGATCCCCTCCCTGTAAGCTATCATCTCGGGCAATTTGAGGAGGGCTTCCTTGGAGCCCCACGAGAGGTCGATGCCATCGCAGTCATCATCTGTGATGATTCCCTCGTGCTTGCATTCCATGAGCCATGCCATGACCTCGCCCGAGCTGATGCAGTCCAATCCCAACCGATTCACCAGATTGGAGACGTGGACTGCCAGCTCAAGGTCAGTGCACCCACACTTCACGGTGAATGCGGCTTGGGCCTCGTACTCTGGGCCCTCCCCCTCGCTATAGCTGGTGTAGTTGTAGCGTGAGCAGTAGACAGTGCAGTTGTAGCACGACTTGGGCTTGACCATGTGGTCTCGACGGAGAGCCCTAGAACCAACCTCCTCCAATCCCTCGAAGAGGGTACTACGATAGTGGTAGGCCGGTAGAACCCCCATGTCAGACAGGGACTCCATGATCCGCGTAGTCCCGTAGAGGCGCCGGGATTCGAACTGCCGATGACCCTCGATTGCCCCCATGAGGTCGTCGCATGCCTTGTCGAAGCGGGCGGGGTCCACCGGGATGACTGGCTTGCTGCCGCGGACGGCGATGGCCTTGAGCTTCTTGGAGCCCATGACAGCACCCATTCCTGTGCGGCCGCAGGCACGCGCCAAGTTGCATGAGATGATAGCGTACTTGACCAGATTCTCACCTGCGGGGCCGATGGTGGCTACCTGCAGGTCGGGGTCGCCATGATCGTCGATTAGCTGCAGGGTCGTTTCGGTAATGTCCATTCCAGCGAGGTGGGACGCATCCCGGAGCTCAATCTGGTCACCGTTGACGTAGAGGTAGACCCAACTCTCAGACGCGCCCGAGAACACGATTTGGTCTATGCCGGCCCAGCGTAACTCGGCAGCGAAGAATCCCCTTGCCCCCGAGTCACCCAGAAAGCCAGTCAGGGGGCTCTTGGCACTGGCGATGAAGCGGCATGTGGCCTGGAGCTTGCTTCCAGTCAGGGGGCCGACTGAGATGCAGAGGAGGTTCTCGGGACCCAATGGGTCGATGCCTGCATCCAACTCCCGGAGAAGGGTGACGCTGTTCCACGTCCGGCCTCCGATGCCGTTCTCCGGAGTTTTGTCCCAGTGAAAGCTTCCTTCGGTGAGGTCGACCCTCAACGCATTTCCTTGGTAGATGCTCATCCGTCCACCCTCACTCCCGAAGCCCATCCCTCTCTGATAGGTTCGGACTCGATGGTCGCGTAGTTAGCTCGTTTCTGCCCTGGCTTGCCATCAAAGCCCATGAATGCCCTCAAGGAGATCTCTACGTCCTCGGTGTTCGATAGGGCCCCAGTCGGGCAGACCTCGACACAAGCGGGGGGCCCGTCACCACAGAGATCACAGAACAGGGGCAGGTCGTCGTGATAGCCGACGGCCCCCACGGGACACGCCTCATAACAGGCTCTGCAATTGATGCAATCATCCTCTTCCAATACAATCTCCCCCCTGGATCCCACTGAGAGGGCTAGAGTCGGACACTCAAGGCACGGCTTCTCCAAGCAACTCAGGCAAGCGATGGCCAGATCTATCCCCGACCCCTCCATCTTCGCCACACGGATGCGTGACAACTCAGAGGAAACACCGACATAATGCCCCGCACTGCAGGACACTTCGCACATCCTGCAGCCCACACAGAGACCGATGTCACAACGTATCACAAGTCCACCTCGTCCACCCCTTTTCCGGCTACGCGTACCGCCTCAAGCATCGACGGGGGGCAACTTTCTCTGGGCGGCTTCGATGAGCTCACCGGGGTACTCGTAGTTGCTGAGCTTCCCCCCATTGAAGTCGATATAGGCCTGGACGTCGAAGTGCCCGTGGCCGGACAGGTTGAACAGGATAGTCTTCTCCTCACCGGTACGAGCGCATTCCATTGCCTCAGTCATCGCAATTGCAACGGCATGAGCCGTTTCGGGAGCCGGTAGGATCCCCTCCGCGCGAGTGAACTGCTGAGCTAGCTCGAACGTGTCCACCTGGGGTATGGAGGTGGCCTCTATGCATCCCAATTCCAGAAGGTGGCTGACCATGGGGGACATCCCGTGGTACCTGAGGCCCCCCGCATGGAGGGGCGGCGGAATGAATGAGGAGCCGAGCGTATGCATCTTGGTGAGGGGGGTCATCATTCCGGTATCCCCGAAATCGAACGCATAGGTTCCTCTGGTCATTGACGGGCATGCGGCGGGCTCGACTGCAATCACTCGGACATCCCCTTCCCCGCGCAGCATCTTGCCGATGAATGGGAAGGCGATGCCAGCGAAGTTGGAACCCCCTCCGGCACAACCTATGACTATGTCCGGGTAGTCCCCTGCCATCTTCATCTGCTCGATACACTCCAAGCCGATGATTGACTGATGAGTCATGACGTGGTTCAGCACGCTTCCGAGGCAGTACTTCGTGTCCGGATCAGTCGCAGCCTGCTCGACTGCTTCGGAGATGGCCATGCCGAGTGATCCGGGAGTATCGGGAGTCTCCCCCAGAACCTGGCGACCGAAGTTGGTCTCCTCGCTCGGACTGGCGTAAATCTCCGCACCGAATGCCTGCATCAGGCCCTTGCGGTACGGCTTCTGATCGAAGCTGATTCGGACCATGAAGACCCTGCACGCGATGTCGAAGAAGGCGCAAGCCATCGCCATTGAGGAGCCCCATTGGCCGGCCCCTGTCTCGGTGGTGATTACCTTGGTTCCTTCGATCTTGTTGTAGTAGGCCTGAGCCACGGCAGTATTCGGCTTGTGAGAGCCCACCGGACTGGTGCCTTCGTACTTGTAGTATATCTTCGCCGGGGTGCCTAGGGCTTTTTCCAGTCGCCGGGCCCTGAAGAGGGGGCACGGCCTCCACTGCTTGTAGACCTCGCGAACCGCCTCTGGAATCTCGATTTCCCTGTCCTGACTGACTTCCTGCATAATCAGCGCCATAGGAAATAACGGGGCTAAATCGGGAGGCCCGATGGGTTGACCTGTGCCTGGGTGGATGACTGGGGGGGCGGGTGTTGGCAGGTCTGCTGCGATATTGTACCAGTGGGTGGGCATCTGGTCTTCAGGCAGTATGTACTTCGTCTGTTCTTCATCAGATGGCATGAGCCCCACAGGGAACTACCAAGATAAAAGAAAGAACCCGAACATATCCGTGTGGTACCGCGTTCAGGCCCGTATTGAAGGGGTTTTCAGAACTGCTCGGACTCGGTGCTGCCGCTCATTGCCAGCGTGCTCGAGGTGCCTCCGCTGATTGCCTTGTAAACCTCGTCGAAGTATCCGGTTCCTACTTCTCGCTGGTGGCGTGTGGCGGTATAGCCTTCGGTCTCTAGGCTGAACTCGTCCTCCTGAAGCTTGACGAAGGCCGTCATGCCATCGGTGGTGTAGGCGTGCGCCAACTCGTACATCGATTTGTTCAGGGCATGGAAGCCCGCCAGAGTGATGAACTGGAACTTGTATCCCAAATCCCCCAGTTCATTCTGGAACTCTGCTATCTGATCGTCATCGAGGTGCTTCTTCCAGTTGAAAGACGGACTGCAGTTGTACGCCAGCATCTTGTCCGGGAACTCAGCGTGGATCGCTGATGCGAACTCGCGCGCCTCGTCGATGCAGGGCGTGCTGGTCTCGCACCAAATCAGGTCGGAGTAGGGGGCATAGGCCAAGCCGCGAGCGATAGCGTGCTTGAGCCCGGGTTCGATTACCATGTAGCCCTCAGCTGTGCGTTCACCGGTGATATGCGCGTGGTCGATGGGATCGATATCGCTTGTGAGCAAGGTGGCTGCGCGTGCATCGGTGCGGGCGATGACCAGGGTCGGGATGCCCATCACGTCAGCGGCCAGTCGCGCTGATTTGAGAGTGCGGACATGGTGGCTGGTGGGGATGAGCACCTTGCCGCCGAGATGTCCGCACTTCTTCTCGCTGGCGAGTTGGTCCTCCCAGTGGACCCCTGCCGCGCCAGCGACTATCATGCCCTTCATCAGCTCAAAGGCATTGAGTGGGCCGCCGAAACCTGCCTCAGCGTCAGCAACTATCGGCACGAACCAGTCACGTGATATCTTTCCCTCTGACCACTCTATCTGATCGGCGCGCATCAGCGTGTTGTTGATGCGCCGTAAGACTGCTGGAACGCTGTTTGCGGGATACAGGGACTGGTCTGGGTACATCTGCTCGGAGAGGTTGTTGTCTGCGGCGACCTGCCAACCCGATAGGTAAATCGCTTTGAGACCGGCTCGCACCATCTGCATCGCCTGGTTTCCGGTGAGCGCGCCCAGAGCGCGAACGAACGACTCGTTCCGTAGGAGTTCCCACAAGCGCTGCGCACCATGGCGAGCTATGGGGTGGTCGAAGGTCATCGAACCGCGCAGACGGACGACATCCATCGCAGTGTGCTCGCGCGTGATGCCCTTCCAACGGGGATTGGTGTCCCAGTCTTCCTGTAGCTCTTCGGCCTGCTTCTCCATTTCCCGTTCGATGTCCATTCTACCATTCCTCTGACGATTCAAAATTATACCAATTCCCGAACATATCCGAAGGAGTTCGCAGACGACTCCTTGACGTGCTTCGGCTCGTGGGGAATGGGGTCGACGGAGGCTCTATCAATTACATACCGCCATCGATGTAGACGCTCATACTTCCACCATCTTGGTTGTGATTAACTGGTATGCGGGGATGGTCAAGAAGGGAGACGGGTCTGGTGATAGGGCAGTCTCAAGGAACAGGTCACACGCCTCATCGAGCATGGTCGTGTGACCAGCGGAGCGTTGAGCGGTGCGTGTCTCCTCGACGAGTTCTTCCACGAGCGCTGCGTCTACGGCCCTCCCATCGGTCAACTGGGCCGAGTGGCGTACCCATTGCCATACCTGATACCTGCTTATCTCAGCCGTCGCAGCATCCTCCATCAGGTTGTTTAGGGCCGCTGCCCCAGTTCCCCAGAGCCACGACTGTGTGTAGCGGATGCCCACATCCACGTTCAGCTTGATGCCATCGGGAGTGATGCTGCCATCAGGGACGCTAAAGTCCTGCAATGGTGTGGGATCGCTGTCAAGCGGAGTCATGTCGGGAGCTGTCGGAATCTGATGGGTCTTGTCAGAGAGGTGAGCGGCGAAGGCGTCGAACGCGACCTCGATCAGGTCGGGGTGGGCGACCCATGTGCCATCGCACCCCATCTCTACCTCTCGCACCTTGTCCGCCTTGACAGCAGCCAGAGCGCGCTCGGTGACCTCTGGGTTGCGCCGATTGGGGATGAAGGCGCTCATGCCTCCCATTGCCGATGCCTGTCTTCGATGGGTGGTCCTCACTAGGCGGCTTTGGTATGCGTCCATGAATCCGACGTCCATCGTCACCTGCCCTCGCTCTGGGAGCACGCGGCTGGGATCGTTCCGTGTGGATTTGATGGCACTGAAGATGTAGTCCCAGCGCCCTGCGTTCAACCCACAGATGTGCTCGCGCAGCGCATGCAGTATCTCGTCCATCTGGAAGACGGCGGGGAATGTCTCGATCAGCACCGTGACCTTGATGCTGGCCCGGGGAATCCCTAGAGCATCCTGTGCGTGGACGAAAACATCATTCCACAGCGATGCCTCCTCGTGATGCTCTAGTTTGGCCAGATAGTACCATGGCCCAGCTCCGCGGGAGAGCTGTTCTGCAGCATTGTGGAAGAAGGTGAGGCCGAAGTCGAAAAGGGAGGCACTGATTGCCTCGCCGTCGACCTCGACGTGTGCCTCGTCAAGATGCCATCCGCGGAAGCGCACCAACAACTTAGTCGAGGTATTTCCAAGTTCGTACGACTTGCCCTTCACAGCATCCTCAAAGGTCAATTCACGGCGGACGGCCCGCATCACGTTGACCTGCCCCCATACCATGTTGGACCATGTCGGGCTAGCCGAGTCCTCGAAATCGGCCATGAAGGCCTGCGCGCCGCTGTTCAGGGCGTTGATCATCATCTTCGCCTCGACGGGCCCGGTGATCTCCACGCGCCGGTCGAGCAGCGGGGCCGGGATAGGGGCGACACTCCACGCACCGGCCCGGATGGCCGCGGTCTCGGGCAGAAACCCGGGAAGATGGCCAGAGTCGAATTCGGCCTGCCTATCCTCTCGGGTGCCGAGCAGAGCGAGTCTGCGGCCGTTAAATCTCCTGTGCAGATCGATGAGGAAGGCCCTCGCCTCAGTAGTAAGGACCATTTCGACAGCCTCGGAATGAGTGCCTAGGACACATAGTGCGCCAGCCTCTGGGACTGAGGCCGCAGCGGGCATGCCAATTGTATCTCAATTAGGTTATTAACCATGATTGCTGCGTTCTTTGACAGTGGTCTTTGAGCGGTTCTGACCAATGAGAATGCCTCTAGCTCATCCATGGGGTCCGCTTCTATGCGAGGCTTCTCCGAAGCGATTAGGGCCTGCTTGAACTCATGGCTCGGTCTTAGACCGAATCAACAAGATTGGATTCCATGACATTGATGCCCCTGCAATGCTGGTTGATTGCGAACATATTCGCCACCAATGATATTCACCTCATTGTCGCCCCCATAATCGTGACCATTAGCACGATGGCATTCATTCGAATTATTCATGTAATGGCCGGAGTGGCATGGTTTGGTGCGGTTGTGACGGTCAATACCGTGTTAATTCCGTACCTGCTTTCAATTGAGATCGGAAATAGAAGGGAGGTGCTCACCACTTTATTTCCCCGGATTTTTCGCTTGGCCTCCGTACTATCCCTTGCCGCAGTTCTGACTGGATCGGCCCTCCTCTACCTGATGATTGGCACGGAAATATCGATCCTGTGGGAATCGCAATGGGGGTTGTACATACTGATTGGTGGAACGTTGGCCACCATTCTCACGGTATTCCATTTCATTATCGAGGAGAGGTTGGAAAAGCCACTAGGGGCGATTCTGGATGATTCGAAAAATAGTGACATCGAGGTTGCAACGAAATTTCTCAGAGTCGTTCCAAGGGTCGGTTTGGTTGTAATTTCCACCGTATTGCTCTTGATGATATTTGCCAGCCATGGATATTACCCATGACTCAGACTTGGGCCAAAGCCCCATCCAAATCAGCGAGGATATCTTGAGCATCCTCGATGCCCACCGAGATGCGCAGCATTCCCTCGGTGATGCCGGAAGCAGCCTTGTCCTCGGCTGAAACTAGCCTATGTGTCATCGATGCCGGGTGTTGCACTAGGGTGTCCACATTGCCCAAACTGACCGCCAATGAGCAGATCTCGAGGCCGTCCATGAATTTGGTCGCTGCCTCATAACCCCCCAGTTCGAAAGAGATCATGGCTCCGAAGTCATCCATCTGACGAACCGCTAACTCGTGCTGGGGATGGCTTTCCAATCCAGGCCAATGGGCCTTCTCGACCTTGGGGTGAGCCTCCAGGTACTCAGCCAGTATTCGCGCATTGGCACAATGCTCCCTCATTCGCAGGGGGAGAGTTTTGAGGCCTATGTTGGTCAACCAGCAGTCCATGGGGCTAGGCACAGCGCCGATGTAGCGAATCAGAGACCCTCCGCCGTTCTCCATGAAGTCGGCATCGGCGCTGACTATCGCCCCCCCAATCACAGTCCCATGCCCGTTGATGTACTTCGTCGTGCTGTGGACTACGACGTCGGCACCTAGGATCAAGGGACGTTGAAGCACGGGGGTGGCGAATGTGTTGTCAACGACGACCTTTGCCCCATGAGCGTGAGCGATCTCGGAGGTTCTAGCGATATCGACAATCGTCATCGTGGGGTTTGCTGGGGATTCCAGAAAGACGACCTTTGTGTTTGGGTGGGCGATCAACTCGGCTTCGAGAAGCTCAGGATCCAGCAATGGAACTCTGCTGCTGGAAATCTGGTATCTCGGCAGGATATCGGTGAATAGGTGGTCGGTTGACCCGTAAAGAGCCAACTGGGCTATGGCATGGTCGCCCGCGCTGGTTAGCCCCAGTACTGCGGCACTCACAGCCCCCATTCCGGATGCGAACAGTTCGGCGGTGACCTGCTCGGGGCCCTCAAAACCATAACCCTCCAAGGCAGCCAGCTTCTTGGCCAAGGATGCCCTGTTGGGATTGTCGACCCTGGAATACACGTAGGCGCCGGATTCCCCGCTCCCCCATGACTCGATGGCTGCGGAATTCTCGAAGACGTAGGTCGAGGTCTGGTGGATGGGTGCTACATGAGCGCCCGAGGGGTCGTGCATCTCCCCTGCGTGAACCGCTTCGGTCGCTAGTTGACATTTCGAGAGATTCTTTTCTTGACTCGCCATTCTTACTCGTTTCATCGGACGTTGCAACGCCATATTATGTTGTGTTGGTGAATCGCGAATCACAATATGGAAGATGCATTGGAATCACTAGGGGCGACTACGCTATTCCTCCCCAACAGAGCCGATGTGAATGGCCCTGCGTGGCATGTACATCTTGACTAGGACTGCATTGACCAAGGCCACCAAGGCTGGTGCGACAGCAGCCCCAGTCATCCCGTCCATGAAAGCCAGCCTCGCGTTCTCGATCAGTTCCAACCCGAGCATGTTGCCGCCCTCCAATAGGTCATGACCGATTCTCATGGCAGCGGGAAACGACTCGGAGACCACACTGGAGTGCTCCTCCAGTCCCTCGGGCACAACCAACTCCCTCTGATAGATCTCATTGAGAGCGCTGCCGACTATGGCGATCCCGAAGGCCCCTCCGACCTCCCGGCTGGCATCGTTGGTCGCACTACCCACGCCGGCCTTGTCTGGGGGTATGGAGTCCATCACCATGGTCGTCGATGGTGCCATTGTGAGCCCCATCCCCAAACCGCACAGGAAGAAAATCAGGAACAGAACGGTGTAATCCGTCCCTATCTCGACGGTCGTGAAGATCAGCATCGCCGTAGCGATCAGGGTGAGTCCGACGGCCACTACGTTGTTGCTCCCGAACCTCGCGCAGAGCCGGTCGCTATTCGCCGCAGCAGGCATCAGGCCCAGCGGCAGAGGCAGGAAGCGCAGGGCCGCCTGGAACGAGGAGTGGCCCCGTACCAATTGGAAGTGGAGCATCTGGGTGAACATGAAGGAGAACATTACGAAGAAGGCCAGACTGATGGCGATTAGGCCCAGTGTGAAACCCTTGTCCCGGAAGAACTCGATGGGCAGCATCGGGTACTCAGTCCGCCTCTCCCACCACACGAACATCATGGTCAGGACCAGCCCCAGAGCCCCGAGGCCCGCGACCTCGTTGCTGGTCCACCCAGCGCTCGGACCCTCGATGATGGCATACAGTATCGAGCCCAGCGCGGCGACGGAGAGCGTGGCGCCGATAGGGTCCATCGGATTCCCCCTCTCGTCACGAGAGTTTGGGACCATTAGCAGGGCCAAGGTCATCGCCAGTGCGATAATCGGGGGGTTGATCCAGAAGACCGCCCTCCAGTCGAAGTTCTCGACCACCCACCCCCCTACCAGAAGGCCGATTGGTGCGCCGATCCCGGCCATGCCCACCCAGACTCCTACTGCCTTGCCCCTCTCTTCGGGCGGGAACACGACTACGATGATAGACAGGGTTGCAGGCATCACCATGGCAGCCCCCAGCCCCATCAACGCCCTTGCACCAATCACATGCTCGGAGGTCGTTGCGTACTGCGCGGTCATCGCGGAAACAAGGCCAACTAGTGACAGTCCGACAATCAACGCGGGCTTTCGCCCGAAGCGATCGCCAACCGCGCCCATCACTAGGAGCATGCCACCGAACACGACCACGTAGGCATCCATGATCCACTGCAGCTCGGTATTGTCCGCATCCAGATCCTTCGCGAGCTCAGGAAGGGCCACATTCACGGTGACGTTGTTCAGCAGCGTAATTACCAGACTCAGACTCATAATACCTAGGATTATCCACCTTCTCTGGTGAATCACCTCTGCATCCACGACCCGTGGAATTCGAAGTCGCTAATAATTAGAAGGTAAGAACCTCCACGTCCCCGCAAATAGGTGCCTTCGGATCAAACGTCACTGGCGTCTTAGGCGGACCACGCCGATAATGACCACGAGGATAACCACCAGGGCGGCGATGTTCGCGACGAGAATCGCCTTGCTGTCAATCAGCAGCCCGTATACAAGCCAAAGAGCCAGTGCAACGGTGATGAGGCCAAAGGTCGGCAGGGAGATTCCCTCGTGCCGCCGATGGACCCACACCTCGCGAATCTGCGGGAACCACGCGATGATGCCCAACGTGCCGGCGACCAACCCGACCGCTTCGACCCACCATGCCGCCATGGCTCGCCCTCAGGCTAGGCCCTCATCAAGCCAGCCCCATTAGGAGCTAAGACTGACGAAGGGGATGAGGCTGTTCTCATTCGAATTCGATTAGTAGGCCGGCCGTTTCGTAGAGGCTCGGGCCGCTGCCTAGGAAGTACACCGAACCGCGACGGTCTCGAGAATCCTCAGGCGTCGAGTTGTTGTCGGTGGCGCAAGAGCCGGTACAGCCATCAGCGAAGGCCACGTACGCGCGTCCCTCGAGGTCGATGTGGAGGTCGTTGAAGTCGAGCAGATTCCGATTGCTGGACTCCCCGATAGTACGACAGTCCCCGCTGTTCAAGCAGATGCTGCCTATCTGGACGGGGTCGGGTGACACCCGCACCGTGTGGAAGACCGGGTCTGGGTCTAGGGCGTTCAGGCTGTAGGTGATGTACAGGTAGTAGCTGACATTGCCAGTCGCGTAGTGCGGATTGCCGTTCCATGCCACATCATCGATGTCGGGAAGGCCCAATTCGCTGGCATTCTCGCTGCCGAGGTATGTAATCGCAATCCGCCCTGGGTCACCGGCATCTATGTGGGGGAAAGTGGTGGAGATTACCTCGATGGGAC
Source organism: Methanobacteriota archaeon (assembly GCA_002722735.1). Taxonomy (GTDB): domain Archaea; phylum Thermoplasmatota; class Poseidoniia; order Poseidoniales; family Thalassarchaeaceae; genus UBA36. The sequence continues at coordinate 106,017 of PBMR01000015.1, forward strand.
TCACACGGGTGCTCTCCTGCTCCCATGTCTGGCCTGAGTCCTCGCTGCGCGACATGTAGATCCCGAAGTCAGAGCCGACCCAGATGTGGTAGGCGTTGGACTCGGAGTCAGTTGCCACCTCTGAGTTCTTGCGCGGGTTAGGCGTGCCAACGTCCTCGCCCATCGTCCGCTCCACCCAAGTGAGGCCGTTATCCTTGGAGAACACGATGGTAGGCGTCTCGACCCTAGGAGTCACATAGACGGTGCCGTCGGGAGCGGTGGTGATCGCACCGTGCAGCCCGCCGTTCTCCGTGGCCAGGCCGAAGACCATTCCTCCGACCTCGAAGCTGGCTCCCCCGTCGAAACTGGTGTAGCAGAAGATGCCAGCCCCTTTGTTGTAGCAGAAGTAGACTGCCTGCTCGTATATCGGGTCCATCTGTCCGGGGATGCCGTAGCCATCATCGGTCCACGGGCCCGTGCCCAGCTTGATGTGGTCATTGAGGGGAATCGGGCCGGAGTCATGCGGGTTGCCCAGCCAGTTCACCCCGTCGTCATCGCTCCATGCAATCCAGGTGGTCAAGAGTCCCACCATCTGGACGTCGAACACGCGGTCAGTCACGGGATCGACCCACAGCCACGGATCGCTGGTCGAGGGATGCTGGAATATCGAGTTCATGTGCTCCCATGACTCGCCGTGGTCGCACGAGCGCATGACCTTCTCGAAGGCGGTGAAGAACATGCAGCCGCTCGAGGTGATACCAATGCTGGGCTCGGCTCCGTCCTCCCCTACGTCGCTGAAGACAAAGCTGAGGGGCAGAGGCTGGTGGAGGTCCAATGAGAGGCTCAGGCCATCCGACCCAGTCATGAAGATCCCATCGGGCAGCGAGGGAGGGCCGGGCAGGGGTGGGGTCTGTTCGTCCTGGAGGCAGCCGGAGAATGCAGCCGAAAGCATCAGGGCCCCGACGAGGAGGGCCTTCGTCTGCATGGTGCATCGGCAGAGCCACAGCGCAATTATCTTGCCATGGCCTGCTCCCGATCTCGGGACCCAAGCACCCAATTGGATATTAGGCAGGGCTACGGACCTCTGCCCAGTCCGAGAGCTGTGGTGCCATGGGGTCGATGAGGCAACTGGTGTTCGACAAGTGCCAGGAGGTATTCCCCGGATGGAGGGGGATGGCCATGGACGAGTTCGAGTTTGCCGATCCGAAGGGGTTCTCCACCTTCACCATGGGTGTTCGGGCGAGGCGCGACGCCACACCCGGCGCAGTCCTATATCGCCACTTGGAGGGCAAAGAGAACGCCATCTTGGACTTCCCTTCCGAGAAAGAGGTGTTTCTGGCCCTCGGCCATGAGAATATCGCCGCCCACTGCCATCACTACGATGACGAATGCCGGATTGAGGAATTCTACCACGGGAGTACTCTAACCGCAAGTGAGGTGTTCGAATCGGAGACCCTGAGGAAGATTGCCGGCGAGCTGTACCGCTTTCACCAGCTCACCCCCAGCAACCTGCCTACCAAGACCTTCTTCGAGCTCCTTTACGATAAATGGGGGGGGCAGGCAGAATTCGTCTTGGTGGACCAAAGGCACCGTTTTTCCGCAGAGGAGCAGGCAATGTGCGAGGGGCTCGCAGCGATCTTCAGTGAGGAGACCCTAGCGAAGGTCCAGCGATGCCTGCCCGATTCGAGACCCGTTTTCTGCCATAACGACACATACCACGGGAACGTCATGCGACTGGACTCAGGTGACATCAAGCTCCTTGATTTCGAGTTCTCGTGCCTCAATCACAAGGCCTTTGACTTCTCAAACCTCTTCGCCGAGACCGTCATGCAGCACAACCTGGAAGAGCCCCCTCACTTCTCCATAGGCGAGCCTCAGTTCGGGGATCATGAGATATCGGTATTGATTGGCCACTATCTGGACAATGCCTGCTTCGAGAGCGAAGGGCAGAGGGAGGGGGAGCTCGCAACACTGCTCGATGAGACCAAATCGATGATTATGATGTCCGACTACATGTATGCGATGGCCGCGCTGCCCCTAGCTCTGGAGCCCATCCAAAAAATCCGCTTCATCCCCTACGCCTCCCTGCGATTCGCCAAGTTCCTACGGGCCTATGAGGAGAGATTTGCATAGTCGGCCCACGAGGGACTGCAGACACCTACTGCCTGCCATCCGTGACGAAGCCCTTCCACCCCCTCATGTAATCGACGAAGACCGGGCTGAGGCCGGCATCCAGCAGGTGCTCGGGCGTGAATGGCGGGCGAGCCGGGTCAAAGTCATCGCTGGCGAGCCTGCTGGCCCAGTCAGGGTGTGCTATCGCCACCCTAGCCACGCCGACCAGATCGGCACCCTCCCCCAGGACGAACTCTGCATCCCCCCCGGTCCACACCGAGCCGGTGGAGAGCAGCGGGAACGATGATGGGATGGCCCGGCGAAACCTGCGTGTCAGGGTCCCCGGGTTTTCGGGCTCGTCATCGGCTCCCACGAAGGCGTCCCAGCAGGAGATGTGGATGATATCCACACCCCAGTCGGCCAACATACCGGCCAGTTCGATGCTGTCACTCAAGGAAACCCCGATGCTGGCGATCTGGGGTGATATTCTGACAGATACCAGGAACCTATCCGAGGTCCTGACGCGTATCGCCTCGACTACCTCCCTGAGGAAGAGCGCCCTCCCTGCGAGGTCCCCACCCCACCTGTCGTCCCTTCTATTGGTCTTCGTCCCGAGGAACTGACAGATCAGGTAGCCGTGCGCTCCGTGGACCTCCACGCCGTCGAAGCCGGCCCTCTCGCAGCGTTCTGCCGCCTCGGCGAAGGCATCGACGAGGTCGGAGATCTCGGAGTCCGAGAGCCCCCTAGACTCCTCCTCGACCCCGTGCTCAGTGTTCTCGCTGGCAGACACCGGCTGCTGGCCGGTCAGAGACCTCGGTGCTCTAAGCCCCCCGTGGAAGATTTGGACTAGGCTGAGCGCGCCGCGCTCCCTGATGCCTTCGGCCAGCTCAGTGAGCTTGGGCAACTGATGATCGCCCCACACCCCCATCTCGCCTTCCCAGGACTTCCCGCTGGGGTGGACATGGCTGGCTGCAGTGGTCACGATACCGAATCCCCCTTCGGCGCGCCTGTGCAGCCACCCGATCTCAGCATCCGAGAGAACGCCGTCCAGCCCAGACTGCTTGTTGGTGATGGCGGCCAGAACGGCCCTGTTGCGCAGTTCGAGCCCGGTCCTAGGGAGGATGAAGCCGGTGTTCACGTCCATGGACCAACCCCGGCCCTCGATTTCACGGGAACCGCATTGAACCTCATAGGTAGCCCAACCACCATAGGAGGAAGTAAGCGATTGGGAGCATGGGCAAGCAGTAGAGGAAGAAGAGTCTCAGCCCCTTCCTCCACCAGCTCTTTTCATCCCCTTCGGGAAGGCTGTCTATGACGGCAACGACGAGTTCTTCGATTACCTCCGTATTGCCGACCACGCCACGGTGGAGATGCGCGTGACCCATGAATGCCTCCCTTAATTCGGGCTCTCAGGAGGTGTTCCCATCGGGATCCAACTAGCCTTCGTGCCCGGAGGAGGGGTCCGGAGATTTGAACCGCCGTGAATGGGTTCGGGCGCCGTGGAGCAGTGGGATGTGGTGGTGATTGGCTCGGGGGCCGGTGGCATGACTGCAGCCGTGGCGCTGGCCAACGCCGGCAAGCGCGTCCTTGTGCTGGAACAGCACTACCTACCGGGAGGCTGGACGCACACATTCTCCCTCGAGGGGCATCGTTTCAGCCCCGGGGTGCACTACCTGGGCGGGCTGGAGGAGGGCGGTGACATGCGTGCCATCCTCGAGGGCATCGGAGTGGGCGGCGACATGGAATTCTACGAGCTCAATCCCGACGGTTACGACCACGTCATAGCCGGCGACCAGCGCTTCGACATCCCCAAGGGCTTCGAGAACTTCAAGCAGCGACTGTGCGAGCGCTTCCCCAACGAGCGCAGGGGCATAGAGCGATACTTCTCCTACATGAGGAGAATCGATGACGAGATGTCCAGTAGCAGCAGGATAAGGCCACCCTTGGCATCGCTCAAGGCACTCCTGCTCACCCCGCGCCTCGCGCTCACCGGGCTGCGTCCCATCTCGGATAGGATAGCCAAGTACGTCAGCGACCCCTTCCTTGTCACCATCCTCGAGTCGCGCTCCGGGGATCACGGGGTGAGCCCGGCGCGCGTGCCCGCCGCCGTCCACATCGGAATAGACTCCCACTACTGGGAGGGGGGCTGGTACCCCAAGGGAGGAGGGGGTGCCTTCCCGAAGGCACTCGCTCGCAGGCTCAAGTCCCAAGGCGGACAGATCAGGCTGCGCACGATGGTGGAGGGCGTGCTCATAGAGGAGTCGTCCTCCAGCAGGAAGGCTGTGGGCGTGCGCCTTGCCGACGGCACCGAGATTCCCGCGGACCTGGTGCTCTCCAACGCCGACCCCCACGTAACCTACCGAGAGCTGGTGGGAGACGAGCACCTCTCTGGGGGGCTTCTGCGCCGCTTGGATGGAGTGGAGTACTCGGGCTCCTGCCTGAGCCTTTTCATGGCCACTGACCTCGATCTAGCGGCCATGGGGCTGGATTCGGGCAACTACTGGATCTGCGAGAGGTCTGACGTCGATGCCGTCTACCGCTACGCCGAGGAGCAGCTTGACCTCGGGGCTGCAGGTCCGTTCCCGGGGGGCTTCCTGACTGTGACCACACTCAAGGACCCATCCAAGATGAAGGACGGTATTCACACCATGGAGGCCTTCGCCTTCGTCTCGCACTCCGCCTTCTCCCAGTGGGCAGGAAGCCGGACCGACCAGCGCGAGGAGGGGTACGAGCGCCTCAAGGAGATTCTGACCGGGCGGATGCTGGATATGCTCGAGCCGGTCGTGCCCGGTCTGCGCGACAACCTCCTGCTGTGCGACCTAGGCACCCCCCTAACCAATCAGTACTATGTCAACTCGCATATGGGCAACCTCTACGGCACCGCTAAGACAGCGCGTCAGGTTGGCCCCTCATCATTCCCGATAAGGACCGAGATCGTCGGACTGTTCCACTGCGGGGCATCAACCACCTCGCACGGGGTGCTAGGCGTCATGCACAGCGGGCTGCTGGCCGCCAAGAAGATGCTAGGGGTTCAGATCAGGGATCTGCTGGTCCACTCGGACGAGGGGTCAGTGACCATCCACTAGGGCCGACTTGCAGGCTAGCGTCTGGAGAGGACCTGCCCAACCCCAGTTAGAGCGAACTGATCTGCAGCAGCCTGGGCTCTGGTATGCCATTCCTCGCCTCGTCTATGGCCTCGACCTCCATCCTAGCGCCTGCCATGGTGGTCACGAAGGGTATGTTGAGCTCGACGGCGAGCCTTCGCATCATATTGCCGTCGAGCACCGCCCCCCCAGACGATTGTGGCGTGTTGATGACCAAGTGTATCCTACCCTGCCTCATCAAATCGAGGGCGTCGGGAGACCTGCCCTCCGCGATCCTGTAGCAGGTGCTGACCTCGAGGTCCCCGGCCTCTCGCAGCACGCGCGAGGTACCCTGGGTGGCATACAGAGTGAAGCCCATCTCCTGCAGGCGCCTTGCCAAGGGGATGGTGTCGAGCTTGTCCGAATCCTTCACGGTGATGTACACCCCACCCTCGGTGGGAACGGGGAGCTCGGTGGCAAGCCTCGCCTTCAGGTAGGCGGCCGCAGCCCTCTCGTGCGACCCCATGACCTCTCCAGTCGACTTCATCTCTGGCCCCGGGGCTGGGTCGAGTCCTCGCAGCTTGATGAAGGGGAAGACTGGGGCCTTGACACAGATAGCGTCGGTTTGCGGCTCGGGGATGTCGAGGTCGGCCAGCCTCTCTCCCAGAGCGACGCGCGCAGCGATGCGCGCAAGCGGGATTCCAGTAGACTTGGCCACGAAGGGGAAGGTGCGCGAGCCGCGTGGATTGACCTCGAGCACGTACAGCAAGCCATCTTGAATTGCGAACTGGATATTGAAGCATCCCCTGATTCCGAGCTCCATCCCTATCCTAGTGGTCCACTCCTCCACATCCGAGAGCAGTTCCGCAGGTATGTTCTGGGGGGGGATGAAGCAGGTGGAGTCCCCCGAATGGATTCCAGCCTCCTCGAGGTGCTCCATGATTGCTCCGATGAGGACTTGTTCGCCATCGCACACAGCGTCGACGTCCAGCTCGACGGCGTTTCCCAGGTACTTGTCAATCAGGAGTGGGCGGTCGGGTGCTAGGTACGCCTCGCGCATGTACGACTCGAGCTGCTTGTAGTTAGACAGGATCTCCATGCCCCGTCCTCCGAGCACGTAGGAAGGTCGGATTATTACGGGGTAGCCGATTTCGTTGGCCGCCTCCCTGACCCCGTTCGGAGTCGTGGCAGTCGCACCGTCAGGCATCCTGAGGCCGCATCTTGTGGCGAACTGCTCGAAGCGCTCGCGGTCACTGGCCTCGTCGACGGCCTCGGGAGTCGTTCCCTCCATCACGAATTCGAGGCCGAGGTCCGACAGGTAAGGCATGGTATCTGATAAGGGAAGAGCGAGGTTGATGGCCGTCTGCCCTCCGAACTGCAGCAGGATGCCATCGGCATCCTCGCGCAGTAGAACCTCAGTGACGCACTCGAGGGTCAGTGGGTCGAAGTACAGCCTGTCGCTGGTGTCGAAGTCTGTAGACACGGTCTCCGGATTATTGTTGATGATGATTGCCTCGTGCCCGAGATCCTGAATCGCACCGGCAGCGTGGACGCAGCCGTAGTCGAACTCTATCCCCTGTCCTATTCTAATCGGGCCCGAGCCGACCACAGCAATGCGCTGCTTGGTCGAACCCGCCAGACCGGGCACGAAGTCGATGCCCTGCTCCGAAGATCCGCCCTCGTAGGTCGAGTAGTAGTATGGGGTCACCGCAGCGAACTCGGCTGCACATGAGTCCACCATGCGGTAACGAGGGTGGATGTGCAAGGCATGACGACGGAGGCGCACTGCCGTCTCGTCATTCCCCGACTGGAGTTCCTTGAATCCGCCGTCGGGGAATCCGGCCAGTGCATCGGCGATGTGCAGGTCAGTGAAGCCGGAGCCCTTCCACGACATCATCTCGGCCCGGGGAATCTCGGCTGGTCGCATGCCAATCTCACCGGCGGCCCGAATCTCGGTCTCGATGGCGGCGATCTTCTCAAAGTGGTGCAGGAACCACCTCGTCACCCCACCGGTAAGGTCCCTGACGTCCTCGATTGAGTAACCCCTCCTGAAGGACTCGATGATAGCACCTAGTCGCCTGTCTGTAGGGATGCGCAGCCAGTCCTCCATGAGGGCGGTCGGCAGGTTCTCGGCTGCCCGCTCGTCCATCAACTCTCCATCCGATGCATCGGACATCGTGAGCGGGCGGGGATGGGGCTGGCCGTACTCGAGGCTGGCCCATGCCTTCAGGCAGGCCTCCTCGAAGCAGCGGCCAATTGCCATGACTTCGCCAGTGGACTTCATCGAGGTGCCTAAGGTCCTGTCAGCGGTGCGGAACTTGTCGAACGGCCAGCGTGGGATCTTGACCACGCAGTAGTCGAGGGTCGGCTCGAATGCGGCAGTAGTTCCCTCGCCGGTGATCGGGTTGGGCAACTCATCGAGGGTGTACCCAACGGCGATGAGTGCGGCCATTCGCGCGATTGGGTAACCGGTGGCCTTGGAGGCGAGGGCAGAGGAGCGGGATACCCTGGGGTTGACCTCGATGACCCTGAACTCCCCCGTGGACTGTTCGACTGCGAACTGGACATTGCAGCCACCCTTGATGTTGAGGCGCCTGATCAGCTTGAGCGAGGCATCCCTGAGGACCTGGTGGTCGCGGTCCGAGAGAGTCTGCTGTGGAGCCACTACGATCGACTCGCCGGTGTGTACGCCCATCGGGTCGATATTCTCCATAGTACACACGATTATGGCGTTGTCAGCACCGTCGCGCATGACCTCGTACTCATGTTCCTGCCATCCCAGAATGCTCTCCTCGATGAGCACTTGCCCGATTGCGGAGTGCAAGATCCCCTGGCTGGCTATCTCCACCAACTCGCCCATGTTGAATGCGGTGCCACCACCCAAACCGCCTAGGGTGAAGGCCGGCCTGATGAGAAGCGGGAACCCGTCGAGCATCTCGGCGGCTTCGATAACCTGCTCGATGGAGTCGCATGCAATAGCCCTGCAGACCGGGAGGCCGATACTCTCGCAGACCTGCTTGAACTGGTCCCTATCCTCGGCCTCGTTGATCGAGGCGAGGTTGCATCCGATGAGTTCCACTCCGAGTTCATCCAGAGTGCCATCGTTGGCCAGAGCGGAGGCGATGTTCAGCGCCGTCTGGCCGCCCATGCCGGCTAGCAGGGCATCGGGCCTCTCGGACTCCATGATCCGCTTGACTACCTCTGGTAGCAGGGGCTCGATGTAAATCCGGTCTGCCATCTCCGGGTCGTTCTGTATGGTGGCCGGGTTGGAGTTGACGAGTATGACTTCGAAGCCATCATTCCTGAGCGCCCGGCAGGCCTGGGAGCCGGAGAAATCGAACTCAGCGGCCTGTCCTATACGAATCGGGCCACTGCCGAGGATTACTATCCTGCGGAGGTCGTTGCGACGTGGCATCATCCACCACCTCCGCTTGATGCGACCGCTGCCCAGTCGATGCCAAGGTGATTGGAGACCATTTCCTGGAACCTGTCGAACAGGGGTGAGGCATCATGTGGGCCGGGGCATGCCTCGGGGTGGAACTGGATGGTGAAGGCGGGTTTGCCGAGCAGGTCCAAGCCCTCTACCGTGTGGTCGTTTGAGTTCACGTGACGGACCCTGAAGTCCGATCCGAGGACGTTCTCCCCAGCCTCGGAGTGCGCGCCGCTCGGATGCGGTGCCAGCATCCCCTGGACAGGATCCTCCACGGCGAACCCATGGTTCTGGCTGGTGATGTGGACCCTGCCCGTCTCCAGATCGAGTACGGGCTGATTGGCACCCCTGTGGCCGTACCTGAGCTTGTAGGTGCGCAGCCCGGCAGCCAGCCCCATCAGCTGGTGCCCCAGGCATATTCCCATCACGGGCATGCCCGCTCTAACTGCAGCAGCGAGAGTCTGGCGGGCAGCCGTCGCTGCCCCGGAATGGGCCGGATCGCCCGGACCGTTGGAGGCGAAGACAGCGGCCGGCGTCCAGTCCTGCATGATGTCGTCAAGCGGCATGGTGGCCGGGCACCACACTACCTCGAAGCGGCGGCAGAGCTCCCTGAGGATATTATGCTTGATACCGCAGTCGATGGCTGCAAGCCGAGGGAGTGGTCGGCCATCCTCGTCCTGCGCTCCGGGGTTGAGCAGGACGGCTTGCTCGCAAGTGACCTCTGCCACGAGGTCCTCGGAGTCGGGTGGGGCCATCTCCTTCAGCATGTCCCACATCTCGGAGACGCGCTCGATGGGGCCGAACGCGCACAACAGGGTACCGTGCTCCCTGACTCGGCGAGTCAGCGCCCTGGTGTCGATTCCCTCGATTCCGGGCACGTCATGAGCGACTAGCAGGTCGTGCACGCTGCCGACGGAGTCCCTGTGGTCGGGCAGGCCGGTGTGATGGCGGCAAACCACCCCTCGTGGGTGGACTCCCGAGGACTCCGAGATTCCTGGTATGATCCCATAATTGCCCAGAAGTGGGTAGGTGAAGGTCAGCACCTGACCTGCGAATGATGGGTCAGTCAGGCTTTCCTGGTACCCGCACATCCCCGTAGTAAAGACCAGTTCTCCTTGGGCGATGACCTCGGCACCAAACAGCCTGCCCTCGAACCTAGTGCCGTCAGCGAGCAGGAGCAGGCCTTGAGAGCCGCTCGGCTGCTCGATGCCGCCATAGTCAATCAGTACATCCGCAGCATCCCTGAACACAGGAGGTGAGTCGACCCCACGAATACCGGCCCCGGGGGAGAAGCCCCGACCTCCGGTGGTCTCCGACATCAGCAACGCTGCCCTAGTACGATTCTTAATCATTGAGAGTGACTTTCTCCCTAAAGCCACAAGGACTCAGTCGTCACTCCTCCTCGTGGTTGATCACGATCTTGCCCCTAGTGGAGGGCACTACCTCGATCAGTCCACCTTCAAACCTCGATGGATCGTCTATCGGCCCGACCCAGGAGTCGAGGAAGACCGCGAGCGCGGCGACCTCGGAGTGTGGCTGGTTTCCGACCGAGACGTTGTGATTGGAGAGATGGAACATCTCCGAGGGTACCTTGGTCCCCCCCACCACGACAATTGCTGGCTTGTCAGTGGAAATCTCAGTGATGGCCTCGCGCCACGGTTGGCCGTACATGGTGAGGTGGACGATTGTGGCTTCTCCATCCTTGGACGAGCTTCTGAGCCAAGCCATCGGCTTGGGCTCGTAGCGACAATCGAACGAACCGCCGAAGCGCTCGGTCACGGACTTCCAGGTCTCCAGGGCCGAGGGGTCTTCCTCGCCGGCGAGCACGACCTCGTCAGCGCCAAAGGCCCTCGCCGTCAGACCTAGATGGGAAGTAATCCGCTTGTCTCGCTCGCGCCTGTGGCCCAGTCTGAGGACGGACAACCTAGGCAGTTGGGCACGGGCCATGGCTCACGCGTAGGGGGGCTCCTCATCAGCCTGACCCTCGTAAGCAGATTCCTGAGGGGTTGGGAACACGTCAACTCCCATGTTCAGCATGCTGGCCCTGACCCATTGCAGAAGCATGGCATCGAACATGAAACGCGATGCGAAGTGAATCATGACGGCTAGCAGCAGCAACCTGCCGGAAGCGAACAAGGCAGTATCGAGGCCGATATCACTGAAGTGGAGAAGCGCCGGCTCGATGATGTAGAAGAGCGCTAGAACGACCAACAGCCCCCCTGCCTGCGAGAGGGTCGCGTTACCCTTCTCCCTGCCTATCACCATCACGAGAGTGGCTGCTAAGACCAGCGTGGGGACGATGAGGCTCAGCGCTCCGAAGTCGAATGCCCCTATCAAAGAGGTCGGAATCTCGGCATCGTTCACCTTAGCAGCGCCCTTATTGACGGCTATCCACCAGAACAGGGCACTGGACATGAACAGTGCGCCGGATATCCATCCGCGCTGGGTGATCATGTCCCTGACGTGGTGACTATCCCTGGGTTCCAGCCTTTGGACTATCGATTCGAGAATGAACAGGGTCTCGGGGTCATTAGCGGGTTCGACATCTGCCTGAACCTGTCCTGAGGGGCCCTCTTCCAAGGCATCATCTCCCAGAACCATCGCTCGATTGCCTCTCCGTCACATCATAAAGCAATCGTCGTTTGGAAGGGGCGAGATGGCCGACTGGCGACCTATGCTCAATCACCGAGAGAGTGGAATGCCCCAAATAATGGGTGTTGTGAACGTCACTCCGGACTCGTTCCACCCCAGTTCTAGGGCTCCGGATAGGCTGGAGGCTGTCTCCCGAGCCGTTCTCATGGTCGAACAGGGAGCCGACTGGATAGACGTAGGAGGCGAATCGACTCGTCCGGGCGCCGCTCCCGTTCCAATAGGAACCGAGGCTGAGCGCGTGGTACCGGTGATTGAGGGAATAAGGGATGCGCGGCCAGACGCTTGCATCTCCATCGACACGCGGAGAGCAGAGGTTGCTCAGAAGGCGCTGAGTGCTGGAGCGGACATGGTCAACGACGTCTCATCACTCGGGGATCCGGACATGCTGGGGGTGATTGTCGACCATGGCTGCCCCGTTTGCGTAATGCATATGCAGGGACTGCCGGAGAACATGCAGAAAGACCCGAGGTACGGGGACGTGGTGGCGGAGATCAGGGGGGCTCTGGAAAGCGTGGCTGAACGCCTCCTAGACCATGGTCTGGCCCCGGGGGAGATCGTCGTTGACCCCGGCATCGGCTTCGGTAAGCATCTCGAGCACAACCTCGCACTGCTATCCGCCGGGAGGTGCATTGCTCCAAGGGAGGGCATGCCCCTGATGTGGGGGGTGAGCAGGAAGAGCATGTTCGGGGATCTGCTCGGCAGGGATTCGAGCGAAGACCGGTTGTCGGGCACGCTGGGGGTGGCGGCGATGGCCCCCTCCAAGGAAGTGGACATAATCAGGGTGCACGATGTGGCAGAACATTCCGACCTGTACGCAGCGATGTCCGCATTGGGGTGAACACATGAATCAAGGGGCACGCAGCGTGATAGATGTGGACGAGCGGCTTAGGCTCGTTGGCACCGCTCATGTCAGCACCCAGTCCGTCGATCTCGTACGCAGGCAGATCGAGGAATGGGGTCCCGACCTAGTGGCTGTCGAGCTGTGTCCCTCTAGGATGGCGGCCCTCACTGAGCCTGACTCACTGGAGTCAGAGGACCTGCTTAAGATAATCAACGAGGGCAAATCGGCGATGATCCTGCTGCAATCCGCCCTAGCAGCCCAGCAGCGCAGGATGGGTATCGCCGCTGGCGAGCAGCCGGGGGCCGAGCTGCTTGCTGCGATCGAGGCAGCCGAGCATGCGGGAATTCCGATCGAGATGATCGATCGTGACGTGGTGGTCACACTCAGAAGGGCGTGGGCGAGGATGGGCCTGATTGAGAAGTGGAGGGTCCTCAACGCGCTCCTGTGGGAAGAGGATGAGGATGAGGATGTATCGATAGAGGAAATGCTCGGGGATTCGGACCTCCTGAGCAAGCTGCTCGAGGACGCGCGCGAGGTCGCACCAAATGCCGGTGAGGTCTTGATTGACGAACGCGACGCCTTCCTAGCTGGCAGGATCCAGCAGATCAGGGGCAAGGGCAGGATTCTGGTAGTGATAGGAGCAGGTCACCTCAGCGGCGTAGCTCATCACCTCGGGGAGCCTGCGATGGAGACAACCGCCAGGCTCACCGAACTGAGGCTCGAGCCCAAGAAGCCAACTTGGCCCAAAGCAGTGGTGATGGTGATCCCCATCCTCCTCTTGGGAGCGGTTGCCTTGATGGGGTACAACGGCCAAATGGATGACCTCAGGCAGACAGCTGAGACCTGGCTGGTCATGAACGCCCTACTAGCCGGATTGGGCGTTCTCCTTGCTCGGGGCCACCCCCTATCCATACTCGTCGGAGCGGTTGCCTCCCCGATAACATCCCTGAACCCCGCTCTGGCTGCGGGTTGGTTCGCTGGCTACACCCAGCTCAAGGTGGCTGCTCCGACTGGCAAGGACGCTCAGGACTTCCTAGCGCTTGACGAAATATCGCTGCTCTGGAAGAACCGGGTCGGAAGGGTGCTAATGGTCACGGTCATGGGGAACATTGGGTCGTCACTAGGTGCTATTCTTGCCGGCGGGGCGATTATCGGCATGCTACTGAGCTAGTCTCTCTCGTCCGGGCCGGGCAAGCCTCGGCTAGGGCTCAGCGGGACAATTCCGCGACTATGAAGCGCTCGCGCGACTCATCGTCGGCCGCAAGGACGACACGGTGCAGATCTGCGACCATTCGGACCATCCCTGCAGCGGCCTTGCGATAGTTCTGGACTGGTGATTCGTATCCCGATTCCACTATCGCCTCAGCGGCCAGCAGCCCGCTCTCCAGAGCCAGTCTGATGCCCTCGCCGGAGAGCGGGTTGCACAGTCCCGCGGCATCGCCGACCAGCAGCGCGCCCGAGGCATCGAGAAGTTGCTCACCGAAGGGGATGGCCCACCCCTCCTGGAGGGCCGCTTCACCGATCTCGGCCACCCCGTTGCTCTCCAGCCAATCGGAGAAGCGATCCAAGGATGGCATCAGGTCGGTACGGGCCTCCTCAGTCATCCCGCTGCCAATCTTGAGCATCCCTCCCTTGGGCACGGTGTAGGCGTAGAACGGGCTGAGCGTCTCGGCGAAGACGCAGTGGAAGTCCGATGGCATCTCCTCGGAGACGCTGACCAGCCGCTGACCTACGAGTAGCTTGGGTGAGGGGGCATCAGGATTCAGCATCCTTCGAACAAGGGAGTGGACCCCGTCTGCTCCGACAAGGCACCTCGCTCCGGCCTGCCTGTCCTCGCCCTCATGATGGTAGGTGACATTGAAACAATTGGTCGCATTGACCTCGATGACCCTCGCTTCGTGCAGCACCTCGGCACCTGCTAGGGATGCTCGATCGCGCAGCCACTGGTCGAACTCGTCCCGCTTGACGTTTATCAACCGGAAATTGCGAACCCGCCCCCCATTGGCCTCACCGCTCGGAGGGGTGTAGCGCAGGCTGAGTTCCGCTGGCTCGGAGAGCACCTCCGGTGGCAGGGGGGAGTCGAACACATCCTCGATGAGCTCCCCTGTAATCTCGGGTAGAATGCCCCCACAGGGCTTGTGCCGAAGCCTGCCGCCCCGCTCGAGCAGGAGCGTGCTCAGCCCAGCAGCAGCAGCCACGGTGGCCGCACTAGCGCCACCGGGACCGCCTCCGACGACAATCAGGTCCCATTCCGTGCGAGTCATTCCACCACACCCCCCTTGGCAACGACCCTCTGGTCCGTATCGGCCTCGGGCGTCTTTGAGGGGATGAAGCAAGTCCCATGACATGGATTGACATTGCCCATCACAGCCTCCAGAAGAGGCAGTTTGAGGTCGGCTTGGGCTTCGAAGGTGCCAGCGTAGGCCTTCCCCTCCTCACCGAGGTTGTAGCAGGTCTTGCCCACTATGTCCAGAATCACGCCGGGGATGCCAGCATCCCTGAAGGCCTCGTTGCGCTTGATGAAGAACGGTTCGCAGGCGCAGCCGATCCACGACTTCACCCCCTGTGCCTTCATTCCAGCCAGAGTCTCCTTGAGATGTTCGAACTTGACGATGGTAATCGCCTCCAGATTCTTCTCCTTGGCCATTCCGTAGGCATCTCCGATGGTGCACATGCCACACTCGTCACAGCCTTGGGTGAAGCGGTACTCGCAATCGGGCAGCTTTGCGCAGTAGGGCAGCAGAAGCACGCTCGCATCGGACATCACCTGTTCGATGCTACTGCCCTCGGGGACGTTGACGGGATACACGGAGCTAGCATCCCCCTCAGATATTCCGATTCTGTTGTAGCTGGTCTGCTCGAGAGCGAGCTTGACCGCATCGCAGAAATCGGCAGGAGTGAGGCCCACTAGGTCCACCTGATTCTGGTCGAAGAAGCGTGTGATCGTACCGCGGACCTCCGGGAAGGGGGTGTTCATCAACTCCGCCTCCAAATCCATAATGGCCCTCCGGGGATTGATGAAGAAGTCGCCCGTTATCAGGACCTGGCGAAGCCACGAGCGCTTCACATCCACTGCGGCATGAACACGAAGCATGCCACCTGGGCGCTTGTGTATCGAGGAGTAGATCTGCTTCTCGCCATCCGGGGCCGAGATCGAGTGAATCCAATCGTCGGACTCGAACTCGGGCAACTTCTCCTCGAGCCTCTCGAGCTCGCTATGACTGAGTCCCCCGGGGGCAAACTCGGCACCCAGTGCCTCGGCGAAGGATCCGGTGAGCGCCTCCCTGATGGCTTGGGCAGTGGGGACCTCTGTCAAGAGGTCCGAGAGGCAGGTCACCCTGTCACGGGCAGTCTCCAGCCCCCTAGGAGTGAGCTTCTCGGTGGGGATTCGGAGTGCCAGCAGCATCGCCTCGATGTCAAACTCGACCAGCACCGTCCCTTGATACAGGAAGATGCCATCATCTGCAACACCTCCTGTGCCGGATATCTTGCGCCCGTCCACCTCGATGTCGTTTCGCGGGCGGAACTCCGCTGCAACCCCAAGTTCGCGCAATCCTGTGGCAGCGGCTTCACAGACGGTGCGAGTCAGCCCCGTCATGTCAATGCCCTCGAAGTCAGTAGTGGCACCGACCAACTCCCAGCCTATCTGTGTCGAGTCGAAGTAGATGGCCCCGCCCCCAGTCAATCGCCTATTGACATCGACACCGTGATCCCTGCACCAATCCACCCGTGCCTCCTGGACCACTACCTGGTGGTGGCCGACGAGGACTGCAGGGGGGGAGAACTGCATGAAGCGGAGCGTGTTCGGGATCTCGTCGGCGATGCGGGAGTCGAATAGCACCTGATCCAGTGCTATATTCTCGGCAGCCGACCTGACCCCGGTGTCGAGCAGCCTCCATGCCTTCATTTGCCACCCCCTAACCACAACATCCAGTTGTTGCTCCCTCGTCCGTCAGGCAGCAGCACCCCGTCGAGACCGAGATGTCAAGACCCATCTCGATGGCAAACTCGTGCCCCTCCTCCGAAGGATAGGCCATCCCGTTGACCCCAGCGCGAATGGCGAGTTTGTCTGTCTCGATCTTGTGATCCCCCAATGGTCGAGCACATCCCATGATGACAGGGGTGTCGGGCATTGCCAGCCTGCAGGCGAGGATCACTCGAGCTACCTCCATCGGCGTGCTGGTTGGGGAGTCCTCCATCGGTGTGTCGAGCAGAGGCTTGAACGCGACAATCATGACGCGTTCGGGCTTGTGCCGTGCTATCATGCGGACTGCCTCGGCCTCGCCCCTAAGCTCACCGCGATGCAACCCGACCACCACGTGAGGCATCAGCGGGACGCCATGGTCGCTGAGCAGCCCCATTGAGTGTTCGAAAGCCTCCTTGACGATTTCGAGATGGTAGATCTCGCTGATGGTGGAGTCCGAACCCATGATATCGAGCATCGCCCCATCCACCTCGGCATCCGCCAGGGCTGCGGCCACCTCCTCGAAGACGACTCCCGTGTGTACCACGACTGAGAGGCCGAGCTCCTTCTTGGCCCGTTTGATCGTCGGGATGAAGCGCAATAGCGGGACATCGCCCCCGAGGGTCGAGCCGCCGCTGACCAAGCATCCCGTCCCCCCTCTCTCGACAATCTTCAGGAATACCTGCCAGAGCTCTTGGGGGGTAGTGGCCGGAATCATGGTCTCGAGCATCTTCGCATCGCAGTGCTCGCAAGCCAGAGCGCACGCATCTCCCGTGATCGATACAGAGGGGAAGCGGAACGGGTCGGTCTGCTTGATGTGCTCGGTCTCGTACGAGACCATTCCGGGAATGCTGAGCGCGAAGTCGTCTCCGAAGTGCTGTCGGGATGTCTGCCAAGCCTGCTCGAAAAGTGGCCCGAGCTCCTCCTCGGGGGCTTTCATGCAGAAGTCGATAACATCCACGTACCGATCACTGATCATCATACGGGTCCACCTCCTCGTCCTCGGCCCCCTCGTAGTCTCCGAGCTGCCTGCGCACGTGAGAGATATCGGATTCCACAGGAGGAATTGGGAAATTGCGCCAGCGACCTTGGGCGGCCTCGTACGGGGAGCAATTCCCGAACGGCCTATTGCAGGCGCAATCGACGGTCTCGCCAGAGCATCCCGAGGTCATGAACGCCTTGCCCTCGTCGGTGACAGCGTTGAGCAGACGTTCATCGACCCCGAAATCGGTGATGCGCCCAGTCCCATCGTAGGACATGGAATCACCGCGGCCGAGGTCCTCGTTGATAAGGTGGCGAGCAAGTTGGATCCTGCGGTAGGAACCGATGGGCGGCTGTGGCCAGTCCTCGAGCAGGGTCCCGGGTTCGGGATTGAACGAGAACAGGTGAGTCAGGGCCCCCATGTCATGAGCCCTCTGCATCGTGGCGACGAGTTCCTCCTCGGTCTCCCCGAGCCCTGCGACCAAGTGGATGCCGGAATTTCGGGGGCCGAAAACCTCGATGGTGTCCTCGATGCAACGCCAATAGTCGTCCCAGTCCAATGGCCCCCTCACTTCCTTGCCCCTGACCGCATCGAATACCCCCCTCGTAGCCCCATCTAGGGCGGTTGCAACCATATCGGCGCCAGCCTGCTTGGCGCGTATGAGCCACTCCTTGTCGATCACCGTGGGCATCAGGAGGATGGAGATCCGCGAAATCGACTCCGAAAGCTTGCGGACCGCCTCGATAGTGTCCTCCTTGGCCCCACGGTTCAGCACCATCGAGACGCACACACGCTCGATATCGGGAACCGAACCGCTGCTAATCGACTCATTGACCTCCTCGAGAGAGACGAGGGGCCAGTCGACCCGGATGAAGGAGCGGTCGATCCAGTCATCCTCTGATTCGCGCGACTTGGCCAGCCCGCAGTATCCGCATTTCGCATGACAGCCATCCTCGTAGTCGAGTAGCACGTTGATCGAATGCAGCCTCGCATCACGGTAGAATCGCCCATTCTCCGAACCCATAACCAGAGCTGCTGCCTGACTGGTCCTCACATGGGTGACCCGTGGGGACTGCGAGTCTTCTGCGCCCGGCCCGCACTTCGCTTCACCATCTGCCAAGGGGAGATCGATTGCCCCCGATGATCTGACCGTGGAATCGCACATAGACAAATCACCAACACCCAGCTAGAGCCCTGCCACCGTCTAGATTGAGTGGGAGAATAGAGTTTTTCATATATCGCAGAATCATTATATGCTCCCCACACTCGTAAGGCGAGACGGTGGTTTGGTGACTCAAGCCAATTTCGAAACAAGCGGTTCTGACGGGGGCGCTGAGTTCCTGCGTGCAGCCTCCCTCATCATGCGAACCCTGGGCCATCCGGAGAGGCTGCGCATCATCGAGTACCTCTCCCCGGGCGAGCGCTCAGTCGGTGAGATCCAGAGGCATATCGAAATCAGCCAGCCGCAGACCTCCCAGCACCTCACTAGGATGCTAGATCGAGGGATCCTCGTTTGTCGCACCGAGGGCAACAAGCGCTACTACTCCATCACCAGCCCGTTCATCCACAAGCTGCTTGGCTGCTTCTCAGAGTGTCAGGAGAAGGTCGCCTCCGGTGAATGGGCCTTCCTTCTCGACATATACAGGGAGAGTTATGAGAAATGACGGAAGTTGAAGTTGACATGGAATTGGACTGCTCTGGGCAGAGTTGCCCACTGCCCGTTCTGAAGACGAAGAAGGCGATGGACAATATGGAGAGCGGTCAGATTTTGAGGATGGTATCCACCGATCCCGGTGCGGTCAGCGATATGGACGCATGGACCAAGCACACCGGCAATGAGTTGGTGGCCAGCGATGTAGCGGGCCCCGAGTACGTATTCTACATGAGGAAGAAGTGAGGGGGCTATGGAATGAGTGAGCAAGCACCGAAGAAAATGGCCATAATTGCCTCGAAGGGCACGCTTGATTGGGCCTACCCCCCCTTCATCCTCGCCTCGACTGCAGCAGCAATGGGTATGGAGGTGAAGATTTTCTTCACCTTCTACGGCCTGCCCCTGCTGAAGAGGGATCTGAAACCGGCGGTATCCCCGCTCGGTAACCCGTCTATGCCGATGAAGATGCCCTTCGGGCCGAAGTTCTTCCAGGGCATCAACTGGCCGATCCCGAATCTGGTCACGAGCAACGTGCCCGGGTTCGAGACCGTGGCAACCGGATTGATGAAGAAGACGTTCAAGAACAAGGGGGTGGCGACCATCGGAGAGCTCCGTGATATGTGCCTGGAGTTCGATGTCGAGCTCATCGGCTGCCAGATGACGATGGACGTCTTTGGCTTCGAACTGGGGGAGTTCATCGAGGGAGTGAACATCGGCGGGGCTGCTACCTTCCTCGAGTTTGCCGCCGAAGCCGATATCCAATTATTCGTGTGAGTGTCAGAAATGGAGGGATGAGAGATGGACGAAGATGATGGAAGCGTTGCGATTTACATGACCTCCGGGCCGGCGACCCCACAGCGCTGCGCCACCCCCTTCTACATGGCCAGCATCGCTGCGGCGATGGACAACGAGGTCAAGATGGTCTTCCAGATAGACGGGGTGCTTCTGATGGTCAAGGGGGTGGCCGATGACCTCTATGCGACCGAGGGTGGTAAGCTGGTATTGGACTTCATTCGCGACGCCAAGGAGGCAGGGGTGGAGATGTACGTCTGCTCTGCCGCGCTCCAACTTCACAGCATCACCAAGGACGACCTTATCGAGGAGTGCGAGGGAGTTGTGGGTGCGGCCTGGATGACTGATGTGGGCTTGGACGCCGATCTGGTGCTGATGTACTGAGGTGAGAGAATGGAGGTGAACAACTGCATGCTGCCGGATGGGCTGCTATACCACGTGGATTACAACGTCTGGGTGAGCCAGAACGATGACGGGACCGTCGACCTCGGAATGACCGACATCGCTCAGACCCTAGCTGGCTCGATCATCCACTGCAGGCCCAAGAAGGTCGGCAGGGGGGTGAAGGCGGGCAGGAGCGTTGCCACAGTGGAATCGGGCAAGTGGGTGGGACCGGTCAAATCCCCTCTCACAGGGGAGATCGTCTCGCGGAACGACGCGGCCGAGGCGGACGCGACCATCCTCAACCGCTCGCCCTACAATGAGGGCTGGATCGTCAGGCTGGCGCCCGTCGACTGGGACGGCGAGCGTGCTGCGCTGGTAACCGGTGAGCAGGCTTCCGAGGGGTTCGCTGCCTACATGGCCGAGAAGGAGCTGTCAGAGTGCATCCACTGCGAGGGTTTCGAGGCATAACATTGGATGGTGTCGTTCTGGGGGGATTGAAGCTGCAGGTATTCACACATCCCGCCTGTCCCGGATGCGGTCCGGTGGTTGAGATGGCCTGGAAAGTCGCTGAGAGTCACGAGTCTGTCGAGTTGCAGACGGTGAAGCTGGAGACCGAAGACGGCCTGTCTCTGGCTCAGGCCTCCTCCATTCGCACCATACCATCGGTCGTCCTCATTGTCGACGGGGAGGAGGTCGAGAGGTTCGCAGGGACCCCTGAGCCCGACTCGCTGAGAGAAGCAGTCGAAGGCATGCTGGAGGACTGAGGTGAGGTCATGCTGCCATTGTACCGTGATGCGAAGTACACCGACGTCCCCACAGGGGACAAGCAGGATCTGTTCGATGCCGTCAAGTCCGACATGAGGTACTCGCACGAGCTGTACGGCTGCTACGAGTGCGGCATCTGCGTCGCAGCCTGCCCCTCTGCGAGATTCTACGACTTCAGCCCGAGGGTTTTCGCCCAGACGATGGCGCGCGAGGACATTCACACCTTCTACGAGCTGCTCAATGACTCGGTGTGGGACTGCTCGCAATGCTTCTCGTGCACTTGCTGCCCCCGTCAGAACAATCCCGGTGGAATCATCACCATCATGCGCGAGGTGGCAGTCAACACTGGGCTCCAATCCGCCAAGGACGCCCTGCGTGCATACTCTCGCATCATCTACAAGGTGATGTCCACGGGGACCCAAGTCTCCCCGGACATGCTGCAGCCGGATTTCTTCCCCGACTGGGGGCCTGATGTGCGTGACGTCTCCTTGAATCTCGACGTCTGGCGCCGTGCCATCCCCCCCGAGACGCTGCATACAGTCGAGATGGCTTGGGATGTCAGCGAGAAGACCAAGCTGGAGCTCTACATGATCTGGAAGCTGACCGGTAACCTCGAGATGATCGAGAGCGTCGACGAGGGGCTGTTCATGATCCTCGAGGAGGTCATGGAGGAATTGCTGGACGAGCACGGGTACGACATCGACGACTACGACTGCATAGTGGGAGACTGAGGGGTTCGATGATAGGGGACGACGGGGCAATCCGATTGAAGGTGGCCAACCAAGCCCCACCAAAGGCATCGGATCGGGAATTCGAGCTTCCCAAGGAGCCGCCGACCGCAGACCACAGGGAGCAATTATTCGCCCTCGAGGAGGCCGGGGAGCTGGAGGTCCTCCGCGTTCCCGAGCCCTTGGTGAAGGTAGACACGAAATACGGACGCAAGAAGAAGATCCCAATCGAGAACACATGGCATCACAAATCCTGTGGCCAGTGCGGCCACATTCCCGGCTACTCCAGCTCCATCTACTGGTTGAATCGGCAATTCGAGCTCAACTACCACGACCCGCGGGAACAGACGTCCTGCACGGCCTGGAACTACTACGCCTCATCCACATCCAATCCAGCAGCCCAAGCCGCAGTCGCCTGTCGCAACTTCGCCCAGGCCAAGTTGGACGGATACTTCCCGCTCATCCACTGTGGAACCAGCTACGGGCACTACAAGGAGGTGCGTGCGCAACTACTCCACTACCCAGAGCTGCGTCAACAGGTGCGCGATGTGCTCGATCGACTGGGTTTGCCCTTCGTCTTCCCCGAGGAGGTCGTTCACTACTCCGAGTGGATCCATGTGATGAGACATCGCATAGCCGAACGCCAAGTCAGGGACTTCTCGGCCATCCCCGCCACCGTCCACCCTGCCTGCCACTATCACAAGCTGGTCGTCGAGGACGCGATCTACGACCGCGACCTGTACGACGGCCAGCGCACCGCCATCGTATCAGGAGTTGTCGAAGCCCTAGGTGCCACGGTGGCCGATTACTCGACTTGGCACGACTGCTGCGGCTTCGGCTTCAGGCACATACTAGTCAGCCGCGACTTCTCCCGCTCCTTCGCCACCATCCGCAAGATCGAGCGCATGAAGGAGGAGGCCGACCCAGATGTCACCCTGACCCATGACACCGGTTGCGTGACCACCCTGGACAAGAGTCAGTTCTCCACACAGGCGCACGGGCGGAACGTCGGCATCCCGGTGATGTCAGACGCCCAGTTCGCCGCCCTCTCGATGGGAGCGCACCCGTACCTCGTGTGCCAGCTTCACTGGCATGGCGTCGACATGAAGCCGCTGCTTGAGAAGATGGGGATAGATCACGTCGGGGCTTGGGAGGAGTTCGAGAGGGTCGCCGAGAGGCTGGAGCAGAATCCAGAGGCGTTCCTGACTTGGGAGGAAGTATGAATGAGTGAAAAGAGGATAATGGTGATTGGTGGGGGGCCTGCTGGCCTAGAGGCGTCTCGTGGAATTGTGGAACTGGGTTACGAGCTAGTCCTAGTGGAGCATCTGGAGGAGCTAGGCGGCTCACCGATCTCGGCTGACTACGCCGCTCTGACGCCCGACATGGAGGATACCGGGGTGGCGATGGCCCGGATGGTCGACGCGGTGGTCGGCAACGAGAATGCTGACATCAGGCTGAGCAGCAGCATTGCCTCCGTCGAGGGCTCGGCCCCCAACTTCCGCGTAACTGTGGAATCTGGCGGGGAGTCCGAGGTGGTGGAGGTCGGTTCGATCATCGTGGCCACCGGCTTCAAGCACTTTGACCCCGGACGGGAGACGCAGAGGTACGGATACTACGAATTCGACGACGTCATCACCCTAATTGATGCCGAGAGGATGCTCAAGGGAGGCGGTTTCGTCAGACCCTCCACAGGCGAGCCCCCCAAGACCGTGTGCTTCATCCAGTGCGTGGGCAGTCGCGACCGCCAGATAGGGAACCAGTGGTGCTCCAAGGTCTGCTGTGGCGTGGCCACCAAGGAGGCCATCGAGATCAAGCACCTCCTGCCCGAGTGCAGGGTGATAGTGTTCTACATCGACATGCGCGTGTACGGCTTCTGGGAGGACCAGCTGTACTGGAAGGCCCAGGAGGAGCACCATGTCAACTTCATCCGCGGCATCATCAGCGAGGTCACCAAGCGCGGGGACACAGTCGTAGTCAAGGGCGAGGATACCACGATGGGGCGACCGATGGAGGTGCCGATGGACGTCGTCATCCTCTCGGTGGGGATGGAGCCTTCGGACGGCACCCTGGCGATGGCCGAGATGCTCGGCCTGCCATTGGAGTGCCATGGTTGGATCGAGACCATCGATGGTGCGCTGAACACGGTGCAGACCCCGGTCGACGGGGTCTTCGTCGCCGGTGCGGCTGCCGGCCCCGCCGACCTCGAGGACTCGATCTCGATGGGCGGTGCAGCGGCACTGAAGGCGTGCTCCTTCGTGCGCCGCACCTCACTACCTACAATCTAAGGCGGCCTTCGAATGCTATACGACTCACTGACAGTTCGGGATGTGGTGGACTCCGAGTCCGCCGTCGAGTTTCTCAAGGAGGCGACCAAGCTCGCCACCTCGCACGAGCTGGAGGGCATAGCCCAGAGGCTGGAGGCCAAGCGGGACCTGTTCGGTACCGAGCTGTCCGAGGTGCGTCTGGGGAGTATGTCCGAGGAGGGGTTCGTCGAACTCCTCCGGCACGTCTTCTCGATTCGGCGCAAGTCGCGCAGACTGGTTCGGATCGTGGGCGTGGATGCGCTGCGAGGGGCCGTGAGTGACCTCGTTCATGGCAGTGGGGATCCCTCCGACCGATTCGAGGCATTCGTCTCCTCGATGGACGGGGTCATCGACCAACGTCGTGCCATCAACCTAGCCGGAGAGCTGCTTCACTTCAGCGACCCGGAGCAGCACTGGCTGTGGACCAATTGGATGTGGGACCACCAGACTGGCTCTGGGGCGCTCCCGATGGTCATCCAAGACGATGCCCCCCTCTCAGGAGGCAGCCTCGCAGAGCGATACCGGAACGTCGGGGCTGCCCTTCGCTTGGTGGAGGCCTCAGGCCATTCTCGAAACATCTCCGGAAACGCGGATGGGATGCTCGGCAACGACCTGTTCCTGGCCTGCGTGCACGGCGTCTACATGTACACCGTGTTCCGGCTCAAGCTATCCAACGAGTTCAACCGCATCCTCCCCGAACTACCCGAGCTCGTCGAGAGGGTTCTCGGGGTCCGCAATCTGGAGGTACGTCCGAATGACTGAGCACGAGTACCAGAACTTCGTCGAGAAGGAGAACGCGGTTATCGATGGCATTGACGTGTCCGGCATCTGGAACCGCATGTGGGAACCGCGGGAGTTGACCGGTTTCGACTTCACCTATCTCGACAAGGTCACGAGCCTTCCTGGTGGGGCGTCGATGAGGGCATGCTACCAGTGTGCCGAGTGCGTCGGGGCATGCCCCGTGGACAACGTCGGCTCGTACGGCCCACGCAAGCTGTTCCAGAGGCTGCAACGTGGAATGGACCTGTTCAACCACCCCGACCTGTGGCTGTGCACCACCTGCAACAACTGCCTGAGGGTCTGCCCCAAGGGGGTGGATATGATGCAGGTCATGCCGGCTGCGCGAGAGCAGGCCATCCTAGACGGCAACGTACCCGCCGAGCTGCAGGAGATGCTCCAGAACGTCGCCGAGTACGGCAATCCCATGGGCGAGTCAGCCCGGAGGAGGACTCGTTGGACCAAGGGGGTCGAGTACCCGGTTCGCGACCTCTCGAAGGATCCAGGCGAAGTCGACGTGCTCTGGTACGTGAGCGACTACTTCAGCTACCACTCGCGGGGCAACGACGCGGCCCGCGCCATGGTCAGGGTGTTCAACCACCTAGGGGTGGACTTCGGCATACTGGGTCGCGGCGAGCGCTGTGACGGGGACTCGCAGCGCCTGTGCGGTGAGGCCGGTTTGTTCGAGGAGCTGGTCGAGCACAACCACGCCCTGTTCGAGCAGAACCCGCACCAGACGCTGGTGGTTAGCGACCCGCACGCCTACAACGCGCTCAAGAACCACTATCCCGAGCTCACAGGGGTCGAATACCCGGTTCAGCACTACACTCAATTCCTAGCCGGGCGAATCGCCCAGCTCAACGGGCTTCTCACTGGGGAGTTCGCGCGCAAGGTGACCTTCCACGACCCATGCTACCTCGGCAGGCACAACGGCGAGTACGAGGCCCCGAGAAATCTCATCGAGACCGTTCCCGGCGTCGAGCTGATCGAGATGTTCCGCTGCAAGCAGCAGGGCTACTGCTGCGGCGGTGGCGGTGGTGGGATGTGGTTGGACGGCCTGACTGCCGACCACACCAGCGAGCGCCTCTCCGAGAACAGGGTGCGCGAGGCGGTGGAAGTCGGCGCGGAGGTCCTAGCGGTCTGCTGCCCCTACGAGGTCTCGCGCTTCGAGGACGCGGTTAAGTCGACTGGCAACGAGGACGTCCTCGAGGTGCTGGACATCATAGAGATCATCGATATGTGCATAGGATGATTGGATAAGGAGGGGAATAATGAGGTTCGCAGTGCTTCTGAAATGGGTACCCGACCTCGTTGAGGACCTGGAGGTCGACGACGAGGGGACGGGGGTCGACACCGAGGACCTGAAATTCAAACTCAACGAATTCGATGACCACGCCCTCGAACAGGCCCTCCTCCTCGCTGGCGAGGGCGACGAGGTCGTCGCGCTCACGCTGGAAGGGGATGGGGCTGAGAAGATGCTCTGCACGGCCATCGCCAAGGGGGCGAGCCGTGGCATCAGGCTTACCGGGGGCTCGTCCTTGGACACAGCGGGCCTTGCCGACTCGTTCTCCCAAGCCCTGGGGGCAGATACGTACGACCTGATTCTCACCGGGGTCCAGTCGGTCGACGACCGCGACGGGCAACTGGGGCCCGTCCTAGCAGCGCGGATGGGACTGCCGTGCGTCTCGGTTGTCAGCGAGGTCGGCCTTGAAGGCAGCACTGCGATGGTCGCCAAGGAGTACTCGGGGGGGATGGTGGCCGAGTTCGAGGTCGACCTGCCCGCCGTTCTCGGGATACAGGCTGCCAGTGAGGCGCCTCGCTACGCACCCGTGAGCAGGGTCCGCCAGGTCCAGCAGACCGTGGACCTCGAGGAGTTCGCAGTCTCAGGGACGGGAGCCAGCTCGGGTAGCTCGATCACCGGGATGGCCCAGCCCGAGTCCGGTGGCGGCGCCAAGATGCTCACGGGCCTCGACGAGTTGGTCGAGGTCCTCAATGGCCTGGGGGTGACCTGATGGCCGGGGTGCTGGTTGTCTGCGAGCACCTCTCTGGGGGCTTCGCGGATATCACCTTCGAGATGCTGGGGCTGGCAAGCAGCCTGCAGGTCGGTGAAGTCAGCGCGGTTGCCTTCGGATCCATGGCCGACAGGTCAGGCGAGCTCGGAGCGGCGAGCACCGTGATCTCGGCTGGCTGCTCGGACGACTTCAACCCGGAGGAGTACGCTGCAGCGGCCAAGTCCGCCGTCGAGACCACATCGCCCGACCTCGTTCTGGTTGCCTCGACCTCGATGGGGTACGACATCGCGAACCCGCTGGCCGCCACTCTGGGAATTCCACTCATCGCATACTGCACGGGAATAGAGCCCGAAGAAGGGGCGTTTGTGTGCACCAGCTCGCTATACGGCGGCAAGATGGGGGTCACTTCGACAGTCCCGGGCCCGGCAGTGGTGATGATGCTCTCCGGAGCGCACAACGCCGATGACGGGAGAATCGAGGGGAGTCCGGGGGTCAGCGATCTCGGCGCGGTTGACACGCCGGGCAGGGTCCGCTTCAAGCAGCTGATTGAGCCGGACCAGGGGGACGTCGACATCACCCAGTCGGGTGTGCTGGTCGCCATAGGCCGCGGAATAGGCGGCAAGGATGACATCGAGGTGGCCGAGGAGCTAGCCGATCTGCTGGATGCCGACATGGCCTGCTCCCGACCCCTCGTCGATGCCGGATGGATGCCGAAGTCCCGTCAAGTGGGGAAGTCCGGAATGAGAGTCAAGCCGAGTCTGTACATCGCACTGGGAATTTCCGGCGCCCCCGAGCACATTGAGGGGATGAAGGACTCAGCTACCATCATCGCCATCAACAGCGATGAGAACGCGCCGATCTTCGATGTGGCTGACTATGGCATGGCAGAGGACCTGTTCGATGTCTGCGAGGAGCTTATCGAGGAGCTGGAGTGAGGGGTTTTGGCGCAGGGGGTGCATGAGTGTTCAGCGAGCAGGAGCGCCTCGCCTTCGTAGCCCTAGCAGTGGTATGCGGGGCTCTCGCATGGCCCGGTTTCAGCAGGATCTTCCGAATCGTCCTCAGAGGGGGGGCCGCCAAGCGCACCGACCGCCTAGTCAGCCGCATATTGACCGCGGCCTTCGACGTGCTTCTCCAGAGGACCGTGTTTCGCACCCGCCCCATCGTCAGCATCCTGCACGCCTTCATCTTCTTCGGATTCTCCTTCTACCTGCTCGTGAACCTGAGCGATCTTGCAGAAGCCTTCGTCGGGGACTGGGTGACGATAGGCAGAGGAGGGTTGTTCGGCGCGTTCAACCTCCTAGCGGACCTGTTCAGCGTGCTGGTGATCTTCGGCATGGCATCGATGCTGATTCGGCGTTTCGCGCTCAAGCCGAAGGCCTTCGAGTTCAATGACAACGTGCTGCTGCACCCCAAGGTATCGGCTGGGGCGATTCGCCGTGACTCCCTAGTCGTCGGGCTCTTCATCATCCTGCACGTCGGCTCGCGCTGGGTCGGCACGGCGCTTCGCATGGCGCAGTCCGGACAGACTGACCCCTGGCTGCCCACAGCGAGCCTGCTGGTGCCGCTCTTCGCCGACTGGGGCCCCGATGCCATCGAGTCTGGCGTCCACCTGACGTGGTGGCTGGCTATTGGGCTGATAGTCGCCTTCATCCCGTACTTCCCACGCTCCAAGCACATCCACCTGATGGTGGCCCCAATCAACCTCGTATTCGCGAGGAGCTCCCACATCGGGGCCCTGGATGCGGTCAATGACACGGCCTCCCCCGGCGCTAGGGGGGTGCTCGACCTGTCCTGGCCGCAGTTGATCGACCCCTATGCCTGCATCATGTGCACGCGATGCCACGAGGTCTGCCCAGCGCACGACAGCGGCACGCCGCTGAGCCCCTCGGCCCTGGAGATCAACAAGCGGTACCTGATCAACGAGGGCAGCGGGCCCCTGGCTGCCGGGCAGGACGTCGGGCTGCTGGGGAGCGCCATCTCGAGCGAGGCCGTATGGGCCTGCACCACCTGTCACGCTTGCGTATCCGTCTGCCCCGTGGGCAACGAGCCGATGCGCGACATCGTCGACCTGCGTCGCAGCATGGTGTTCGACTCAGAGGTCCCCGACGAGCTCGCCGAGACCCTGCGGTCTCTGGACGAGCAGGGCAACTCCCTGGGAGAGTCCAACCGCAGGCGGAGCAGGTGGACGAAGGGACTGGGGATGGAGATCAAGGACGCTCGCAAGGAGGCCGTCGACCTGCTGTGGTTCGTCGGCGACTACGCTTCCTTCAACCAGTCATGCACCGGCACCACTCGCAAGGTGGCCGAGGTCCTGGGGGCTGCCGGTGTCGACTTCGGGATCATCAAGAGGGGCGAGAGGAGCGCTGGCAACGATGTTCGCAGGGTCGGGGAGGAGGGGCTGTTCGAGTCTCTGGCGGAGCAGAATATCGCACTGCTCGAGGAATGCGAGTTCAACCGCATCATCACCACCGACCCCCACACATACAACACGCTCAAGAACGAGTATCCGAAACTGGGGGGTGACTACGACGTGGTGCACTACTCCACGCTCCTGCTGGAGCTCCTTGACTCCGGGGCGATCGTGCTGAGCGGGCGGCTGGAGGGCAGCGCCACCTTCCACGACCCCTGCTACCTCGGCCGCTACAACGGGATATTCGATGCCCCGCGCAGGGTCATTGAGCGCTGCGGCCTCGAACTGATCGAGATGCCGCGCAACCGGGAGAGCTCGTTCTGCTGCGGTGCCGGCGGCGGGCAGATCTGGCTCAACGATCACGATGACATGACCCAGAGGCCCTCCGAGATGCGGATCGAGGAGGCCCTCTCGGTAGGGGTCTCGCGCTTCCTGGTCGCCTGCCCCAAGGACATGACGATGTACTCGGACGCAGTCAAGACCGGCGGGCACGAGGACGACATCGCGGTCGAGGACATTATCGACCTCGTGGCCGCAGTGATCGAAACACGGGAGGGGGGCGAGTGAGCAACTACGGCTTCGTCATCGACAACCGCACCTGCATCGGCTGCCACGCCTGCACGGTGGCCTGCAAGTCCGAGCACAGCGTCCCCATAGGCGTCAACCGAACCCACGTCAAGTACATCGAGAAAGGCACGTTCCCGGACTCCACACGTGAGTTCAGCGTCCATCGCTGCAACCACTGCGAGAACGCGCCGTGCGTGAGCATCTGCCCCACGACCGCGCTGTTCAGCCGGGCTGACGGCATCGTCGACTTCGACGACGAGCGCTGCATCGGCTGCAAGTCGTGCATGCAGGCATGCCCCTACGATGCCCTGTACATCGACCCCGACAATGGGACTGCGGCCAAGTGCAACTACTGCGCGCATCGAATCGAGCGCTCCTACGAGCCGGCCTGCGTCGTCGTCTGCCCGACAGAGTCCATCACCTCGGGCGACCTCGACAAGCCGGGCTCGAGGATTTCGCAACTCGTCTCATCGCACCGGACCACTGTCCGCAAGCCCGAGCAGGGCACCAAGCCGAGCGTCCACTACATCGATGCGAGCGAGGAGATGCTGGATCCCGCCGCCACCGAGGTGACCGGCTACGGGATGTGGACGGAGCAGGCTGCCGGGGTGGGCCACTTCGCCAAGTACGCACAGGAGCGCCTCGGAGTGGCCGACTCCTCATCGATGATCGTGCAACTGGCGCTCGAGAAGAAGGCGAGCCAGTCCGCCCCTCGCGATGCTGCGATCATCCATGACGTAATTGAGCGTCTTGCCGCCGATTCTGGGGCCAAGCGCTCCTACGACCAGCCCAGCAAGGGCGTCCTGTGGGGCTGGGAGGTATCCACCTACATCTGGACCAAGGCGATCGCATCCGGCACATACCTAGTCGCGATGCTGCTGATGCTGGCCGGGCAGGTCGAGATGACCGACCAGCTGTGGTCGGCCACCCTGGGCATCGGCATCGGCTTCCTGGCCATCACCGGCCTCATGCTCGTCATCGACCTCGACCGGCCCGAGCGCTTCCTCTACGTGCTGCTGCGCCCGAACTGGGACTCGTGGCTCGTGAGGGGGGCGTACATCCTGTCTGGCTACGGCGCCGTGCTGGCCGCCAGCGCAGCGGTGCTGCTGCTCGACCTCGACCGCGGCCTGCTGACCTACCTCGCCTACGCCGGCATACCCCTAGCCGCCCTCACGGGCGTGTACACCGCCTGGCTGTTCCAGCAGGCCAAGGGGCGCTCCTGGGCCGAGGATGGCCTGCTGCCGCTCAAGTTCCTAGCAGAGACCCTAGTCGTAGGCGGCGCCGCCTTCCTGCCGATGGTGGAGCAGCGGCCATTGGTCATCGCCGCTGGCGCAGCCCTGCTGGCTGTGGCTTGGGTGCGCGGCAAGCGAGTGGTCAGGAAGCCGCAGATGGAGCCGCTGCTGTGAGGTGATGTGATGGGGGGGACGTTCATCGAGGACCTCGCTCAGAGGCTGGGCATCATTCCCGACCTCGACCGCGAGGATGCCAGTGGGGCCAGCGGGGCCCTGCGCAGGTTTCCCGAGCCGGCGGATTGGGACGAGCACGTCGAGCTCGATGCCGATTCGTGGCCCGAGCGGGTCGAGCGGCGCTACTCCCTCGTTCCCACTACCTGCTTCAACTGCGAGTCCGCCTGCGGCATGCTCGCCTACGTCGACAAGGACTCGGGGCAAGTCGCCCGATTCGAGGGTAACCCGCACCACCCGGGCAGCCGCGGGCGCAACTGCGCCAAGGGACCTGCGACAATCAACCAGATTCAGGACACCGAGAGGATCCTGCACCCACTGAGGAGGGTGGGCAAGCGTGGAGAGGGGGGCTGGGAGAGGGTCTCATGGGAGGAGGCGCTGGACGATATCGCAGCCAAGATCAGGGGCTCCCTCAAGACCGGTGCCAAGGACCGGGTGGCGTACCACGTCGGCAGGCCGGGCAACGAGGGCTACGTCGAGCGGGTCCTGAAGGCCTGGGGGGTCGACGGGCACAACAGCCACACCAACATCTGCTCGGCGGGGGCCCGGACCGGCTACGCGCTTTGGCACAAGCACGACCGCCCGTCACCCGACCACGCCAACGCCAAGGTCATACTCCTGACCTCCTCCCACCTCGAGACTGGTCACTACTTCAACCCGCACGCGCAGCGGATCATCGAGGGGATGATGGATGGCGCCAAGCTCATCGTGATCGACCCGCGACTGTCCAACACCGCTGCGATGGCCGACCACTGGATTCCCACGTGGCCGGGCTCCGAGCCCGCGCTCTTCCTTGCTTGGG
Organism: Methanobacteriota archaeon; assembly: GCA_002722735.1. Lineage (GTDB taxonomy): Archaea > Thermoplasmatota > Poseidoniia > Poseidoniales > Thalassarchaeaceae > UBA36. Next base: position 137,714 of record PBMR01000015.1, read on the forward strand.
CGAGGATGATCCTCGAGCGCGGCCTGTACGACCGGGACTTCGTCGAGAACTGGGTCAACTGGGAGATGTGGCTCGAGGCCGACCACCCCGACGAGCCGCGCACCTTCGAGCGCTTCATCGAGCTGCTTCTCGAGGAGTACGCCGAGTACACCCCGGAGTTCGCAGCGGAGGAGTGCCGCATCCCCGTCGAGCAGGTCATCGAGGCCGGTGAGGCCGTGATCAACGCCGGCAGCCGTCTGAGCGCTCACGTCTGGCGCTCGGCCTCCATAGGCAACCTCGGTGGTTGGCAGGTGGCGCGTACCATGCACCTGCTGAATGTCCTGACCGGGAGCGTTGGCACCGAGGGCGGGACCCTCCCGAACTCGTGGTCCAAGTTCGGCCCCGAGCTATTCGACGTGCCCCCCGACCCGGACGGCTGGAACGAGCTCCACTTCCCCCCCGAGTACACCCTCGCGCACTACGAGATGAGCCAGATCCTGCCTCATCTGGTCAAGGACGGCCGCGGCACCCTCGATGTCTACTTCACACGCGTCTTCAACCCGGTCTGGACCTACCCGGACGGGTTCTCGTGGATTGGAATGCTGGAGGACGAGGATTCCATCGGCTGCCACGTGGCGCTCACCCCGACCTGGAACGAGACTGCCTTCTACGCCGACTACGTGCTGCCTATGGGGCACGCCTCCGAGCGGCACGACGTCAACTCGTATGCTACCCAGTCGGGCAAGTGGGTCGCCTTCCGGCAGCCGGTGCTGAGGGAGTTCGCCCGGCGCGAGGGGCGCGAGGTCGAGTTCACCCACGAGGTCAACCCCGGCGAGGTGTGGGAGGAGGACGAGTTCTGGATCGAGCTGTCGTGGCGCATCGACGACGGCTCGATGGGCATCCGTGAGCACTTCCAGAGCCCCTATCGCGAGGGCAAGCGGATAACCGTCGACGAGTACTACCAGTACCTCTTCGAGCGCGTGCCCGGCCTGCCCGAGGCAGCAAGCAGCGAGGGCACGGACCCACTGGGCTACATGCGCAAGCACGGGGCCTTCCTCATCGAGGAGGAGAGTTACAACAAGCACGAGGAGGTCGGCTGGCCCACCCCCAGCGGCAAGCAGGAGCTGTACTCGCAGACGATGGTGGAGTTCGGCCATCCCGAGCACGCCATCCCGCACTACCGTATCCGCAGCCACGTCCATCCCGAGAACCTGCAGGGCGAGGACGAGTACTGCCTGCTGCCCAACTTCCGGCTCCCGCAGCACATCCACTCGCGCTCTGCCAACGCCAAGTGGCTGGCCGAGATCGCGCATCGCAACCCGATCTGGATTCACCCCTCCGATGCCTCCAAGCTGGGCGTGGGCGAGGGGGACCTGCTCAAGATCGAGACCGAGATAGGGTGGTTCGTGGACAAGGTATGGGTGACCGAGGGAATCAAGCCCGGCGTGGTCGGCTGCTCGCACCACATCGGGCGCTGGAGGCGCAGCCAGGACCGCGGGAACCGATTCATGACCAACGAGGTCGCCATTGAGGACCTCGGAGGGGGCAGGATGCGGATGAGGACGGTCTCGGGCGTTGAGCCCTGGGAGTCAGATGACCCCGATACCAACAGGGTGTGGTGGAGGGACGGGGGGGTTCACCAGAACATCACCCACGCTGTGCAGCCCGACCCCATCAGCGGCGCCCACTGCTGGCTGCAGAAGGTGAGGCTGAGCAGGCCGTCTGCCGACGAGAGGTACGGCGATGTCGAGGTCGACACCGAGAAGTCGTTCGAGCACTACAAGCGCTGGAACGAGATGGCCAAGCAGCGCGAGACCCATCCGAGGGGCGAGCGCCGACCACTGTGGATGAAGAGGCCGCTGTCCCCGGGCAAGGAACACTGGTTCATGCCCGAGTAAGGCTCAGAGGGCCTCGGTCATCTTGCCCCAGGTGACCATCTCCCAGCCCCTCTCGTGCATGTAGTAGAACATCATCTTGAGTGAGATGTCAGCTCCAGCGAAAACCGCGCCGTGCTCGAACTCGCCTGTTATGGCGATGACGATCGCGACCCCCGTAAAGGTGGCAATGGCCCGCCAACTAACCGCCTTGACGAAACTCCGTGAGCGGGTCTGTCCCATCCCCAACGGGGCGACGGTACAAACTCACCAAATAATCTGTACGGTCTCCAAATCGCGCGAATAGCGGTTTTGACGCCTCCCCAAATGGACGCCGCCGGCGAGCATCTCAATGAACGGGATGAAGTTCCAGGGAATTGATATCCACATCGACGTCCTCAAGGCCCCAATCCGATGCGCTCCAACCTCGCTCATGCAGATAGTACAGTAGCATTTTCGTCACCACCTCAATGCTAGCTATCCCCAAACCGATTGTCCAGCTTCCGGTTAGGAGTCTGGCGATTAGGATGGTGTCCGTCGTGGCGATTGTCCTCCACGACAGGGTCTTCGCTAGGCTGCGTGCCCTATTTGCGTGCCCCGTTCCCTTGATGTGCTCTGGCAACTCCGCTTGGAGTTGCAATTTACCTTCTGGAGTTTCTACCACAATGGGCTCTATCATGTTATCACATGCTTCGCGGAGTTATCTGCTGCATAACCCCTCCTACGGCGAAAAAATGGAAAAACGGTAGAACGACCGATAATGAACGCGATTGCTGACCGCTACAAAGGCATGATAAGGGCATGATTGGCCGTGTGCGCTGGCTCAGGAGTCGCTCTCTTCATCGGTCATTGACCCGAGATAGTCGGGGAGTTCGACGCCCGACATCTTGGCGACGTCGTGGATCGGCGGCAGGCTCTGGACCAGGCTGCTGACGAAGTTGCTGGTCGCCGAGGAGCCGTCGGGGCTGTTACCGCTGTCCCACACGGTGACCTTGTCGATCTTCAGGTTGCGAATCGCCTCGACCTGCGCCGCCACCATGCTCTCAATCTTCTCGACCATCAAAAGGGTGGCTGCGGCCTTGGGGTCGCCGGAGGCGCTGGCGACTAGGTTGTTGTAGCCCTGCGCCTTGGCATCGAGGACCTTCTGGATGCCCTCCGCCTCGGCCTCGTACACCGCGAGGATGGCATCCGCCTCTCCTCGGGCAGTGCGTCGCTGGCGCTCGGCCTCGGCATCGGCAGCGATTTCTATCTGCTTCTTGGCGATCTGCTCGCGTACGATCTCGCTCGCCTTCAGGCGCTCCTCCTCCTCGCTGTAGAAGGCTTTCTGGATGGCAGCCTCGGCCTGGGCCGAGGCGACGTCCGCCCTCTGCTTCGCGGCGGCCTCGGCCTGCGCGAGGTCGGCGTTGACAGCGGCTATCTCCGCTTGGGCCGCGTTCTCTCCGGCCACGGCCATGGCCTCCTGCTGCTCGACGAAGACACGCTGGTCGGCCTCGGCGGCCTTGCGGCCCTTCTCTGCCTCAGCCAGGTTCTCAGCGACCTCGATCTCTCGGGCCCTGTTGGCCTTGGCAGCGCCGATAGCACCGTCGCGCTCGGCGTTGGAGACATCGATGCGCGCCTGCTCGACTGCGTGGGCAGCTGCCTTCTTGCCGATGCTCTCGATGTAGTCGGACTCGTCTGTGATGTCGACGATGTTGACGTTGATCAGGTACAGGCCGACCTTGCGCAGCTCGGAGCCGACGTTGGTAAGGATGAGCTCGAGGAAGGCATCCCTGTCCTGGTTGATCTGCTCGATGGTCATGGTGGCCACAGTGAGACGGAGCTGGCCGAAGATGATCTCCTTGGCCATCTCCTCGATGTCCGGGATCTTGAATCCCAGCAGGCGCTCGGCTGCATTGGACATGATGGCGGGCTCGGTGGACACGCCGATGGTGAAGGTGCTCGGCACGTTGATGCGGATGTTCTGCAGCGAGAGTGCGCCCTTCATGTCGATGTTGATGGTCATCGGCTTGAGGGAGAGGAAGGCGTAGTCCTGGATTAGCGGCCATACGAGGGCAGCACCGCCGTGCAGCGTCCTGGACGCCTTCGCCCTGCCTTCTGCAGTCCTCTCGGTTCGACCGTAGATGACCATGACCTGGTCGGGCGGGCACCTCTTGTAGCGCTGGGCGAAGAACATCACCGCAGCGACCAGTATCAGTACGACTGCGAATATCATTATCGTTAGTATTGTGTCTGCATCTGCTGCCATAGGCTCAACTCTAGGATGGAAGGGGGTAGGGGCCCCTATCAATGCTTACCCGGCAGACTTCCTCTGCGGCCCCGGGATTCGCCCTGGAATCAGATCCTCTTGACGACGAGTACCTCGCCGATGATGTCCACGACCTCGATGAAGTCCCCCGTGGCAATCTCAGCGTTGTCATGGGACTTGGCGTTGAACGTCCTCTGGGTCCCGTTGACCTCCACAGTCACTTGACCCACGCCATCACTAGAGATCCTGAGGTATGTCTGCCCCTTGGCGCCAATCGCCTCCATGAGATCAGTGGTGCCGTCCTGCTGGAGCTCGACGAACAGCTGGAACAGCATGCCCGTAGCGTACATCGACACGCCTCCTGTGACGGCGCCTGCTAGGACGGCGAGGCTATCGCCGCCACCGGACTTTTGGGGATACAGGCCGGCCAGCCCGAAGAACATCATGAAGGCCATTATCCCCTGGAAGGTCAGGGCCTTGAACGCGGCATCGGCACCCATGTCCACATCGATTCCGAAGAGCCCGTCGAAGACGTCGGTGGCAATGCCACCTATCATGAGCAGGAAGAAGTACAGGACGAACAGGATCCCTCCCACGAGGGCGCTGGCAGCGAAGAGCAGTTCCAAGCCGGAGGCATCGCCCAGGCCGACGAGATCGAAGAGGCTGTAATCGAGGAGGGCCATGCCGTTCGGTGAGGCCATCATGATTTGACTTGTTCGGCGGCGCGGGGAGGGGTGAGTCACTTCCTCGACATCATATGGCCGTAGTACCTCTCGAAGTTCAGTATCGGCCCGAGGGATAGCCCCACCACCATGAAGGAGACAATCAGGTTGGTCCGGTCGGACAGGTGTCCATCAAGGATGGTGTAGGTCAGAAGCCCTAAGCAGAACAGCAGCAGAGGTATGGCGACCCTGCGGAAGAAGATGTGGTAGCCGCCCATCTGGTCGAAGGCCGGGTTGCCGATCACCCGGTCGATGAACTCCGATGGCTCGTCCTCGGGCATGCTGCGCCCTCAGCCGACCAGCCATGCCATCAGACCGATGAAGGTCATCACCGCTGGGACGGCGTACCAAGCGGCCTTGAGGGGCTTCGAGGAGTCGTCGACGAGCACCTTCTGACCGGTCACCGGGTCGGTTTCCAGCACGGTCTTCTCGAGCTTGCTGTAAGCATCGGTGAACTCGGACTCATGACGGGCGAGGAAGATGAGGAAGTAGATGCCAAGGGCGATGGTCCCGCCACCGGAGACCTGAATGAGTTGAGCCAGCACCTGCGAGGTCCCCGATTCCATCAGGGCCTCGCCGAGGAGGAGCTGGGCCACCCCGAGCATGAACCATGTCCATGAGTCCTTTCGCGCCATGGCAGAATGACAGTGCGGTGACACATCAATGTATTGCCGGCATGCGCTAATCGGTGCCGCCTTGGCTGGCAGGGCGGGAGGCCCAGACCGCCCAGACACCCTTGGCGGAGGCCACAAGGGTCCCGTCCTCGGCAGTAATCTCACCCTCCAGGTGGGCGATGCCGCTGCCCCTGCGCACCATCCTGCCGGCGGCGACGAGGTGCACCCCGGGATAGGCCGCGTTCAGGAAGGAGACGTCGAGCTGCGCGGTGGCGCACCACTCCCCCTCGGACAGCTCCGAGACGAGGGCCCCGCTCATCGCGGTGTCGAGCATGGTGGCGTGCAGGCCACCGTGGGCCACGCCGGCGAGGTTGACGTGGCGCTCGTCCACGCTGCACTCCACGGTGCAGTTGCCATCGCTCAGGCTAGTGATGGTGATGCCTATGGACTCGGCGAGGTCGCTTAGCCTGTCTGTGGAGAAATCGACCACGGCGCACCCAGGAGACTCGTCCCTTTGAGTGCAGCGACGGGCTAGACTGACACGGACTCGCCGGTCTGGACGGCCCACAGCCTCGCATAGAGCCCGTCATGGTCCACCAGGCTGTCGTGGTCGCCGGTCTCGGTGATGCGCCCGTCCTCCATCACCGCGATGAGGTCCGCGTTGCGCACCGTCGAGAGGCGGTGCGCGATGATCAGGGTGGTGCGGTCCCTCGAGATCCGCTCGATTGAGCGCTGGAGGGCTGCCTCGGTCTCGTTGTCCACGTTGCTGGTGGCCTCGTCGAGCACCAGCACCGGGGCGTCCTTGAGCACCGCTCGGGCGATCGCGATGCGCTGGCGCTGGCCGCCGGACAGCCGATGGCCGTCCTCGCCTATGTTGGTGTCCCAGCCCTCGGGCAGCTGCTCGATGAAGCCAGTGGCCTCGGCTATGCGGGCTGCCTCGGCCATCTCCTCCTCGCTGGCCCCGGGGCGCCCGTAGAGGACGTTGTCGCGGACCGTGCCCGGGAACAGGGTGGTGGTCTGGCTGACCAGCGCTATCGAGCCACGCAGGGACTCGAGGGTCAGGTCGCGCACGTCGTGGCCGTCGAGGCGCACTGCGCCGCCCAGCGGATCGTGGAAGCGCAGCAGCAGGCGCACGAGGGTGGTCTTGCCCGAGCCGGTCGCCCCGACCAGGCCCACTGTATTGCCCGCTGGCACCTCGAGGTCGATGCCCTGCAGGACGTCCTCGCGCCCGGGGTAGGTGAACTCGACTGCATCGAAGCGGATGTCCCCGGAGACGGAGTCGAGGTGGGTGTCGCCCTCGACGATGCCCACCTCGGTGTCCAGCAGGTCGAGCACCCGGGAGGTCGAGGCCATGGCGCGCTGGTACAGATCGAAGGTCTCGCCCAGCCGCGTCAGCGGCCACAGCAGGCGCTGGGTGATGAACACGATGACCGAGTAGGCGCCGAGCCCGATGCGGCCCTCGATGGCGTACCAGCCACCGACCAGCATGTTGGCTGTGAAGGCGAAAAGTATGGCCATTCGGATCAGGGGGACGAAGGAGGCGGAGAGCCGGATCGCCTCGCGGTTGGCGTCGCGGTAGGACTCGGAGGCCTTGCTGACCCTGCCGGCCTCGCGGGCCTCGGCCGTGAACGACTTGATCGTGGTGATGCCGTGCAGGTTGTTGTTGAGGATGGCGTTCATCTCGCCGACCTCCTTGCGCACCTTGGTGTAGCGGATTCCGATCCTGCGCTGGTACACGAAGGAGCCACCCACGATGACGGGCACGGGGATGACCGCGAGGATGGCCACCTCGGGGGCGACCGAGAACATGATCGCGCTGACCACTATCACCGTCGTTGCCACGTGCAGCAGGTCGGTGGCGCCCTGGTCGAGGAATCGCTCGAGCTGGTTGACATCGTCATTCATTATCGCCATCAGCCCGCCGGTGCTCTGCTCGGAGAACCACTGCATCTCGAGGTCCTGTATGTGGGTGTAGGCCTGCATCCTGAGCTCGTGCTGGGCGGTCTGGGCGAGGTTGCGCCAGAGCACCCCGTAGAAGTACTGGAACAGCGACTCGAGAACCCATATCGCGATGGTGAAGGCCGTCAGGATGTACAACTGGTCGTACACGTCGGGGTAGCCAAGACCGGCCAGAAAGGAGTCCTCCTGCTCGGCGACCACGTCGATGGCCATGCCGATCAGGATGGGCGGTGCGAGGTCCCAGATCTTGTTGAGCACCGAGCAGAAGGCAGCGAGGTAGACAGTCGCCCTGTGCTCGCTGAGGTGCCAGAGCAGCCTCATCAGAGGATGCCGGGCCTCTGACATGGCGCCCGCTCAGGCAAAATGCGTTTCAATGTGCTCGTGCCGGGAGATGAGCCCGTTTCCTCCGGAAACGAAGGGTTCAGACTCACGAGGAAATACGTTCCCAACGATGAGGAAGAGTAGCCGATTCTTTTGACCGAGTCCACGAGGACAAAACCCATCTTACGCATTACTTCGTAGGGTTATTACGTCTATCTGTGTTCCGATTACTGTGAGCGAGGAGTCCGAGAAACAGTCTCTGGACACAAGGCTCAGAGGTGCCTTGGACAAATTGGACGAAGGGTCGAAGAAGGTTGCTGAGTCGACAAAGGAAGGCTTCAACAAAGCAAAGGGCAAGGTCAAGGAGAAGTCCGATTCCATTGATGCCAAGGAAATGATGAATAGGACTAGGAAAGGGATTTCCAGCATGAACGAGCGCATCTCCTCGGCTGCCGAAAGGGCCGATGTGAAGGGCAAGGCTACCAAGTCAGCCTCATCCATGTTCTGGCTCGGAAGTAGGTTGGAAGCGTTAGTCTACTGGCTAATGGGGTCCATGCAGTACCTAATCCCGGCCACGATAATCTTCCAATCTTGTGTTTGGCTAGCGTATCTCTCAGAGGGGTCATCGTCACACGACTTCGTATCGCAGTTCTCAGATGGGATGGCCGAATCAGACCAACTGATATGGACA
>PBMR01000016.1 GCA_002722735.1 Methanobacteriota archaeon
CTGGTTTCTTCGATCCAGAATCCCACCTCGGATCTTCTATCGAAATAGTGGAAAACGCAGTGTCTCTGGCTAGGGGCCGATGTTCAAAGTAGCGTTGGAACCAGAAGAATCAGTGCGGTCACCGTTGCTACGGCAAATAGCAGCATTATCATCGCATGGGGGCCGTATTGGTTCACATCGTTCAAGGCCACTGGAAAGAATCCCCCATCCAGTACGCCCTGAATCATCGAGGCATCAGTCTCCTCGAACTCGGGAGGGGGGCGTCGGGGTATTCTCTCGGTTCGGACAGAGTGTGGATTGGGAGACTCAGCCATGATGCTCGCAGGTGGTTTCGATGATTATCCTTCTTGCACTCGACACTGGAAAACTCTCATTCACCATCATCCACACGATAGGGCGTGCTAGATCTGGATGAGGGGGCAGTGCACCTCTCCTGCGAACCGGGTGCAGGAGCGACCACGCTCTGCCTTAGCCTCGCTGCCGCTGTACTAGAGCGTGGAAACAGGGTGATTTGGCTGTCTAAGGAGATTCCTGACCCGAAGAGATCCGCCCAGATACTCGGGACCTTGTCGGAAGAGGTTCTGGGGAGGCTTGTGATAATCGACTACAAAGAGGACCTCGTGACAGCATCAGCGGCGCTTCGCGCCATCCTCAGGGGGATGATGGCTGTGGATCTTCTCGTGGTTGAGGACTGGTGTGAGCGGTATGGGAGGGCTTCAAATGTGAATCTGGACAGCATGAGGTCAATTCTGGCAGATGCCTATCTTTGCGGAGTGGTCTTCACATCTGCTTCCTACGATGATGCCTCTGGAGGGGAATTGAGGCGTAGCAAGGGGGGGAGGGGGTTCGATGGACTTGCGCGAACAGTCTTCCTATACCGGGATTCGGGCTCAATGGGTCATAGAATCCTAGATGACGGTGGGATTCGGTCTAGGATTCTGATTACGGGGGATGGGTTCGTACCCACCTAGTACTCGTCCCCCATCCCGGGTCTGACCTGTTCTAGCAGATCCCCCATCTCCTCCAGCGCTTTCTCGTCCGGGTCCATCAGGCTCTCGGGATTCTTGGCAGCACCGCTGTACTGTTCGCCGAAATATCCCTCGGCAACTAGTCTTCGGCGCTCACGTACTCGAAGCAGAAGCCAGATTAGCGCACCGGCCGAGCAGATGAGGGTTAAGGTGACGATGAGTTCGGCGAACACTGCCATGGATTGTGATTCCATTACTTCTCTATTACGTTGTCTAGTGAACGGGATCAAGGGAGATGGGGCGAGCCAGATGGCGACGGTTTGAGGCCGTCGGCTCCACCCAAGCACCAGATGCAAGGGGTTGCTTGGGATTGAGTTGACGGCTCGTCCATACCTTCTTCTGGGTCCTTCTGCAGGTCCTGCATCTGAGACTCTGGTTCCTTCCAGCGCTCCTCATGGTCTTAGAACAGCATACCGGCCTGCCGACGATCCGTGGAGTGGGGCTGACAAGGCAAAGTTTCTCCAAGTGGATGGAGCCATCGGGCGAGGCCAGTCCCGTCCAACTTACGATGTCGCCCGGAGCCAATTCCCTCAGCAGCCTGTTGACCGGACCCCCCTCGGAGAATGCTACCAACGTGACAGGGTGGGATCCCGAGAATGCCACCAGATGCGAATGGCCGCCCTTGGTCTCCTTTGGGCCAGAAACAATGGTACCACTCATCGTGGATGGGATGTGGTCGTCAGAGAGTTGGTTTGTCCTGTGTGTTGCATGGCCAGCGCATCGCTCGACATCCTCCCTGCACTGCAGCCATTCGTGGGCCTGGGAAACCGCTTGGGAGGTAGCACCCCTGATGCCATAGAGCACGGGGCATGGAGTCCTAGGTGCAATCAGCCCCCTACCCTTTGTGGGGTCCCTGTTGACGAAGGTCTCGGGGTGTGACTCCTCAAGAGCGGAGATAGCTCGTTGGTCGACCTCTCTCTTCGTCCCTACCAAAGTCGGATTTCTCCAAGCGATCAGTTCCCAAGAGGATGAGGGGTTTGGAATCCAAGAAATCGCTGCACTCGCTCCCACAACCCCCCAGGAAGTCGTGGATGAGAGGACAATGCAACCTTGCTCGGTCACCTCCCCAAGTCGGGAATTGGCATCGACGTGAGTCCGGACCGCCGACCAGTACCACTTCTCAGGCGTAGGTGTGGATGAGATGACCATGCAGGGTGCGGGAGCGTACTTTGTTGGGGGGTACTTCTCCATCTCGGAAAGCAGGACTTCGAACCATTCCCTGCAGATGGCTAACAGTGCCTCGTAGCCCTCTTCCATGAGGTCGATTACAACACCCAGTGCCCCGTTGCCCCTAGTCCTCCTCTCAGCAAAGGGCCAGAGTCGTACAAGCCTCCTCTCCAAAATCACGACACCGAGCTCATGCACAATGGTTCGAATGAGGGCGTCCATCCTCTCTGTGGTGCAACCAACATCTGGATGGTCTGTGTCATCCAATCCGATTCTGACCAAACGGGAAGGTGTTGCTTCACTCATTCCCATCACCTAGGATGGCATCGACCACACTGGCCAGACCCAATGAGGAATCGCACTTTATTCCCATGACGCCATAAGATTCCGCAGCCCTCATGTCGGTACTGCGATCCCCGACCAAGACAGAAGTGGATTCGTCTGGTCTGTCCAACCACTCGTGCCCGTAGAGGATCTCAGGTTCGGAACCGGGATTCGAATGAGCGGAGTCAAGCAGCTGGCGTCCTGCTTCGAGCATTCCTGGATTGGGTTTTCGCGCCCATGAGCCCTCCCAAGGGGAGTAGGGGCTGTAGAGTATCAAATCGATGACGGCGTCACCGTCCCCCCTCAGCAGGATACTGCGGAGTCGCTGGTGAATGCCGGCTAGGTTTTCGTGATCCCATAGCCCGCGGTTGATAGGTGACTGGTTGGTCACTACGCAAATTCGGTAACCAGCACGCCGCAATCTGCCTAGAGCGGAATCAGCGCCTAGAAGAATTACTACGTCGTCGGGGGCGTTGACGTATTCCTCCAATCCAACGTTCAGAACCCCATCCCTGTCCAAGTATGCGATTCGCCCCTCCCACTCCCGGGAAGAGGGGAGTTGTTCTAGTTCGAGTGGTTCATCGAGGCGTGAGCCGTCTCTGTGAGGGGGAAGCATATGCTCACAGCCCATGATTCGACTTGATTGCCTCTTTTACAATGTGGTTGATGATTAGCTGGAGATCCTCGATTCGCTCCATCGATTGGGAGGGCACTACGATAGCGACGTCGACCAGGTCTGCCAGCCCCCCACCGCCCATCCCGTTGTAGTCACCAGTCACAGCGGCTGTCCTGCAACCATTCTCCATGGCGAGTCGGATCCCATTCAGGACGTTGGACGAGTTACCTGAGCCACTGAATCCGACTACTAGGTCGCCATCTCGCAAGAAGGTCGAGAGTTGGCCTACGAAAACATTGCCATAATCGGTATCGTTTGCCCAGGCGGTCAGGGAAGGGATGTTATCCACATGGGAAATAGTTCTCAGTGACAGTTCCTTCGACCAATCGCCCGCGCTGTGTGAGGGTGTGCCCGCGCTTCCACCATTGCCAATGAAGTGGACTGTGCCATCCTGATTCCGTGTTGCTTCGACGAGATTCCAGAACTTCTCTAGCGAATCCATGGGCATTTCAGCCAGTGTGCCTACTAGTTCGTCGACGTAGGACTCGGCAAAAGAGCGGAAGTCGAAGACCATGGGTATCTGTGTGGGCGGGCGGGGGCATCCTATTTACGGGTTGATGACAGGAACGGGTACATGGAAGACCCCATAGGTTCAGTGGTCAACTCTCTCGCCGAATCGTTTGGCATTGCTGAGGTGACGATGCAACTACTCATCGGGGCAACTGGGCTGTTGCTGCTCGGAATAGGTTTCCATCGGAGCACGGAATCATATTCGGTTCGTGCCTCTATTGCCGGATGGCCTTTGATTGGACTGTTCTTCTATCTCTACTCCGATCATTATGTGGAGATCGCTGACCCAGTCCTTGTTCTCATGACAGCCGGAGCCCTGCCTGCTGGGATTGGGATGTCATATTGGGAAGCGAGGGGTGAGGCCGTTCACTCCGGGACCCTGCATTGGCTGAGGGGATGTGTGGTGTGGTCAATGCTGCCATACTACGCCGTTTACAGTATCCCCCAACTCAATATGGGATTCGTCTACTTTACCGCACTGAGCGCAGAGTGGATGTTGGAATTCTCCGGAATAGGGGGCTATGCGGTGGGGGAAATGATGGTTGAGAGGTTCGGCCATGCACCCATCCCTGTCTCGGATTGGGAGGGTAACAGATGGATCCTCAGTGAGCCTCTTGGGGAGGCCGGATTCTTCGTCCCGATGAACGATAGCGAGGGAGGGAATGTAGTCGCCTTCATCCTCGCCTGCTCTGCCTTTCAGTCCATGGCCGTATTCATTGGAGCCATCGTGGCTCTGAGCTCGGTTCACTGGAAGAGGAAGTTACGAGCACTGCTCATCGCTCTGCCCACGATCCACGTCCTCAACGTCTTCAGGAACGCTGGGATAGTATGGCTGACGGACGCATATCCGAGTTGGTCCCTCTTCGGGATGGGGATGTTTGACTTCGCCCATAGCTATGCCGCAAAGTTCGCCAGCCTATTCGCGATGTTCCTGATGGCAATCGCCCTATTTGACCTGCTGCCGGAGCTCCACAGGCACATCATGAGGGTGTTGAACCCGTTGATGGGTGCTCTGGGACCCAAACAGGTTCCATCAGACCATTCTTGATCTGATTCGCTCGTATAGCTTGCCAGTAAGTGGCATGTCATGCTCCCATGCGAATTCCTTCATTACCCGTATGGCCTCCTTCTCAAGGTCTGAATCACCAACGAAATCGGTGATCTCGATGGTGGTGTTCCTCGTATTCGCCTTGAAAGCTGCGATTGGCTCCTCCTTGTGGAACACAAGGTAGGCCGAGCCATAGCCGAACCGCTCCCTGAGCAGGCTGCCAAAGTAGTGAATCAGCGGGTCCGAGGGCGGAATGACAAGGTCTCTGGACTTTGAAAGGCCGTCTAGTCCCTCGAGCATGTCCAAGCGCCCCCAGCAGATGTCCTGCAAATCATCTACAAGAAAACCCTTGATCAGTGTGCCATCGTCCTCGAACTCGTGCATCACATCACTGATTTCCTCGACGGAGAACGCGGAGCCAGCAAGACGCGCTAGTTGTTTCAGAGTGATGACGGGGTAGTTCTGGACCAACTCTCGGAGATATTCACTCTTAATCTGCCACAAGTCAGCGTTCGGAATCGGTTCGACGGTCTTGAAACCCCCCCTATAGTCTTGAATCAGATGACCACTCCGAATCAGGGGGGAGGCTAGTTTGCGGAAGTCGGATCTCCTCATGGCATTGCGTTCCATGTAGACGTCGGGATCGTTGTGTTCCCTGAAGAACTGCAGAATCTCCCCATCCTCAGCATCAATTGGCACGTTCTTGATTGTTAGCAAGTCCTGAAAGTGTTGGTAACGGGCCCAAACCAGATGCCCCCTGAGATTGGATCCTTGGTGCAACTGGTGTGCTGCGACCATTGAACTGAGGTTGACCCTGAACATCTCGCAGCGGCCCCTCAGGGAGAAATCGTCACGAAGCTCCTTGATGTTCTCCAGTGCAATTGTCTCGTTTTCCCATCTGCTATCTTGATGCAGTGAATGGTGGTGGAATAGCATCCTGTTGACTTGGTTCCTCGTTCTAGGTTCAACCACGCCCCCTCTGATGTACCTCTCACCATCACCCATCGAGGTGAAACCAAGATCCGAGAGGATGAGTTGGATATTTTCGTCACAGTCGTGGACTGGGGTGCCGTTAAAGGCGTGCAGCACCGAGACATCGACCAAGCGATCCCGATAGTTCTCAAGCAGCTCCCCGAAAGTGATTTTGAAGTCGTCAAGGTAGGAGTGAGGGATGTTGATGTCCTTGATTTCCAAGTAGTCGTTAACAACGAACATCAAGATTCGGCCAATTGGGTCGACGCCTTTGAAGACGGGGTAGAACCAGCCTTGTTTGAGCAAGAGGCGAATCTCCTGGATGAATCTGCTGCTGAACGGATCGGATTGGGACAGGATTCGCATCTTCCTGTCTTCTGGAAGGGGGGACAGCAGAAGCTCGGAGTCCTGGGGGGATGCGTAGTAGTCTGTCGGATCTGGTTGGAGTGTGACAACACGGGTTATCGCCCCCTCCTTCTCCAATTCCCTCAGAGCGTCGGCCAACTCCTCTACGGGGCGAGCCACGAAGAATCGTAGAGTATGGATCCGAACTGGTCCGATACGTGCGATTAGATGGGACAGTGCCTCATGGAACGGCATCGGCTTGATTCGACCGTGCAAGCGTCTGAAAATAGCCATTGAGCGCTTCCTGTTAGGCACGTCGATGTACTGCTTGGCGACTGCGAGTTGTCGCTCAAGATTAGAGAGGGCTGACTTGAGGCCTCTTTGGATATGGGCGTTCTCCTTCCCCTTGGGGTAGTCTGCGAACAACTCGGTGCGTGAGGTCCCCTCCTCGGCAATCTTGTCGAGGAGCTCCTCCTCCAGCGGGCCTAGCCATGGTTCGCCCCTGAGCCCGAGGAGCATGGGGAGCTGATCACCGAGGGTGTACCCTACACGGTTATGCAGCAGCCTGCCGTTGAATATGTCAGTATCGTGCTTAATGTCCTTCCAGTCACGGAATCTGTAGTTCTTCACCCTGTGTAGCAGTTCTTCCCTCCGTTGGACGAGGGCTTGGTTTCGAATCGCGTCCACGGGTTCGTCGAAGGTAGTGAAGGATTTGTTGAGGATGAGGGTCTGAAGGGTCCGGTAATCGATGACATTGACCTGGCCGCCAGTGATTCGGTACTCGTCAACCCTGAGAATGAACTCACCCTCTTCGGTTTGGGTGAAAAAGCCGATAGCCACGAGGTTGCGCATCTCGAGCTCTTGCAAGACGGCCTCTACCTGCTTAGAAGGGAAGGGGAGCCTCGTAATCAGGGCCTCGGAGGTTTGTGGACCCTCGGAGCCTAGCATGTCGAGCAACTTGAGGCGTAGGCAATCCATTGGGTCCGATAGCGACCGCTTTCTCCAGCCAGAGGGTTCCCCCCCGACGAATGAAACCCCCATCTCGTAGCTGAGGCCCCCGGTGTAGAGCGCCCTTAGGTCATCCATCTCGGCGGCGCCAGCGATGGCTAGGCATCCCAGCGTCCCATGGACCTCGGCCATCCTCATGGAGAACCACTTGCCATCAATCTTCTCGTGGCCCGTACCGCGAACCTTGGTGATTAGTTCGCGTTCGGCGAGTTCGTGAACCCAACCAAGAAGGGTATCGCGATCAATTGCTTTCAGCTTCTCGCTGTACAACGGATGTGTGAGCTCACCCTCCAGACCTCCGCCCATGTCCATTAGTCTGAGCAATTCGTTAGCATTGGTCGGAACTACTACCTTGGACTGGTAGTAATCCCACAATCGAGTCTCGTCCAAATCGGTGGCGAGGGAACGAGCACCGAGAAGGCGACGTAGTATCTCGGGGTCCACGTCCTTGATCAAGTAGGCACGGGTCCTGAGGGAGAGCAGATCCTCGAATGAGGACATGAAGAGGGTCATTCCCAATGGGGAGGGCATCTTTACCCTGCGGTGAACGATTCGGACATCCTCACTGTCCATCCTATTGATGAAGTCCCTGAGCTGGCCCATGTCCAAATCGGTGTTGAGTATCTCGTTCATCGCCTCCCTGACGATCACGGAGTCCTCCATCTTCCTGTGACGGTGCATGATCTGCTCGGCCTTCTGCTGAAATTGCTTGGGACTCACCTCCTCAGAACCTATCCTCCGCGGGTTAAGCATGCTTCTGGATGCAACCTCCCTGAAGCGCTTCGCAAAGAGCTGGGATTCGAGGAGGTACTTATGAAGTGCCTCTCCGCTACCCCTGCCACGGAATATGCTCGGAATGGCAGAAATCTCAACCTCGTGGCTCAGTTTGGCCATGAATCCGTTCTCATCGAAGGAGAGTTCGTGAACAGCGATGTCGTCCTTGGCCGCAATGCCAGCGAATAGGTAACCAAGTGCGAGGTTGAATGCGCGGCCCCTGCATGTGGTAACGACGTAGGTAGGCAGGGGTGCATCGATCTGTTCGACAAGGATCCTGTCCTTGGAGGGCACTTGGAAAGTCGTAACGGAATGCTCGTCGAGGAACTGAGTTAGTGCATTGGCTACGGGCTTATTCAGACCCAGGACATCGATGAAGAAGGGCGAGATGCTTTTGCCTAGGCGATACTGGACAGCGACGAGGGCGAGCAGTTCGAGCACCTCCTTGCTGAGTTCGCGGGTCCGGCTCATCGCTTCGCCGGTCCAAGATGGGATAGTGGGTCGGTAGCCGGTCGCTGAAGTGACGTTGACCCTAGTCCCGATGACAGTTGAGACTCGATAAGTCGATCCGCCCAGCAGGAAGACATCCCCATTCCTCAGGCTCGAGACAAATGAGGACGACAGTTGCCCGACAAGGGTGCCGTCTGAGGTAAAAACGAGGTAGTTGCTGTCCGGTGCAATGGTACCTATGTTGGTGTAGTAGATCATCTGGGCAAATCCTCGCTTGCCGAAGCGGTTCTCCTCCCAGTCGACCCACATCCTCCTTTCTTCCTCTAGGAGATCCAGCACCTCGATGTAGTCGTCGTAGGGCAGAGATCGGTACGGCCAGGAGGCGGAGACTAGTTCGTACGCCTCGTCGATGTCCCACTCGCGAATTATCGTCAATCCGATTAAAAACTGGGCTAGGACATCCAAGCAGTTCTCCGGGAACCTCAGCAGATCCATATTCCCAGCGAGGATTCCATTCTGCAGCGCTACCAACTCGAGAAGGTCATGGGGGGAGGTGGGTAGGAATCGCGCTCTAGGCAGTCCGCCGACCTGATGTCCGGCTCGACCAATCCTCTGCAAAGCGGTGGCAATCGAACCGGGAGAACCTACCTGAATGACCAGGTCCACAGAGCCGATGTCGATCCCCAGTTCCAAGCTGGAAGAGGATACGACGCATCGGAGTTGGCCATTCTTCAGTCTTTGTTCAACGTCCAGCCTGATTGTCTTGTCCATGGAGCCGTGATGCCCCTCCACACCCAAGAGCCCCGCTATCTTCAGACGCTGGACGAAGGTCTCCGTCATGTTCCTAGTGTTTACGAACACAATGGTCGTAGTATGTGCCTCGACGAGTTCCTTGATGCGATCAATATTGTGTTCGAGGATCTCCTTTACGGGGGTTGACGTGAATCTTGGGGTGGGAAGCATAATGTCCAGATCCAATTCCCTGGACCCGGAGATCTTCACGACTGAGACCCGTTGCGGCCCTAGGTCGCTCTCCCTAGGATCGCTGGCCACTAGGAACTCTGCCACCTCGTCCAGTGGCTCCATTGTGGCGCTGATGCCGATTCGCTGAACCGTGGTGTCCACCACTGAATCCATCAGTGCGAGGCTGAGCGAGAGATGAGTGCCCCTCTTCGTGGGAACGAGGGAGTGCATCTCATCCACAATGAGCCACTTCATGTCACTAAGAATGGGCCTGAACCTCTTGGACGCCAATGCCAATCCAAGTGACTCCGGAGTGGTAATCAAGATGTGAGGGGGTTTCCTCAGCATCCTCTCTCTATCTTTCTGTGGGGTGTCCCCTGTTCTGAGAGCGACCTTAATCTCCTGTGCTCTTCCAGGCAAATACCGCTCCTTGATCTCGGTCAATGGGCCAATGAGATTCTTCTGTATGTCATTGGCGAGTGCCTTGATCGGGGAGATGTAGACGCATTGGATGGAATCGGGAAGGGAGCCGTCCAGTGATTTCCGGACCAGATCGTCAATGATTGAGAGGAAGGCAGTCAGAGTCTTGCCCGAGCCGGTGGGGGAGCATAGCAGCAGGTGTTCGCCATCCAGGATCCTAGGTATCGCGCTCTTCTGGGGGTCCGTGAAGTCATCGAACGTGTCCTTGAACCAGTTTCTCACTGGGTCAGACAGGCAATCGAGGATCTCTTCCGAGTCGGATAACTCGGTCACATACGAAATTTCTGGCATTTTTCGCGTACACCTTCGCGCGGCAGGGAATTGAAGCCGTACATGAATGCTTCTCTAGGACGATTCGCGCAACTCCCAATGCAACGTTGCACAAAGGTGGCTCGTATCGCAATGGGGTGAATTGCTCGGCAAGCCTAGGATGGCTTGAAAACCATGATGTGAGGTCGAAGAAGACATGGGTAACGAAGGTCGACTGGGGCGTTTGAACTCGTTGCTGAGGCGCAGAGGAGTCGTCCTACCATCCTACGAGATTTACGGTGGAGTCTCTGGTCTTATCGACTACGGGCCCGTGGGTGCGAGGATCAAGCGCAGAGTCATTGACGCATGGATAGATCACTGGTCTAGCATTGGCGGTGTTGTTGAGGTCGACTCTCCGACAATCACTCCAAAGCCCGTTCTCGTGGCAAGTGGGCACGTTGACGAGTTCAACGATCACATGTCCGAATGCAGTTCCTGCAATGCCGTGTTCCGCAGCGATCACCTCCTCAAAGACGTGCATGAGAACCCAGACTCCCTCAAGGCTCCAGAATTGGATAAAATGATCGCCCAGAGTGCGATAGCTTGCCCGAGCTGTGGCAAATCTGAGTGGGGGGACGCTAGCCCGATGAATCTCATGTTTCCAACCAGGATCGGTGCAACTCGAGGAGGCAGGGACGCATACATGCGACCTGAGACCGCTCAGGGAATGTTCATGCTATATCCCGCACTATTCAGGCACTTCAGGCAGAAGCTGCCGTTTGGCGCCATGCAAACAGGAAAGGGGTTCCGAAACGAAATCAGCCCGCGACAGGGGATGATACGCCTACGAGAGTTCAACATGGCCGAGCTCGAGTACTTCATCGACCCAGAAGATCCCCCCACTCCCGACCTCGGAGAATGGGGCTCCAGCGTCTCCCTTCTACCCGATCCCGAGGGCCCTCATGCGGGCGAGCACTCATTGACCTTCAGCGAAGCCCTCGATTCGGGGATTGTGAAGCACCCGACCGTGGCGTGGTTCCTAGCCCTGACATGGGAGTTCCTTGTCCACGTCGGGGTGAATCCGGAGCGCATTAGATTCCGTCAGCACGCCAGCACCGAGATGGCTCACTACGCTGATGATTGCTGGGACTGCGAACTCAGTGGCGAGCATGGGTGGGTGGAGGCCGTGGGAATCGCTAACCGAACCTGCCATGACCTGCTATCTCACGAGGAGCACTCGGGATCCAAGTTGCTCAGAGGATGGCGGCAATTCGACTCACCGCGAACTGAAACAAGGGATGTACTGGCCCCCAAAGGAGCGGTAATTGGGCCGGCCTTCAAGGACGAGGCTGGCGCTGTGACGAAAGCCCTCTCTGAACTGACTGAGATTCCAGACTCGCTTCCGTTCGTTCTTCATCTGGCTGACGGGTCGAAGGTCGAAATCACCGGGGAGATGGTCACTAGGAAGAACGAGGAGGTGACTTTGCATGGAGAGTACTTCACCCCTCACGTGATTGAGCCAGCCTTCGGCATAGACCGAATCATCTGGCACATCCTAGACCATGGCTACAGCGAGATCGAGAAGGAGGGGGGGGAATACACGATACTCGGTCTGAAGCAGACCGTGGCTCCGTTCGACGTTGTCACCCTACCCCTATTCGACAAGGATGGGATGGGTGATTTGGCTAGGCGAATTTCTTCGAGAATAGACTCCTTGCCCGGAATACAAGGCGATATGGACTCGAGCAGATCGATTGGAAGGAGATATGCGAGGGCTGACGAGATCGGAGTGCCCTGGGCGATCACCGTAGATCACGCCTCCTTGGAAGACGGTACCGTGACGGTTCGACGCAGAGATGACCAGGCCCAGGTGCGCACAGAAGTCGAGTCGTTGCTCAGTCACCTGTCCTCGGGGAGCGTTGGTGACTTGTTCTAGGGCCAATCTTCAAGTGACGCCAATCCGAACTGCCCGTGTGGTCAAGGTAGGCGCAATGCATGACTGGGCAGAACGCCACCGTCCCAGCACCCTCTCGGACCTAGAAGGGAACGAGGATCGTATCAGGAGGGTGCGCCTGTGGCTCGATCGTTGGGGCTCCGGCTCCGCCCCCAAAAAGAAGGGTCTTCTCCTCTCAGGCCCCCCTGGGGTTGGAAAAACGACGCTGGCACTGGCGGTTGCCGAAGACAGGGGGTGGTCTGTGATCGAGCTCAATGCCTCGGAACAGAGGAACGCTGCCGCAATCAGAGGCTCTGCGACCAGAGGCTCTCAGCACATCTCGCTCGACCAATTCTCCTCCGAAGGTCCGGCTTCCGGGAGGACTCTGATCCTGCTAGACGAGGCGGACCATCTGAGCGGAGGCTTCGCAAGGGTGTCCGAGGATAGGATTGTGAGATCCCTCGAGCCGCCCGAGGAGGGCTCGATCGTTCTGAGAGGGGACTCGGGAGGCAAGGCCGAGCTCCTCAATCTCCTCAATTCGACCCGGCAACCCGTGATCATGACTTGCAACGACCCCATGAGGCTATGGGGCAGCGGAAGCGGTTGGAGGAGGAATAGGGATAGGCTCCTGAGGCTGGCTGAGAACGTCATTTTCCAGAGAGTGGGGAGAGCCGATCTCAGGCGAGTGGCTCACAGGGTCCTCGATGCCGAGGGGATGAGCATGGACCCCGAGAGCCTCGATGCTCTGATCGAAGGCAATCCAGGTGATATCAGGGCGTTGGTCAAGGACTTACAGTCACTATCGACAACAGGGCTTTCTCACATCACCCTGCCCGCAGTCAAGGACCTGTCAGAGGTAGCGGTGAGGGATGCTCATGTGGACGTCTTCAAGGCAATGAGGCAGGTCTACGGCAATCGCTCCGGCTCACAGGCCGGGAGGATACTGATGAACTCCGACAAGGATCCCGACGAGATGATCGCATGGTTCGCATGGAACAACCAATCGGTTCTGGACCAGCTGGGCCTCGCAGCCGTCAGCCCGGCCATGTGCAGATCCGACTCGGCTCTAGCAACGAAATTCACCAATCGTGCCTTCAGGTCCTGGTACTGGGGTGCCGCCCTACCTGCACAGGCGGCTGTGGCGTACTCCCCAAGTGGGGGCTCGAATGTTTACATCGGCTATCCCAACTTCCTCAGGAGGGGTAGCGAATCGTGGAGGACGGGGCAACTAGTGGAACGCCTCTCAGAACTGCTCGAATCGAGCAGGTCTTCGGTCAGGGAGGACCTGTGGCCCAACCTCCTAGCAGTCCATGACAGGCAACTAGGAGGCGATCCACTCGATTTCTCCGTGGCAGTCAGGCTCGGATTGAGCGCTGAAGAGCACCTCTCCCTGCATGGAATGCCCAAGTCCCACAAGGATGCTAAGACCATAATCGACGCCTTCGAGGAAGTGAGGGAGTTTCAGGAAGGCACGGGGACAGAAGGATCAGGTGGGAGCGAAGGCGGGGATGCGCTCAGTGGGACCCAGTTCACCCTTGACGGATTCGACTAGTCATGGCCCCATGTTCGTGGGTGAAGAAGGACCAACACGGTCAGCAGTTCGAGACGTCCGAGCCACATCAGGAAGGTTGAGATGAGAAGGGATGGGTGACTGAGGCTTGCCCATGTGGAGGTTGGCCCGTAAGCACCAAGGGCTGGTCCTGTATTGCCTAGTAGGGAAATGACCAGGGAAAGGATGGTCTCCATGTCGAGTTCCGTCTCTAGCATAGAGAAGAGTAGCAAGGAGGCCGTCGCCAGCACCAACCACGAACTGATCATCCCAATTATGATCCACACCTTACTCTCATCGATGACCTGCTCGTTGAAGCGAATCGCGACGACCTTGCGCGGTTTGACTATTCTGAGCACCTCCCTCTTGGCCAGCTCGAAAGCTATCCTGATTCGAAGAACCTTGAGACCGCCCCCAGTAGATCCGGCAGAGGCTCCGACTATCATCAGGAGCAGTAGGACGAACTTGCTGAAAACTGGCCAAGTGGAGAAGTCAGCGCTGGAGTAGCCCGTGCTCGAGATGGATATGGCTTGGAATAGCGCTTGCCTGATGGCCTCGGTGCCCCCA
The DNA here is from genome assembly GCA_002722735.1 of Methanobacteriota archaeon. Classification (GTDB taxonomy): domain Archaea; phylum Thermoplasmatota; class Poseidoniia; order Poseidoniales; family Thalassarchaeaceae; genus UBA36. Next base: position 14,044 of record PBMR01000016.1, read on the forward strand.
TTGGTGCCCGACCAGTAAAGGTTGGATGCCATAGCGAGCCATGCGAGGATCAAGATCAGCAGATAAGTGCGAAGTTCCTCGTCCTTCCAGACCTCCCTAGAGCGACCAGCCATAGCGAAGTACAGGAGGCTGAAGTTGATGCATGTAATCAGCATGAAAACCATCAGAATGACTTCTATCCTAGCGGAACCAAAGCCCATGACCCCTCCGTCGGATGTGGCGAATCCCCCCGAGGGGAGTGTGGTCAGGGAATAGTTGACCGCATCGAATAAACCCATGCCGCCAACGAAGTTGAGGAGGGCCATCTCCATCAGGGTCAATGCGATGTAGATCGTCCAGAGCCGCCGAGCGGTGCTTTCCAGAGTTATCCCCAGCTGGGAGACGGAGGGGCCAGTCAACTCCGCCCTTGCTAAGGCCATCCCCCCGCCCAATGCCCTAGAGAGGATGAGCAAACCGAGCATGATGACCCCCATGCCGCCGAGCCACTGAGAAAGGGATCTCCATAGAATGAGGCTCCTTCTCTGGCTGCCGATGCAGTCTTGTTCGGGGCCCTCGAGGCACATCGGGCTGGTAGTGGGGTCAATTACGGTCGCTCCAGTGGTAGTGAAGCCTGACATGGATTCGAACCAAGAATGGAGCAGGCCCACCAAGACATCGGAGTGGGATGCAGTGCCGTCCATGTACTCGAATGGCCCATAGAACATGCCGCCAAGCCAGAATGGCAGGGCGCCAACTACAACCACTGGGATCCACCCAAGAGCAACTGAGGCGAACGCCTCCCGATCCCTGACCCTGGTTGAGGCATCTTCGCCCTTCGAGAGGGAGACAAGTGATTGGCCTAGAAGAACGGCTAGGACCAAGGGGGCAAGGAACGTCCTCAGACCCGCCTCCAATCCCTCTTGGTGGCAACTGTATACGGCAACCACCGCCAAGGGTACTGCGACTAGGCGAACCGTCCACCCCAGAACTAATCCTACAACGTCCCAGCGCATGTCTAGCTCCCTAGAGACTTCTCGACCTTTCGCAAGTCATCGATTTCAAGGAACAGGAAGACCCTGTCCCCTTCCTCGAGAGTCTGGTCGTGCTCAGGGGCTCTCGCGTGGGGGTTACCTTCCTCATCGATTCGCTCTACCAACGCCAAATTAACTCCCAACTTTCTCTCTACTTCAGAGAACAATGTGCCGATGAGGCTGTTTCCAGACGGGATATCAGCAGAAATCGAGACTAATGATGGCATTGATGGAATTCGTTGGTAGATACCCGGGACGTGCATGTGGATGGATTTCAGTATCGAGGTCACGGCCACGCGCCTCTTGCTTACGGGACGAAGTCCGATGCGATGAATAGCTTCTACTAGGGCCCTGTCATCCAATAGCAGGCCAGTACGCAGTACGCCCTTGTCCATGGTGCGCATCGAGATGGAGATGTTGAGGTTGTCATCCCCGAGGGTTGCTATTGCGATGTCGTGATTCTCGATAGCCAACTCCCTGAGCAGATCCTCGTCCTTGGGATCGCCATGAATTACGTCTAGCCGCTTGTTGACCCCGATTGTCGAGCCAACAATCTCGTTAGCCGAATCTAGGTCTGGTTCGATGATTACCACGTTAGAACCCGAGTCTAGGTAGTGCCGTGCCAGTCGGCTACCAATTCTAGTTGCGCCAAAGATGGCGACGGAGGGAGTCACAGGCATTTCGGAGTCTGGTGTTCCCAATGCCAACGCGATGTTGCTGAACGATTTGGTTGCACCAGTGACGAAGAGCAGGTGATCTCCCTGTTGGATGATTTCGTTTCCCGATGAGAGGGTATCCCTTCCATCTCTTCCCCTAATTGCGAATATTGGGGGCACCATGGAGTGCTTTCCCTCAATTGTCACGTTATCACCGGTAGTCGTTCCAATCAATGGTGAGGCCTCGGTAACTTCGGAAACGACAATCCATGCATTGTCCCCCAGAGGCAGTATGTCGTCCAAAGACGGGGCAACCAGTCCCGCTACCAACTGGTCGACTATCGCCTCTGAGGGACACACGACGAAATTCGATCTCGCCCACTTTTCGAGTGGTCCCGCCCCCCGTGTCGGGTCCATGATATTGGAGTCATCTACGTGAGCTATAGTAATCAGTCCCGAGGCCGTACGATCGCCTACCTGCTCGCTGTAGACCCGCTTGGCGAAGGCGCATCCCAGTAGGTTGACGTGGTCATCGTTGGTAGCGAAGACGATGATCTCGGCATCGCTGATGCCGGCTCTGATCAATGACTCCCTAGAAAGGGCGTTCCCAGTCACCAATAAGCAGTCAAGGGACTGGGACTCGCTAATGGCATTGGGATCTGGGTCGATGAGGGCGACTCCCCTTTGCTCACTCCTGAGTGCAGTAGCGACGCCACGGCCAATCTCGCCGGCACCTGCGATTATTACTCGCATTCGGAGATAGTGAATCCGTGGATTGGATATAATACTGCGCCACATTGGAAAATGCGGAAATTTCAAAATAAGATGTGATTACTCCTCGCAATCCGTGATTTCACCTCTGATTCTGCTCTCGGCCCCCTCCCTGTGGCGATCTGCCTGACGGATGGTCCGCCTGTAGGCCTGTCTGGCTGCTGGGGTCAATCCCGAGGGGAGCCACGTCTCTTGCGCACGGATCCAGAAAAAAGCAACAAAGGGCGCTGCGGCTAGCACGAAGGCTGGTCTGAAGAGGGAGAGCACGAGGCATAGTGATAGGATGGCCCTGGCCAAGGTGGAAAACAGGTAGGGCTTCGTCCGAGAACCCTCCAGAAGCTGGTTGCCCTGCCACGTCGCCGGTAGCGCATGCCCGATGCATGCCAACAGTGCAATCAGCACAGCCACTGCGACTGAGAATGGGTTGAAACCAGCGATGGAAGAGAGGGGAGTCAGGTTGGGATCGAATAGGCGCACGATCAGGTAAGCCGCCTGCATCGATCCAAGGCCGAGGCCGAGTGCCCAGCCGAAGGGCGGGGACGCTCTGATGGAGGCGACACGGGGCCTCCCCACCAAGAACAAGGCTAACGAGGATTCCACTGCGGCAATAAGGAGGGAGAGGAGAGACAGGTTGCCCAAAGGCACTGAAACAGCACTGGCAGAAGAGTCTTCGATGATGGGAATGAGGATCAGCTGATCCACAGCGAGGGCTATGAACACGCCCGCAACGAGTCCATATAGCAAGTATCTCACCGCGCCGGAGAGGTCGTAGAATCCCGTCATTCGGGCAATTACGCCCCTCCACCCCACGTACACCCCCAACAGGCCTATGGCAAAGGCCACCTGCATGTGGAACATCGGAATCGAGGCGGCTGCCATGAACGGCCATGGCCCACCACCTTTGAGCCCCACGCCCCAGACAACGTTCAAACCACACAATCCAAACCGAAGGGCATGGCGCTCGAGGGCTTCAAGCGCAGGGTTCTCGGCTCCATCGGGCTGCTCAAGGGCAAGAGGAAGGTCGATGAGGAGACCATCAAGGAGCTCAGCAAGTCGCTACGCAGGGCCCTGCTGGAGGCAGATTTCAACGTCCGCCAGGCCAAGGAGCTCACAGAGCGCATCGAGAGGAGGATGCTGGAGGAAGAACCCCGACCTGGCGTGCGTCTCGAGACCCACGCCATGAACCTGATCTATTCCGAGCTAGTGAGGATTCTCGGATCCCCGCGGAGCATTCGGCCGCATAACCAGACCGTGCTGATGGTCGGCCTATATGGCCAGGGAAAGACCACCACGACCGCCAAGCTAGCGGAGTGGTGGAGGAGGAATCACAGCGCCAAGGTTGCGGTGATAGAGGCTGACGTCCACCGTCCCGGCGCTTATCAGCAACTCAGCCAGTTGCTTGGGGGGACAGGGGTCGAGGTCTATGGCGAGCCGGAGGGTGACGATGCTCCGGCTATCGTGAGGAACGGGCTTAGGAAGGTAGGTACCGCTGATGTGGTGATCATAGACACCGCTGGGAGGGACAGCCTAGATGAGAATCTGAGGGACGAGTTGCTGGAGATTGCAGAAATAGCGAACGCCACAGAGAGGTTCCTCGTCATTGACGCGCAGGTGGGACAGGCGGCAGGGCCGATGGCCGCCACCTTCCACGAACTGGTTGGGGTCACTGGAACGGTTGTGACGAAGCTGGACGGCACGGCAAGGGGCGGGGGGGCACTGAGCGCAGTGGCGACCACTGGGGCGCCCATAGTCTTCGTTGGAGAGGGAGAGAGGATTAGCGACCTAGAGAAGTTCGAGTCAGATCGCTTCATCTCCAGACTGCTTGGCATGGGCGACATCAAGGGGCTAATCGATTTGGCTCCAGATGACCTCGATGAGCAGGAGGCAATGCGCCTGACCCAGCGTCTGATGTCAGGCAGGTTCACACTCACCGACATGTACACTCAGATGGAGATGATGAGCAAGATAGGGACCTTGGACAAGGTCCTGTCACACCTCCCTGACACCATGTTTGGTGGAATGTCCAACATGAGCGTGGCGCAGAAGCGGCAGATGCAGGAGAACCTCGAGAAGTTCCGAGTGGTGATGGATTCGATGACTCAGGAGGAGAAGGATGACCCACTATTGCTGAAGTCGGGCAGAATCAGGAGGATCGCTCGCGGCTCGGGCTGCAAGGAGAAGGATGTAAAGGAGCTCCTCACACAATGGAATAGGAGCAAGAAGATGATGCGCGGAATCAAGGGGGATCGTAGGTTGAGGCGTCAGATGCAGTCTATGATGGGCGTAGACGAAGACCTCGGCTTGGGGTGATGTCCTGCAACGCAGGTTCGCCATCTTGGGGCATAGGGCCCCCAGCACCGGAGTGCTGAACCTCAACGACTTGGCTGGTTCGGGAGGCCGTACGGACGTTCTGGTGCGAGCGGTCAATGCCGCCCTATTTGTCTCACACGGAATTCGGGAGGACAGTCATGTGACATTGCACCTGCAGGGTGGGCCGGGGCCCCCGCGGAGGGTCTGCTTCGATGGTAGATCCCTGCGGGGAGTCCGTCCTGACGAGCGTTCGATTGCTGGTCACATCAAGGCCGTGCTGAGTAGCCCGGTCCCGCCTGTCGGGCGATTCATAGAGGTGTCAGCGGGTATTTCGCACTCCGGCGGGGATCTTCGACAGACCTTGGTTGAATGGGAGGGTGAGGGCTTGGTTTGCTTCGTCCTTGACGCCGCTGGGGAGCCTCCCTCCACCATTCCCCATGATGAATCCCTGGGATTCGTACTCTCCGATGACCGCCCCATGGATCAGGAGGAAGTCGTGTTGACACAGGGGCTGCCCCGTCTCTCCCTTGGCAAGGAGTGGTTGCAGGGCCATGCCTGCATCGCGATAGTCCACCATCTGCTGGATCGGGCCTAGAGCCATGCCGGCAGACCGTTTCCTCTCGGCTGAGTGGCGGCTTCGAGCAACGAGTCGGAGATTCCCGAGGGATGGTTTCTAGGCCAACTAGCTAGCGGCGTCAGGGCTGCACATCCGGCCCTCACCGCGTTGCAATCGGTGTTGGGGATGTCCTCGTCCTCAATGGTTGCCGCTCCGACCTCGAAAGCCACGCCCATGTTCTCCTTGTCGTGCATGTCAGTGGCGTTGTGGTACCATCTAGCACCCAGATCGACTGTTCGGAACCTCCCGTTCCAGATCTCGGGCACGTTCAGGTTGAGGAAGAGGTTTCCCAGCAGGAATGACGACCGGATGGCTTCGGCGCTGCTGCCATCCCCCGGCGCCAGCCTGCTGCCTTCCGGCCTACCGAGGTTAGGAGGGGACTTGGGCAGGTGGGGGGAGATGGCGTCTACGATCCTGATCGTTGCTTCGAGGGCCTGCGAGAAATCCTCGTGGGAGTATGTCGCAAGGCTGACTGCAATCGAGGGCATGCCGTACAGAGCGGCCTCCCTAGCAGCGGAGACCGTTCCCGAGTGCAGGACATCGACCGAGAGGTTCGGCCCGTGGTTGATGCCAGAGATGCATAGGGAGGGAGGGATGTCTGGAGCCCATGCCTGCAACGCCCCATCGAGGGCGACTATGACGCAGTCGCAGGGGGAGCCGTCCAATGAGAAGAATCGCAGGGGGACTGATTCGTCACTGCGAGCCTCGTCGGCTAGGTCATTGTGCTCTTGGAACTTCATGTCGCTTCGCAAGGTCAGCTTCATCCCGCTGGCTGACTGCTCCGTGAGGGGGGCGAGCACAGCCAGTGGGTGCCCCCTCCGGTGGAGGGCCCTTGCTAGCCCCATCAGCCCGGGTGCACCCACCCCGTCATCGTTAGTCAGGAGCAAGGGGGTGCGTTTCACAGGCAGTGGGATGGACTGCGGTTCAAGAAACCGCGTCCTCGTCACGCTCTATATTCTCCTCGAGAGTGACCATGATGGCACCGGCGATCATCAGTACGCCCCCAACTGTCGTGTAGGCCCCCAATACGGCATCACCAGTCCACAGCCAGCCGATGATGCCACCAATGACCGGCTCGAAGAGCAGCGTGATGGAGACGATGATTGGGGAGACCCACCTGAGGATGGTGTTGATTCCAGTGTGCCCGCACAAGCCCGGGCCAAGCGAGAGGTATGCCACCCAAGCCACCCAGGATGCATCGGTCCAGCCGAAGAGGGCTGCCTCGGGGCTCATGGAGGACACAGACGTCCCCTCTAGGACAAGCGAGCCCACTGACAGCCACACCCCTGCACCCAGAGTGACAGGGAGGGCGTAGACGAAGATCGGAGTCTCGCGTACCGACCTCAGGTGCCTTCCTGCCAGCAAGTACCCTACGACGGTGACGGCCCCGACGAAGGCTGCTGCATCGCCGACTAGGGAGACCTGCCCCCCGCCCCCCACATCCAAGAGGGTGATCGCAGCACCGGTGAATCCGATGATGACGCCCAAAACATGGCCCCTGCGGGCAACGGACCCCACTAGGGGCATCAGAGCGACTACCACGAGCGGATGGGTGTTCACGAAGAGCAGGCTGTGGACCAGGCTTGTGTGATCGAGGGACCAAACCCAGCAGCCGAAGTGCATTGCGAGGAAGGCGCTTGAGGCGAGCATCAACTGGGCGTCAGAGGAGTTCAGCCACGGTCGCTCCATCTTCGAGATCTGGTAGGCGAAGCCTGGGAGCAGTACTAGGGCGGTCCCCTGCATCCTCCACGATGCGCGTAGCAGCGGCGGGACATCGCTCATCTCCTGCAGCACGATGCCAGCGCTGGAGACGGCTAGGACTGCGACGCCTAGGAGGAGCCATGCGCCTGAGGGTGTGCTGCTACCAGCCCCTTCCATGATCAGCCCGCCAACTCGGCGTCCATCACGCCAGAGGGCTCGGGTGCCTGGCCGTTGCCATCGCCGTCTTGGCCGATGATACCGGCCTTCCTGAACAGGACGTAAATCAGAGCACCGACTACGACGTTGATCAGAATGAAGCCGGCTAGTCGGGCGTATGGCCACCAACCATGGTGCCCGAGGGACTCGTCCACGACAGCGAGGATCGCTGACTCGACCCCGTAGAAGGCCTCCCCAGTGAGCGCTCCCGCTGCGATCATGAAGGTTAGGAGAAGCATCTGCGCCCCCCTCTTCTCCGCAGCGGCGCTCCCCTCCTCAGCCCTGATGGACTCGATCACAGGCTTCAGGCGCCTGTCCTCCCACCACGAGCGGAAGGCCCCCCCCATCAGCATGGGGAAGGTGGCTGGTGTCGGCAGGTACATGCCGAGTCCGAACGAGGTGCCCATGCCAGTGGCCCACTCTGCAAAGGCCCCTAGGGCCATCCCCATCATCAGCGCGCTCCAGTTGCCCTGTCCCTCGGCCAGGATGGTCGTGAAGTAGGCGAAGGCATTTGCCTGTGGGGCCAGGAGGTCGATCTTGCCCTCGGCGAGCAGCTTGGAGAGGAAGATGGCGACGCCCGCACCTAGGATGGCCCCGGGAACGACCCCCATGATGTTACCCTTCGAGATGTGGTAGGGCCTGTTGCCGATGTACAGGCTGTTCTTGTAGTCGCCAACGACCGTGCCGCTCATGCTGATGGCAGAGCCGAACACGGTGGTTCCCACTAGTGCCATCAGGACGGATTCCTCCTTGGAGAGGCCCACATCGATGTTGAGGAACACCAGTAGGAGCATTAGCAGGACGATGAAGGAGGTTCCTGACACGGGCTCGATCCCGGTCTCCCCCATGACCCGGACGGCGATGGCGCCAAGCAGGAAGGTGGTGGACAGCAGGACGACGGAGAAGATCAGCGAGGGGAGCAGTGGGTACCCGCCGACAACGAAGATCAGCGTGATGGCGACGAACGAGATGCCCATGAAAATGGGTATGTGGTATAGCGGCCACTCGTACCACCCCTTGCCGTCGACGAACTCCTCGCCCTTCTCGCCGGTGAAGGCCTGGGCTATTTCGCCGAAGATCCCAGCGAAGGTAGGAGTCATCTTGAGCAGGCCGAGTAGCCCCCCGCCTAGGATGGCCCCTATGGCGACTGTGCGTACGATTGAGCCAAAGGCCTTCCACTGCACTATCGGGTATACCGGGTCCGAGCTCGTGTCCCCATAGTCCGTGATGTTGATGTAAATGCCCAGTTCGGGGTCGTAGACGGGGACATCCTGGAGCACTGCGAGGGGAATCAGCCAGAACCAAGCCAGGATCGCGCCGAGGTTGACGAGCAGCGCGGCCCGGAACTTCATGAACCAGCCTATTGCGAAGAGAGTGGGGCTCAGCTCTATTCCCAGGAAGGTGTATGACATCGGGTTGCCCGACTCGTAGGGGGTGATTCCCCCGTAGGGGGCATGGCCGTCCTCCAGCTTGCTGGGTTGGTGGAGCCATCGCTCAGTGTATATCGAGGCCAAGCCCCACTTCTCGCCGGAAAGAGCCATCGCGAACCAATCGGCGATGCTGCTGGGTATCCCGGCCACCTTCCTCGACCATCTGATGGGATAGTCGATGACGAACATGAAGCCCATGGTGAGGACAGTCCATATCCCGACTGTCTTGAGGGACTCGCGCGCCGCCTCGGCCGAGCCGGCGCTGACGTCGGACGCGATGTCGAGCATCTTCAAGGTGGCTTCGAACCCGGGCATGGGGAGGGGGTCCTCGACCAGCCAGACCCGTCTGAAGATGATGAAGTACATCACGCCGAGGAAGCCTGCGAACATCGATGCTATGATGCCGATGAAGGCGAGGTTCAGGGTGTCTATGGAAGAGATCAGGTGGCCGTCGCCAACCATGTAGTCGTCGGAGTATGCCAGCAGGAAGATGGCGGGGAATGTGAAGATGAACCCCGTCGAGGCATGGGTCGCCCCCGTGGTCGCGCTGGTGGCGATGTTGACCTCCGAGGGGGACCACTGGAGAGCCATCCCCAGGAGATATGCCACATACCAGGCAGCGGACACAGCAAGGCCGATCTTGAGGCCGATGTAGGCTGTGACCCCGCTGAATACGGCACCGATCAGTATGCCTATGATGACCTTCCTCGTGTCCCAGTGGCTGATTTCGAAGGAGTCGCGGAGGTTCTTCTCCTCGAGGTACTGCTCGAGGACCCCGGTGTTCAGGTTGTTGTACATGTCCTCGTCGAGCCACGTAAGCGTCCCCCCCTCGATGGCCTCGAGGCCGGAGGCTGTGACGGGCTGGCGATATGCAGAGCGCTCTACGTCGGACATGCCCCTCCTCCCGAGGGTCGGAGATTGGCGCTTATACTTCTCGCGGTGGTAGGGGACGCCAGTGGGGAATCCCGCCCTAGTGGTCCCTGCTGATCTTGTAGCGGCCCATGGCTTCCACCCACTGTATCTCGCCGCCGGGCTGGATGTTCATGCCCTTGTCGAGGGGGAGGATGAGGTTCTGGTAGGTCTTGTTGTCCATGCCATGGACCTCGTTGCCCTGGATGTGGGTGACGATGGCCGAGCCCTTCTCGATAATCGGGATGTTGATGGTGTCGGTCACCGTTCCCACGTGGGACCGCTTCTGCCCGGTGAAGATGTCCTCCAGCTCGATCCGGGCCTTGGCAGAGCCGTGCTTGCCCGGCTTGGACTTTGACATGCCGAGGATCTTGAAGGCGTCATCATCGATTGCGACGTAGCGACCGACCTTCAGGGTCCTGATCTCCGCACGCGTGGTCCCGGGCACGGACCCGTGGCCAAAAGCGGCCTTATCAGCATTCGGGATGTGTGGCCCCGGGCCGGGTGCCGGGTGGTCCCCGGCCCGGGGTTACGTATGACCGAATAAGGCTCAGTCGTCCTTGCGGCGTCCTAGCATGGCAGCGCCGAGCAGGGAGATCGCAGCGAGCATGGATGGGAATCCAGGCGTGAACCCGAGGTCGGGCTGCGCGTTCTCCCCCTTGGCGGCCTCGGACCTGCTGTCCGATGTGTCGATGGCGTCGCAGTCGCCGTCTCCGTCGAAGTCCGAGGGCGTCGAGCTCAGCAGCTTGCTGTCGGTGCCGCAGGCGGCCTCGTCAGCATCCGTGTAGCCATCGCCGTCATCGTCGGTGTCAGCATTGTCGCCGATCCCGTCGCCGTCGGTGTCGTCCCACTCGGTAGCGTCGAGTGGCCACGGGTCGTCGGCATCGGGCTCGTTGTCGCCGTCGTCATCGGTGTCGTCGTTGTCGCCGATGCCGTCGCCGTCGGTGTCAGTGTCCTCTGTGGAGTCCATCGGGAAGGCGTCGTCTGCGTTGAGGACGCCGTCCTCGTCCATGTCCGGGTCGGCGTTGTCACCGATGGTGTCGTTATCCAGGTCGCTGGACTCAGTGGGGTCCATCGGGAAGGCGTCGAGGCCGTCCGGGATGCCGTCGTTGTCGTCATCGGTGTCCGCTCCGTCGCCAATCCCGTCGCCGTCGTTGTCAGAGGTCTCTGTGGGATCCAGCGGGAGCGCGTCCTCGAAGTCCAGTTCGCCATCGCCATCGTCGTCCGTGTCAGCATTGTCGCCAACGCCGTCGCCGTCGGTGTCGACCCATTCGTCGGGGTCCATCGGGAACGCGTCGGAGACATCGGGCACGCCGTCGTTGTCGTCGTCGGTGTCCGATGCGTCGTCAGCCCCGTCTTCGTCGTTGTCGGCGCTGGCTTCCGGATCGTTGTCGAACTGGTCGAGGTCGTCGGGCGTGCCGTCGCCGTCGGTGTCGTCGTCGGCGTTGTCGCCGATGCCGTCGCCGTCGAGGTCGTTCTGCTCGGTCGGGTCGAGGGGGAACGCGTCCAGGGTGTCAGGCACGCCGTCGTTGTCGTCGTCCGGGTCGGAGTTGTCGCCGATGCCGTCGCCGTCGTTGTCAGCGTGCTCGCTGTGGTCGGTCGGGAACAGGTCCCAGTCCGTGTTCTCCCCTGGCCATGCCTGTGCGGGCGCGTCGGGCGAGATGAGATTCTGCGCGACGAGGACATCCCAGTACTCGTCCCAGCTCAGGGCGCCGTTGGCGTCCGAGTCGAAGGCCATGAATCCGGCCCATGTGACGTTGAACTCGTCCTCGTGTTGCCAGTAGTCGCCGTCATCGGTCCCATTGCCGTCATCGGTGCCGTTGGTGTCGTTCCAGTCGCCGTCGTCGCCGCCCCAGGCAACCATGTCCTGGATGCAGTCTGGTTGGCCGTCGCCGTCGTCGTCGACGGTAGTCCCATTGCCTGCTATGAGGTACTCCATCTCGTCGCTCTCCTGGTAGTCGGTGTCGTTGTATCCGGAGGCCATGCCGTAGACTACGACTAAGCAAGTGTCATCGGTCAGATTGAGGTCCCATACGACTTCGATCGACGGCGAGCTGTTGTCGAACGGATTTGCGGACAAGTTGGACTCAAAGAACATCTCCTCATCGTGCTCATTCCATTCGTCCTCGCCGTCCGGGCAGTCCTCCCAGCCGTCGTTGACCTGGTAAACCCATATCTCGGAGCCGTCGTGGCAGTCGAACCAGTTGGTAGGCTCGCCGGACTCGGACCACTGCTGCTCGTCAGAGCCGTCCTCGCAGTCGTCCCACCCGTCATTGACGTAATCGAAGGGGATCTCTTCACCGTTGCCGCACACGAAGGTGTGGTCGCCAACGTTGTCGATGTGCTCGACGAACCACATCATGTCGTACGTCCAGTTTTCATTGATGCCCTCGAGCACCCAAGTCAGGGACATGGGCTGGACGGCATCGTCGTTCGTGTCGTCCCACCAGTTGGCCCAGTAGCCAACCATGCCGAGGATGCATCCTACTTCGTCCTCCTCGCTCATCTCTTCTTCGTCCTCGGGGAAGCACTCATCATCTATCATGTCATAAACGGGCCATGCCATCGAATCCGTCAGGCCGAGGTCGATGTGAGAGCTGTTGTGGCTCGTCGTGTCCATGTCGTCCATGTCGTCATCACCGTCGCCCTGGTA
>PBMR01000017.1 GCA_002722735.1 Methanobacteriota archaeon
GAGCCAATGCGATCAACATGTGGTATGACCGAGACATTGATCCAAAGATGTCTCGCACGGCCAATAGGCCGATTCCCGCGGGTGATGTATCAGCAAACGTAGCACTGGGTTTCGGAATCGTCCTATCCGTGCTCGGGGTAGCGTGGTTCGGTCTCCTAGCGAACCCTGTTGCCGCCTTCTGGTCGGCCTTCAGCATCCTTTTCTACGTGTTCGTTTACAGCATCTGGCTGAAGCGCAGTACACCACAGAACATAGTTGTCGGTGGCATAGCTGGCTCGACCCCTCCCGTAATAGGCTGGGCCACGGCCGTAGAGGGATTGCACATATCCACTGATTCGGCTCAATCGATGCTCGTCTCAGTATTCGACCTCGACGGCCTGATGCCTTGGTTCATGTTCATACTGATCTTTCTGTGGACCCCCCCTCACTTCTGGGCCTTGGCGCTCTACCGTTCAAAGGAGTACGGAGATGTCGGCGTCCCAATGATGCCCAATGTGAAGGGGGCAGAGCGGACAATCGGGGAGATGAAGGTGTACTCAGCACTGCTGGTAGTGCTATCGATCGCTGCGCCGATTAGCTACGGAAATCTGGATGGGAACGACTGGATATACCACGTCCTAGGGTGGACCACGGTAGGGCTGAGCATCTGGTATGCCTCCACCGTGTGGAGGATCGACCTAGGCGAACAACCGGACCCCACTGGTAGGGTCCCGAGCGCGGCTCGCTCATTCTTTGCCTCAATGCTCTACCTAGCTATGATGTTCGTCGTCCTCGTTGCGGCGAGCTTCGGTATCGAGGGTGCCGTTGTTGGGGCCCTATTGGCACTGGTGGCCATAGCTAGAAGCGAGTCTCGTGCGACATCCTAGTGCCCCGATGGTTTCAAACACGGAGCAAACCATGGCGCTGCGACGTAAAGCGAGGCGGGGCAATGGACGAGCGGGACCTGATATACAACTGGAACGTAGTTGACTACCAAATCGACCGTGATGAGTCCAATCACCCGCACGAACTATGGTTCGATGACGAGACTCTTCGTGATGGACTCCAGAGCCCCAGCGCTCGGAACCCTACCATCGAGCAGAAGATTGAGCTCATCGACTACATGGAACGTCTCGGCATACAGAAGGCCGACCTCGGCCTGCCGGGAGCTGGGCAGTTCCATGTCGACCACATCGATGCCATGCTCGGGCACATGGGCGAGAACGGGTACCAGATTAGACCGGGATGTGCCGTGCGTACCGTAGTCACAGACATCGAACCCCTCGTCGATCTGCAAGCCAAGCACGAGCGGCAGATCCAAGCTAGCGCGTTTTTGGGAACAAGCCCGATTAGACAGTTCGCTGAGGGCTGGACAATGGAGCGTATCCTCTCTACTGCAGAAGCCGCTGTGACCTTTGCTGTTGACAACGACATCCCAGTAATGTTCGTCACCGAAGACACGACTAGGAGCAAGCCGGAGGAGATCAAGGAAGTGTACTCCCGCGCAATTGAGCTCGGGGCCGACAGGATCTGCATCTGCGATACCTGCGGCCACGTCACCCCGAACGGAGTGCGCAAGCTGATTGGCTTCATCCAAGACGAGGTGATTCCCGACGCCGGTGTTAAGCGCAGGGACATCGAGATTAACTGGCACGGCCATCAAGACCGCGGGCTCGGGGTAGCCAACAACCTCGCAGCGTACGAGGCCGGCGCCGATGTCATTCACGGAACCGCATTGGGAGTCGGTGAGAGGGCGGGCAACGCCCCGCTCGATCAGACCCTGGTCAACCTCAGCCTAATGGGAATCATCAACAACGACCTGACTTCCCTTAGCGAATACATGCTCAAGGCACACGAGTACATCGAGGTCGCTCTGCCTCACAACTACCCCGTGTTTGGGGGGGATGCCTTCGAAACGGGAACCGGTGTGCATGCCTCGGCTGTGATCAAGGCGATGAAGAAGGGTGACCACTGGTTGGCTGACCGCGTCTATTCGGGGGTGCCCGCTGGTGACTTCGGACTGCAGCAGGTAATCAGGATAGGGCACATGAGCGGGCGTTCTAACGTGCTGCACTGGCTCGAGAAGAACGGGTACGAGGCTGACGACGAACTGGTCGCTCACATGTTCGAAGTCGCTAAGGGGCAGAATCGGATGATGACTGACGAGGAGGTTCACTCAGCCATCTCGGAATTCAGGGGCTCGGCATCCTGAAGGTACACAGTTATACGACGACAAAAGCCTCGTATACCCATGAGGAGACTAAGCATTGCCGTCATTTCGGCGCTCATCCTGATGGACAATATCGGAACGCTTGGTCCGGCGGTCATCGCTCTCAACGTAATAATGCTCACAATCGGCTACCAGAGCGCCAAGCTGCTCGGCCTCGAGGTTATCAGGGCCACCACGGTATCCATTGAGAGCGGCATTCAGAACGCGACTGTCGGAATTACCGTAGGAGGATTGCTTCTGGCCGCTGAAGACGGGGGGCTGTCGACTCTGAGCCTGCCATCAGGAGTCTATGGTGTGCTGATGTACCTAGTCATAGCCCCATTCATGTACTGGCGGATTAATTCGGTCGTGGCCTAGTGCTGGATAGCGAATAGGTCGGCTAACAATTGGGACGAACGGCTAAAGCCTGAGGGTGGTCGAGTTCACTCATGCGTTATGCTCTGGTTGTGCTGATGCTACTGCTTCTGGCCCCCATAGGCACCTCCTTTGCCGAAGTCACGGAGGAGGATGCAGGACCATTCGGTAATGAGTCGATAATGCCGACTTACTCCCGAGCGGTGCAACTCGCTTTCGCCCGCGTCTCGGACATCGATAGTTACGACAGTGCCGAGCTGTCTGAGACGCACTCTTGGCTCGTTGTGACTGGGATTCCCGAGGATGAGCACTTCGGGACCATCGGCTCTCCAGACGAAACAGAGGCGGCACATCCCCTCAAGGGCGCCTACATCTGGACTTACGCGGATTCCAAGGGCGCCCTAGGGAGCCTCAGAGCATCGCTCGGTGCCGGAGAGATCGAGTCTTTCTCCCCTCTATTGGAGAAGACTCATTCCCCTAGATTCACACCGAACGACGCGAAGTTCGATGAACAGTGGCACCTGAATAACTCTGGGCAGACTAGCGGCGGTGTTGTTGGAGAAGACGCCAACGTGACAGGGGTCTGGGAGAAGTACAACGGCAATGGAGTTGTCATCAGCGTGGTGGATGACGGGCTGAAGTGGAACCACTCCGACATCCAACCGCATTACTCCTCAGCCCACTCCTATGATTGGTGCAACGATGACGGTGATCCCTCGCCTTGGGGGTTCAATGGCCACGGCACCTCTGTCGCTGGTGTCGCTGGTGCTGTGGGAAACAACTCCGTCTACGTTGCTGGAGCGGCCTTCGGGGCTACCATAGCCGGATCCACGCTGATTGCCTGCGGCCTCGATGACAGCATGGAGTCCGATGCACTGGGCTACCACAACGACGACATAGACATCTACACCAACTCATGGGGCCCCTATGACGACGGGATGAGGCTCGAGGCTCCGGGCCCACTTACCGTGGCGACCATTGAGGACTCGGCCTACAATGGCAGGTCCGGACTCGGCAATATCTACACATGGGCAGCCGGGAATGGTCTGACTGCTGATGATAATTCCAACTATGACGGGTATGCAAACAACCGGTTTGCAATCGCTGTTACAGCGATAACCCACATGGGCCGGCAGTCATGGTATGCCGAACCAGGGGCAAATATCCTCGTTGCATCGCACTCGGACGGTGATGGGGAGGGGATTACCACCACCGACATTAGCGGGGGGACGACCGCTGACTTCGGGGGAACCTCCAGCGCTACCCCCCTGGTGGCCGGAGTCATCGCCCTAATGCTGGAGGCGAACGAGAATCTCACCTGGAGGGACGTACAACACATCCTCGTCGGGAGCGCACGGATGATGGATGTCAACGATAGCTCTTGGGAACCGAACGGGGCGGGGCACATGGTCTCCCACAAGTATGGATTCGGGGCAGCGGATGCGGGTGCTGCGGTCTCATTGGCTGAGAACTGGACCAGCAGCGGCCATGAGTCGAATGCCAGCTTCGGGCCCTTCTTCGAGGCTGCCGATATTCCAGATGGATCAGACGATTGGTCCGAGTTCGACGTCGAAATTCCCGTGGACTTGCAACTGGAGTCGATCGAGGTCGTAGTGGATATCTCCCATTCCAGTCGCGGTAACCTCGACATCGTCCTTCAGTCACCGTCGGGCAAGGAGTCACGGCTTGCCGAGGAACACTCTGACTCTTCGAATGATTACTCATATTGGATGTTCAGTACAGTGCATCACTGGGGGGAGTCCTCGATTGGAAATTGGACTCTCAAGGTCAGGGACTCTGTGGGCTCCAACAGCGGCACTCTGAACTCCTGGGAGATGATGATTCACGGTGTTGGCAATATCTCCGACTTCGACAATGACGGATGGCCGGACTACAACGACGAGGACGATGATAATGACGGCTGGTCCGACCTCGATGAGGAATCGTGTGGCACGGACCCGCTCGACTCGAGTTCCCTCCCATCGGACAACGACTTGGATGGGATTTGCGACGAGGTGGACCTCGACGATGATGAAGATGGGTTCGAGGATACCGAGGAGATCGCTTGCGATACGGACCCCTTGAATGCAAGTTCCTCACCAAATGACGCTGATTCGGACGGAACATGTGATTTCGTTGACGAGGACGATGACAACGATGGGCTGTCAGACTACAATGAGACCGAGGTCTATGGCACCGACCCGTTCGACAATGACACTGACGGAGACGGACTGAGCGACTATGACGAGATTGTCAATTATGGAACCAAGGCCAATCAGCCAGATACGGACCATGACGGTCTGAGTGACTACGATGAGGCGATTACTCACGGGACCGACCCACTGAGTAGTGATTCGGATGGGGATGGATTGAGTGATCCAGATGAGTTGCAGATCTGGTTCTCAGACCCATTATCCTACGATGCTGACAACGACTTGGATGGATATTATCACTTCCAAGACTGCGATGATAACGATTCTGCTGTTTTCCCGGGCAGTCCCGAGCTTCTCAATGGGATCGACGACGACTGTGATGATCTCAGCGATGAGGGATTCAACGAGACTGACACCGATGGGGACGGTCTGTCCGACTGGTCCGAATATCATGTCCATGGGACTAATTACACCGACGGCGACACCGACGGCGACGGTCTGAGCGACTCACAAGAGATCGAAACACTGGGCACCGACCCGCTTTCGGTGGACGTCGACAATGACCTAGACGGCTACTACTGGTTCGAAGACTGTGATGATGAGGACCCAAACCGCGCGCCCAATCTTCCTGAGTCCTTGGATGGGATTGATAACGACTGCGACAACCCTATCGACGAGGACTTCTGGTTCATTGACAGCGACCTCGATGGACTCACCGACTACGAGGAGTTCCACAACTACTCCACCGACCCTTATGACGGGGACTCCGACGACGACGGCCTTCCGGATGGGGCCGAGGTGAACGACTTCGACTCTGATCCACTCGGTTCGGACAGCGATGTCGATGCAGATGGATGGTATGAGTTCCAGGATTGTGATGACGACGATTTCGAGCGAGCACCAGACAAACCTGAGTCCCTTGATGGGAAGGACAACGACTGCGATGACGAAATCGACGAGGATTTTATGGGCCTTGATTCGGATGGCGACCTGATATCAGACTATGACGAGTATCACAATCACTCCACCAACCCCGTTTCGAAGGACACGGACCGAGATGGACTCGATGACGGGGTCGAGTTGCTTGTGAAGATGTCAAACCCACTTGTGTTTGACTATGACAAGGACGAGGACGGCTTCTACGAGTTCGAAGATTGCGATGACCATTCAGGAAGCACCTATCCCGGGGCGAATGAACTTTGGAACGGTATGGATGATGATTGCGACGAAATCGCAGATGAGGACCTTGACAGGTT
Source organism: Methanobacteriota archaeon (assembly GCA_002722735.1). GTDB lineage: Archaea > Thermoplasmatota > Poseidoniia > Poseidoniales > Thalassarchaeaceae > UBA36. The sequence continues at coordinate 5,973 of PBMR01000017.1, forward strand.
GTCCATCCTGAGGACTAATCCGCCCTTCGCCGAGAGGGCGGTTTGGGACTCCGCCAACGAGTCGCTTGAAATCACCATCTCCAGGATCTCTGGTAATGTGGACAAGACGATTGCATGGATGTTCGAGGATTACTCACTTGCTTCTAACGTCAGTTCGGATGGAATGCAACTTTTCCTGCCTCCAATCGATTGCAATCATCCCATCACTGACCTAGAGGTGCAACTCTGCTCTGAAGGCAATGCGTTACAAACCGTAACAGCCAGAATATCTGATTCCGGGGAGGACACAGAGATTGTGTGGGAAATCACCGTTAGTGTTTGGTCCAAGCCTTCGACATCCTCCGGTGGCTTGGCTACCTCCCTGTTCCAAGCTGCAGGCGTAGTGGGACTTGTCGTATTAGTGGTGGGAATCGCAGCAGCAGGCACAATCGCAGGTATGAGGGCGACTCACAACAGAAAGCTGCAAGATGCCCTCGAGGCGTATGGGGTCACCCCTGGCAGGCTTGCTGTAAATCCGGAGAGCAGGGGTCTCAACCTCCCCCCCGCTCCCGAAGTACCGAGCATTTCGAGCGATGATGGGGTTGACGAGAGCTAACCATCACCCTCGGCCCCCTCTGCTGATTCCGAAGGACCCCACTCGGCATCGGGCGAACCGCCAGACCACTCTCCAAAGACCGCGATGTCCTCGATGTCTTCGTCCTCTCTCCAAGGCGGGTCCCCATCAGAGCCACTGACGATCAGGCAGCCCTCCTCGTCCAGCCTCCTCATCAGCGTGGAAACACCCCTCCTTACTGGGAGCAAGTGGCCGATTGGGGAGCCCGAGTTGACGAATGGATGCGTAGCGGTACTGATTAGGAGTCCGCGGATGGGGGATGTCATGTCATGGCTTTCCCCTGGTACCTCCGGATCAGTCACGGTCGCAACAATCTCACCCTCTTCGACGAAGCTCCCTGCCGGAGCGAGGACGTCAAGCAAGCCACCTTGGTCGGAGCGAATCCACACCGAGCCAGAAGCGAGAATTCGGAACCGAGGTTTACTGGGGTAGCCAGGGATCATCCTCAGGCTCCTCAGGAGATTGATTATCCCGTACATCGATATCTGCACTGATTCCGGGTTGGCTTCGTCGGAACCCCCGCCCTCGAAAGTGATACAAGCGATGTCAGTATCATTGGCCACTCGACGGAGAGAGCCCCTCGGACCCTCACTGTCAAGGATGGTCTCGATGCCAAATGCCCTAGCAGTGCGATTGCTGGACGGATGGGCAAGGTTAGCTCGAATCTGCGGAATATTGGTCCTCCCCTTTGCAGCTGTGTGGAGGTCGACGATGTAGTCGCTGCCCGAAATGATCTGAGTCCACAATCCATGGGCAACCCTCGATGTGGTATTGCTGTCGGGTTTGCCCGGGAAGGATCGATTGAGATCCCTGCCATCCGGGAAGTACCTGCTCCTCCGGCGGTACCCTGGTAGATTGGTTATCGGGACAATCCTGATGGTGCCTGCAAGGACATTGTGGTCAATGACCCTATCCTCTCCAATGAAGTTGGGGCCGCAAAGGTAGGTGAGTGCTAGGGGTCCGACGAGTTCGTCTCCGTGAACAGCACCGAGCAGTGTCACCACTGGTCCTGGCCTGGAGCCATGGATGACGCTCACGGGAATCGGCCATGACTCCCCTATCTCGACGTCTAGTAGATCATATTCCAGATGTCTGATTGTACCGGGCTTGATTCTCTTCTTGAGGAAGTTGTGATTCTTCGTACCCTCATTTCTAGACCATTTCTTCGGCGTCTCCCCAACCTCTCCGAGTGCCTTCTCTATCTCCCTCCTCCTCTTCATAGGTATCTGGTTGGCGATCTTTATGGGGGCGTAGCGCCTTCGCTTCATCCTAGTTGTCGGCTTCGCAGAGGCGGGCTTGGCCTGCTCTTCGTCGTCGGTCGGTTCGTCCACGTCCACTGTGTCCGGGATGGATTGGTGAATTAATAGGATGTGCAAGACTGGTAATGGGAATCATTCAATTCCCATGGCCCCCAAGAGGGCTCATGGGTTCTGGGACGAGTCAATCGGTCCAAGAGAGGCATGCACCGAGCAGTATCTGCTTCGGCTGTGGCCCTGCAAACCAGAAAGGTCTCAGAATCCGGTCCTTCCGAGCAGGGGGGGGGCTCGAGATGGAGTTCGACCCCAATGACGAGCATCAGGCCTTTCCAGGGATGATTAACGGTGGAATCATCGGGACTCTGCTTGACTGTCATGGAAACTGGACTGCGGCTATGGCGCTGATGGATCAATCAGGCGAATCAGAGCCTCCCTGCACAGTTACCGCATCCTACAGCATCAAGCTCAGACGACCAACCCCTCACGGGATGAAGTTGCTCGTGAAGGGTGAGGTAATCAGCATCGATGGTGACAGGGCGAGCATCAGGATGGAGCTGACTGCTGATGGGAAGGTCTGCGCAACCGGAGAGGGGTTGTTCGTCGCAGTCAAGGAAGGTCACCCGGCCTATCATAGATGGGAATGAATGTTGACTCGGCATCCTTTAGAACGGCCGAATCCAAGTCCCCCTATGAACGATGGGCGAGTCGGCGATACGCTTAGCCTGAGTGACTTCGATATAGATCCCAGATTGAAGGCCATGCTTGAGGAATCTTGGGGAATAGAGAGTCTATTCCCCCCTCAGGCAGAGGCGCTACCGCACGCTCTAAGCGGTAGGAGCGTGATGCTCGCCATACCCACGGCGAGCGGTAAGTCTCTGGTGGCTCACATTACGCTCGCACACAGGTTGGCCAACGAGTTGGGGGGATCGAGGGGAGTATACATCGTCCCACTCAAGGCACTAGCGTCGGAGAAGTACGAGGAACTCAAGGAGATCTCAGCGAGTCTCGGACTCAGGGTCGGGCTTGCAATAGGGGATCGGACCAGCGAGATGAGCGCTATCGAAGATTCTGATATTCTCGTCTGCACCAGCGAGAAGCTCGATTCCATGCTGAGGGGGAATCCGTCTATCGGGGATGATATCAGTATCGTTGTTGCAGACGAGTTCCATCTCTTGCAAGACCCTAGCAGGGGTCCCACTTTGGAGATTCTCCTATCGAGGATTCGCCACCGGAGAAGCGATGCCCAAATATTGGCTCTTTCTGCCACCGTGGGTAATGCCGAGGAGATGGCAGAATGGCTGGATGCCGAGCTCATTAAATCCGACTGGAGGCCAGTCACGCTGTACTCGGGAACCCTGACTGGATTGGATCTCAGATACCACGCTGTAGAGAGTCCGTATGGTGCTGCAGAGGAATTGCCCGAATCGAGGCGTCTGGAGGGGGGGACCCAAAAGAATCTCCACGCTGTTCTCGATGACACCATTGGCGAGGGAAGGCAGATGCTCGTGTTTGTTTCTTCGAGATCATCGGCCCAAAAGGAAGCCAGAGAGCTTGCAAAGCACATCAGATCTTCCTGGGTTGCAGATGGTGCTGGTTTCTTTGATCCCGGAATGATTGAGGGCTGGGATATCTTAGCAGACGGTCTTTCCAGCGGTGAAGGTGCATCTGCCACGGTAAAGGCGCTCTCTAACGCATGTAGGAACGGTGTTGCCTTCCACCATGCAGGGCTTACCTCAACTCAGAGGAAGAAGGTCGAGGACGGTTTCAGAAGTGGACAACTGCTGTGCGTTGTTGCGACTCCGACCCTTGCCCAGGGAGTCAATCTACCAGCAAGTAGAGTCGTGATTAGAGATACGAGGAGATGGAGTACCATCGCTGCTAGGAGCATGCCTCTGCCAATCATGGAGGTGAGGCAAATGATGGGTAGAGCTGGCAGACCGGCTTACGATGACTTTGGTGAGTCCTTCTTAGTTTCGAAGAGTAAGGACGAGGAGTCATCTCTGGTGGAGAGGTACCTGAGAGGGGGTCCCGAGGAAGTCACCTCAAAGCTCGCTAATCCCAGCGCGCTCCACGCTGAGGAGGACGGTGCGCTACTTACGCACATGCTTTCTCTTATCGCTACGGCAGGAATAGACGACAGGGACTCTATCACTCGCTTCTTGGACAAGACCTTCCTAGCTACCCAGATGGATCCGGAAACGCTAGAGTCCAGGGTGGATGACGTGCTGTGCTGGCTCGCCAACAACGGGATGATTGATAGAATCGGAGAATCGGAGGAAGTCAGGAAGAGGATCCTAGAAAGCGAGAATGAATCCCCCAAGGATGAAGACTGGGAAGATGAGATGCCATCGTGGGCCGACTCTGCTTCGGAGATACCCGGGCTTGAGATCGTTCCCAAGAAGGGACGGCGTCGTAGACTCGTCCCCAGAAAGGGGCCAGCGATCTTCGGATTCAGGAAAGCCAGCCTGTACGAGGCCGCCGAGTCGATACTGCCAGAGCCCAGCACAATGACCTACGCTTCGACCAGTCTCGGTTCCAGGATCGCTAGACTATACCTGAACCCAATCTCAGGCAGGATCATCCATGATGGTCTTCGAAGGGCGATGGGCATACTCTCCGGAGAGGATGATGTAGGGCAGTTTTCCCCGCTCAGTCTCCTGCACCTGGCTGCCTGCACCCCCGACTTCCTACCGCTCTGGCCCAGGAGGAGTGACTACGACTCCATACAAGAGGCACTGCACGGGCATGAGAGAGAGCTGCTGGCAGAAGCAGTGGACCTTGAGGAAGAGCGGAGAATGAAGGGGGTCTTGGTGGTGCAATCATGGATGGAGGAAGAGAGCCTGGATTCGATTGAGGGCAAATGGGGCGTTCAACCTGGTGACCTACGCAGCCGCGTGGAGTTGCTTGAATGGCTGTTGTACGCCATGCGGAGAGTCCTCTCAGAGGATGAGGGGCTCGCCAAGGTCGACCGGAATGCCCACAAGACCCTATTCGAATCAATAGACGAGATTCATCGTAGAGTGAGATTCGGCTGCAGGGCTGACATCCTAGGACTAGTCGCAATCAGGGGGGTCGGAAGAGTCAGGGCCAGGGAGATGGCTGACACGCTCGGAGTATCTAGCGCATCGGATGTCTCCATGTTAACCGAGAGGGACCGGGGGCGGTTGGCCGACCTACGCGGTTGGAGCCCCCAACTCGTCGAAAACCTCGTCGGCTCCGCGAGTAGGCCGGCCAGACGAAGTCGCTAATCACATTCTTCCGTCAGACTCCATCGCCCCACATGGTCATTGACCACCCCGTGCCATGGTTCCCGGCTTGGGGAGTGAGTTTTCCCCGTCCGGTGGTGGACGTGCAATCAGTAGTCTCGTTATTCAATGAATGGCGGCCAAGCAATAGGTGGCTACTGGTGGCCTTTGAGGTTGTGGCCAGTGAGATTCACCTGTGGACGACATGGCATGCCCTCAGAAGGGGAGAAGCCTCCGGGTCAATGGTTGCCAATTCCCCTGATGCCGAGTTCCTCCGACTGATATCGGGAACCCATCAGGTGTCCCGGGCGTTTGAGAGGGCGGGGATCAAAGAGGGTGATGCGTCGGCATGGATCGTATCACTTCCCGATGCGAATCTTGGGGATGAGTTCGGGGGCTATGAGATACCGAGAGCGAGTTATCACGACATGGGTCTGGAAGCCGATCGGATAATTGAGCATCTTGGGGGCTCACTTGTTGCCAAGAGGCCAGTGCCCAGTGAACTAGGACTCCTAAGACTCGGAGCTAGGTCTGAGGAGAGCGGCCTCCCCCTGTGGAGGATAGAAGAGTGCTTCATATCGCACATGGCCCTTTCCGACTTGAGGTGAGATTGAGCCACTGGCGTCAAGTTGATAGTCGAGGCGTCGGTGTACTCGCAGAGTGATATGGCAAAGTTCCACGATTCATACTGAGGTCTACAGATGACTGGTCAATTCGTGCCCGACAACCTAGATGCCGCCCTTTGGGAGAATATCGAGCCATTTGCTAATGACTTGCTAGAAAGAGGACTGAACTGCTCAAACTGCCTTGAGGGTCTAATCAGAGACGCCTCCAATCTTGCTGAGCACATCTCCGAGGCAGGTGCACTACTCTACATCGGTATGACTTGCAATACCGATAGCGAGGAGAAGAAAGGAGCCTTCCTTGACTTCGTCAGCAATGTCCGACCGAAGCTCTCGGAATTCTCCGACTCACTCAACAGGAGGATAGTGGGGCACCCGTCTCTCGACGATTTGTCCGACAGGTACGACCTAATGATCAGAGCAATGAAGACGGATTTAGAGATTTTCTGCAAGGAGAACATCCCCCTTGGGGTGGAGCAGACCAAGCTCATCACCGAGGCTCAGGCGATCAAAGGTGCGATGACCGTCGACTTCGACGGTGAGGAGCGCACTCTCCCGCAAATGAGTGGCTACCTCGAGTCAAACGACAGGTCAGAACGGGAAGCGGCTTGGTCCGCAGTTGTCGAGAGGAGGATGCTTGACAGTGAGAGGCTGTCAGAGATCTTCGATGAACTGGTGGGCATCAGGCATCAGATTGCCCTCAATGCGGGTTTCGACAGTTACACCCACTACATGTTTCGGGCTATGCACCGATTCGACTACAATATCGAGGACTGCCTCGAGTTCCATGAGTCGATTGAGGCCGTTTGCATGCCGCTTCTCCGAGGCATCAACGATGAGAGGCGGGACTGCCTGGAAATAACGAGGCTGGCCCCTTGGGACGTCAACGAGAAGACCGGTTTCGGCCCCGATATTCACGGGCTGCCTCCGCTACGTCCTTTCCAGACGGCTGACGAGATGGTGGCAAAGCTCTCCGTCATGTTCCATGGAATGTCAGGGGACCTAGGGGGAAAATTCGACAAGTTGGTTGAGATGGACACCCTTGACCTCGATACTAGGAAGGGCAAGGCCCCCGGAGGGTACCAGTACTACCTCGAGAAGAGCCGGGTCCCATTCATCTTCATGAACGCGGCCGGGTTGCAGGGTGACCTCGAGACGATGATTCACGAGGCTGGGCACGCATTCCACTCCCTCTATTGCGGACACTTGGAACTCATCGATGAGAGGGGCTACCCAATCGAGTTCGCTGAGGTTGCATCCATGTCCATGGAATTGCTGACTCAGACGGGTTGGGACATGTTCTATCCCGACGGAGAAGCGGACAGGGCTCGTAAAACGCATCTGGAGGGGGTAGTGTTCCTCCTCCCATGGATAGCCACCATTGACTCGTTCCAACATTGGGTCTACGCCAATCCCGGGCATTCGAGACAGGAGAGGTCGGAGGCTTGGCTATCAATTCGCGATAGGTTCGGATCTGACATGGATTGGGGAGGGCACTCCGCTTTCAGGGAAGTCTCGTGGCAGCAGCAAGGTCACCTCTACGGAGCCCCCTTCTACTACATCGAGTATGGTATAGCCCAATTGGGCGCCCTGCAGCTTTGGCAGACTCACAGAAAGGATTCACAGAAAGCACTGAACGACTACGCAGAAGCAATGAGCCTGGGCAATACTAGAACGCTCCCCGACCTCTTCTCGGCAGCTGGTTTGACGCTCGGCTTCGATGAGGCACACCTCGCCTCGCTAATCGGAGAGGTGGACGAGGCGATGGTCGGGATCAAAGCATAGCCTTCGGACCCCGAGGCCTGCACTCAGTCGCGCAGGCCCTCGGATGTCACGGTGAAGACCGCTTCCCCCTCTGGCAGGTTGGGGCTGTCGATGAGGCGGGCTATCCTTCGGCCCCCCTTCGACTTCCTCAGGTACAAGCGGAATGTGCTGGCATGGCCGACTATGTGGCCCCCAATCGCCCTAGTCGGATCCCCCCACATGGCATCGGGCTTCGACATGACTTGGTTGGTGACCAGAACCAAAGCGTTCTGAACGTCTGCAAGCTGCTTTAGCTCCTTCATGTGGCGATTGAGCTTCTGCTGTCTGGTAGCGAGCATGCCGCGGCCGATGTACTCGGCTCGGAAGTGGCTAGTCAGGGAGTCCACGATTATCAGTTTGACATCGATGTTCTTCGACATCCTCTTGATCTCGTCCACGAGCAGCATCTGGTGCGCTGAGTTGTATGCGCGTGCTACGTGTATCCTGTCTAGGGCGTCCTGTGGGTCAATTCCGACGAATTCGGCCATCTGCGTTATGCGCTCGGGCCTGAATGTGTCCTCTGTGTCGATGTAGAATATCTCGCCATCGAAGCCTCCCTGTTCCAAAGGAAGGATCGTGTTGACGGCGAGCTGGTGACCAATCTGGGTCTTGCCGCTGCCGAACTCGCCGAATACCTCTACTATGGCCTGGGTCTCGAAGCCACCGCCCAGCAACTCGTCCAGCGAGGAGGTCCCAGAGGTCAGCTTCTGCACCCTGCGGCGACGTTCCAACAGCGCTGCGCCACTGACGAAGCCGCCAATGTTCGCCAGCTTCTTCGCTCCTGCGATGATCTTCGCGGACACAGCCTCGCCCAACTCCGCCTGCTCCGCCAGCTCTGGCGGGCTCATCACGGCGATGGCCAACAGATCCTCGAACCCGGCCTCGCGTAGCTTCTCGGCGGTCGCCGGACCGACCCCGGGCAGATCTTCGATGGTCGGCTCTGGTTCGTCCACGTCTATCACTATATCTTCCTCTTCGATTTTCTCACTCGCCGTTTCCTCTGTCATACCTCTCACCCTAACTGGCTACCTCTCGACTTTGATGGTATATGAACAAGAGAAGGGCCCCTTGCAATTGATTGAAAGTATAATGGCACTTAATAGTGGAGCAGTGCCTTGATTTTTCACTTTCATTACAAATTCTTGGTAGCGGATGGTGGATTTGAACCACCGGTCTCCGGGTTATGAGCCCGACGAGATAACCTGACTACTCCAACCCGCTACGGGGCCGCTGAAGGCAGGTCTATTTTACTCATACGGAAACGGTCTAGAGCGCTGACGTGGGTATGCGAACAGTCTTGAGATATCTCCTGCCCGGCTGTCGATGGAGAGGGCATGGGACAGTCACTGCTGATTCTGAACGCCGAGATGGTGTTCGGCGGCAAGGTTACCCCTGGGGACCTCCGTGCTACCTCGGGCGTAATCGAGGCAATCGCGCCGGGAGGGGGTCTTGCTGCTCGCGAGGGCGAAGTCGTCATCGATGGCGAAGGCCTGCACCTGCTGCCTGGGGCCATCGACCCCCAAGTTCACTTCAGGGAGCCCGGCCAACCCGATAAGGAGGACATCGGCAGCGGCAGCATGGCCGCTGCGGCTGGTGGCATCACAGCCTTCCTCGACATGCCCAACAACGTCCCCTCTGCCACCAGCATGGAGGCGATGCGAGCCAAGCTAGGCTCCGCCGCTGCCAATGCGGTCACTCACCACGGCTTCTTCATCGGGGCGACCCCTGACAATCTCGAGGAGCTGCAAGCGGCTGTCGGGACTGCTGATGAGCCGAGTCCGAGGGAAGGCGTCTGTGGCATCAAGGTCTTCATGGGAAGCAGCACTGGCGACCTGCTGGTTGACGAGCAACCAGCACTGGAGAGGATCTTCTCGCAGACCGCCGGCGTCATCGCCGTTCATGCGGAGGACGAAGGCAGGCTCAACGAACGCCGACCGGACTACGAAGGACGGGGGGATGTTGCCGCGCATGCGGAGTGGCGTGATAGCGAAACTGCGCTCATCGCCACTCAGCGAGCCTCGAATCTCGCGAGCGATCACAATCACCGCCTCCACATTCTTCATCTGACCAGCGCTATGGAGGCCGACTGGCTTGCGGGCAACAAAAGCGGTCTTGTCACTACTGAAGTATGTCCACAGCATCTGACCTTCGATCAGGACGACGTGTTAGAGCGCGGTACTCGCTTGATCATGAACCCACCCATCCGCTACAGCGAGGACCGTGACGCGCTGTGGAGGAGGCTGAAGGACGGGACGATAGACTGCATCGCCACAGACCACGCCCCCCATACATTGGAGAACAAGTCCCTGGGCTTTCCCATGGCTCATTCCGGCATGCCTGGTGTGGAGACCTCGCTTCCCGTGATGCTGACACACGCCGCTGATGGCAAGTGCTCGATTCCCGACGTCGTGCGATGGATGTGCGAAGGACCTGCCGGGGTATACGGGATTCAGGGCAAGGGCCAACTGCAAGAGGGCATGGACGCTGACCTAGTACTCGTGGACATGGAATCGAGGCGGTCGATCTCGGATGCGGACACATGGACCCGCGTAGGGTGGACGGCGTACGAGGGGATCCCCCTCACTGGCTGGCCCGTGTGCACCGTCGTTGACGGGACCATCGTGCACAGCCGAACAGGCGATGGTCCCAAGCGAGGGGAAATCGTGGCCGAGCCTGGTTCGGTCGGCAGGGCTCTGCGCTTCGCTTGAGGATCAGGCTTCGTCGTCAGCGGGTTCGTCTTCGGTGCTGGAGGGCTCTACGGCCTCTCCGTCCACGGCGTCCACAATCTGAGGTTCCCCGTAATAGTAAGAATCGGGCTCGTTTCCAGGTATCTCCAGCTCCACCATCAACTGCAGGTCGTCGGTACGATGGACTGTGGCACCAGCCGCCGAGAATGCGTACACGTAGTCCCCCATGAAGATCGAGCGGCGTATGCTGGTAGTACCTGACCACCAAGAGGACAGGCCGTCCTCGTTGTAGAACCCGGAGTGCTCGACGTCTCCGTGAGTCAAGAGAGTGCCGTTCTCAGCGTCCACGTTGATTATCTTGAGCATCGAGACGAACTGGTATCCGGAAAACGAGTAGACCCTGCCGTCGATCTCGATCTCGTCGTACACGTACCTATGTGTGGATAGAGGCACTGCCAGGAGTGACTCAGGTGCCCAGTAGGTGAAGGCCTTGTGCTCGTAGGTGGCCTCGGAGTATGACCACGACCAGCCGCAGGAGCGGATGTCCTCGCAGTTATCATCGGCGTAAGCCGGCGTCAACGGGAGGGTGTCGGAGAGGGTGGGATTGCTGGTGTCGCTGACGTCGAACAGGGAGACTTGGGTCGTGGACCAGTCTAGGCCCTCCCCACCCTCCCCACCAGCTATACCAATCGTGAGCAGGGTATTGTCGTCTACGGGATGGATGTAGGTTGACACTCCTGGCACCTCGAGCTCGCCCAAGACCGTGGGGTCGGTCGGATCGGACAGGTCGAGGACCCAAAGTGGGTCCATGTTCATGAAAGTCACGAGGTACCCGCGTTCGCCAACGAAGCGAGCGCTCCAGATGGTCTCGCCCTCGGCGATGCCCCCGATGAAGCCAACCTGGGAGAGCAGTCCCTCGTCATTGTCCTGCAGGATGGTCACCTGATTGCTGGGGCCGGTCCATATCGGCTCGCCGTTCTCGTCCAGCTCGGCAGAAAGCCACCATCTCCCCCAAAGGTCGGAGGTAGAGGCCACCCTGATCGAGCCCTCGTACTCGCTCATGGAGAACTGATCTTGCACTGTGCCGTTCACCCGTCCCGAAGCGGAGTAGGTGGTGTGGTTGGCATCGCTGATGTCGAAGGAGTGGATATTTGTCGCGTCATCCCAGCCCGAGTTCCGCCAGAACCACCACCAGTCGTTAGCGGGTTCTGCGAGAACCAAGGTGTCCTGTGAGGCGTATACGTGAGCCCACGTGGAGGTGATGTGATCGACCTCGAGCGAAACGTCGTCACTGAGCATCTGAATGGTCATGATGGTGGTGAACCCACGGCCAGCGCTGTCGGCGCTGGCTGAGAACTCGGCGCATTGCTCGTATGTGAGCGGGTGCATCTTGAGCTCGCTATCGCTCATCTCGTAAATGTGCGGCACGAAGTCGTCTAGGGTTAGAGCTGCAATGGCCTGCTCGTTGTGCAGGATGGTCGCGTTCATGCTCTCGTTCCACATGTCCATCCTCTTGTCGATATCGTCCTCAGCCCAGTAATCAGAGGTTAGTTCGACCCAAGTCCGGATCCCATCGAAGTACGTCCACAGGTGCGTTACCGAGCGAACAGTGCCGTCCACCATCCTAGCGGTGTGGTAATCGCCCTCGATATACAGCTCCCTCTCAATGCTGGGAGCGGTGCGGTCAGTGATGTCGACGACTGTGTACTTCACGAGGTTCTGGACTCGCATGTACGTGTACGAGTAGTCCTCCTCCCCCTTCTCCGAAGTGACCGTGACCTCCTCTGCCATGACATTCCTAAGTTCGCTGTCATCGGGCAGGCTCCAGTAGTAGATCGAGGAGGCGATGACCAATCGGTCACCGTCAATCATCATCTGGGTGGGATTTCCCTCGATGGTGAGGTTTGACTCGAGTGTCAGGTTGCCGAACTCGGGAACCCCCATTATCAGCAGCAATTGCCCGTTCAACATGTAGATGTGGTAGCCATCTGTCTTGAGGAAGTCCGCCTCGTCGACCCCTGCCTCCTGGTTGTTCGTCCCAGAGAACTCTCCCTCACGCGAACTGGTCGCCTCGCTGCCTGACTGGGATGCCGCAGAATCGTCAGCTGCCATCTCGGCCACAGGAACGCCGCCGTCGAATGCGATGTCCTCGACCCAGATTCCGGTCCTCCAAGGCTCAGTGACCCAATGCCAGTAGCTTTCCTGGTCTAAGGAGACGATCATCTCCTCGTAGACGGCCCGCTGCAGATCCTCGAGGAGGGTATCGCAGGCATCGTAGCTGTGCAGGCCTGGGGAGGAGCGCGCGCGCTCGGGCATCTCCAGTTGCGGGTAGTCGCCCTCGAAGGCGTCTATCGTCTGGCCGATGTCCTCGATGATCTCATCGACGGTCTCGAGGCATCCTGCGCTCAGCAGCACGACAAGAATGAGCATCGCGTTAGTGGTTCGGTTGTCCATGGAACTGGGGACAATCGCGCCCCATATCAAGCGGTTGGTATGATGATTGGACAAATAGGGCTCATCATCTGGACTCAAGTTGCCGCCTCGGAACCCGAAACACTGAGGGAAGACAGTAGAGCCAACTGGCCTACCTCGGAGAGTCTCCAAGGTGGACGTCGCGCTTCGGTGGCCGCCTCCACCATTCCAGCGTTGCGTAATTCCCTAATGTGATGACTCAAGAGTTGTCGTGAAATCTCCATTTTCTTCCTGACTTCGGTGCCAGAAATCCCAACGTTGCCAGAATTGGCGATGGTCTCCAGTATCGCGAGGCGCGTTCCAATGATGGGGTTCCTGATTCTGCCGACCTCTTCGCGAGAAAGGGAAGCGATGGCATAGCGTCGGAGTTTTCCATCCCTCCAGGAAATGATCTCGCCCTGAGATTCGAGCACATGCAAGTGGTACGCAGTGACTCCGTTGGCTAGTCCGAGTGCGTCCCTCATGGCCGAGAAGTGGATGCCGGCGTTGGCCTCGAGATATCCCAGGACGCGGCCCCTAGTCAGCAGGTCGTCGCCGTTTCCCCTCATTGCAAGCATCGGAGCCAATAGTGCAACGAGTACCGTTATGCGAATCGCCTCGGAAACAGTTGCCGCGACTGTGAGGAATCCGAGTGTTCCCGCCCCCCCAGCAATCAACCCGAACGACAGGTCCGAGAATGTGCTGGTGGAATCGTCGGATTCGACTTTTGGGTTCGGTGCTCGTGCCCCTTCCGCTTCATCGTCCGAATCCCCTGATTCAGTAGCCGTGGCACTATCGAAATTGAATTCGTTTATTTCCTCCGAAAAGGAATCAGCCTCGTTGTTCTGGTGCAGCCAGCCTCCCGCAGCCAAGGAGGCGATTGCAAACAAAGTAAGTACACGCACAGCGGAAACGCCATTCATCGTGCCTCGGTAATTGCCTTCGCCTTTGATTGACATGGTTAGAAGATTTGACAATCCCAGTGAGTCACAATCCCAGTTCAGACGGATTTGGTCGGGGATGGGGGAGCTCGATTGCGATGGGGGAAATTGGCGCTGGCTCGTCCAGTTCCTCATTGTCACTCGTCGTCTCAACGTCAGCAGCAAGCTCACTGGTGACGAGGCATCGTGTACCGGCCAAGAAAATCAGCGCGGCAACCTGCAGGTCCAGTGTTTGGTCCATAAGACGATTATCATCGGCATTTGCGATTTAAGCGGATTGGTTGTATGGGTATTTCCTGCATCACGAAAATCCATTGACTGCGATAATGGTGCGGATAGCGGGAATTGAACCCGCGTTGGCAGGTTGGGAACCTGCAGTCATAACCCCTAGACCATATCCGCTAGGCATAGCGAGTGCGTGCAGGTAATTGAGCGCGACGGTGGCCCATCATCGACTTGATTGGTACCCCTGCCTATGTCCTTCTCCTAAGTGACTCGATGGCTGTGTCGGCGGCTCCTAGAGCCTCTAGGCAGTTCTGCAACTCCCCCCCACCCAAAGCCTGCTCAGCATCCGAGATGGCCTTCTCAGCCTCCATCCTGTCATTGTCACCGGGGCCGATGCCCGACGAGTCGAGCCGCTTCCTCAAGGTCAGCCAATCCTCCTGTAGGAAGTCCAGCATCTCCTTTGTTTCGTTGCGTTTAGATTCGAACGCGTCGAGGTCCGAGGTCAGGTTGGCCATAGACTCAGCGGCCTCGGACCACTTCCCCTCATCGGCCATCGATACCAGGGAATCAAGCCTCTCGTCCCATTCTGGCCTCGCCGCGCCCCCGGGGAGCCTTCCCTCGATCTGCTTCCTATGCCGGAGCGCTCTCTGGACCTCCTTCATGGCATCGGAGATCTGTCTGATCTCCCTCGAGATGCTGTTTGCTAGCCCCTTTGCCAAGGCCGCGTCCCCTGCTTCCATGGCCTCTTTGGCCACTGAGAGCCGTTCGATGCTCTCTACTGGAATGTAGCCCTCGACTGCGGCCAAGGCGTGTTCTGCATCGTCAATCGCCCTCGTTGCCTCCTCATGCACGTTCCCTATGCTATCCATGTGGGCACCGATGGAGGATACCATGGAGAGGGCTTCCTCGGGCTCCTCGTTGGCCATGGCCTCCCTAGCCAAACCAAGGATGGCCCGCACGCTCTCGACCATGTGCCCGCTCTCGTTGCCGATTGCAGCCTCTGCCTCGGTGATGGCATCGCTCGCAGCGCTCCAGTGCTCCTCAATATTAATCGCCTTGGCCTTGGCCGTTCGCAAGAGTTGCTCGGCCTCGCGGAGCGAGCCGTGCTCTGCCTCCCTCAGTGCGAGGTCGTAGAATCGCCTAGGGCCCTCCGGGACGTCGGATACGCGCTCTGCACGCTCGATGGCCTCCCTCACATCGTCACGGATTGCACCTAGGTCCTTGCTCAAAGCGAGGATGCGCTCTGCCTCGTGCTCTGCCTCTGCGAGCATCATCATCCCCCTCTCGGGATCGTCCCAGCCCTCCTCACGAGCTGCCTTGAGAAGCGAGGCAGGCTGCTGCATGCCGGGATTCCTAGACTGGAGCTCCAGCAGGCGCACCTCCGACTCCCTGAGGTGCACAGCGAAGGCCTTACGCTCGTCGTGAAGGTCGTCCTTGGTCAGCAGATCCGGGGCCATGGTGGCCAACGAGGGAACTACGACAATCGCCCATTCAACTGGATTGGATGTCGAAGACAGGATAGGGAGCGCGATACTGAGGCCGGCGAGGGAAGTCAGACCCCTCCAGCGCCGCGACTCGAGAGTCACGCCTAGAATCAACCGAGAAGATCGCCACAACGCCAAGACGACGACAAGCATGATGGCCAGAGGCAGCAATTCGGCGTCCTGACCATACTGAATCGCAGTGAAAGCAAGTAGTGGAGGCCATGAGACGTTCCCTGCAGTGGCGATTCTCGAGCGCTCCATCGGACCGAACTCTACCAGATCGGGCAGTAAGACCGCTGCCGAGAACATCAACACTACAGGCCCGAACCTCAACAACGAGTCGGACTCGCTACCCACAGATTCCAGCAGCCACCATGCTCCAGCAGCCACCAGCAGCAAGGTGCCTGCTAGGGCTGCTATCTCCACGCGTCTGCGGTGCTCTGCGATGACCCTATCGGGATAGTCCGGGAGCATGACCACGCTGTTTGGTGACTAAGAGGGGGTCAATAGGTATGCGGTGGGCTGAGCGATCCCCAAATCACTGATCTGCTGAAGATTTCCTAATGACATACAGTACGACAATGGTGAGCAGCAATACCGCAACCAAAGCGCCCGACTGGGAGCCCTCGGTCACTAGGATACCCTGATCAATGCTGTATTCCAACGGGATTTCACCATGGGTTTCGGCAATGGCGCTATCCCACTCGACCTTGAGACCTTCGAGGCTCTCGTTAACAAGGGCGAGTTCGAATTCGATGGTCGAAGCGGTCGCGCCGCCTTCCAGAGTGGCACCAGAGAATTCCTCGAACCTGCTGCAGTTGCCCCCGAAGCAAACCCTCGCGAAGGCCGGATCAGAGCCCTGATTCTCAATCTGGACTGTGTAGGTCATACTGCAAGGATAGCAACTACTGCCCCCTATGTCGGCCACTTCTGACAGGGACTGGTCGATGACTACGAGATGCGCACCCCTCATCGGGTGAACAATGAGGTCGTACGTCTCTGTCCTGGTGTTTCCAGAGGAATCGGTAGCCGATGCAGTCACCTCGTGATTACCGAGTCCGAGTAGTGAGGAGTTGGCCTCGAGGGTCTCGATGCTAGACCAATCACCATTGGTAATCAAGTCCGTGCCATCCATGGAGACCGTCCAAGTGAGGTTCTCAATGGAATCAAGGTCATCAAACGACTTCGAGAATATCAGTTGGAGCACGTCATTCTCGTGGATCTCGTCATCTGGCTTGAGCAGAGTGCGATTTACCATCACATCCATCATGATTGTCGGGGGGTTTGCATCCAAGACTCTGATTGCCCATTCTTGATAGGCGATGTTTCCTGCATCGTCTGAGAGTTGTAGGAGCATGCTGTACAAGGTGGGGACTCTGGACAGGTGCCTCTCGTCTATGCTGAGGTGGGCCCCATTCACGCCTGCACCCTGATTGGCGGTAAACTGGAATGTCTTCTGCTGGACGCCCAACTGCCTCCAACCCTCGGAGATATTGGTGAACAACTCCAGTTTTACGGGAAGTCCCATTTCATCGGAGCTGTTGACATCAAAAACCAATTCACTGCCGGCATCAACCTCGACGATGTACTCAGAGAGATCGTGCACTCGCTGTTCGGAGCCTGTGACGACCGATAGGACCCCGGTCCATTCCGGAAGGATGCCATCGATTCCGACGTTGTCGTTCCAGTACGAGGCCAAACCATGTGAGTCGGTGCATGATGCTACCACGCTAGCGACATCACCGTGGGAGAATCCATGATTAGAGGGGGAGAATTCGAACCATGGGTTCTGGAACATGGCAAGAATCGACTCGTCCTTGCTCACAGACCATTCTATGACTGGTGATTCCAAGGGTCCGTCGTTGCACGCAGCAGAGAACGACGAGTGGGTGTCGAGTGGGATTGAGGAGGATGTGGCTGGGAATCTCGATGCAGAAATCGAAGGCGGGAGATTCTCTCCGATGGTGATTCTAATATCGAAGGCCACGGGTGCAAGGGAGCGGTTTACGGTGAAATTCCTAGACTCACCGCTGAATATCTCGATCATCGGACTGAACTGAATCTCCCAATTCTCGGGGAGGTTGATACTGAGAGGAATCTCTTCGATGAGGGCACCGACTCTGGGGATGTCGAGAATCCTCATGGTCCGGCCGTCAGTCAGACCGGTCAGATTAGCTGATTCGGACCATCCCCACGTTCCATTGG
Organism: Methanobacteriota archaeon; assembly: GCA_002722735.1. Lineage (GTDB taxonomy): Archaea > Thermoplasmatota > Poseidoniia > Poseidoniales > Thalassarchaeaceae > UBA36. Next base: position 23,506 of record PBMR01000017.1, read on the forward strand.
AAGTATTGACTGGTCCAGTTTCAGGTGGTTCGACGGATACTTCGTTGCCCGAGGGTGCGCTCATTGGGGTATAGTCGAATGTGCAGCAACCGCCTGTTGAGGCATCGGTCCAATTCCTCGCCAAGGCTACCATGGCTGCGAAGTCGTCCGCCTCCGAGGAGTTCACCCAACCATCGGAGTCGCCCAAGTACAGGTCAATCTGCTCCCTGAGACCGAGGGATTGGTTCTCCAGCAGGTCCGTGCCATATTCATCGGAGACAGTAGCCTGAGCGAACCAGGTTGCTGACAATGATGAGCTTGCTGCAATGGGGGCGCTGAAGTTCAGGAATGACTGGCCTTGGACCGAGTCAGTCCCATTGTAGGAAGTTGGGTATTGGAGTGTCTCGGATTCGCTCAATGGTAGAGTTTTGGGGGCGGGGTCATGAGTCATCAGAACAGTCGATGAGATCAAAATGAAACACAGCGCAACGCAGATTTCGGCAGTGCGTTCCATCTCTTTCACCTATGACCCGTGCCATGGATGATTGTTGAGCCATCGAAATCGATTCCCAGTGGTAGGAGGCCACTGGCGGGACCCAGTTCTCGGGCGAGCGTCATCCTGAGGCTGGCATCCCCATGGACAAGCAGGAATCCTCCAGCGCCCGCGCCTAGCAGCTTGGCGCCAGTCGCGCCTAAATTCATAATGCGATCATACAGGGCGTCAATCTCAACATTGCTCACGCTGGGCGAGATACCACGCTTGTAGAGCCACGTCTCGCTGAGGAGTGTGCCGAGAGCCGTTAGTTCCCCTGACTCAAGCATGCCTCGGGCTTCGTCCGCCTGCATTCTGATGGCTCGCAGTCGGGCCAGTTTGTCGCTGGGATCGTCCGATGCCTCGGCTAGAACCTCCCTGGCGCTTCGAGTGAGTCCGGTGTAGACCAGGGTGAACTCGTTCCGGATGGCGTCGATGGTCTGGTCGCTGAGCCCGACTGGCTCGACAAGCACACCGTCGGGGACGAAGCTGATTGAGTTGGCTCCACCGAAGGCGGCAGCGTACTGGTCCTGACGACCGATGGGGGCGCCGAGAATATCTATCTCGATGTGACAAGCCTCCTCTGCGAGTTGTTCTTTGGAAGCCTGTATTCCGGCGAATGTGTGTAACGCATTGAGCAGTCCCACGGTCAAAGAGGATGATGAGCCCAACCCGGTGCCACGACCAGGTATGTCCGCGATCGTGGTAATCTCCACTCCGGAGGTGACTCCGGTGAGGCGCATTGCCTCCCTCATGAGGTCGTGTTGCACGTCTTCGAAGGTATCGACGACCTCCATCGAGGAGTACGAGAGCCTGATGCTGTCGTCGAACCTAGGGTTTAGTGTCACGTATACATACCGATCTAAGGCAATCGAGGTCACTCTGCCCCCTGAAGGCTCGGCGAGGGCAAATCCGTCTACGTCGGTGCCACCGCCACAGATTGAGACCCTGACGGGGGTCCGACTGATTATCATCGGACCTCGGGGACGGCGTGCTCCTCATCAAGACGCCGGTATGACATCAAATCGTGATACAATATAGACGGTAAGGCATATGAAAGGGCCGCTGCCGCGTGGAGCAGGAGAGGCATGGGCGACGTAGTGACGATGGACGATCTCACCAATGATGAGATCATCTCGATCCTCGATTCCGCTGAGCGTCTTCTTCCTGTCGCTAAGGGAGATTGTCTCCTTCCAGTGCTCGAGGGCAAGGTACTGGCGAACATGTTCTTCGAGAACTCGACTCGAACCAGGATGTCATTCGAGACGGCGATGAAGCGACTTGGGGGCTCAGTGCTCAACTTCAGCTCTGTCGGAACCTCGGTTGCCAAGGGTGAGACCCTGTATGACACAATGAAGATGATAGAGGGGTACGCCGATGTGGCTGCAATCCGCCACCCAAGACAGGGGGCCGCCCAGTACAGCGCTGATGCAGTGGAGATACCAATCCTGAACGCTGGAGATGGAGCGGGCAACCACCCGACGCAGACTCTCCTAGACCTGTTCACAATCCGCCAGGCCCACGGCTCTCTAGAGGGTCTCAATGTTGTCCTCGTGGGAGACTTGCGCTACGGGCGCACGGTGCACAGCCTCTCGCACGCATTGATCCGCTTCGGAGCCAGTCTCACCCTCATCTCACCTAGCACGCTGAGGATGCCGGAGGAGATAGTCTCGGACCTCCGAGCCCACGGTGCCGGGATCAATGAGACCGATTCGCTTTCCGACCAGATTGCTGATGCTGACGTGATCTACATGACTAGAATCCAAAAGGAGAGGTTTCCGGACGAGGACGAATACGCAAAGGTCGCGGGGATCTACAAGCTGTCAGTCTCTGACTTAGCCGGGGCCAAGGAAGGCATGGCGGTTATGCATCCCCTTCCGAGAGTGGATGAGATCGACCCCAGTGTCGACTCCACGGATCACGCTCGATACTTCCAGCAGGCGTTCAACGGAGTGCCGACCCGCATGGCGCTGCTCTGCCGAAGCCTCGGCGTCGATGTACCAAAGAAGGTGAAGTGATGGCCGAAATGCGTAGGGTGACTGCGATTCGCAACGGGACTGTCATTGACCACATCCCCGCTGGCCACGCCCTCCAAGTAATCCAAATGCTGCATATCGACATGACTAGGTCGACCCCAGTGTCGCTGGTGATGAACGTGCCCAGCGACAAGCTCGGACGCAAGGACGTCCTCAAGATAGAGGATCGCGAACTCAACCAAGAGCAGTTGGACAGATTGGCCCTGATTGCCCCAGCAGCCAGCATCGCCATCATCCGCAACCACGCGTTGGCGGAGAAGTTGAGGGTCGAGCTCGCTGATGATATGGTCAACGTCGCCAGATGCTCGTTCTCGAACTGCATCACAAAGAATGCCCGCGAGCCCCTACCGCAAAGGCTGAGCGTAATCAGCCAAGACCCATTGGAGGTCAGGTGCTACTATTGCGGGCGTGGCCAGGACCTCGAAGAGGTCATCAATAATATCATCTAACTGAATCAGTTTCCATGTACCGATTCAAGAGATCTCTTCCAACCATTGTCTCATCGTGCAGGCCTGACAGACATCCTTGCTCGTTATCTCGTGGCACTCAACGCACCGGTTGACTTCGTTCTTGGCCTTGGGATAGGCCTTTTGATGCAGGCCGCGAATCTGGTCGATTGAGTGCAGTAGGCCGTGGCGCGCCCCCGGAGTCTGCGACTCCATCCCAGCAACCACGGCCCGGCTCTGCTGACGCATCGCCCCTGGAGCGTGAGGGCACTCGCCATGATGGAATGGAAGCCCGCTCTGGATGGCGTGAGCATGAATCTCCTGCTCAGGAATCCAGCGCAGTGGTACAATCCTCGGGGCGATGCCATCTATAGGGGACTGGGTATGTGGGGCAAGCCTGACCGAGCGGTCGATCTCCCCCTTCTGGAGGTTCATCAGGATGGATTGGGCCATGTCGTCGAGGTTGTGGCCTAGTGCAATCACGTCTGCACCGACCCTCTGGGCCAGTGTGTTGAGGGTCTGGCGGCGGAACACGCCGCAGAACGAGCAAGACATCAGCCCCTTCGCCTCATCGTGGCGCTCCCCCATCACCGGTATCTTGGCCACCACCTCATCCATACGCCCGAAATCCATGGTCACGTAGCTCAGTGTCTCAAAGCGAATCCCCAATCTCCCAGCCAACTCCCTAGCGCACTCGAGCGAGGGAGCGCGGTAGCCGTCGATGCCCTCATCTATGCAACCAGCAATCAGATCGACGTCGCGACGCTGGCCGATGATATCGGACATCATGGTGAGCAGCACTGCCGAGTCCTTGCCCCCGGACACAGCGACGAGTATCCGGTAGGGGGAGCCGTCCTCGTGCCGTGCGTCCTTGGGCAGTTCGAGCTGCAGGCGCAACTCTCTCGAGGAACGTTTGCGAACAGACGAAGCCAGATGCTGGCCACAGAGGTGCTGGCCACTGTAGGGCTGGTGGACCACGGCGTTCGAGCGACATCTGCTGCAGGGCTCGATCATTAAGTGAGAGCCCATGACCAACCCCGCAAGAGCATGGGCTTGAACCCACGCATGCCTCTGAGAATCCATTCCTCCGGTGAATTGATGTCCATGAACCCGGCCATCGGGGCATGGTTGGGGTGGGACCGCTGCCGGGACGGAGCGAAGTGGGGGCTCGCAACTTCTCCCCGTGGACAGACAGGGGCTCGCTCTTCCTATCCGTGGTAGCAGCGGTGTTAGCAGCCTCCGAAATCTCTTCCTTTCTCGAACGGTGGCTAGGTGGAAGAGCGATGACCGCCACCGTTTGCGGGTTGGTAATCCTCGTCCCCCTGCTTGCAACATCGCTGGGCAAGTTGGTAGTGAGGCTACAGACCTAAGAGCCATCAAGTGCGCAGCTTTGCGATACCGGATTCGACGTATCCAGTGATACTTTGCCACGGGACGACATATCGCATTCCGGCTACTACTAGAATGAAAAGTCCGGCCGAGATCACCTTCCCATAGGTCATCTGCAGCTCCAATGACTCTTTGACCTGCCCAGTCCACTGGGTTCCCTCGAGGATGCCGACGAAAGATATCATCAGGTCATCGAAGGAGAGCGCGAGTGATGTGGTGAGGGTTACTAGCGTGATAGTGACGGTCATGTGCACCAGATGGGCGTTAACGACGTTGTCGAACTGCCTCACGTACTCTGCGTTCCTCTTGGTGTCCTCGGGCAGGGAGGCAGCGTACTCGAGGTGGTTGATAGCCGCGGATCCAGATTCCATAAATACAAGCATCAGAACTGCAACTACAAGGAGGGAAGCAGCGAAATCTGAGACCAATCCACCGAACATCGTCCCCTCTCCTATCTGGGTGGGAAGGGGTCGGAGCCCGACGTCGACCTCGGAGACAATTGGCTCGAAGGTCAGCACCGCGTGGATGCCTATGACTACGAGATAGTAACCGACTGTCCAGGATATGGGTCTCTTAGAGAGCCCCCAAATACCAACAAGCCCGGCTAGAACGGGAGCGAATACGATACCGAGGAAGACCAATTCGAAGATGAAGCCAAGAGGGGAGAAGAGTACGTCTAGGTGGTTCAGTGTCTCGTTTTCGTGACCAAATGGGAAGTGAGGGCCGTTGAATACCATCGCGATGACCCATGAGAATACGAACGGGACCACCATCCAAGCGATGAACGCAATCGTGACGCCCGTTCGGACGCGAGTCTGGAACTCTTGACTCATTGACCGCAGTTGTGCCCACGCCACGGTTGCTGCCACGCAAATCACCAACGGCCCGATGAAGGACGCGGAACCAGTCTGCCCCAGTCCCAGTAGGACGTCGGGAATCAGCAGGTCACTTTGGTTGGATAGCCACATCAACCCCCTCGTATGCTCGTAGGAGGGGCACCATGAGGTCGTGCTGTGGTCCATGATGAACTGCTCGCTGCACGAGCCGTAAATCTCGCTAATCCTCTTCATTAGGAGGAGGAGCGCGGTCGTCGATACAATTTGCAGGGACAGAATTTGCCACTTTCGGCGTAGGACCGGGATGTGGAGGGACAGTGTTTCTTCAGGGCTATCTTCCTCTGTTGACATGCTCACACCTACGCCCCCCTCGATTGCAATAGCGCCTGCGAGAGCTCCACCTCGGGCATCCAGTCAATCACCATGGCCCCGAATACTGAAACCGCGGTTAGCCTGTTCTGACGCTCGAGCTTGAGTACCTCGTAGGACATCCTCGGGATTCTGCTCACCAGCCGCTCTAGGTCAATGCTGCTGGGTGAAAGCACGATTATCTCGTGGCCCTTTCCTGACAGGTTTCGAATTGCGGGCAGAGTGGTGCCATCTCCCTCGAGGCTGCTGATGACGAAGACAGGGGAGCCTCGGCTAATCCTCGGCGCGAGCGCATTGGTTACCGCTTGAAGTGGCATGGACCCCGAGGCATCTACAGAAGCTAATCTGCTCAGAATCTTGTAGTGCTGCTTGTCCCCAGTGTCAGGAGGCAGGTAGTCCATCTTGCTCCCGTAGGTAATGAGGGCTACCGAGTCCTTGCGCTTGAGGAAGTGGTTGGCTATCGACGAAGCGGCAATAGTGCCCATCTCCAGTGGATTCTTCAGCACTGTGCCGATTCTACTGACCTCCCTCGTGTCGAGGATAATGAATACGTCAGTGACCGCGTCCCTAGTCTTCTGATTGACCATCAGATCTCCCGTTCTGGCATAGGCCTTCCAGTTAATCGATCGCAGCGAGTCGGTGGAGAGGTACTCCCTGAGAGAGTAGAATTCCATTCCAGGGCCGGGTGACCTCAGCGTGGTCGCTCCGGTGTACATCTTCGGGACGTCTGCTCTCAGCATGGCATCCTCGATCTCCCTGACTTGAGGAAAAACAGTGATGTCGCATATGTCGTCGATTCTCGACTCGGTGACGAACAAGTCGAAGGCGTTGCGGTAGCGCATCGAGATTGGTCCGATGGAATAGTGGCCACGCAGCGGGCAGCTGAGCTTGTACTCGATCTTCGTTGTCTGGCCTGGCCCTAGGTTCAGGCGCATCTGGTTGATGCCACGCCTAAGTTTCATCTCATGAGGTACGTTGTCGAATACCTCGAGTTGCTGCGTCCTCTTGTAGGAATTGTTGGTAATAGTCAGTGTCACCTCGACCAAATCTCCCTTGTAGACGTTGGAATGCGGCACGAAGCGAGTAATTTCGAGATCAGAGTGCCCTTCGATCCACCCGTTGATGGAGATGAAAGCGATGAATGTCAAACCTATGATCATCAGTTGGAAGTTGGAGATCATCATTCCAATGAGAATGAGGCTGATCCCTCCTGCCAGCATGATAGCGGCCTTGCGGGTCCACATTACTCATTCACCCCCCAATTCAATCGCACCCCACTGCTTGATGCGCTTGACGATGCCAACCAGCTCGTCGGGACGATACCTTCGATCCTCGAATATGAATCGAATCAGGACGGGGTCACGGATCATCTGCTGCAGTTCGGCTGCGGGCAGTGCGTCAAACTCCTCTCTAGTCAGGGCATTGATGTTCCTCACTCGAGTCAGCAGAACCTGACGAATCTTCTCGGGGCGTTGGTAGTACTCGTAGCGCCTGGCATCGCCGAACCCGTAGTAGACGACCCTGAAGACGTGCTTCCAGTCCTCTGGATCCTCCTTCCTGATCAGGACTGCCTCAAGGAAGATGAAGAGCGCGAGGAATAGTATCAGCATGGCCATCCAGTCGTTAGTGAAGTAAATCAGGAGGTAGTACAGGAGGTTGTAGGTGTCACCTAACAGCGTCGGCTGTTGGTGACGACTCTCGTCGAAGATTACCAGGGAATTCTCGCCGGCGGAGGTGCCGTTGTCATTCAGGAGCAGCGCCTCTGCGATGAGATCGAGCACCCACTTCCTATTGTCGTTATCTGGAACCAATCCGAGGTACTGGGACTCGAAATCGGGATCATAGAGCGAGTTGATCAGGATGGAGCCGTCTGAGATGAAGTGGATCCTTCCCGAGTCGGGAGTCCTGCAGAGAATCTTGTCGCAGTAGCGCACGTAGACGGGAAAGGGGCCCTGCTCGTCGCCCTGAATCCCTAGGGCTGCATATCCCCCTACAGTGTAGTTCCCGTCGTCGTTATTATCGAGCCACGAGTCCTGCGTCGTCCTAGCGATGACGTACCTGTGCTCTGCGGGGTTGTAGGATGATGCCTTCTCGAATGCGGATGGCGTATTGGTGAGAAGTTCGTATTCCTCGGTCCAATCCCAAATGGGTTCCAGTGTAAACTCGTCGATTCCGAGATACCTATGAGCGCATAGCCCGGAGGTCCTGGAGTTGACTAAATTTGCACCCACTTCCGGATTGTCCGGATCGTTGTCCAAAATATCGACAACTCCGTCCTTGTCGAGGTCCCTCAAGCAAGGGTTGACTTGGGTCTGCGTACCCGGGGCGGAGGTGAAGTTGAACGCAGAGGTGGTGTTGACCCAAACGAAGTCGGAACCGAGGGTAGTATCGTAACTGTGATCGGCATAGAGCCGGTGATTCGTATATTCAAGACCGAACTCGGCTGCGAGGTTGCTCGAGTAGCCGAAGTCGTCCATAAGCATGACAGTTCCACCTCGATTAACAAAATCCCGGATTGCCATGATCTCAGAGGAGGTGTAGCCATCGCCCTCGGAGAACTGAATCACATCATCGTCCCCGGTGAACCTAGGGAGGGATATGGTGTCCCTCTCGACTCCGGAGACGATGAAAACGGTCTGTTCAGGATGGTCGATATCACTCAGAAGAAGTGGACTGGAGACCAATGCAGTAGTCTCGATACCCATGTCGTTCAACTCTGCTCGGAAGGCGCCGAGATCGTTCCACTCGTCTCCGTAAGCAGACTGCTGAGTCTGGCCGGGAACCACGTATGTCATCGCGATTGACAGGACTAAGATGGTCAGCAATGACCAGAAGGAAACTACCAGAGCCACCCTCCGACCCCTCCGCGAGGTCATTTTCTGGGAAAATTGCTTCCAGTCCATCGCTTCTGGCCCCCCCTTGGTTACTACTTTGCATCGAGCCCGAAGTTGGTCTTAAGACCGTTATGTGACCATGAACGAGAGGTGCATCGCCTCAACGGGAGAGTTCCACGACCATGCCAACGTTGGTGATTTCCTCCACGGGCACGGAGAGAAGTCCATCGGAGGTGGGCCAAGGCAGCTCGTTGGGGTCGATTCCTGATTCGATAACGACTAGTATCGCCACGATGTTGCCTGTGTGGACATCGATGCTGAAGTCGGCGAGGTGGCCGAGCAGGTCACCCGCCGCGTCCACCACCTTCCTGGTCAGAATCTCCTGGCCGAAGGTCGTACGCATCTTTCCCCCTCAAATCGACTCGATGCCAGGTAGCCCTCCAGAGCTCCTGTGAACGGACTCGAGGCCACTGGTCAGCATCGACTCCATGCGAGTGTAATACTGCATCATATCTTCGTTCACAGTAGGCCTCACGCGATCGATTGCCTGCTCGAAATGCTTCTTCGAGACCGTCTTCTTCTCGTTGCGCATGGCAATCAAGGCCGCCTCTCGGCAAACGGCCTCGATGTCAGCACCGGTGTAATTGTCCATCTTGGATGAGAGGTCTTCCAACTTGAACCTCCCAAGAGGCATATCCTTGGCGTGAATCTTCAGTATGGCCTTCAGCGAATCACGGTCGGGGGGCGGGACGTGGAGCACTCGCTCGAATCTCCCGCTACGCAGTAGCGCAGGATCGATCATCTCTGGGCGGTTCGTCGCCGCGACCACAATCACGCCCTCCATGCCCTCGACTCCGTCCATGCTACTGAGGAGTTGGTTGACGACCCTGTTCATTACGTCGGAGCCGTCCCCAGAGTTGCTCCTGCGCATTCCGGCGATGCTCTCGAATTCATCGAGGAAGACGATAGAGGGGCTGGATTGCTTGGCCTTCTTGAAGACCTCTCGAACGGCCTTCTCGGATTCGCCGACCCACTTGGAGATTAGTTCTGGGCCCTTGATGGTGATGAAATTCGCCTTTGCCTCGTTTGCTATGGCCTTGGCGATTAGCGTCTTGCCTGTTCCAGGTGCTCCGAAAAGCATGATGCCGCGAGGTGGTTTGATGCCGAAGTGTTCGAACCTCTCAGGCATCGTCAGTGGCCATTCGATGCTTTCCTTGAGGCGCTCTTTGATGTCCTCTAGGCCACCGACCTCTTCCCAAGTGACCTCTGGAACCTCGATGTAAATCTCCCTTAGTGCACTAGGCTCGATCTCCTTGACGGCCTCCTTGAAGTCGGACATACGGACTTCCATCTTCTCTATGACCTCGGGAGGTATCTGCTCCTCATCCAAATCGATCTCTGGGAGATATCTCCTCAGGGCCTTCATGGCTGACTCACGCACTAGGGCAGAGATGTCGGCTCCGACGAAGCCGTAGGTATTCTCGAGCAGCCAGTCGGAATCATAGTCATCGCTGATGGGCATGTCTCGAGTGTGGATTTCCAGTATCTCACCCCTTCCGTTCTTGTCTGGGACGCCTATCTCCAGCTCGCGGTCGAAGCGTCCGGGTCTGCGCAGAGCCTGGTCGATGGCATCACGTCGGTTCGTTGCGCCAATGACGACAACGTTGTCGCGTCCACCCATTCCATCGAGTAGGGTCAATAGTTGCGCGACGACGCGTCGCTCGACCTCGCCGGTCACGTCCTCCCTCTTCGGAGCGATGCTGTCCAACTCGTCGATGAAGATGATTGCAGGGGCGTTGGCGGCCGCTTCGTCGAATATCTCACGCAGCTGCTTCTCACTCTCCCCGTAGTACTTCGAGATGATCTCGGGTCCGTTGATGGATGTGAAGTGGGCTTTAGTCTCCGATGCCACGGCCTTGGCGATGAGAGTCTTCCCGGTACCCGGAGGACCGTGCAGAAGAACACCCCGTGGGGGATCGATGCCGAGGCGGCGGAACAGGATGGGGTGCTTGAGCGGGAGTTCGATCATCTCCCTGACTTTCTGCAACTGGTTGCCTATCCCTCCGATATCCTCGTAGGAGATGGTATGGATCGTTTCCTGCTCATCCTGATCAATTGCGTCCTCCTTGATGATGATCTCGGAGTCAGGGAGAACCTGCACGATCCCCTTGGGATTGGTCTGCACGATGGCGAAGGGGAGGGCCTCTGCGAACAGCGTCATGCCCGGGATGAAGATCCTGTCGCCCGCTATCACCGGGCGCTTGTTGAGCCCCCTGCGGGCGAATCCCTCGATGCCCGGGCCGAAACGGACCTTCTGCTGCTTGGCCATCACTGGACTCAGTATGAGTTTCTGGCAGGGCTGGACCTCGACCTTCCGTATTTCGGCACGGTCGCCCAGGCTCACCCCTGCGTTCTTGCGGATGATACCGTCAATCCTGATTACCCCCAAGTTTGCGTCCTCGGGCCTGCAGCGCCAGACGATGGCCGCGGTCTTCCTCTCTCCTTCGATCTCTATGATGTCACCCGGCTTCAGGTTCAGATCATTGTCGAAGGGGACTCTGGCGCGGCCGTGACCGACATCGCTGGGGATGGCCTTGGCCACCCTCAGAGTAAGCGATTCTGACGAGTCTTCAGCCACAATATCACCCCCAGTGCAGAGTTGTCGGTATTCGGGGGTGTTTAAACCCACCAACACCAGAGTGTCACTCCAAGTAAAATGGTTATCAGAACAGGGAGGTGTGTTGCGCATGATTCATGACACAAGCGGCATTCGCCGAGGCATGGTCCATGTTCTGGAGACAGGTTTCGAAGCAATGAGCGGCGAGAATCCGAACGGCAGTCCGAGCATCAGGGGCTACAACATCGTCAACGGCGAGTTGAGGGAAGCTAGTGACGGTGGGACCTTCGAGAGTCGGAACCCAGCGTGGCTGGTCGATTGCCTCGGGGAGTTCCCACAGTCGACCAAGCAGGACGTACGCGACGCTTTGCACGCCGCGGGCGACGCTTTTCCGGGCTGGGCGGCCACACCAGCCCCCACCCGAGGCCAGATAATCGGTAACATGGGTAGGCTGCTGATGAAACACAAGGATGACATTGTGCGCGTAGAGACCCGTGAGATTGGCAAGACTCTCAAGGAGAGTGCCGGCTCGGTGCAGGAGGCGATAGACACCTGTCTGTTCTTCCAGTCCGAGGGACGGAGGCTGTATGGCCAGACAGTGAACTCCGAACTGCCGGACAAGGAGTTGTTCACCTACCGCCGACCGCTGGGCGTCTGTGGGATAATAAATGCCTGCAACTTCCCCGCTGCAGTACCATTCTGGAAGATGATCCCCGCAATAATGTGCGGGAATACGTGCGTCTGGAAGAGCCCACAGGACGCTCCACTGCTCTCGTTCATGCTCACACGAATTATGCACGAAGCTGGTCTGCCGAACGGAGTGATCAACCTCGTTCACGGGAGGGGAAGCGGTGCTGGGCAATACCTCGTTGACGCGGTTGATGAGGGCCTAGTCAACAAGATCAGTTTCACTGGATCCACCCCCGTGGGCAAGATGATTGGAGAAACCTGCGGTCGCAATCTAGTATCTTGCTCACTCGAGCTGGGTGGGAAGAATCCGCTCGTGGTCATGCCCTCAGCCAACCTCGACAACGCCGTCGAGGGAGCCTACTGGGCAGGCTTCGGCACTGCGGGACAGCGCTGTACGAGCCTCGGCAACCTGATACTCCACGAGGAAATCTACGACGAGTTCATGTCGAAGTTCATGTCGAAGGTGGAGTCTACCAGAATCGGTGACTCAATGCGCAATGATGACGTCCTCTATGGTCCGATGCTCTCGGAGAAGTATGCGAAGGACTTCGTAACCACCCTGGGTATTTGCGAGATGGACGGCGCGACCAAACTCTGGGGCGAGGGAATAATCACTGAGGACAACAAGCCGGCCAACTTCCTAGGCGACGCCTCCGAGGGCACCTACATGTGGCCTCATGTGTACGCTGAGGTGACCGAGGACATGAGGTGCTTCCACGAGGAGATCTTCGGGCCCGTGGTGACGGTTGTCAAGGCGAGTGGCTTCGATCACGCTCTGCACCTCGCTAACGCATCTCCCTACGGCCTGTCGAGTGCCTGCTATACCAATGACAGGCTCGAGGCATATCGATTCAAGACTGGCATCAAGGCCGGAATGACTGGCATCAACAATTCCACCACTGGTGCCGAAGCCCATCTACCGTTCGGCGGCGTCAAAGGCAGTGGCAACGGAACCCGAGAGTCCGGAATCTGGGTCATCGAGTCATATTCCTACTGGCACGCTGTCAACGACGAGCTCTCGGGCAAACTCCAACTAGCGCAGATGGACGTCGATGAAATCCGCATTGAGAAAGCAGAAGCCGATTACTCCGCGCTCGCTTAGAGCATGGGCTCTCCGCACACTGGACAAGGCATCCCGGGAAGCCATGCTCCGGGCATGTGACCGCAGTTGGGGCAGATGGATGTCCCGATGTCATCGCCTATCATGTCAGAGCCAAGTTGGGGTCGGATGCCTTGAACCTTGCACTGGAGTTTCGTGAGGTTGGAATGCAATCCCTTATGGGGACTTGGGCGTGCCCGCAGGGCACGGGGTGCACTCAGTTGAGCCAGAGCATGAAGCTCCCGATGAAACGGGGCTTCGGCAAGACCGATCGCACGGATGACTGGTGGAAGGGCCCGGTGGCAATGGCCGCCTACCTCGGGATTATGGTCGCTTATTCTGCCTGGCGCGGCATGATGGAAGCCGACTTCTGGATCTTCTCTGACTTTGGAAGGAGCGCTGGGCAGCAGACGATGGCTATTGAGAGCGGGGGGAGTCACGTTCTGAGCCCCTTGTTCTCCCCTCTGGTCATCCCCGGGGGCGATGGCTTGGGCTCGATGGTGCCACTCGAACTCGCTTGGATGTCGCCGGCTATGTTCATACTAATCTTCCCAATAGGCATCAGGGCCACCTGCTACTACTACCGCAAGGCGTACTATCGCGCCTTCATGCAGAATCCGACCGGTTGCGTGGTCTCCAAGCCCTGGAATGAATACAGCGGCGAGACCGGTCTCCTGCTGGCGCAGAATCTGCATCGCTACTTCATGTACGCCGGTCTTGCCTACCTGCCCATCCTGTCATACGACGTCTGGTTGTCAGTCAACTTCCACGATGCGACAGATGCCCACTCGTACGGCGTCAGCATCGGCTCGCTCGTGCTTCTAATCAACGTCGTACTGCTCGCTGGATACACCTTCGGGTGCCATGCCATCCGTCATCTCTTCGGGGGCGGAACCAACAAATGGACCGGTACTGCGATGAGCCGACTGAGATACAGGTTCTGGAGGTTCTCCACCTCACTCAACGAGCGTCACAAGGATTGGGCTCTCTTCAGCCTGTTCTGGGTCATGTTCTCTGACTTCTACATCTACGCGTGCACCGGCTTCGGGTGGACCGACGTGATTCTGTGGGGTGGCGTGTGATGGGCGAGGTTGTCATCCACGAACATGACGTGGTCGTCATCGGCGCTGGAGGGGCTGGTCTTCGCGCCGCCATCGAAGCGAGCACTGCCGGTGTTAGCGTGGCTATGATCTGCAAGTCGATGCTGGGCAAGGCGCACACCGTCATGGCCGAGGGTGGAGCTGCTGCTGCCCTCGCCAACAAGGACCCGCGCGACTCCTGGCAGACTCACTTCCGTGACACCATGAAGGGAGGGAAGTACCTCGGCGACTGGCGCATGGCGCAGATCCACGCGCAGCAGGCGCCGGATCGAATCCGCGAGCTCGAGCAGTGGGGTGCGGTCTTCGACCGGACCCCCAAGGGCATGACGAGTCAGCGAAATTTCGGCGGCCATACCTACCCAAGGCTCGCGCATATTGGTGATGCTACCGGTCTCGAGCTGATTCGAACTCTGCAGCAGAGAGGCATTCACATGGGAATGGACGTCTTCATGGAGTTCACGGTCCGCCGTCTGTTCAAGACCGGTGGACGTGTCTCCGGCTGCTTCGCGTACGATCGCAACGACGGTTCGCTACACGTCTTCAGGGCCAAGACGATCGTTCTCGCGACTGGGGGGATCACCCGCTGCTGGGAGGTCTGCTCGGGCTCGTGGGAGTACACCGGAGAGGGGCATGCACTGGCCTACTGGGCAGGTGCTGAGATGGGTGACATGGAGTTCGTCCAGTTCCATCCCACCGGGATGATTTGGCCACCCTCAGTCAAGGGAATCCTCGTTACCGAAGGAGTCCGGGGCGAGGGCGGGATGCTTAGCAACGCGGAAGGAAGGCGATTCATGTTCGACTACGTGCCGGAGATGTACGCAGACGAGTTCGCAGACACCGAAAAGGAGGCGTTGGCCTGGGTGGACGAGGTCGTCTCTGGCAAGCTCGCCACCAAACGACGGCCTCCCGAGCTGCTGACTCGTGACGTGGTCGCCAAAGCGATCAACAGCGAGCGTGCCGCCGGTCGTGCTTCCGAGCACGGAGGCGCCTACCTCGACATCTCTTGGCGAAACCCAGATGAAGTGAAGAAGAAGCTACCGGGGATGTACCACCAGTTCAAGGAGCTCGCCGCCGTCGATATCACGAAGCAGCGGATGGAGGTAGGGCCGACAGCCCACTACGTGATGGGGGGCGTGAAAGTCGACCCCTACACCCAAGAGACTTCGATTCCGGGACTCTACGCCGCGGGAGAGGTCGCAACCGGCCTGCACGGTGCCAATAGGCTGGGTGGCAACTCCCTATCCGACCTCATCGTATTCGGCAAGATCGCTGGAGAGCAGGCAGCCGGTGCCGCCAAAGAGGCTAGTGAATTCTCAGCTATTGCCCAGTCCGAAATAGACGAGGTCGTGACCGAGACCCTCGCCCCATTGCTGCGTGAGGGAGGGGAGAATCCTGCCAAGGTCGTGAATGACCTCCGGGAGATGATGCAGAACAAGGCCGGCATCATCAGGACGGGGGGCCTGCTTCTGGAAGCAATCACCGACCTCGATGAGTTGGAGGAGCGTGCCGCTGCCACATCACCGGGAGGCGGCAGAACGTACAACCCCGGCTGGCATCAGGCGCTTGAGCTGAGCGCTATGATCGACGTTAGCAGGATGTGTGCGCTGGCTGCTCACAGGCGCGAGGAGAGCCGGGGTGCGCACACGCGCGACGACTTCCCCGAGACGGATCATTCCCACTGGGGGAAGGTGACCAGCG
The DNA here is from genome assembly GCA_002722735.1 of Methanobacteriota archaeon. Taxonomy (GTDB): domain Archaea; phylum Thermoplasmatota; class Poseidoniia; order Poseidoniales; family Thalassarchaeaceae; genus UBA36. Next base: position 39,131 of record PBMR01000017.1, read on the forward strand.
TGATTTCGTTGGGGGAGGGCGGTTCCATGGACATAGGGTTCGCCTCCTATCCTGAGATACCCGGGGAGCTCACAGCGCTCCTAGACGCGGAAGACCTGCATGAGGGCTGAGCATGAACAACCAAGTGACTTTCAGGGTTTTCAGGGGCGAGCCCGATGCCGACGGGGACCCGTTCGGGCAGATGATCGACTACACCGTCGATTTGGACGAGGGCATGGTGGTGCTAGACGTCATCCACAGGATCCAGGCCGAGCACGCCCCCGATCTGTCATGCCGCTGGAACTGCAAGGCCGGAAAGTGCGGCTCTTGCAGTGCCGAGGTCAACGGAAAGCCTAGGCTGATGTGCATGACGCGGATGGAGGACATCATGGCAGAGACTCCTGGCGGCGAGCCGGTTCTAGTCAAGCCCATGCAGGCGTTCCCGCTGACGAGGGACCTAGTCACTGACACTTCCTGGGCCTACGATACCGACCGGCGAATCTTTCCCATCAATGGGCCCGAAGATCCTGACTGGGAGTTCTATCAGGAGGAGGCCGACAGGCTGCAGGAGTTTCGCTCCTGCGTCGAGTGCATGCTCTGCGTCAACACCTGCCACGTGCTTCGCGAGCATGGGATGTTCGACGAGTTCGCCGGCCCTCGCTTCTTCGTCCGTCTCGCCAGCCTCGAGATGCACCCCCTGGACACAGGGAACAGGATTCCCCACATCAAGGACGACTTCGGGATTGGATACTGCAACATCACCAAGTGCTGCACCGAGGTATGCCCGGCTGGAATCAAGATCACAGACAATGCGATAATCCCCCTCAAGGAGCGGGTTGTGACTGAATTCTACGATCCGCTAGCGACCATAGCGAGGATGCTTGGCATCAAGGAGAAGCTGCCCGAGCCGAGTCCCCGGTTGCATTTCGGTGATGCGAATGTGAAAGTGGCGGAGAGGGCCCTGAAAGAGGAGAGGTCGCGGGCCGAAGAGGCTCGGAAACAGGAAAGAGCACGAGTAGAAAGAGCACGCCGCAGGTGACTAAGGCTACCGCTCTCGGCCCTTCGATGACCGACTACAAAGCCGACTACAAAGCTCAGTTTCGGTCTATTCGGACCTTGCTGACGTTGGCCTTGTTGATCTTGTCAGGTAGCCATGCAGGGGCGTTGGCGCCCTTCGCTACCATCTTCTTCCAGCCCTTGAACACGTGAACGCGGTTGGTTCCCCTCTCTCTGAGGTGGATGTCCGTCTCACCACGAGATGCCGCCTTGAGGGCTGCGCCCCTCGGCTGCCTGCTGTGGAACACCTGTGCAGTGTCCTTTCCGTTCTTCATCAACACGAAGTATTTCTTGTCTCCCATATTGGTTTGCCTCGGGGCACGCGAAACCTGACAGGTATTAAACTTGAGGGGGGATAATCGCAATACTGCGTCTATGATTGATAGTATTCCAATGGCCGATGGGCACATTCAAAGTTCTGCGCACGCGAGTGTCTTGGTATTGGTAATGCCCTCGATGGGGCGTACAGAATCCACGACCAGTCGGGCTATCTCACCCATGCTCTCAGCCTCGATCTTGAGGATCATGTCGTGGTCGCCAAACAGAATTTGGGCATCAGAGACGAATGGCAAGGCTGATGCCTGCTCAAATACGCTGTACTCGGAGCCGGGCTCGACGTCAACCAGAACATAGCCTGCGGACATACTGGGACGCGGGAGGTTCGGGGGCATGAAATCTTCCCCGCTTCGCGTAAATCGCCACCTACGATGAATACATATCGGATGGCTTCCCCTCGGGGTCGTATGGCCGATGTGGTAATCGTCAGAGAGTGCCGGCATGGGCAGGTTCGCGTCCTATACGGCGATATCGTCAAGGTCGAGGGAGATGTTATGGTCATTCCAGCCAACAACAGGCTCGCTGGCAGGGAGGGGCTCGACGAGCGTATGCAACAAGCAGCCGGCCCGGGCCTGAGGGAGCACTGTGTCGGTATTGCAAAGGAGAAGAGGAAACTCAACCTACAGCCCTGCAGCGTGGGAGAGGCCGTCTCGACCCCTTCCTTCGACCTTCCAGCCTCCAACCTCGTGCACGTGGTTGGGCCCGATTGCCGGAGACCCACCCAGGACAACTTCCGCAGGGAGCTATTGAGGAACTCGTATGGGGCCCTGTTCGAAGAGGTCGAGGGACTCGAGCCGAGGGATACCCTCGTGCTGCCTCCCCTCGGAATGGACGTCTTTGCCTATCCACACAGGGAGGGTGCGAGAATGACCATGGAGATCATCCTCGCTTGGATGGACAGCGAGGATGATCCGGGCGTCAAAATGGTGCTAATCGTAACTCACGAGGACAACTTCCTCAACAACATGAAGACAGTCTACAGGGAAAGCGAGGACCAGTTCCCCGGGGTTGACCGGACAAGGGATTACCGAAAGGGCAAGATTCAGTGAGCCTGCACCAATGTGCTCAATAACCCTGAGAACGGGATGCAACCGTGGGGAGCGCATACGAGCGAGAGTTGCGAGCCGTGCTCGCAGGCGAGCTGAAAGGGGTCAGGGCGATTACCAGGTCCTGCACCGAAGTTGAGCGGGCCAGGGCGATGCGCGTCATCCAGAGGCCGTTTCTGGTTGTCAGGGCGCCGGGTAGTGGCTCCGAGGGCACCGGGGACCTTCTCGTGCTGCGAGGCGACATGTGCTTCCCGATAGAGGTCAAGTCATCGAAGAGCGACAAGATATACCTCTCTGGCAGAACGATGGAGCAGTACAAGGCACTGATTTCCACTGGTGAGAGGTGTGGACTGCTGCCGTTGTACGCCTTCAGGCTGAAGGGCGTGAGGGGGGATAGCTGGAGGGTGATGAGGGTCGATGTCGATGGTCTGACAGGAAAACTGAGGCACCTCTCGAGGAGCATCCCCCCCTTGCCCCTGACCAGCAGGGGCGTGCCTCATCTGAACTGGCACAAGGGGATGCCGGTGCATCGCTTCCTAGCGCTCGTGTGCAAGTCGGAAGGCGTGAAAGGCGTGTCGAGGTCAGAATCCGGCCTCTCGATCAGCGAGTCCGTCTCTGGCTAGGCCTCTACAGGCCGGAGAGTCTCTTCTCAATCGCATCGAGCCTGGACTTGAGGGACTCAAGCCCCTCCCTGATGGTCGAGAGGTCGGATTGGTCGAGCAGTCTGCGAATGCTCTCACGCTCCCTTGCAAGCGAGTCCATGCGTCGGTTGAGGCTCCTATTGTCGGATAGCCCGCGCCCGGTCACGAGTGTCTGACTGGGTGTGGCGTATTCTCCCTTCCGATGCTGAGGCTCAGGTTGAAGTGGAGTGGGTGGGCGTCCGAAAGCATGGGGAGGGAGGGACGAGGCAGGGTCAGCTTCCTACTGCCAATGCTCCTGCTGTACACGCTGTACCTCCTTGGGGCGCCTCTCTTCCTATTAGTGCTAATCGGGGCTTGGTACGTCGCCTTGGTTACCTTGGAGTCGATGGGTTCGCTCGATCGCATGGATGCCACGAGGCTGCTCGGAATCATCCTGATGCTCAGAACCGGCCGAGGCAGGAGGGTGCTGGACAGGGTCTCCAGCAATAGGAGGTTCTGGCGGGCCTACGGGGAGATATCGATCTGGCTGTGCTTCCTCGTGATGACCGGGGTCATCCTGCTCCTCTTCGTCAGCGCCATCGAGACCGCTCTGCGGCCTCCCGACGAGTACCTGCCTGCCGGCGACCTGCTGCTGATCCCCGGCGTCACCAGCTTCGTTCCCTTCTGGTGGCCCGCCCTGGCGCTGATCGTCGCCTTGGTCATCCACGAGTACAGTCACGGGATCCAAGCAAGGGCCCACGGAATGAGGCTGAGGAGCTTCGGGCTTCTACTGGTTGGCCCCGTTCCGATCGGCGCTTTCGCAGAGCCCGAGGAGGCAGAGATGGCCAGGGCTCCCAGACGCGATAGGATGAGGCTATTCGCTGCTGGTCCTTCGATCAACATTTTCGCAACTTACGCTGCACTGATTCTCCTTTCTGCCGTTGCTAGCGGACTGGTCGCAGAGCACGATGGGGTCCATGCGAGGGGCATCGTGGAGGGAAGTGCTGCGGAGAGCGCGGGACTGATGCCCTACGAGACCATCACCCACATCGATGGGTTTGGCTTCAGCGACTACGAGGGCTTCAGCGAGAGGATGTCCTCGCTCTCTGCTGGGGAAGTTGCCGTGTTCACGGTTCTCTCCCACCCAACAGAGCAGGGGGGCCGGGAGTCCAGAGCAATCGAAATCACCCTAGGGGACCGTTACGAGCACCTGTCCGCATTGTGCGAGGGGGATGGCGATTGCATCGAGCGGAGCGGGGGGGCCGAGCCTGGCGATGCTTTCCTAGGCATCTCCAACGTTCGCCCTAGCACAGCCGGTGTTGATGGGTACTCCTACATCGTCAGTGGGGACTACTCGTTCGGTGTTACCGCCTTCGTAGCCCTGATCGAGCCGCTGATCATGCTCCAAACGCCAATTGCCCTAGATGGCCAGACCATGGTGCTGGAGGAACGCGCCATGCTCGAATCCGGAGAAGGTCTGGTTGCATCGGCCGTGGGCACAGGCGGCATGCTGATGCTATTCGACTTCCTGTTCTGGCTGGTTTGGATCAACTTCCTGCTCGGCTTCGCCAATCTCATCCCGATGATTCCTTTCGATGGGGGTCACTTGGTCAGGGATGCGACGCACTCGGTCCTTGCCCGGATAGGCAGGGGCATGCATCCAATGCGCATAGAGGCGATTGCCAATCGGATAAGCAGCATGAGCAGCCTATTCATCCTCTTCATTCTAGCGATCCCGGTCATCATCCCGAGGATCCTGTAGTCACTCTTCCTCGTCGATAACTCGTGGCTCGTGGACCTCGCGGAACACTACCTTGCCCACTCCCACATTCTCCCGCAGGGTTGTCACTAGGGAGAACTTGACGTAGGCCCAGTTCTGATCGTAGGCCATCTCCTCGGGCAGCGTCATGGTCAGATCGTCGCCGTCAAACTCCAGTTCGAAGTCCTCCCTGCCAGTATTCATCCTCATCAGGGTCTGGACCTTCTCCTCGCGATCCTCTACGAGTTTGACAATCCGGTAGACGTAGCGCAGGGTCACGCCCGCTAGAGGGTGGTTGTAGTCGATTCGCGCTCTCCCCGCGCTCATGAACTGCAGGATGCCAGTGCGCCCCCCAATCTCGACGGGCGCGCCTATTGCCAGGGTGTTCGGGTCGCGGACGCTACGAAGCAGCACATTCTGGGAAATGGTCTCTATTTTATTGGCGTCACGCTCGCCGTAGGCCTGTTCGGGCTCAATCTCAAAATCGTACTCCTCATCGGCTTCGGCCTCTGACAGGTGAGCCTCGAAACCGGGGATGAGCAGGCCACCGCCAACGACGGTGATCATCGGCGAGTAGGTCCTGTTCTCCTCGTGGAGGTCGTGCTCCTTGGCAGTATCCTCCCTCGTGGTCTCGATCAGCTTCTCAGTGCCCGCATTGAACAGGTCGTAGTCGATGTGCACTATTGAGCCGCTATCCAATTGACCACCTCAAGCGGCCACGCGACCCGCTCCCCCTTTTTCATACAAACGGTGCGGTTGCCCTCAGGGCCTCTCCATTCTGGATCTGACAATGAGGACTAGAATGCCTAGTGCTACTGCTGCCAGAACCGCCAGAACCCCTGTGACGCCGCCCTCCTCCCACCTAGACGGGTCCGTGGATAGGCATCATCCGAGTCGTCGTGCCCGTCTTGATCTGAGTCCATTGAAATGGGTCATTCCTCGTTTTCGCAGCCCACTGGGCTGGCCGATGACAGGGGCAGCAGGCCGCCTAGCATGACGAGCGCCCACCCAGCCCAGACGAGGTGGCTGCCCGGGAGGTGGTGGACGGTGACCCGTACGCTATCGATATCGCTGGTCTGCCCCCTTATCATCGAGCTCAGCAGGTCGTTGGACTGGAACACGTCGAGGATCACAATCGTGTCGCCGGTCAGGCCGACCATCCTGTCGACCTCCGAGCGCGCCGAGACCGAGCCGCTGGGGGAGTCGAACCTGAGCATGCCGGGCATCAGGCCGGCTACCCTCTGGCCGTCCTCCCTGACCTCGATTGCGACCCCCAGGTACCCATCCCCTATCGAGTAGGGGTACGCGTCATCCTCCGCCGGGATGACCTCGACGTCGGTGAACACGAACTCGTAGCCGCGGTGCTCGATCGGCTGGTCCTTCTCCAGGGTGACCAGGTGCGAGGGGTCCGAGCGGTCCACCAAGGTGGTGGTCATGACGTGCCCGATGAGAAGCAGGAGGATGCCCAAGTGAGCGATGTGCGAGCCGAGCAGCCTTGCGCGCGCGGCGTTGCTCGGTGCCCTGAGCCCGTCACTCCTGAGTCTGGGCAGAGTCCTATTGGCAGTGCTCCAGAGATGCTGGGCGGTTGAGGGCAGGGCGAACACCAGCCATGACAGCAGGAACAGGGACAGTGCGCCCCTGGTGATGCCTGAGGTCACATCGAGGTGGGGGTCCCCTGGCAGGTCGAATGACTCGGAGAGCGCGGCGAGCGCTATGGAAGCCGCCAATGCGGCTGCCACGAGGATCGAGCCGCGCCTAGCCGGGAGGGTCCTGCCCCAGGCGTACAGGGCAAGGCCGATGGCGAGAAGCCCGATCAGGGGCGCTCCGTAGAACTCGTGGGCGGCTAGGTTGGTGCCGTCGATCTCGACGGTGAGCAGGAGCCAGGTGAGCAGGAGGTAGGTCGCTCCGCCGTACCACGGCACGGCCCGGGCCAGCCTGGATCGCACAGACTCGTCGGTGAACGGGAGCGCGAAGGCGGAGAGGTCATCGTCGTCGTCGGAGATCAGCCAGACGGCTAGGAAGGGCGCCATCCCAGCGATCGCCTGCTGGATCTCGGCCACCCAGCCCCAACTAGCGAACAGCATCAGCATCACCCCCGCAGCCACCCAGTGAGTCGGGGGATCCTCAGCATCACCGGAGACCAATAGCAGCATGAGCGCCAAGCCAACTGTGAGGACCGCAGTCGAGCCGATCCACAGGCCGACGGCAGCGAAGGCAATCAGGAGGGCGGTCGCCATTCCCCGGTTCACCTCGAGCAGCGAGGCCCTCCCGCGCTCTGCGAGGCCCAGCGCCTGCTCCCTGTGGAGGTGCAGCACGGCGAAGCCACCGAGTAAGAGCAGAGATATCAGGTAGGTCGAAATCTCGATTCCCACGGGACTGAGATCTGCTATCTGGAGCACTCGGAGGTATGGATCCTGCGGCAGCGCGCCCCCGTCCTCGGCCACGAAGGCATGCACCGACGACCAGACCCCGTTCGCCCTGGTGACCAGGGTGGCGTGCAAGGCGAGGGCCCCGGCGATGAGGCCCATCGCGGGAGAGGCGGAGAAGGCGCTCTGGGAATCCGGCCTAGCGCGTGCGTGGACGATGACCAGCAGGGCGAGCCACGGAAGCAGGGATCCGGTCTCGACGGGGTCCCATGCCCAGTACCCTCCCCAATCCAGCACGGCGTAGGCCCACAGACCCCCCAAGCCGATGCCGATTGTCCCGAACAGGAAGGCGGAGCGAGCCCAGTGCAACTGCGCTGCGTGGATATCCCTGGCCCTGTCGCTCCTCAGCACCCCGGCGAGGGCGATGCTGGCCGTCGCGAGGCACAATGCGTAGTAGACGAAGACTACGGGCGGGTGGATTACCATCAAGTCGGTTTGGAGCAGTGGGTTGAGCTCGCCGCGCTCTGCGCTCTCGGAGCCAGCGAAGGGCTCGAGCAGCAGGGACAGGGCGAGGAGGAGCGCGGTCCAGCCGTGCATCAGGCGGACTTCTAGGGGGATGGGGTCGGAATCGCCTGCCATGAGCCAGGTCACCACCGCCAGGATGGCAGCCCACATCAGCAGGGGCCCGGACCTGCTGCCCCAGACCGCCGAGATTCGATAGAGCAGGGGCAACCCGTCCCCTCCGTACCTCGAGACGAGGTCCAATGTCGTTGCCTCGATCAGGAAGGCGGCGACTAGTAGGGCGAACGGGGCTGACTGGCAGGCCATTGTTACATAGCGGACCATCTGGTCGCCCCCCCTGTCGGGCCTCATGATCTGATGCAGGCTGGTCAGGACAGCGAGGACCATCAGGGCCTGTCCGAGCAGCGAGAGCAATACATCACCATCCGTAGTGCTTCGCTCGGCTGTATCCGAAGGCCAGCATCGCCGGGACGATGCGCTTGAGATAGAGCCCGGGCCTCCTGAGGAGGATCCTGAGGACGACCATCGCCTTCCCCGAGGCGCCCATGTCGGACATCTCGTCCGGGAGGCATCGGCCCATCAGTGACATCTCCTCGTCAGTCAGGTCAAACAGCGCGTTCTTGCCCTTCAGAATCTTGCCATAGGGGGGGAACTCGTCCTTCCAGAGGCGGGGGTAGGCGGCCAGTCGGTCTGCGCTGAGATCGCCCTCCGCTATGGCGGCAGCAGCAGTCTGGGCTGCGTAGACCGCTGACTTCAGTGCGAGGTGAGAGCCGCCCTCGAAGAGGGGGGAGGTGAAGCCGGCGGCATCGCCCACCAGCATCAGCCCGTCGAAGTGGGTATTCTCGAAGGGCCCAGAAATCGGGATGGTCCCTCCGAAGGCCGGGTTGCCCTTCTCCTTCCAGGGGGGCCGGGTCTGCTCGAGCTCTCTGAAATGGGTTGACTCGATGAACTCGTCAAGAGCCTTCTTGGCACGCGGGCGGTCCTCGGTGACCAGTCCGACGTTGGCCCTGCCGTTGCACTTCGGTATCATCCAGAGGTATCCCCTCTCGGCGAACTTCGGCCATATGTAGAAGTCCAGATACCCATCAGTCGGAACCCCGAGCATCTCGTACTGCATCCCGGCCACGACCTCGCCCGTGGTGTTCAGTGGTATTCCCTCACTGGGCTCAACAGCCTTCGAGCACACTGCGGCGACGCCGGAGGCATCGATTACCACCTTGGCCTGAATCGGGAACTGCTCGCCCTTTCCATCGCACATCCATCCGTTGAATCGCGCATTCTCCACCCTCTCCATCAAGGATAGTTTGTGGCTGAGATGGCCTCTCGCTCCCGCCTCTGCCGCCTCATTGGCGATCCATCGCTCGAACAGGTGCTTCTCTAGGACGTAGCCCTGCTCGGTCAGGCGCTTCTGGGTGCCGTCCGGGAAGATGACGCGGATTCCGTGTACCCTCTTGCTGATGACGTGGTCGGGCAGGTCGAGGCCTAGGTTGTCGCAGGCAATCTCCGAGATGCACTCACCGCAGTGTACGGGAGTGCCGATCTCCGGGTGGTCCTCTATCAGAATCGTGTGGAGTCCCCTTCGGGCGCACTGCAGTGCGGCATTGCCGCCGCCCGGGCCCGCTCCGACGACTAGCACATCGCACGCCGTCACCCCACCTACCACGATTCGGCGGGTCACGACGACATCAAAGAAACCCTCGGTTGCGCCACCTATGGTGGCGAGCGAACCTTCTCATTAGGGTAAGTCCCCCGCATGGTGTGGCATGGAAGGGACTCTCCCCCTACCTCAGGGCGCTCGAGGACAAGGGCGAGTTGCTGAGGGTGAGTCATCCCGTCGATGTCAGGTTCGAAGCGGGGTGCATCGCTGACCGCCTCGTGAAGCGTGGGGGGCCCGCAGTAGTGTTCGATCAACCCCGCCTCGAGGACGGCAGCATCAGTAGGTTCCCCCTAGTGATGAACCTCTACGGAACCAGAGAGCGCACCAACATGGCCCTCGGAGTCGAGCGCCCCCGCGAGATTGGCGAGCGCATGGTCAGGCTGATGAAACCGGACATCGGAAGCCTCGTGATGTATCCATGGAGGGGGCTCAATCTTCTGAGGGAAGCCATGTCGATGGCCCCGAAGAAGGTCTCGAAGGGGGCGTGCCAGCAAGTCAGGATCGAAGACCCGGATGTCACCCGTCTTCCGATTCCGACGACTTGGCCGTTTGACGGCGGGCCGTTCATGACCCTCCCCCTCGTTGTGACCTCCGACCCCCAGACCGGCGAACACAACATGGGGGTCTACCGCAGTCAGGTCTACGGTCCCACCGAGGTCGGCTTGCACTGGCAGACCCACAAGCACGGAGCCGACCACGCCGATGCCTCGGACGGCAGGATGCCGGTCTCCATCTGCTTAGGTGGGCCCCCGGAGGTCATGTTCAGCGCAATCTCGCCACTGCCTGACAACCTGCCGGAGTACGAGTTCGCTGGGCTGCTGTCCCGCAGAAGCCTCAGGATTGCGAAGTGCCTGACCAACGACCTTTGGGTACCCGCCGAGTGCGACTTCGTCATTGAAGGCTACACCATGCCCAGTGAGACGCGTCTGGAGGGGCCCTTCGGGGACCACTTCGGTCACTACTCGCTGGAGAGGCAGTACCCAGTGATGCATGTCACCGCGATAACGCACAGGAAGGACCCCAGCATCCCGATGACGATAGTCGGGGTTCCCCCGATGGAGGATGGGTACATCGGTGAGGCGATCAGCGAGGCCCTCCTTCCAGTCCTCAGATTCCAGCACAGGGACGTCGCAGACCTCTTCCTGCCGCACGAGACCGGTTTCCACAACCTAGCGATACTCGCCTCCAAGCAGCGTTACCCGCGGCAGGCACGCAAGACCGCCCTAGGCCTCCTTGGCGCGGGGCAGATGATGTTCCAGAAGGTCATCGTGGCAGTCGACGAGGATCACCCAGTCAGGGATCTCGAGGCTCTTCTGGACGCTTTGGATACCAAGGTCAGGGTACCCGATGGCTTGGTCTTCCTCGAAGGCATGGTCGCAGACACGCTTGCGCACGCAGCCCCTTGGGAGAACGTCCACACGAAGCTGCTCATCGATGCCACGACCCCCGCCTCCGGTGACCCGCAGGGCGAGGTGGAGCAACTCAAGGCCAGCGACTCGCTTGCGATCTCAGCATCGGCCATAGACGGAATCGAGCAAGCCAGGATGCTGCGGCCGTCGATGATGGTGGTGACGACCAACATCCGGGGTGGGCCGAAGCCCGAGGAGAGCATGGAGGAGCCGGACGAGTTCCTCGCCGCTCAGCAGCGCCAGCGGATTGCCTCGGTATGCGACATCATCTGGGGTCTGGAAGGGGCGAGGGGGCTGCGCTGGCTATTCATCACCGACGCTGATGCCGATCTGGATAGCGAGAACTGGCGCAGGCGTCTGCTTTGGCAACTCTTCTGCCGCTTCGACGTGGGACGGGACCTGCACTTCGATGAGGGCAATCGAAGGGTTGCTTGGGACGCGACTGCGCCCATCCCCTCCAACGACGGCCCGCTTCCAGTTCGCCGTTGGCCCGCAGTCACCCTGCACGACCCCGAACTGGTACAGAGGGTCGATCACTGGTTGGCCGAGGTGGGCTACTGATGGGAGCCAAGGAGATCCTTGAGTTCGTGAGGGTGGAGCACACGCTGTTCTCGCTTCCCTTCGTGCTGATTGGCTACGTGCTGGCAGACAAGGAATTCGGGTCCGAGAGCATGGACCTCGTCTTGATTATCATCGCAGCTATCGGTGCTAGGGGCCTTGCGATGGCTCTGAACAGGATTGTCGATCGAGACATTGACGGAGAGAATCCGCGTACTGCTGCGAGGCATCTACCATCCGGGACCATGTCGGTGCAGGCCGCTTGGATTCTCGCTGGAGCATTTCTGGGAATGCTTCTGTTCGCTGCATGGAGATTGAACGAGGTCGCTCTGAAGATGGCTTGGCTGCCGGTTCTGGCCTTCGTAATCTACCCGTACACCAAGAGGGTGTCTTGGATCTGCCACTTCTGGATAGGGCTGTGCCTAGCACTCGCCCCGGCAGGGGCATGGGTCGCCATAGCCGCGGACACCCATGGCTGGGCTGCAATCACTGGAATGCTGGATGGGCGGACAGGTTTTCTGTGGTATCCCGAGCTATTCTTCATCTCGTTCGGAGTGGCGCTTTGGATCACCGCGTTCGACATCAATTACGCCCTGATGGACGAGGATGTCGATCGCGAGCAGGGGATTCGCTCCTTCCCGGCGATACACGGCCAAGTGGCTACCATGTGGCTGAGTGTGGCTCTGACCATAGGCTGGTTTGCTTGCTTCGTGCTGACGGGACTGCATGACTTCACGGGCACACGTAGCTTCCGCTCCTCGCTCTGGGTCCCGTCTGTGGTGCTGATGGCGCTTGTCAACGTCTTCGTGATGACAAAGGGGGCGCAGGCTGCAGCGAGGTCTGACGAGGCGATGGGGGGCTATCAGAAGGCCCTCTTCCGAGCTTCCATGCTCACTGGATGGGTTTTGTTATCTAGTCTCATGATCGTAGAGCATTACAACGATGGGATGCTGGATTGAGGTTATACGATGTTTAGGCTGCACGCAGAGTACGACACTGCCGGGGATCAGCAGCAGGCCATCGACCAGCTGGTCGAGCAGCTCGAGGCGGGTCAGGAGCGCTGCGTGCTGCTCGGGGTCACCGGCTCGGGCAAGACCTTCGCGATGGCCAAGGTAATCGAGCGACTGCAGATGCCAACTCTCATACTGTCTCACAACAAGACGCTGGCACGTCAGATCTGGCAGGAGATGTCGGGACTATTTCCCGATAACGCGGTGGAGTACTTCGTCAGCTACTACGACTACTACCAGCCGGAGGCATACATCCCCGGCCGTGACCTCTACATCGACAAGGAGCTGCAGATGAACGAGCGCATCGAGCAAGAGCGTTTCTCCACGGTGGCATCGCTCGTCTCGCGCCCTGATGTCATCACCATCGGCACGGTCTCGATCATCTACGGGCTCAACCCCCCGGAGGTATTCCAGCAGAACCACCTCCGTCTGCACGTCGGTCAGCAGGCCGACCCGCAGGAAGTCGTCCGCGAACTGGTCGGCCTGCAGTACCGCCGCACCACCGGGGAGATTACGCGCGGGGACATCCGCCTGCGCGGCGAGGTGCTGGATATCTGGATGCCCAGCAGGGACGACCCATTGCGCATCCGCTTCGGGTGGGAGGGCGTCGAGCGCATCCAGGTGTGCGAGGCCGTGTCCTGGGAGCCGCTGGACGACTTCGAAGAGGCCTGGATACATCCTCGGGAGTTCTACATGACCAGCGAGGAGCACTTCATTCAGGCCCTCGATGACATCGAGGCCGAGCTCGATGCCCGCACCGACTGGTTCGAGTCCAAAGACAAGGCCCTCGAGGCTCATCGACTGGAGCAGCGCACCAAGTTCGACCTCGAGATGCTCAACGAGGTCGGCTCGTGCAAGGGCGTCGAGAACTACTCGATGCACTTCGACAGGCGAAGCCGTGGCGAGCGGTCATACTGCCTGCTCGACTTCTTCGCGAACAACGCAGAGCAGTTTCACGGAGGCGCCGAGCGCTACCTCGTAGTCATGGACGAGTCCCACGTCACCCTGCCTCAGGTCGGAGGCATGCACGGTGGCGACTTCTCACGCAAGAAGAACCTCGTCGACCACGGCTTCCGCCTGCCCTCTGCCTACGACAACCGACCGCTTCGCATCGACGAGTTCCAGGATCTGGTTCCTCGGATGATCTATGTCAGCGCGACTCCCGGAGAGCGCGAGCTGCGGCACTTGACCGAGATTACGGGACAAGAGGTCCCCGAGGGTCTGTTGCACGTCCAAGGGGGTGGGGGTGCACGGGCCGCGGAGCGGGACAAGCCCCGCGAGAGGATCAGCATGGAGGCGGTCCTGAGAGAGGTGCAGGGAGTGGCTAAGATGGAGATCCGTCCCACGGGACTGCTAGATCCAAGCATCGAGGTCAGGCCGACCGAGGGGCAGGTGCAGGACCTGCTCAGCGAGATCAATGAGCGAGTCGGGCGCAACGAGCGCGTGCTCGTGACGGTAATGACGATCAAGTTCGCAGAGGAGGTCGCAGAGTATCTGGAGCGGGTTGGCGTCAAGGCCCACTACCTGCACAGCGAGATCGACACGCTAGAGCGTACGGAGATAATCAAGGCGCTTCGGCTTGGGCACATCGACGTCATCGTAGGAATCAACCTCCTTCGCGAGGGCCTGGACATCCCAGAGGTCTCCCTAGTGGCGATCTTCGATGCAGACAAGCAGGGATTCCTGCGCAACGAGCGCTCGCTGCTGCAGACCATAGGCCGGGCTTCTAGGAACTCGAACGGGTCGGTCATCCTGTATGGCGACTCAATCTCGCCGGCGATGGAGGCATCCATCAGCCAGACCGTAACGCGCAGGAGGATGCAGGACACCTACAACGAGGAGAACGGAATTATTCCCAAGACCATAGAGAAGGCGCTTCCGGTGATGGGAGCCGAGGTCGAGGACCTGCTCTCTGGCGTGGCGGGAACGGGCAGGGGAGGAGGTCGCCGCATGGTGGCCAAGCCCCGAGGAAGGAAGGGCCTGGAGGGGCTTGCCCAGAAGTTCAGCCTGGGGGCCGGCATTTGGAACACGTCGGACTCCGTGCTAGACAACGTGAGCCAGCCCGAATGGGTCGAGGCGGCTCACGAGGCGCTTGAGGGTGTGGAAGGGGGGGATTCTACCGATCTCATCTCCCGTCTTGAGAAGGAGATGCGCCAAGCCGCTGCCAGACTGGACTTCGAGCGGGCAGCCAGCCTGCGCGACAGGATCTTCAAACTGCAGAATGCTACCAATTGAAGGCAAATGAGCACCGCGAGTAGCCATGGCCGACTACTCGCGGGATGACTTCGACCTCCCTGTCGAGGATTACGACTTCTCGGCTGCTGGTGACGTGAGTTCTCTGATCGATCAGATGGGACGCGCGGGTGGTTTCACGGCAACCAAGCTCGCTCGTGCTCGCGACATCCTGCGCGAGGCAATCGACAAGGTCGACCAGGACGGTGTGCTCAACTGGATCTCCTTCCCAGCATGCCTGTGTGCCACCGGCACGCGTGGCTTCTTCATCGAGGCGCTCAAGCGCAAGGCGTTCAACGTGGTAATCACGACCTGCGGCACCCTCGACCACGACATCGCCCGTACTTACCGCGATTACTTCCATGGCGATTTCGACCTCGATGACGTCGCCTTGGGAGAGGAGGGGCTCAACCGATTGGGCAATGTCGTCATCCCCAACGACTGCTACGGCGAGATACTAGAGCAGGTTGTGCTCCCATGGTTGGAGGAAATAGAAGCGGGGCGCTCTACTGCATCTGGTACGAACCCTTGGCTGGGCTTCGGCTCAGTGGAGCTCTGCTGGGCCATGGGGGATCGGATCGAGGACGAGTCTTCTCTACTCCACTGGATTGCCAAGCACCGAATCCCGATGGTCGTCCCAGGCCTGACCGACGGATCGGTCGGGTCTCAGTTGTTCATGCACAGGCAGAGGAATCCCAATTTCATGGTTGATGTCTTAGCGGACGAACAGGTGCTTTCCGACCTGACTTGGACTGCCAAGGAGAGCCATGGACTGATGGTTGGGGGCGGAATCTCGAAGCATCACGTGATTTGGTGGAACCAGTTCAGAGGGGGGATGGACTCAGCGGTCTCGATCACCACTGCTGCCGAACACGACGGCTCCCTGTCAGGGGCACGCCTTCGCGAGGCGGTATCGTGGGGGAAAATCCGCCCCCAAGCACCTCAAGTCGTGGTCGAGGGAGAGGCCAGCGTCCTCCTCCCCCTACTGGGTGCGGATCTGTTCAATCATGCTGACTGAGTGGAAGAATTCCGGGGTAACGGCTAATAACGGACCTCATCTCGGCGGGCTCATGTCAGTGAAGGACATGGTACAGAACATGATTAACGAGCTAACGGATGCCCTCGGCGATGCAGAGAAGCACGATGGCGGCAACAGCGCTGCCGGAACACGCGTGCGAAAGGTAATGCAAGCGGCCAAGGGAGCGGCCCAAGACGTCCGCGTCAAGGTTCAGGGTGACAAGAACACCCGCTGATTGCATCATTCGCTGCTTAGAGCTATCAGCTCCATCAGAGCTGTGCGCATCGGCACTATTGGATGCCATCCGTCGCCACCCGCTTCGATGATTGCCTCGTGCAATGGTCCTAGGTCTGGTCTGTGAGAGGGGTTTGGGGCACCCTCTCGGACTGGGCTAGGAACGCCAGCGAGCGACTCCACAGTGTGAGAGTGGTGAACGGCGTTGAGATAGCGCTGCCACAGAAGCCCAATCTCGTCGATCACGTCCTTGTCCGCCCACGCCCTCCTACCACACACATCGATAGTGCCGTTGGCAGTCATCCCTCCCTCTTCCATAATCAGTATGGTCATAGCGTCGACGACATCCCTGACGTGGACCCAGTAACTCGCTTTGGTATCACCGTGATGCTCTTCGGCCTCTTCCCGCTTGATCCCCTCGACCCAATCTCTGAGTATTTCCGTCCCCCACCCCCTGCCATCTGAGGGGAGGATCAGATCGTGTACGCGCACTACCAGCTTGGCATCCCCGTGAGGTGCATTACGGGGAATGATGACGATATCTCCGCTCGCGCCCCCTCCCAAGCCAATTGTGACATCAGCCTCCCCTCTATCCTCAGCGAAGTCGGCGCCTGCACGTTGCAGACGATCTATGAGGGCATCTCGGAACCCGTCATCGACTCCGTCGATGTGGATGACCCTGGGCATTCTACCAACTAGGCTACGACCGTGGACTCAATACTGTTTGCTACGCTTTCGAGGATGTTGAGGGCCTCGCCGACTTCGTCGGAGGAGAAGGTAAGGCTCGGGCGCAGCCTGATGCTGTGCGTGCCTGAGTTGAGTACGTGCATGCCAGAGTCCAAGCAGATGGAGTTGAACTTGTTACGGAGCTCGGTGCTCGGCAGAGTGAAGGCGGCGAATAGTCCACGACCCCTGACGTTGCTGACAATCTCGTGAGCATCGTCAAGCTCTCCCAAGCCTGTCATCAGCTCGGTGCCGACCAGTTCGGCGTTCCTAACGAGTTCGTCTCGCTGAATGGCCTCCAGGATCAGGCGAGCGCGCACGAAGTCGGTGAGGTTGCCCCCGAAAGTCGAGTTGATCCTGCTTGAGACCTCGAAAACGTTGTCGTCGAACTCCTTGAGGCGGGTGCTTGCCATCAACCCGCAAACCTGCGACTTCTTCCCGAAGGCGATCATATCGGGCTCGACATCGGCATGCTGGTGGGCCCACATCCTCCCTGTAGCACCCATTCCAGTCTGGATCTCATCGAAGATGAGCAGGGCATCGACCTCGTCGCAAACCGATCTCATGTCACGCAGGAATGAGTCGCGGAAGTGGTTGTCACCACCCTCGCCCTGGATGGGTTCCATGATGATCGCAGCCATCGTGTCGGGGTTCGATTCGGCATGGGACCTGATCGAGTCCAAAGTAGAGGTCTCACAGGCGTCCAATCGTGCGTTCTCAGAATCGTTCAGTGGGAAGTTTACCTTCGGGTTATCGAAGCGTGGCCAATCGAATTTAGCAAAGCGTGCAGTCTTAGTTGGATCGGTATTGGTTACCGATAGCGTATACCCAGAGCGACCGTGGAAGGCCTCCCTCAGGTGACCGATCGTCAGTTGTGACGACTTCTGGTGGTCATCCTCCCAATCGAACCCCCCTGATGTGTACATTCCCTTTGCCTCGCATTGATGCGACTTCCAGTCCATCGCCGCCTTCATCGTGTTCTCGACAGCGAGCGCACCGCCGGAGACGAAGAAGTGCTGAGGCAGGTAAGAAGGCGCGGCGATGGTGCCGAAGGCATCCACAGCCTCCGCCATGGCCTCCGTATAGAGGTCCGAGTTGGCCACCTTGTTAACCGAGGCCCGGGCGAGTTCGTCCTTGGCCGCAACCAAATCTGGGTGGTTCCAGCCGAGTGGGAGCGAGGCGAAGCAGGAGAACATGTCGAGAATGTCTCGTCCACTCTTGGAATCGTGGAAATGGCAGCCAGAAGACTTGTCCAAATCGATTACGAACCCATAGCCATCGGCAAGCATGTGACGACTCAAGGTGGAATGGACAAGGTCTGCTCCCAATCCCATGTCGCCAGCGGTGTCGAGGCCTCACATCAACGTTCTCCGGGGCAGGCTTCGGAATAGGGACGCCGAAACAGCCCGGAAACGGGAAAAATCCAATTTCTGATAATGTAGCAATAAATTAAACTAAAATTAATTTTCTAATTGAAAAATTAGGCTATAATAAAAATTTTCAATTGAATTATCAGTCTTTGTCATCGAATATTATAAGTGCTTCTCCATTCCCTCTACCTCTGGAGATAGCAGAGGGGGTGCACTCTACTTCCGGGAGGAAGAGAAATGGTTGAGGACTACGAAATTCAGGAATTAATAGAGAGAGATGTGTATGTTGGAGAGAAACTCGTTGGCGTTATCGTCGGCGAGAGGTTCCATCCAAGGGACGAGTTCGTCAGATCCATGAGGATTCAGGTGGACGAGGGTGTTGCCAGCGAGTACATGCGCAAGGCGGCCGAGTGCGCACCGTTGGCCAAGGAACTGGTTCACAGCATCAGATCGGATGGCTGTGTGAGGCTGTCAAAGTCCATGAGGGAACTCCAGCGACGATGGAGGAACACGGTCAGGATCGAGAATCAGCTCTATGCCACAGACGAGCTGTTGGACCGGGCCGTGCTCGACAACGATGGCATGGACATAGGCAACGTCGTCGACCTCGTCAAGATCAAGCGCACTTACAAGGGACTGCTGGTCAAGCCGCACTTCATGGTCAGATCTAGGCACAATCTGCCAGAGGAAATCGTAGTTCCTTGCGGCCAGCTTGCCAGGACCACGGCCAGATTGGACGAGGTCATTCTCAAGTGCACGTTCTCGAGGATGATGACCCTGCCTAGTTACCTGAAGTTGAACGAACTTCACCAAGACGACCGCGCTGTGACTTGAGTAGGCTTCAAATCATCAACCAGCGTGGCATTGCTGCTCAAGGGCGTGTAGCTTAGTTTGGCTGGAGCACCCGGCTGATAACCGGGAGGTCACAGGTTCAAATCCTGTCATGCCCACCAAATCACCTGCTGAATCGTGCCTCTGGCATCGATAAGAAGCATCATGAAGGTGTCGCGGTCCCCCTCTTTTCAAATGCCGGTTCTGAGCGGGGCCTCAGGCGGGAACATAGCCGAGTCTCTGGCGGCAATCCTCGGGATGGAACACATCCAGTTGGAGAGCAGGAGGTTCCCGGACGGCGAGGCCTACGTCAAGGTCCCCTCGGAGGACATCGAATCACTCAGGTCAGAGGCGACAGTCCTGATCTCGAACACCTATCCGGACTCGGGAATCATGCAAACCGTTCTTCTTCTGGGTGCGATAAACGACGTTCGTCGTGGGGACCTCGCTAACCTCAAGGGAGAGGGGGAACAGCGGATGGACGACGTCGGCCCTGGAGTGATCCTCGCAATTCCTTACTATGGCTATGCGCGTCAGGACAAGCGCTTCTCCCCGGGTGAGGCTGTGTCTGCTAGGATCATCGCGGGCGTCCTGACCGAGTGTTGCGATGGCATCGTAATCCTCGATCTCCACGCTCCAGAGGTCCTAGATGGAATGAACCTACCAATCGAGTTCGTGAGTTCGATGCCAGAGATCGCAGACAGACTGCGTAAGAACGTCGGCCCAGACTTCATCCTAAGCCCCGATAAGGGTGCGATATCCAGAGCCTCGGAGGTGGCTGGACTGATTGGGTGCGAGTTCTCGTATCTCGAGAAGACCAGGATCGATGCCCACACCATCGAACACACGCCGAAGGACCTCGATGTGTCCGGCAAAGTGGTCGCCATCGTGGATGACATGATCAGTACCGGGGGCACCATATGCCGGGCCAGCGACGCGCTTCGCCGACAAGGTGCCAAGGAGGTTCATGCCGCTTGCACGCACGGCCTGTTCACAGGTGGCGCTCTGTCACGTCTGGCCAATCACGTCGATGGCATCCATACCACCGATTCCCTGCCCAATCCGAGGGCTAATGTGTCCGCGGCGCCGGCCCTCGCAAGAGGCGTGGGGAAGCTCATCGAATGAGCGTCCTGATGCAAGACGATTCAATGAAGATACGCTGCGTTTATATCGGTCATGCCGTGCGGCGGCTTACCAAACACGAGGAGTCGTTCCAATGAGTGTACACATAGCGTTCGAGACGCCCCAAGACGTCCAAGAGCAAGTCTACGAGATGGTCAAGAGTATCGGCAAGGACGGTCGCGGTCGGCTGAAGAAGGGTGCCAATGAGGTGACCAAGTCTGCCGAGCGCGGAACTGCCCAGATGGTCGTCATGGCCGAGAACGTGAACCCGGGCGAGTTGCTGGCCCACATTCCGATGATCTGCCGTGAGAAGGGCATCCCGTTCATCTACGTCGAAGACCAGGCGTACCTAGCAGAGGCGGCAGGCATGAGCTTGGGCACGCGTACGGCGGCCATCGCCGTCATGCAGGTTGAGAAGGACGGCATGGATCGCTTCAACGAGGTCAAGGGCCACTTCGAGACTCTGTCCTCCTGAAAAACCCGAAAGAGCGAGGAAGCAAGATGGCGACTGAATCATGGCCCGCTCAAGTCGTTGAGGTCGTCGGGCGCACCGGCCTGACCGGGGAGGCCACTCAAGTCAAGGTCCGGGTCATGGACTCCAACAACCCCCGGGACATAGGGCGCATCATCACAAGGAACGTCCTCGGACCTGTAAGAGAGCCAAAAGACGGGAGACCGGGGGACATCCTGATGCTCAGGGACACCGGTCGCGAGGCACGCCGGCTCGGTTCGCGATGAGGCGATCGAATGCCGGAGCAGAGAATCTGCAGCTTCACGCACGAGGAGATAGAGCCGGGCACCGGCATGATGTTCGTCAAGCGTGATGGCAGCGTGTTCTGGTTCAAGAACAGCAAGGCGCGCAAGAATATGCTCAAGCTCAAGCGCAATGCGCGTCGCCTCAAGTGGACGCGTCGCTACGTGAAAGGCGGCATCAAGTGATTCAAGGGGCGCCTCCGCCCTCCTCCCACCAATTCGGCTTGGAGAACCGGTCAGTATCGTGGGGCTGTCCGTCCTGATGCTTCCAGCAGTACTCCGTTGACCTATAGGACAGGGAGTAGCATCCTTCAAAATGGCATGTCCGAAGCTGTTGTGCTGATTTCTCCGATTTCGGTACAACTTGCTTCTCGGGGTCGGTGATACTGCCTTCGTTGAAAAATTGGTCCAGTAGCCAATAGATTCCAAAGGCCGCCATTATTGCTAGATCACATCCGGTATCCCCAATGCTCACGGGGTTTGGTGTTGGAGTGAATGCTTCAAGATTGGGCCGTCATCGAGCTTTCACTGGGCGGTTATTCTGTAGTCCACCCTTGCCCTGTCGTTATCGTCGCTAGTCAGCAGCCCTCCCTGATCTGGGGGCTGGGCCTCGCCGCAGTCCGTGTTGTCAATCACGGTTACATAGGTGCCTGAGTCAACGGTCGCCTCCAGATTGGCTGCCGCAGTGTTCGGATCACTCAGGTCGGCTAGGTAGACGAAGCTCTCCTGCTCACCCTCAGCGCATTGCTTGTACTTCTCATAGTTGACCTCGGTCATAGTGTAGAGGTCCACGTTGGGACCCTCCTGCTTCTCGAAGGCGATCCTGATGGTCGCAACAGAGTCGATGGTCCAAGTCAGCTTGATGTGCTCGTCCTCGTTGACGAAGGTATTGTCGTCGAACAGCTCCTGCTCGGGGTTTACGGTGTCACCGACCCTGTCCATGCAGCCGGGCAGCAGCAGGCAGGCGGACAGCAGGAGCGCTGACAATGCCCTCATGTCCGCACGTGCGTCCACTGGCTCATCAAGCATTTGCCTGCGTGCTTTGCGTTGAAATAGGGGTGGTGGGTCGCCCGCTCCATGACAGAGACGCAAACCACATTCATCATGGTCAAGCCCGACGGCGTCGAGCGTGACCTTGCTGACGAGATAATCGGGCGCTTCGAGGGCATCGGCCTGCGGATGCTGGGCCGGCGCGACCTGACACCCCCTCTAGAGCTCGCCCAAGCACACTACGCGGTGCACAAGGAGAGGCCATTCTACCCCAATCTGATTGATTTCATCACCTCTGGACCCGTTGTGGCCATGGCCTGGCAGGGTGAGGACGCGATAGCGGCCTCCCGCAAGCTGATCGGAGCCACCAACTGGGAGGACGCCGAGCCGGGCACTATCCGCGCGGATTACGCCCGCAGCATCGACCACAACGTCATCCACGGCTCAGACGGCGAGGACACAGCGGCATTCGAATTGGGGCTCTGGTTCCCCGATGGTCTCGAGGACTGAAAAGAGTGAGTAACATGAGGTGGGTCAAATGGCAGAACGCAGGCAACCCATTGTCGCCGTGCTAGGTCACGTCGACCACGGCAAGACCTCCCTGCTCGACCACGTTCGCTCCCTGGGAGAGCATGGTCGCGCCTCGGTGATGGATCGGGAGGCTGGGGGCATCACCCAGCACATCGGCGCCACTGAGGTCCCCGCTGACGTCCTCAACGAGCTGTGCTCGCCCCTGCTGGGGGGGAAGGCATTCGACTCGCCCGGCCTTCTCTTCATCGACACTCCCGGTCACCATTCCTTCTCCACACTGCGAGCCAGGGGCGGCTCGCTTGCCGACATCGCGATACTGATCGTGGATGTGATGGAGGGGTGCAAGCCACAGACGAAGGAGTCGGTTCGCGTCCTCAAGCAGTCCAAGACACCGTTTGTTATCGCTGCCAACAAGGTCGACCGGATACACGGCTGGCACGCAGAGCGGGGGCGCGCGATGGTCCATGCGATGCGCGACCAGTCGAAGGAGGCGATTGGGCTGGTCGAGCATCGCTACTGGGACCTCGTCGGGCAGTTCGCCGAGGACGGCTTCAACATAGAGCGCTATGACCGGGTGAAGGACTTCACGAAGGACATCGCCCTAGTCCCGATCTCAGCCAGAGAGGGGGAGGGGGTCCAAGACCTGCTTGCCGTGGTAATAGGGCTCGCTGAGCGATTCCTCGCTGAGCAGCTCACCGATATCGAAGGCTCGGGAGAGGGCACAGTCCTGGAGATGAAGGAGGAGCGCGGCCTCGGCAGGACGCTCGATCTGATCCTCCACCGCGGATCAATCCGCAAGGGAGACGAGGTTGTTCTCGTGACCGACCAAGGGGGAGTGAGTACCCACGTGAAGGGTATGTTCTGCCCGAGGGGCATGAGCGAGATGAGGGATGCTGGCAATCGCTGGGACGACTCCGATGTCGCCTATGCGGCGGCTGGGGTCAAGATCAGCGCGCCCTCGCTGGAGGGGGTACTCGTGGGCACCACCCTGCGCGTGGTCAACTCCGACGAGGATAGGGCAGCGGCGATGGCCGTGGCCAATGAGGAGGCGAACCTCTCCATAGAGCTCGATGAGGAGGGAGTGTGCATCAAGTCGGACACCGTCGGTGGCCTCGAGGCGCTCGCCAAGGAGCTCGGCGGCAAGCAGATTCCCATCAGGGAGGCCTCGCTAGGCAAGGTCAGCCGTCGTGATGTGCGAAGCGCTGAGGCTTCCTCAGACCCACTGCACAGAGTCATAATGGCATTCAGCACAGATATTCTCGCAGAGGCCGAAGCCGAGATCGAAGACTCGGACGCCGGCGTTCGGCACATCGGGTCCGACATCATCTACCGCATCCTCGAGGAACACGAGGAATGGGTCCAACAGAGAAGCCTGGAATTGGAGGAGGAGCGACGCGAGAAGGTGGTCTATCCGGGCAGGGTCCTGCTTCTACCCGACCATACGTTCAGAGTGTCGAAGCCCGCGGTGGTCGGTGTCAGGGTGCTGGCTGGCCGAATCCACATCGGGCAGAGGCTACTGAAGGAGGGCAGGCGATTGGGTCGGATCAAGTCGATTCGCTCGGGTCAGGAGAGCATGAAGGAGGCGATACAGGGGGCGGAGGTGGCCATTGCGGTAGAAGGCGCCACCGTCGGTAGGCAGTTCGACGAGGGGGACGTCCTGCTTGTGGACATCCCCGAATCGCATGCAAGGAAGCTGAGGAAGATGGAGATGACGACGGTCGAGCGCGAGGTCTACGAGGACTTGTTGGCCATACACAGGAAGGAGGATCATTTCTGGGGTCGCTGATAACTGAGACAGGCGATGTTCACAGGTCCCGAACACTCAAGTAGTCACCGAAACGGCCTCGGGACGTTCGAGGACCATTCATGACAATCGCTCAAGGCGGCACGGCCAGTTCCAAGGATCTCATCAGATCCGTCTCCGGTCACTCGAACAACCTGATGAGCGAAGTGGCCAAGGTCATCATAGGGAAGCCGGAGAACCTCCGCAAGGTCACCATCGGGATCCTGTCCAACGGGAACATCCTCATCGAAGACAACCCTGGCCTCGCCAAGACTCTGATGGCCAACACCTTCGCCAGGGCTCTCGGCTGCAAGTTCAAGCGCGTCCAGTTCACCCCCGACCTTCTTCCCGCCGATATCATCGGGACCTACATGTACGACCAGAAGACCGGCGAGTTCAGACCCCGTTTCGGGCCCCTGTTCACCAACGTCCTACTGGCTGATGAGATCAACCGGGCACCGCCCAAGACCCAAGCCGCCCTTCTGGAGGCCATGGAGGAGAAGCAGGTCACTATCGAGGGCATCACGCACAAGCTTCCCGCCCCATTCTGCACCATGGCGACCCAGAACCCGATAGAGCAGGAGGGCACCTACCCGCTTCCAGAGGCACAGATGGACCGGTTCCTGATGAAGATGCACATGGGCTACCCCACTCGCGAGGAGGAGAAGGCAATCCTTCAGCGCAGGAAGCTGCGAGCCAAGGACGACTACGACGTCGAGCAGATAGTCGGGCCCCGGAAGGTGGTCGCGATGCAGAAGGCGCTCGAAACCGTTCACGTCGACCCCGCGATAATGTCCTACATCGTCGAGCTGGTGCAGCGCACCCGCGCAGACCCGCGCATCGATGCGGGGGCCTCTCCCAGAGCCAGCCAGTCCCTGTTCAAGGCGGCTAGGGCCTCGGCGGCGATCGACGCGCGTGACTACGTTATTCCCGACGACGTCAAGGGGGTGTCCCTCGACGTCATCAGCCACAGAATCGTGCTCAAGCCCGAATCCAGGATCAGGGGCGTCACGGGAAAACGCATCGTGAACAAAATCCTCGGTGAAGTGGTCGTCCCAGTGATCCAATAGCCTGGACAACCCCAATTAACCGCATCGCGGATTCGACGGCGTGACCATAGTCATCGCCTGCGTCAACCACAAGGGCGGCTGCTCGCGGACCACGACTGCGGTCAACCTCGCATCTGCCCTCGCGATGGGGAGCGCCGAGCACGGAATCCCCCGCAGGAGGGTGCTGCTGGTCGACATGGACCCGAAGGGGAACGTGGCCACTACCTTCGGGGTGGACAAGCGCAACGTGGGGCCTACCATGAACGAGCTTTTCGCTAGAGGGGTGGATGACGACTCGCTCGCATTGGATGACTGCATCCTAGGGCCCGGGATCCTCACGAGGTCGATGCACGCGGCCTGGAAGAGCCACAACCCGGACAGGAAGCGCGGCCCCCCCAAGCACATCGCCATCCGGAACCTATGGGTCCTGCCTGCTGACCTCGACCTGTCTGGAATAGAGGTCGACCTAGCCACTAGGGTGGGCAGGGAGGATCGGCTCAGGCTCGCCCTGCGAGAGGGCATGGGGGCCTTCGATGTGGTCATCATCGACACGCCGGCATCACTGGGGCTGCTGACCATCAACGCCCTAGCCGCAGCCGAGTGGGTCCTGATACCGATCCAAGCCGAGTTCTACGCCTTGGAGGGGATGGGGCAGCTGATGAACGCTATCAGGGAGGTTCAGAGGTCGGTGAACCCGGACCTCGGGCTGTTCGGGATCCTGCTGACGATGGTGCAGGCTAGGAGCAAGCTGTGCGAGACGGTTACCGAGCAGGCGCGCAAGCACTTCGGTGACAGGGTGTTCGAGACGCAGATACCGCGCTCGGTAGCAATCGCAGAGTCGCCCTTGGAGGGGGCGCCCATCGTCATCGCGCAAAAGCCAACAAAATCCAACCCTGCGAGCATGTCATACTGGGATTTCGCCAGAGAGGCAGATGCTAGGATTCGAGAAATAGACGGAGCGTAGGCTAGCCTATGAGTTGGATTTCTCCATCACGCTCTGGCGGGCGTCCAGCAGAACTGCCTCCATCTTGACCCTGACCTCCGACTCCATGGTCTTGAGCATCTCACCGACCTCCTTCTTCGACAAATCGGAGCGCTTGGAGAGCTGCTTCTCTAGGTTGGACATCATCTCTGACTCCCTCTTCTTGACGAAGTCGGCCACCCGCTGCTCCATCTCGACCTCGCGTTCCAGGGCGAGTTCCTGCCTTCGGAGGGCAAGGGCGGCCTCCATGGTCTCCCTCTCGGCTCGGAACCTGCGATCAAGCTCACCCAGCGCTGCTCGCTCGGCCTCCTCCTCCAGCGCCTTGGTCCTCGCATCGACGTCCGAGGTCATCTCCTTCTCCAGCGACTCGCGCTCGCTCTCGATCTGCTTCTCGAGCTTGGACTCGTGCTTCCTTCGCTTCTTGGCGATGCTGTTGCGCATCTGTATCTCCTGGTCCAGGCGATGGGTCTCCAGCTTCCTGTGAACCTGGGACTCCATCGCCTCGCGCAGGTCCATCTGGACCCTCCGCTCCATACGCTCGATGCTCTGTGATGCTTCGAGCTCCAATCGCTCCTCGAGGAATGCCCTCCTCCTTGAGAACTCGACCTCCATCTCCTCCCGGAGCCGGTCGCGCACCTTGGTGGTGTGAGCCTCCACCCTGCGGTCCCTCTCTAGGTCCAACTGCTCCCTGAGCCTGTTCTCCTCACGACGCAGCCTGTGCAGCATCTCCTCGCGCAGCAGGCGTTCCTCGCGCTCCAGTGCCTCGGTCTCCAGCCTCTCGAGCTCCTCCTCGAGCTCGTCCCTGAGATCGGCCTCAATCTGCTGGAGCTGCTCCTCGAAGAGTATCTCGTTGGCCTTCCTCATCGCGCCGTGCATCCCCGAGACTCGCTCAGTCATCTCCGCGATGCGCATCCTGCGCTCCCTGCGGATACCAGATCGAAGGTTCGACTCCTCGTCCAAACGCTCCCGTGCCCTCGCAGAGGGGCTCATCCCAGAGGAGGAGAGTGCGTGCTGGGCCCTGATCGCATCTAGCTCGTCGATGCCTTCGGCATCGTCCGCATCCGGCGACTTGCTCTCACTCAAGTGCCCATCCCCGAGCCTACGCGCGTTTCGGGGTATTTGAGAGCGGAGGGTCCAAATCGGGCTATAAACGCGGTTTTGAAGGACTACCGAAAGCCGCGAGCCAGCGTGAGTTCGACCTCGTCTGACATTACCATTGCTCACCCATGGGGGTCAAGGTAATTCGTAGTGGCTTCCCTCGGGTACCCATGGTGGACGTCTACGTTCTCGAGTGCGAGGGCGGCTACTACTACGTCGGGAGAACTGACGGCGGCGAGAGGGGGCTGAAGCAACACATCTTGGGCAAGGGGGCCAAGTGGACAAAGAAGCACAAGCCGAAGCGGGTCGTCAATTACCTCAGGAACGTGAAGAAGACCGACGAGAAGAAGATCGCCGGGGGCATGGTCAAGAAGCACGGTGCCAGCAAGGTGCGAGGAGGGCCTTACATCAAGACGGAGATGACCCAAGCCGAAATGAGAGCCCTCAAGAAGAAGGCTGGGGCGAAGGCCAAGAGGAAGGTAACTTGCGGCAGATGCGGCAGGCCGGGCCACATCCGTACCAACTGCCGCAACAAGACCACTGTCGATGGGGTTACCATCACCAAGAAGTCGTGGGTCTATCGGCCGAAGCCCAAACCCAAGAGGAAGCCGGAGGGGAAGAGGGTCGTGGGGCGCACCAAGAAGAAGGACGGAACGGTGATCAAAGTCCACCCAGATGGCTCGAAGACGGTCATCAAGCCAGAAAGGGAGATGACTGCGGAGGATGCCAGGAGGAGGAACACCCGGCATCTGATGCTCAAGAACGTCATCTGCTCGAGATGCAAGAGGATAGGTCATGAGTCCAAGGACTGCACGGCCAAGACCATCCTCAGACCCACAGGCCCCCTTGCGGGCATGGAACGGCAGGGACTGCCCGAGAGATGACGAGTCCCCCCTAAATGCCCGATACCATGGGTCCGGACTTCACGCTCTCAGCCGCATACGCTTCCAGCCCACAGGCCGAGGCGAAGGGTCCTGAGGGTGCTCACACGGGGTGAGGGCCGCTCAGTCCTTGCGTCGTCCGGCGATCAGTATCGCGGCGCCCAGCATCGAGGCCAGGCTCGTGGCGGCTGAGAATCCAGGTAGGCCGAACAGGCCGTCGTCCTCTTCGGGGGGCTCCGGCTCCGGCTCCACCTGTGCTGCTTGGGCGTTGTCGCCAACGCCATCGCCGTCGGAGTCCTTGGTCTCGGTGCTGTCGTACGGGAAGGCGTCGCCGCCATCGCCCACGCCATCGCCGTCGGAGTCCACGATCTCGTTGGGATCGTTTGGGAAGACGTCGGCGTTGTCACCGGTGCCATCGTTGTCCGAGTCGGACCACTCCGAGCTATCGCTGGGGAAGTCGTCGGCATTGTCGCCCACACCGTCGCCGTCCGAGTCGAAGCGCTCGTACGGGTCGTTGGGGAAGGCATCGGCGTTGTCGCCGAGGCCGTCGTCGTCGGTGTCGGTGGTCTCGTTCGCATCGAGCGGGAAGTCGTCCGATGTGTCCGGGGTGCCGTCGTTATCGTCGTCGAGGTCGGCGTTGTCGCCAATTTCGTCGCTATCGAAGTCGGCCCACTCAGCGGGGTCGTCGGGGAAGACGTCCTCGTTGTCGCCCACCCCGTCGCCATCGGCGTCCGAGGACTCCTGGCCGTTCAGCGGGAAGTCGTCGAGGTCGTTGGGCTGTCCGTCGCCATCGGCGTCATCGTCGGAGTTGTCGCCTATGCCGTCGCCATCGGTGTCAGTGGTCTCGTTGGCGTCGTCGGGGAAGTCGTCAGCGTTGTCGCCCACGCCATCACCGTCGGTGTCGGTGGTCTCGTTGGCGTCGTCGGGGAAAGCGTCCTCGTCGTCGTACACGCCGTCGCCGTCGCTGTCCTCGGCATCGTCGTCGATGCCGTCACCATCGAAGTCGGTGTCGGCATTGTCGCCTGTGCCGTCCCCATCGGTGTCGGCCCACTCGTCAGGGTCGTCGGGGAAGACATCGGAGTTGTCGCCCCATCCGTCCCCGTCGGTGTCGGTGGTCTCGGTCGGATCCCATGGGAAGGCGTCATCGTCATCGTTCACGCCATCACCGTCGCTATCCGAGGACAACAGCCCCCAAGTCACGGTGAAGGGCGGGAGCATCTCGTAGGGCGCCATAGTCAAGCAGTGGGAGTCGTACACCATGCTGCCATCGATCTCCGTGACAGTGGTGCCGTTCACCACGGCCGATACGATCGTGTACCCCTCATCGGACGAATCCTCGGTGTAGGCGCAGAAGGTAGTGTTGAACGGGAAAGTGTCACTGTCTTCGTCATCGCCAACGTACGACAGCGCGTATTCGCCCTCTGCATCGGCATCGACGTCGTAGTAGAGCTCCCACCCCATGTGGATCTCCACGCTTCCGCCCGAGCCATTCGCTAGATTGACGAAGATTATCCCCATCGAGGCGTTCCCTATCGGGTCGGCGCCGTTGAGAGTCATGCCCTCGGGTCCGTCATCGCCCCCATCAGGCCCACCGCCGAGCCCCTCGTCCTCCCCGTCGGGGCAGTCCTGGGTTCCGTCGTTGACCCTGTCCATGGAGACCGTCGACCCGTCGTGGCAGTCGAACCAGTTGTCTGTAGTGCCATCGCCGTCGAAGTCCTGCGGCTCGTCGCTGCCGTCGGCGCAGTCCTCCATGCCGTCGTTGGCCCACTCGAACGGGATCTCAGAGCCGTCGCCGCAGAAGAAGGGGGGTCCCTCACCGTCGCCGCCCTCCGTCGCCATCATGGCGAACATGTCGGCCTCGGATTGGTTCAGGAAGCCGTCCCCGTCCCCGAAGTCGGCATCGACCTTCATCCGGAACTCGTCATCGAGGACCATGTAGTATTCGATGTAGAATGTCGCGGTGTCGCCGTCGG
Source organism: Methanobacteriota archaeon (assembly GCA_002722735.1). Taxonomy (GTDB): domain Archaea; phylum Thermoplasmatota; class Poseidoniia; order Poseidoniales; family Thalassarchaeaceae; genus UBA36. The sequence continues at coordinate 69,019 of PBMR01000017.1, forward strand.
TATCGAGGAAGGCAGCGCTGTACCCGATTCCGACTGCGAAGTCCTCCGGTTCGAACTCCGGGCCTTCATCGGGCCCGATTCCGCCCTCCTCCATGCAGTCTGGTACGCCGTTGGAGTTGTCGTCGAGGGCCGCTGCCGGCCCTGCGATGATGCCTACGTAGAAGCCCTCCATGTCGGACTCGTTCGACGCCAGTTCGAGGAAGACCGCAATCACGCAGGTCTCGTCTTCTATGTCTAGGGTCCAGATGACCTCCTCGGACCCGGAAGTCGCGTTGAGCTCGAAGAACCCTTCCACGGAGCTGTCAACCCCGCCCATGTGCTCTGTCCCGTTGGCGGAGAACTCCCAGTCGGGGCTCTGCCCGAAGTCGTCGGTGCACCACCACTGCTCGTCGTACTCGTCGTACTCGCAGTAGAACCACCAGTCTTCCCAGTCATTGTCGGTACCGTCGTAGGTGCACCACCACCTATCGTCGTCGTCCTCGGTGCCTTCCCACTCGCAGTAGTCGTACGTGTTCCAGTCGACGTCTCCTCCACCGTCTCCCTCGTCATTGGGAGTATCGGTCTCGTAGTAGGCGAAGTAGCCTTCACCCACCGTGAGGTTATCTAAGGTCCACTTCATGTCCCAGCTTCCAGCAGACAGGCTGTAACCAAGGTGCTGCATAATCACATCAGGGGAGTCGTCATCGTTCATCAGCACCTCGAAGGGGACGCCCACTACGCCTTGCCATCCACCGTCATCGACCTCGAGGCCGACGTCCACGGGGAAGCCTTCGAACACGCACGGGCCCATGAAGCCGAAGTAGTTGGAGGCGATGTAGTCGTACCAGTCGGTCACGCCATCATCGTCATAGTCCACAGCCCTCATCAACTGGGCGCTGATCTGCACATCGCAGGTCGAGTTGTCCACATAGAGGTCCCAATCGATATCGTGAGAGTCAGAGGATGCGGTGAAGTTCAGCGTATCCTCATACATTTCGTAGTCTAACATGCCCATGGTCCAGATGTATGATTGCAGTCTGTAGTCGTCACTCTCGTCCAGGTCAGTGATGTTCCAGGTCATGCCGTGATAGCCCGCGTCGATGAAGGGGCTGCCCTCCGCGTTCGCGCATTGCCAGATGCTGTCCGAGTCGTCGAGAGCGGCGACCTCGTAGCAGTCGTTCTCCCACCTGTGGTCGTCGTCGTCGTTGTCCCAGCACTCGAAGTGGTCGCCGTAGTCGTAGCACACGTCGTACTCATTGATCTGCGTCACCGGCTCCCACTCGACGATGTCGCCGGTCTCGTTCGGGTATAGCAGGTGGATGGGCGATGGCGGCTGCTCGCACGGGGTGTCGAAGCCGAAGCCATCGCCGAACACGTGCTGGTCGTGCCACCAGTTGCCGTAGTCGTCCCACTCTACCTCGTAGAGGGTCACGTACACTTCGGCGCCGCAGGTGGAGTTGTCCGTCTCCATGGAGAAGTAGAGGGACTCCATGTCCGAGCTCGCGTTGAACAGCTCGGTCGAGTAGTCCCCGTCCCAGCTGCCCATCACGTCCCAGATCTCGGCCTGGATCTCGACAGCGTAGCTCTGGCCCGCCTCGAGGCCCCCGGTGTCGAGGGTCATCGAGTGGTTGCCGGCGGCGAGGTCCGGGTTCTCGTACCACCCGACGCACTCCCAGCCGGTGCTCAGGTTGGAGCACTCGTCGAAGCCCTGTACATCGTCCCAGTTGCCGTCACCGTCGTAGTCGATGTAGCACTCGAACCAGCCTTCCTCGTACTCGTCGCACCAGTCGAGCCCGGTCATGTTGTGGGCGACCCGCTCGTACTCCATGCCGTCGTAGTACAGCGTGAATGGCGAGGGCGGCTGCTCGCACGGGCCCCTGAAGTTGAAGTGGTCCCATGCGATATGGTGGTGCCACCAGCCGCCGCTCCCGTCAGACTCGTTCTCGTAGAGATCGACATAGATGTTCAGGTTGCAGGTGAAGTTGTCCGTCTCGATATGACCCGATGTGGAGTAGGTGTCCGAGGAGGCGGTGAAGTCCTCAAAGCCATCCTCGTTCTCCCCGCCCTGCTGGGTATTGATGCTGATATGTATGGCCACCGAGTAGTTCAGGCCCGTCTCGAGGCCCCCGGTGTCGAGGGTCATCGAGTGGTTGCCGGCGGCGAGGAACGGGTCCTCGTACCACTCGACGCACTCCCAGCCGGTGCTCAGGTTGGAGCACTCGTCGAAGCCCCATATATCGTCCCAGTTGCCGTCGCCGTCGTAGTCGATGTAGCACTCGAACCAGCTGTGGCCGTCGCCCTCGTAGTACTCGTCGCACCACTCGAACCCGGTCATGTTGTGGGCGACCCGCTCGTGCTCGACGCCGTCGTAGTACAGCGTGAAGGGCGATGGCGGCTCCTCGCACGGGCCCCTGAAGCCGAAGTACTCGGAGAACACGTGCTGGTCGTACCACCAGTTGCCCTGATCGTCCCACTGTACCTCATACAGCGTGAACTGTGAGCTGTAGTGACAGGTGGAGTTGTCGGTGTTGAAGTAGTATCCCTCATGGGTCCAGATGCCTGAGGCGGGGTCGTAGTCCCACAGGTCGGACGCGTTGAACGGCCCTCCCCAGTCACCACTCATCCCATCGCAGCCCATCTGGGCGGTGCATCGCTCGTCGTACCACTCGAGCACGTAGCTCCCGTCAGCCTCGAGGCCCTCGACGTCCAGCCAGCCGCTGTGGTTGCCCCCCTCGACGAAGGGTTCCTCGTACCACTCGACGCACTCCCAGCCGGTGCTCAGGTTGGAGCACTCCTCGAAGTACCATCCATCGTCCCAGTTGCCGTCACCGTCGTAGTCGATGTAGCACTCGAACCAGCCTTCCTCGTACTCGTCGCACCAGTCGAGCC
>PBMR01000018.1 GCA_002722735.1 Methanobacteriota archaeon
AGGCGCGGGGGTAGTGAGTGACGAAGTGGGGGACGTCGAAATCGGCAGTGAGAGCCTTCTCCTTCGAGTAGTCGAGATCCTGCCCCCACTCAATCTCGACCCCCATGCCCTGCAAGGTCTCGACGGCCTCGTCGTACCTCATCCGGGGGTACGTGCTGTCGGCGTAGCGCGAGATGAGGTCGAGGTCTCGGCCGAGATCGGCGAGATCGTCCTCGCACTCCTCCAGCAGGGTCTTGGAGATATGTCGGACCACACCTTCGCCATGCCCCATTACCTCGTCGTTGGAAGCCCATGCGACCTCCATCTCCGCATGCCAGAACTCGGTGAGGTGCCGGCGCGTACGGGACTTCTCGGCTCGGAACGACGGGGCCATAGTGTACAATCTCTCAAGGGCGGGCATCGCAGCCTCGGCATAGAGCTGCCATGACTGGGTCAGGTAGGCCTTGCGACCGAAGTAAGGCACCTCGAACAGGGTGCTGCCCCCCTCCACGGCACCGGCAACGAAGTTGGGCGCCTGGTACTCGATGAAGTCGCGCTCGCGGAAGTAGGAGTGGATGGCGCCGAAGACCGTGGAGCGAAGTTTGAGCATTGTCGTCATCCGGCCGGTACGCAGGTACAGGTGGCGGTTGTCGAGGAGGAACTCCGTCTCACCCCCGTCAGCTTCCTCCATAGCGGACTCGGTAATCGGGAAGGGGCGGTCGGGGTTGACGGGCCCGATGACCTCGCCCGAGGAAGCGAGGACCTCATGGCCGTGCTCGCGGTCGGTCGCCTCGACAGTGCCCCGGACGACGATGCTGGACTCGGTTAGGGCGCCTTTCATCTCCTCGAAGGCAGCATCGCCGACCTCGTCCCGCTTGATTACGCACTGGACGGATCCAGTGGAGTCCCGCAAGACGATGAACCATATCTTGTTGGATCCCCGGGACCTGTGAACCCAGCCCTTCAACTCTATCTCAGAACCATCGTGGGCACCGGCTCTGACATCCCCAATCCAAGTCGTCTTCGCCATGCGAACCTCGCTCCTCCCCGGTCGCTACCTCCATTTCAATGTCAGTGCATGAGCGCCAGCAAGACGATGATTGGACGGCGGGTCTGACGGGATTCGAACCCGCGGCCGACGGGTTAAGAGCCCGTCGCTCTACCTGACTAAGCTACAGACCCGGCGCTGGGGCCTGACGCCGCCCTATAACGGCGACGGGGGCTCAGCCCAGCCGCCCGCCGGGCTTGACAAGGGTGCTGACCTCGTCTTGCGAGGCCATGACGACGGCGTCACATATGCCGACGAAGAGCCCGGCCTCCACCACGCCGTCTATCGCACGGATTCGGGACTCCAGATCGAGTGGGTTCGAGATTGTAGGGCCGAAGGAGCAATCGAGGATGTAGCCCCGGTTGTCTGTGACGAAGGGCTCATCCTCTCCGCCCCTCAAAGCCACAGGTCCTGGGCATAGGTCCGAGATTCCATCCCTCACGCTATCCCATGCCATCCCGTCGACCTCCACGGGAAGAGGAAATGCACCTAGGGTGCTGACCTGCTTGCTGTCATCGGCGACAACCACCATTGCCTCGGAGGCCAGCGCTACGATCTTCTCGCGCGTCAGAGCGCCACCACCACCCTTGATGAGGTCGAAGTTTTGGTCGAACTCGTCGGCCCCGTCGATTGTCAGATCGAGGCTGCCCGCATCCCGTATCTCGAGCAGCGGGATCCCGAGCATCTCGGCGAGCTGTCTCGTGTCCTCGCTGGTCGGCACTCCTGCAACCTCGATACCCTCTTGCTCAATCATCCTCGCTATCTCGATGATCGAGTACCTGACCGTGGATCCCGTCCCCAGCCCGAGTGCCATGCCATCGGTGATGAACTGGCAGGCTGCGATGCCGGCCTGCTCCTTGAGTGACTCAGTGCCCGTCACGCCCCGGGGGCCCGTTGGACGTGCATGATGGTTGCCCCGGTGTCCGGCAGGCGAGGCCGGTGGGTTCATGCGGGGGCGGCACGCCCGCTGTCCGAGGGAGCAGGAGGGTCGCTGACAGTGTTCGACACTGAGGAAAGTCCCCTCTCCGCGATGCAGGCGTCCCGTCACAAGGCGGGGGTCCGGGAGGGCCGGCTCTGCAGCAGAAACGAACCATGCCAGGCGTACGATGAACCCGAGAGGGGGAGGTTTCCTGAGCATGGCTGGAACGGGCAACCACGCCGGAGCAAGTCCAAGCAGGTCCGTATGGCATCGACAGGACCGGGTAGGATGCATAGTTGAATGCGACCAGCCGCAAGGTGAACAGAAAGGGGCTTACTCCCTGCACCCTCGCCAACATCTGCCTAGTCGGTGAGAACCGCGTCGAGCACCGGGCCCGGCGCGAGGGTACCGCTCTCCTCGAAGTCGAGCCACGTTCCCTCGCCCTTCAGCCTCGAGCCGAGCTCGTGATAGGCTACGATCATGGTGGGCAGCAGGATCGAGCTGGTCAGCAGAGCCAACACGAGCAGCAGCATCATCAGCACGAAGAAGTTCTGCAGGCCGGGAACTGAAACGAAGAGCCCTGCTGCGAGCCCTGCGCACGTCGTCGAGGTCGTCTCAAAGATAGTGTGCCCAGTTCGCGATACCGACTTGGCGATTCCTGCAGGGGTCTCGCCCTCGTCCTTGATGCGGTCGATTATGTGGATCGAGTCGTCAACCCCGATGCCGAAGACGATAGTCCCGATCATGGCGGTGAACACGTTGACGTTTACCGAACCGCCACGCATCAGAAGCGGCTGCCAGAGCACAACCACACCGACTGCGGTCATCGTGAAGATGGCCAGCCGGGGTGAGCGGAATAGGACGGCCATCGTCAGCAGCAGGATGGCCATAGTGGCAATAGTCGTCTCGGACTGCGCGTCGTGAATCCCCTTGTTGATGTCGAGCGAGACTGGTAGGCCCCCGGTCAGCAAGGAGTTCGAGACCCCGTCGATGCCCAAGGCAGGGCAGTCAAGCGCGCTTGCGCATCCATTTCCATCGAGATGGTCATCGATGGCATCCCGGAGGCTGCCCGCTGTTGCGAGGTTGATGTAGGGTTGGTTGACGTAGACCAGGGTCTTGGTCTCGCCCTGGCCCTGGTCCGCGTTCATCAGCATGGAGCGGACTTCCGGGCTCAGCGTGTCGAAGGCGATGTTGACCATGTCCTCGCGACTGCTCGCAGCATAGGGCCAGCAGTCCGGGCGGAAGGGGCTGGAAGACTCGTCCCAGCACTCGTCGTGTATCAGTTCCCACAGGCTGCGGTCGTAAATCTCGAGGCCCTCGACCTCCAAGTCGACGTGAACAGACTTCAGGATGTCCACTAGGCTGATTGTCGTCGTGTTAGCAACATTGTCTATCTTCATCACTTGCATGTGGTCAATGGCGTCCAGTATTGGGAGATCGCGGATTGGGGCGGTATCGTTCTGCGGCCCCCTTTCTGTGGCATCCACGATGAACATGTTCGTCTGACCTCCCTCGAAGACTATGCTGTACTCCCTGAGGGCCTCGTAAGACTCGAGTCCCGGAGGGACCTCGTCCGATGCCCCTGTGATTTCCTTGCCCAGCTCGTCATTGTAGATCCAGACCCCACCGAGGGTCACGCCCAACGAAAACAGTATGACGAGCAGTGTGGCCTTTAGAGGCACTCGTCCTATGGATTCCCAGAGGCCGTCCATCAAGGAGAGTGTGAGGGTTAGTGAAAGTGTGATTCCGAGGATGATGGCCCCCCCTATGGTGAGCGGGGTGAGCCAGTACAGGATTCCGGAGGACACCCCGGTAGATAGGACGGCAAACAGCATCCCGTTGATCCCCATGACCGTGTATTCGCCTCTTGCGGTAGTCACAGCGACCGAGGATGACACCGAGACAGGGCGTCCCAATGCCGGATTCATGGCTCGGGCTGCTTGACGATCCCGCCTCCTGCTCTCTATGTTCCCGGTCTTGAACAGAGAGGTCGCTTCGCCCCTGCGGTACTTGAGCAACTCAATCAGGGCGGGAACCATCAGCATCGAGAGCGCGAAGGTGCAGGCAATGCCTAGCAGGAGGGTGATGCCCACGGTCCTCATCGGTTGAATGGGAACCAGCTCGGGCCAGGTGAGGACACTGAACCCGATTATCGTGGTCAGAGCGGAGAGGAAGATCGCGTTGCCGGTGGTCATCGCGGCCATCACCGTGGCCTTGAGGCTGATCTCGGGGTCGAAGGGGTCCAACTCTTCGATTTCGACACCGTCCCTGTTGGCAACCCACTCCTCCTCCCTGCGCCTATCCAGCAGCTCAGTGCGGTTCTCCTCGATTCGGTTGGTCAGGTGCAGGGCGTAGTCGACGCCGAGGCCGACGAGGATTGGCCCCGCCGAGATGATCATCGGCGTTAGCATGATGTCGAGGATCACGGTGGTGCCGAAGGTGATGGCGAGGCTCATCACGATCGGAAGCCCGCAAATGACGATGACCTTGGCGTTCCTGTGAAGGATCATCATCGTCAGGGCCACAAGGAGGAGGCTCATCGGCAGCATGGTGTTCACCAGCTCGAGATAGATTGCATCGGAGACGTCGTGCAGCACGGGGGTCAGGCCAGTGACGGTTACCGCCTGCCTCTGCGGGATGACGTCGAGGCGTCCCTTGTCCATGGTGGAGACGGGGTTCTGATAGGTTCTGCCACAGATTTCGCACTCGCTAGCGCTGGCGTTGTCTAGGAGGCTCTTGGCGTGGGCGACGAAGGCCTTGTGATCCCGGATGACTCCCAAGGGGTTCTCGTCGGAGATGCCCTTGGGATCGTTGCGAGGAGTGATGTCCGTGTTGGTCATGTCAAAGGCGATTCCCATGATGACGACGCCCGTGTCCCAAGTCCCGTCACCGTTGGTGTCCCTTACGAAGCTCGACATCAGCTCGCCAGCGTTCTCGACGTACTGGTCGATCCTCTCTTGGGCACCGTCACCCTGGGGGATGGAGTAGCCGACGTAGGGGTTGAGGGATGCCATGGCACAATCGCCGTCGCTGATGGGCATCCCGTGCTTCTCGACGGCGCAACTGAACCTGTGGTTGGTGGAGTTGGCCTCCTTGACAATCTGTGCGGGAGAGAGAACCCAGATCACACCGTCGCACCCGTCACCTGTCTTGTCGCACGCTAAGGAGCCGCGGTCCTCCTTGTTGTAGTCCAGCCCGGACTTGAGTCCCCCCTTGCCCACGTTGTTGTCATCACCCTCAATCCACGACATCTGGGAGAGGACGTCCACATCCGTGATGTTCTCGTTCCCCTTCTCGCCTCCCGTCGCGGCGTTATCGGTCTGGATGTACAGGATCACGATGTCCGTTGCCCACTGCTCCCTGACCTCATTGAGCAGAACGGTCGAATTCGCCCCATCGGGGAGGTATACCTCCACATCGCCATTGATCTGGTGCTCAAAGTCCATGGCGTCCCGTCCAATCAGCGCTGTCAGTAGCAGAAGCAGTGCGACCACTGCTCCGGGACTGCGCTGGATGCCGCTATAGGTAAGCTCAGCAGCTCTTTGGGCGACTGCGTGGATACCGTCTGAGACATCGTCAGAGAGTTGCCCGGCCGTATCGAGGGCTCCGCCGAGGAAGCCCCCGTAAACGGCCTGCCTAGCACGCAACATGGCATTCCTGGCTGGCTGCAAACTCTCGAAGAACCACTTCCAGAAGCGGGCCTCGTCATCCAACTCATCCTCCCTCAATGGACCTGTCACGCCGATGGCCCCCTGTGGGGGCCACATGAAGCGTTCGCTAGACGGGCAGTCGAGGGAGCGGTTACTTCGCAATCACGCGTCCGGGAACGGGCTCACTTTCGTGAGTGATCATCGATCGCGTCCCGATGCCCTCAAGACTGCCTCGCCATTCGTGCGGTCATGGAATTGGTCACAGGGGGGGCGGGGTTCATCGGCTCGCACCTCGTAGACGCGCTGGTCGGAAGAGGCCGGGGCGTGAGGGGGTTTGACAACTTCAGCAGCGGGCGCGAGGACTTCCTCTCCCACCATGAGGGAAGCGGCATGGTCGAGGTGGTCAGGGGCGATCTGCTTGACCCGGAGTCGGTGAAGGAATCGATGGATGGCATTGAGACCGTTCACCACATGGCCGCCAACCCCGACATAAGGCTGGGTACCGAGGTCACGGACACGGACCTCAGGCAGGGTACCGTGGCGACGTACAACGTGCTCGAGGCCATGAGAGTCAACGGCGTCTCAAAGATCTCGTTCTCCTCCTCCTCCGCTGTCTACGGTGAGGCCGATCTGATGCCGACCCCGGAGGACTACGGGCCAATTATGCCAATCTCCCTCTACGGCGCCTCGAAGATCGCTAGCGAGGCCCTCATCACCGCATGGGTCGGGACCTTCGGCGCTCAGGGGTACATTCACCGGTTCGCCAACATCGTCGGCCCGCGCGGGACGCACGGTGTGATCTTCGACTTCATCCACAAGCTCAAGAGGGACCCGGCAAGGCTCGAAGTACTTGGTGACGGCTTCCAAGAGAAGTCGTATATGTCCGCTCAGGATTGTGTCCGCTCCATGCTTCATGTGATGGACTGCAACGATGACGATGCCAATCTCTACAACCTTGGCACCGGTGATACTTGCTCGGTCTCGAGGATCGCCGAAATCGTGGTCGAGGAGAGTGGGCTGGACGGCGTCTCCATTGAGTACACCGGCGGGAAGAGGGGCTGGGCAGGGGATGTGCCGAAGACATACCTGGACGTGAGCAAACTGCTCGCCACTGGATTCGAGCCCACTACGATGTCGGAGCAGGCCATCAGGGACACGGCTCGCGACCTCATCGACGAAATCGGGCTGTGATGTCTAGGGTCGAGGAAGCATGAGCAAGCGCTGGCACCAAGAGAAAGGCCGGGATCCGTGGGGGCGTCAGGCTCGCTCGAAGGGCTATCGGGCGAGGTCCGCGTACAAGCTCAAGCAGATTCAGGAGAGGTTCGGGATACTGAGGCCCGGGGACGCGGTCCTCGACATCGGTTGCCACCCAGGGGGCTGGACCCAAGTGCTTGTGGAGGAGGTCGGTGATGACGGGCTCGTCGTCGGTGTCGACCTGCTCGCCACCTCCGCTGTCGAGGGGGCTGAGATCATCATCGGCGACATCACCGAGCCGGCAACGATCGAGCGCATCACCGAGATCGTGGGCGATCGTAATCTCAACGCTGTTGTAAGCGACATCTCCCCGAGGCTCACCGGGCGCTATGACACCGACCAGGCCATCTCGCTCGAGCTCTCGACCACTGCGCTCGATGCCGCGATGGCCCTCCTCTGCCCAGGTGGTGGTTTCGTGACAAAAATCTTCCAAGGGGCGGGGATCGAGGGGCTTGTGGATGCCGCCAAGCTGAGGTTCTCTTCGGTGGGGCGGTTCTCCCCCACGGCAAGCCGGAGCGCGTCCTCGGAGACATACCTGATATGCCTGAACAAACTGCCCAAGCCACGCGGTTCAGCCGTCGGCACCTCCGCCCTTGAGCAAGTCCGCGCGCACCTAGAGTCGATTGGAATAGTCGTAGAGGACAAGGACGAGGGTCAAGAGGGCACAAAGACCGGATTCAGGAAGCTGGACAGACGGGAAGAATAACCACTTCCACATTTGATTAGAATCACTTGATTTACCTAGGAATAGCAGGTGTATTCAGACACACCGGTTAAATTGAAAAAGTCTGATTTTCGACGTTTTATGCAGTTTGCGCACCTTCCTCATTATATAGTCCATGAAACCGAGACGTAGTCACTCGTGTGAGCGGGGAGATGGAAATGATGAATGTAGATATGAATGCAATGAAAGCAGAACTTGGCGGCGCCTTTGTGCTGTCCTGGGCCGTTTTTGCGATGGACCTCAGCACCCTGACGGGTGCTGTTGCCCTAGCAGTGGTCTGGATGGCATTTGGCGGAGCCCACGTACTGCCTGTAGTGACCTGGTGTCACATGCTGAACGACGGAGATGGCGATGTCGACGGTAACTACATGCCTAACGGCATGAGGCTGTTGGCTCAGGCTGTAGGTGCAGTGCTGGCAATAGTGCTAGCTACCGAAGCCGGCGATATCGGACCGGAGTGGGCTGCGACTGCCTTTGTGATGCCCAAATTCTGGGGCCTCCTAGGTACGATTGCCGCTGGTGCGGTTTGGTGGCAGGTGCACACCCGATGCGATTCGGCCTGGGCTAGCGCCTTCGGCCTGATGATACTGGGTGGCGCGATGACCCTGACGGGAGCCCACGAAATGGGCGCTTCGTTGGCAAGCTTAGGAGACGGCATCGCCGATGTCCTCCCAGCGTGGATTGTCGACGGCCTACTAGTCGGAATCGGTGCCCGAATCGGCGCTGAGATCGACAACGCACTCTGAGATCAGGAAGTAAGCTGAATCACAGACATACGCAAGCAGGCTGGGGGGGCGACTCCCCAGTCTGTGCACGACCCTCCGCCTAGGGCGCTCTCGCTAGGTGGAATCACTCGGGGCGGGGTCGTTCACCACGAAACGCCCCTAATTCCCCTTCAATTTCACCAGTGTGGTACCCCGGCCATGCTTTAGAAATCTGGCCTTAATCCCTAATGCCCCCACAATCAACGCTAAAAGGGGGACTTCGCACGCCCAGCAACCAAGAGGGGTCGCAGTGGCACGAAGAGAAGTAGTTTGCGTGTCCTCGGGAAGGCCGTTGGTAGAGGACGAGAGCACTTCCTTCCCCTGCCCAGAGTGCAGCACCCCCATCGGACGCAGCCAGCGCTGCAGAGTGCAGGCTGTCAAGTACATCTGCCCCGAATGCAGGTTCGAAGGACCATGAGGCAATCTGATGGGCGAGGTCGTAATCAAGTACAAAGTCACCCTCGACCAGCCCGAGGAGGATGCTCCCGACTACCAGGCAATCGCCGATCGGATCTCCAGTTTCAAGGAGGTCCAGACAGTCGAAATCAAGCCCCTTGCCTTCGGGATGATGTTCATCGAGGTCCAAGTCGTTCTGGGGGAGGGCGATGGCATCGTCGACGGCTTCGAGGACAGAGTTAGGGAGTCCGACGAGCTCATCGGTCAGATCGAGGCCCTCGAGATGGGGCGCCTCTGATCAGTAGTGATCCAAAGGGGATCTCATGAACTCCCTCATCAGTACCGTTGCATAGGTACCCGGGGGCAGGGTGAATCGCAATCGCAGGCAGGCCCCATCAGGATGCCACCTCTCGCCCTCGCTCGGGCCCGAGGCCCAGCGCTCGAAGAGCGAATCGGAGACTTCGGGGGCCTGCTCCACGCTGATATCCCTGAATGGTACAGAAAGCGCCCTCCTAGTCCCAGAGGTCGTTAGTCGGGGAATTCTGGGCACCGTCCACTTGACATCGGCCAAGTCGGTGTACCCCAGGGCACTCTTCTCGCACTCGCCGGGGCCACCGGTGGCATAGGCAGCCTCCCTCCCGGGTAGGGGACCCGTGACGGCTAGCCTGCCCAGGCCGCAGTTCCTCTTGCAACGCTCCAGATTGGTCTCGCTGACTAAGGCCATCTTTCCCACATCGATGCGCCCGTTTGGCTGGAGTGGTGCGACGAGGTCGCCTACGACGGGCTCGGTGATGGGCAGCCCGGCCTCGAGTCTGGCCGACAGGGAGTGGTTGAAGACAAGCGACTGGATCGAGTGGACCATGAGGAGCTGGAGGGAGTTTGGGAGGGTTCGAAAGGCGCCGAGGTGGTCATCCGGCCTCTCCAGCAGGCGCTCGAGCATCGCTCGCTCGTAGCCAAGCCGGATCGGTGCGATCTCAAGGCAGGAGGCAGGATTCTTGGACTCCCTCCAAGCCTTCCTGAAAATCGCTGACTCATCTCCCTCCCTCGTAGCCTCCATCCCCACGTAGAGGTCCACGGCGCGCTCGAAGTCCCCCTCGATGACTGCGCGCCCGACCTCCGGTGTGACTGGTCTGGTCGACCCGAACCTCTGGGGGCCTATCCAATTGGGGAAGGCATCGCAGCCTATCGACTCAGTCAGTCCCTCTCGTATCTCGTGGACCCTCCTCATCGCCTCCTTAGCATCGATGGGGTCGCCCGAGGCGTCGCAGCAGCCCCTGACTGTGATGGTGAACCTATTGCCGTCGTGGTCCCCCATGCCGACCTTGTGATGGGTTCGTCCGAGCACCTCGATCAAAGTGTCAGGTATATCGGCATCCTCCACCTTGTTCCGATGGGCGTCGATGACCAGTACCTGAGTCGTGATAGCCCGCTTGTCCTTCATCCCAGAGCTGAAAATCCGATTCCTGTTGATTCTGCAAGCCCTGGCCAGTCTTCTCAGGAAGCGATTGGTCTCCCAGTTGGTCAGGGTTACCCTAGCGACTGTGAAGCGGCCCTTCGAGTCCAAGGCTGGGGTCTTGGAGATCTCCTCCACCCGGAAGTCCTCGACTCTAGCCTTGAGCAGTCCCCCGATGCCCTCAGAGGGCACGAGCCATCCAGACAGGCCCAATCGTTCCTCGACGGGTTGCTCGGTCACGAGCCCACCGCCTCAGAACTTGATGCTGGAGAACTCCTTCGAGATGGTGGAGCAGATTTCCTTGAGGATCTTGGAGGCTTTCTTGCCCTTGGCCGCCCTGACATAGATCTCGGGATCGTCGAGGTCGGGATGGTTCTGGAAGTAGTTCGCATACTCAACATCATCCATGTCATTCAGGCGGGATCGGAACATCTGGAGTGTCGTATGGGTCCCGCCAATGACTCGCAGCCTGAGCTCTCGGCCCTCGTTCTTCAATACTTTGACAGGCATGAACAGGCGCTCGACCGGCGACCCCCTTTTCAGGTCTTGCATGTCAAGGCCGAGGTGGGTGGGCCACAAACCCACCCCCATAGTTTTACAACGTGAGGTTTTGGGGTCCTCAATGGCAGGCAGTGATGCCGCGACCGATCGCATCGCCGATGCCTTCGAGAGGCTATCAGCACCGATTCTAGTAGTCAGCCTGCTGCTTACCGCATTCCTGGCATCGGTCTTGGTTCCGCTCCCTGCCTTCACCACCGACCTCTCCTCCTTCGCTCCCGAGACCGATGCAGACGAAGCGCAAGAGCGAATCCAAAGGGCCATCGGTGCCTCGGCCCATCTAATCTACGTCAACGTCAAGCCAGCGGTCGAGGAGGGCAGCGAGGATTTCCTGCCCAACGTCCTCGAGATGAGGGCCCTCCACCAACTGGCTGAGGACCACAGTCGGATACAGGCCTACTCGGATGAGAACGGTGGATTCGTAATCTCTCAGCTCAACGCCGCAGAGATTCTCCAACGGACCCTAGAGGAGAGGAACCATTCGGGACCCCTGTCCGACTTCAGCGATTGGCGACAGATGCTCGAGGGGATTGGCGATGGGGCGGAGTGCGGGGATGCGCTTGACAGCGACGAGAGAACCGTTGCGACCGCATCCTTCGCCTCCTCGGCGATGCTCCATAGCGACCTTGACTACAGGCCGGTGTGCGACTGGCTCGACACCGGCGAGGGCAATCCCACCCCGACTGCTAGCAGCACCCTGTGGCTGATTGAGATGTCGGGTGACATAAGCAATGAGGACAGACGGGCTCACGCCACTGCAATCCGCGTCATGCTGACTAGCGAGCCCGAAGCCGGCGAGGCGGTGCTCGAATACGGCGTCATCTCTGACGACCTGATCAGCAACGACATCAACGAGTCCACCCTGGATAACCTAGTCTGGTTGATTCTCCTCGCTGTGATCGTCGTGGTCATCCTGCTAGCACTATCGTTCAGGTCCTTCACGATGGTCGCTGTCCCGCTAACCGCTCTGCTTGCCGCGCTCGTTTGGACCTACGGGGCTATTGCGCTCTCCGGGATGCGCTTCTCCGTACTGGAGATCGCTGTAGCCCCGGTGGTGCTCGCCCTCGGAATCGACTACTCCATCCACCTCCAACGCGGGTATGAGAAGGCCAAGGATGACTCAGACAGTGCAGCCGAGGCATGGGCGAGGGCATTCATGGACCTGCGAATGGCCCTCTCTCTGGCCGTTGTGACGACGATGTTCGCCTTCCTCTCGAACTCATTCTCCCCACTGCCCCCGCTCCGAACATTCGGTTTGACGCTCGCTCTGGGAGTGGCATCTGCCTTCGTAGCCAGCACGGTGACGGTTGGGGCTATGCACGTGGTGCTTGAGAGGACCACTGGGGCCTCGACGAACAGGGGGCTCGAGCTGGACGCGATGGCCAGGGTGGCTACGGAGTTCCAGCGGGGGAACGCACCACTGGTGCTCCTCACTGTGGCGATTATCACCGCAGGATCGATCGTCGTGGCCCAGCAGGGACTGGAGACCAGTTTCGAGCTCTCTGACTTCCTCTCTGACGACGAGATGGAGGTGATGAAGGTCCGCAACGACCTATATGACTCGTACGAGGTAAATGCCCTCAAGTCAGTCTACATCTTGGTGGAACCGGCCGAAGGTGAAAATTCGTTCAGCGACGAGGAGAGCCTGATAGACGCTCTCAGGGGGGTCGAGGACTCCTTGTTGAGAATCCCTGGCGTGGTCGTGACCGAGGCCCCGGGAACGAGCAACGAGTGGGGCTCATACGACAGCATCTACAGGATCATAGGTGATGCCATCGAGCAGGACGAGGGCTTTGGCCTCACCCACAATCTAGAGGTGTTCGGAGAGGACGTGGCAACGACTGCGGACTTCCGGGAGGGTGATCTCACTCTGGCCATCACAGCCCTCCAATCCAACGAAAGCGTGGGTGAGCCACTGAGGGGGCTCACATGGGCGGAGAGGACTGACCAGCACGTCGCACTGACTGAGGACGGGGGGTCAATCCGCTACCTCAAGATTAGGGTCGACGTCGAGGCTGAGACCAGCGCAATGGTGTATGAGATCGTGACCGAGCTCGACGCCGAGGCCATGATTATCTCCATGGATACCGGTGGCAGGGCATACGTGGTCGGGGACCTCGTTGTGCTCTCGAACGTCCTCTCGGGACTCATCTCCTCGATCATCAGCTCTACTGCCATCAGCCTGGCGGTCTCGATGCTCGTCCTGACTTTGCTCACTCGCAGGTTCGGGCAGTCCCTGCTGGTTGTCCTGCCCGTCGGTCTGGCTGGCTCATGGGTGGTCGGGACGATGGCCTTGCTCGATATCAACTGGAACGTCCTGACCATCATGATCACGGCCCTCACCATTGGACTGGGGATCGACTACTCGATTCACGTGTGGCGACGGTTCGAAGCGAACCGCGCGGCGGGAATGGCAATCTGGCCGGCGATGAGGGATATGTACGTCAACACCGGTGCAGCCCTGCTCATGTCCGCCGGAACGAGTATCTGCGGCTTCATGGTGCTGATGCTCTCCCCGGTCCCGGTCATCAGGGACTTCGGGATGGTCAGCTCAATCTCGGTGGCCTTCTCCCTCGTGCTCGCCCTGCTGGTCCTCCCAGGACTGCTCGCAGCCGAGGTCAGGACCGGCAGCAACGGCGGATGATCGGGACTCGATGATCTCGAGAACCTCGTGCATGTCCAGACTCTGCTCGCGTGCCAGCAGGGCGATTGCCATCCACAGCGTGACGGGCCCTAGTGCCCTACGCTTCCTCTGAGCGCGGCGTACCACCTCCCTCCGATCCAATCCAGACTTCCTAGCGACGTGCGCAATCAGGGCCTGTATGCTATCCTCCGCTCGGTCGGGGGGGCGGTGCAACCGGGCAGCGGGTGGCTCCAGAACGTTGTTTTGAGGGGCTCTCGGTTCGGGCAGTGCCGGCTCGGAAGACGCCCTCGATGAGGGGTGTGCGAATGAGGGAATTGCAGCGAAACTGCCGGAGAATGGCTGCCAACCCAATTCGGGAGGCAGTAGTTCGATGTGGGGATTGGGTTTCAGGGATCCCTCGTCGCCAACGAGCCAACCCGACTCGTGGAGCCGGTCCACAACGGCCAGAGAGTCATCCGGAGAGAACCACTGCAGCTCCAGAGACCACATCCTAGCGAGATCAGGCCTGCTAACTCCCAGATCGGATGCCCCGTGGAAACTGGAATGAAGCAGCCTCGCAATCACATCGGGCCTGCGCTCACTCATCGCTATGCCTCGCCACCTGAGAGCAGGTGCGCGATGCTTGAGCCTTGCCATCGGGCTTGGACGCGAACGCGCTTGGTTGAAGTGTGACGGGGGCATCCGGGGCCGATTCAATGGCGAGGGAGTACATCGCGCGCGACCCGCGGACGGGGAGGCAGATTCGAAGTAGCAGACGGGGCAAGGCCGTCAAAGAAGGATTCAGGACCCTCTCACCGAACCCCGGGCCGTGGGAGAGCCTTGGCCCGTCAGACATCATCCCACTGGCCAGTGGACAGGTCAGCAAGGTCGAGATCCCCACCATCGAAGGCAAGTGGACGCTCGGAAGGATTGACGCCATCAAGGCCCTTCACAAGGTTCTGGAGGAGGAAGTCGAACAGGCACACGCAGCCTTGATCGAGGCCTTGGACGATGACTACCCAGACGTGCGGATAGCAGGACTGAAATCTCTGCCGTCGTTCGCGCTCAGGAGGCAGGACACCCTGTTCCAATGCCTCTCCGACAGGCTGCAGGATGAAGTTGAGGCAGTTAGGGAGGAGGCTCGCACATGCCTCAAGAGGGTCTCGCCACTATTCCCATCCGGATGCGAGGGCATCCTCCGCAGGGAGCTCAGGGATGACAGGAGGGAACATCGCGACAATGCCTTCGATTCCCTACAACAGGCATCCAGAGAGTGGCCGGAGGTCGGGTGCCTGCACTTGGACGAACTGATCAGGGAGGAAGAGGCGGATCTGCGGATTAGGGGCTCCAAGATTCTCAGGACTATCACTACCAAGGGCGGTGCAGAGGCTTGGGATCTAATTGGCTGGTCTCTCCAGGACGAGGAGGTGCGAGTTCGCAGAAATGCAGCGCGGACCCTGCCCGCCCTAGCCGATGTCGAGCCCCGAATAGCAACCGTACTTGTCGAGGCGAGCATCGAAGAGCGCGACAGGTCGATCAGGGACTCCGTCATAAGGGCGCTGAAGAAGCTAGACATGCAAAGCCCAAGGGTGGTTCAGATGATCATCCGAGGCGCTGGGGATGATGATGTCGAGACGCGCAAGGCATGCATCGGCCAACTCGTTATCATAATGACTGGCCAAGAGCTTCGAGAGACTGCCGCGAATCTGTTGAGGAGTGAGAGTGATCCGGGACTGAGGAAACGGCTGGCAGCCCTGTCCGTGGATCCGGACTTCGAGGGTACCGAGGAGGAGAAGAACAAGGCACTGGCCCCGCTGGACAAGGTCGTAGTTCTGCTCCCGGAACTGGAGGAGGATTTGCCCAGGAACTCGGAATCGGGCCCCAATGACTTGCGTGAGGATGATAAACGGGATTCAGGTCGGCCGCCCAACGAGGTCGGTAGATGAGCGACGAGTTTGACGAGAAGCTTGCGCGGTTCGAGCGCTTATGGGATGGCGACACCCCCAAGGGGCAAAACCGCATCAAGGCGCTGAAGTTTCGCCAGTACATGCGCAACCACGTCATGCAGAAGTTCCACAAGCGTCGCAAGGACCAGTGGGCCAACGCGGACAAGGGCCACTACAACCACGGCTTCTCCAGCAAGGACCAGTTCCTGACCAAGGAGAACTGCAAGAAGTACTGGATGGGCGAGTTGCAGAAGGACATCAGGGACGCAGAGACCTTCTGAGGCAATCCGATGACCACTCCATCATTCAACGACTGGGACCTCGAGGCCCCAATCGCCAAGGCCATCAGTGATCTCGGTTGGACCAAACCCACCGAGATACAGATCGAGGCGCTGCCCGTGGCCCGCCAAGGCATGGACGTCGTCGGTCAAGCGAGAACCGGTTCGGGTAAGACTGCAGCCTTCGGAATACCGATTATAGAGAATTGCGAGCCATCGGGCTCGCTACAAGCGATGGTGCTCTGCCCGACGCGCGAGCTCGCCGTGCAAGTGGCCAAGGAGTTCGAGTCGCTGCAGGGGGACAAGGGGCTCTCTATCGAGACGGTCTATGGGGGAACCGACCTCGAGAAGCAGGCCAAGCGCCTAGGAAAGGGAGTCGATGTGATCGTGGGCACCCCCGGACGGGTGATCGACATGAGCAAGCGTGGCCACATTGACCTCGAAAGCATCTCGCGCTTCTGTCTGGACGAGGCAGACCGTATGCTCGACATGGGATTCTTCCCCGACGTCCTCTGGATACTCGAGCGCATGCCGAACAGGGGACAGACCATGCTATTCAGCGCAACGTTCCCCCAGGAGGTCCTCGATGCGGCAGAGGAGTTCACGAACGATCCCCTCCACGTCATGAGTGACGATCTCGAGGTGGAGGTGCCCGAGATCGATCAATTCGCAATTCGAGTCGGGCGCCTCAACAAGATGTGGGCCCTCGGAAGAATCATCGCCAACATGGGGGACGATGGCAAAATGCTGATTTTCACCAACACGAAGCGTATGGTCGACATGCTGGCCGAGCGTCTCGAGAGGTTCAGGATGGGTTCATCGGCCCTGCACGGCGACATGGCGCAGAACAAGAGGGAGCGGATTCTGAAAGGCTTCCGCGAAGGCGGGACAAGCGTACTCATCGCAACAGACGTCGCCGCACGCGGCCTCGACGTCGAAGGCATCACCCATGTCGTCAACTACGACCTACCAGATGAGACCGAGAGCTACGTACACAGAATCGGGAGGACCGGAAGGATGGGGCGCAGCGGTCAGGCCTGGAGCTTCGTGACCCGGGGGGAGCGGGGGATGCTCGACAAGATCGCCAACACATGGAGCATGAAGATACCCCTAGTCGATGCTCCTGAGTTACCCGAGGGGGCCAAGGAGGCGATTCGCAGAAAGGATGACTGGGACGAGTTATCAGACGGCTTCGGCATGGTGCCAGTGCGCCTCTCTATCGGTAAGGCCGAAGCCTCGAAGATGGCCCTAGCCGAATGGATCCAGAGGGAGGCAAGAGTGCCCGACATTACCATCGGGGAAATCATCCTCGGGGAGGGTGAGTCAATCGTTGAAATCCACGTGAAGAAGGCATCCTACGTCATAGACGTTCTCAAGTCCAGAAAGTTCGGAGGCCGTGACCTTAGGCCCGTCATCGCCACTTAACGTGACGTGCTCGTGACTCTCTCAGCCTGAGCGACAAGGTGAGCCCCCTCCGCATTGTAAATATATCCGGACTAACAAGGGGCTTCATGGCCGGCGGGCTGAGTCGGGACGAGGTTTCGAAAATCATCGAGGAGACCTACAGGGGGAGCATCGAGGAACCCGAGCTATCGAAGAAAATCGCAGGCATCCCGAAGCTCCTCGACAAGTACGAGGGCAAGTGGGACAGGATGGTCGAGTCGATGTACAAGAAGTACGGGAAGCCCGATCTGGACGGCACTGGTGAATCCAAGGCCGAGGAGGGGGCACCGGAGGTGGCTGCGGCCGAGTCGAAGGCCGAGGCCGCCGCCAAGAAGAAGGCGGACCGCGAGAAGGCAGCCGCGGACTCGAGGGCCAAGAAGGAGGCTGCGGCCAAGGAGAAGGCCGAGGCCGCCGCCAGGACCCAGGAGAACAGGGAGAAGGCCGCTGCTCTGATGAGGGAGAAAAAGGAGGCAGCGGCCAAGGAGAAGGCAGAGGCGGCCGCCAAGAAGAAGGCGGACCGCGAGAAGGCGGCCGCGGACTCGAGGGCCAAGAAGGAGGCAGCGGCCAAGGCGAAGGCAGAGGCGGCCGCCAAGAAGAAGGCGGACCGCGAGAAGGCGGCCTCCGAGGCCAGGGCCAAGAAGGAGGCAGCGGCCAAGGAGAAGGCCGAGGCCGCGTCCAAGGCCAAGG
>PBMR01000019.1 GCA_002722735.1 Methanobacteriota archaeon
CACTACATTCAATGAGTTAAGCCCAATCACAAATCTGAATTATATTCAAGAAGGGAGCAACGTCACTTTTGAAACCGCTATCAATCTTGGATTGGAAATCGTTGGTGTTGAAAATTTCCAAGACGGGGACACTAATGTTTATGTTTTTACATTCGATGATAATCGAACTGAAAGAATCGAAATCAACTAAAAAGTGGATTGTACGGACTTGGTTTGCCCAGTTTCCTTCAGCTTGGCCTCGAACTGCTTCTTGTGCTCCGCGCTCCTGGCGTGGAACTCCACGCGTCTGTCTTTCCTTCCTGTCATCGAACCGGTTTGCCACATCCGAGAGAAAGCCCTTCAACGTTGAGGTAAATCAAGTGAATCTGTGAAAGTGTGCTCGTACCGATGTTTGACGGGTACAGTGTCACGACGTCTTCCGGAAAAATGGTGCTCGTGCCGGGATTTGAACCCGGGTCGCCGCCTCGAAAGGGCGGCATGATGGACCGAACTACACCACACGAGCGACGGTGCTGTCGACTAATACGATTGGTTTGAATGATGCGGGAGTAAGATTCCACGTCACCCTCTCAACCAGCGACGAGACTCAAGGAAATTTGCGCCAATGATTGTCATTACTCCTAGAAGAAAACAGATTGCTACGCCGATATAGGGTCCACTGGGCCCTATGTTGGCGACCAATCCTGCCTCGATGTCATACTGCTCCTTCCAAGGCCAGATATACGGCAATGACCCAAGAATCAAGCCCGTTAGTACTGCCATCATTGCATCGTGGTGACGTTCGAGGGTGCGATTAATTGTCGGGACGGATAGCAATGCTCCGGCCAGCAACCCAATGGAGAATAATCCAAGGATGACTATCTCGAAATCTTGCAATGCGGAATAAACAATTGTGTAATGCCCGAGAATAAGAAGGACCAGAGAGCCGCTGATTCCAGGAATGAGCATTGCTGTTGCTGCGATTGCTCCTGCAAACGGAATGGTCCACATCGGAGGGGGCTCCTCGTTGATTCCCAGCAGGGAGATTGAGGCCAGCATTAGGGCAGAGGCCCCCAACAGGAGCCAATGTGAAAATTGGATTTCTTCGATTTGTAGCCATGGGGTGGGCACCGATGCTAGAACTAGTCCGAAGATGTATGCGTAAGCCAGTGCGCCTGTGTCACTCCTCCTCATTAATCCTGGTGCATCGTCGGGACCAACTAGTACAAAAGATGCGATTATGATGCCACTTAGAACCCCCAAGCCAACTGGAATTAGGGTGGAGAGTGCCCTCCGAGCCTGAACTGTTGCTTCCGTCCTGTCTTCCTTCGATTTCGAAAGTGATCGACACCACCTTACTAGGGTATCCAACGCACTGATGAGTCTTTGGTAGATACCGAGGATGAGGGCCATCGTAGAAGCAGAAATACCCGGAATCGCATCGGCAGCCCCCATTGCGAGCCCAGTAGCAAAGAATCGTCCCGTGGCGATGTCATTTGCTTCATCGGGCGTGACCATAGGCAATGGTGCCTCCCAATTTGGGATAACCGTTGCTTCCGCCGGTCTGCCATCGGGCACGAACCCGACCTCTATGAGTGATGCGGATATCGCATGCCATGGCACCCATAGCAGTCCTCGATACTGCTGCTCTGATTGCTTGGCCTTTGGAGGCAATGAGAGGCGGAATTGTTCTAGAGTCGCAGAAGGTTGAGTTGGGCAGGGTTGCGCCCGAGCGCCTATTAGTGCTCGAGGCTGCTGATTTGAAATGGCATTCCCCAAACGACGATTCAATGGGGAAGGCGGAGGAAATGGCAATTGGAACGGGCGACATGGCCGGACTCTCGTCCATCGACCTCAACCTTCTTGCTTTGGCTATGGAGCATGAGGCTACTCTGTTCACCGATGACTATCGACTGCAAAACATATGTGAGAAGGGAGGGATTCCTTGGGCCACAGTCTCAACCAGGGGAATCAGTTCGATCTGGTCGTGGGAGATCAGGTGTCCGGGATGCGGGGCCGAGCAAGAAATCCCATCGCAAACTCCTGTGAAAAAGGGGGATTTCGGAGTCTGCAATGCCTGTGGATCGCCGCTTAGAGTCAAGCGTAAGAACTGACTACTCCTGCTCAGAAGCGACTTCCTCAGTCATGCCACCCCGGTCCATGTCGTCCATGGAAGCAACGCCTGTGGCCTCAGTCAAGCCCTTCTGAAACTCGCCTTTGGCACGACCTACGTTTCGAGCGAGCTCGGGGATCCTCTTCGCTCCAAACAAAAATATCGCTATTCCGACGAGGATTACCATCTCAGTGGTTCCAAGGGCCATGCTATCGACCGTAGGTGGAAGGGTTCTCGTTCAAATGCTTCGGCAGAATGCGCTGTCACCCACCGGAAACAGGTGGGAGGAATGCGATCTCGGCAGCATCTTTGAGCATCGATTCTAGGTTGGAGGTGATGGTGCCGTCAATTGCGACCCTAAGTCCTGAATCAATCATGTTCACAAGTTGGAACCTTTCGGCCAACTGCATCACAGTGGTTCCCTCTTCGAGGGCCACTTCGATCTCCCTTGCTCCGACATTCTCTGCTAGGGGGCCGAACATCAGAATCTTGACCTTGATGGCGTGTCCAAGCTCTGAGTCATCGGTCACATATCTCGGAGTCAATCGATTAACTTCAATGCACCTATCCAATTATTAGCCGTCTTTACTCCTTCAGATATGAGTACGGATGCTTCAGGCTGTGGTCTTCGACTGCGATGGCGTTCTCACCGATAATGGATCATCGTGGCAAATCATTCACCACCGTTTCGGTACTGATAATGACAAGGCGCTTTCGGATAAGAGTACCCTCGAGCTTTTTCTGGACGGTGAAATTTCGGAGTCGGATTTCGTCGAAGACGATATTCGCAGATGGAAAGAGGTGCGGCCGGAGATACACAGGGATGACATCGTCCGCTGCTACAGCGGCATTAGTCTGATGAGTGGCGCACGTGACGTGGTCGGTGAGTTGCAGACTAGAGGAGTCTTCGTAGCGATAATATCCTCTGGAGTCGACCTCTTCGTTAGTGCGATAGCGAGCATGCTCAAGGTCGACGACTGGGCTGCAAACGGCTTTGAATGGGACGAGGGAGGGTGGCTGGTGAAAGGCCTCCCGACCAGAGTATTCTCTCACAACAAGGGCCTCATGGTGGAGAAACTAGTCGAAATAAACGGATTCACGCCCGCAGGAGTCGTTTGCGTTGGAGACTCGAGCACTGATCTGTCCATGCGGATAGATGGGTCCAGATTCATCGGATTCAATCCGGCTAGGCAGCGAGCAACTAGTGCTTTCGAGTGCGCGGGAGTCCCCATTGTGGTCGAAAAGGACCTCAAAGAAATCTGGCCTCATTTGTACCCAGGGGAGCCGTTTCCCGAATTAAGCGAATGGGATTGAAGCTGTGGCGTATGTGTGTAGGTTTACCACAGTCAAGATACACGGCTTGGGCTGGAATCCCAACATCCTCTGGAAGTCGGTTTGATCCTGCCACGTAGAGCTGTGAATCATGGTGGTGCCCTTGTGGTTTCCAACGAAGTGCCCATGTACGTGCCCGGTTACGAATATGTCGGGCACCACTGGAATAACCAATCTGTCCTCGGGCTCTGGCGAGAGTGGCGTCTTCCCACCCCACGACGGGGCTAGATGTCGTCGTTCGAGCATGGCGCGCATCGCCATCTCCGGCTTCGAGTAGGTGACTGATCTGAGCGTAGCGACGAAGTCATCGATACTCTTGCCGTGGTATGAGAGGATTCGCACGCCATGAAGGCTGAAGTCACAGGGATTGCCGACGAATACGGTGTTCGAGTAGTCCTGCTGGACCTCAGGATCGAGCGCTGGCTGTGGTTCTGCGGGCCTGACTGCGTCGTGGTTTCCCGGGAGCATGATTACATCTACCCAATCGGGAACGTCCTCTAGTATTCGCGCTAGCTCCCCGTACTGCTTGAACAGGTCCTTGATCTCGAGATGCCTCTCTTGGCCGGGGTATATCCCCACACCGTCGACGCCATCGCCACTCAGGACGAAGTACTTGACCGTACGAGCCAGGGGGTCGTAATTGAACCATCGAATGAGCTTCTCCCACTGTGAGGAGAGGAAGGTCTTGCTACCTAAGTGAATATCGGAGAGGAACGCGGCCGAGATGGCCGAGTCCTCGCCTGCCTGTGCCTTCGAATGGTTTCCCAGGGGAGGTTTGTGAATGTCCCTGACCCAGAAGGGGGAATCCCTGTCTCCCGACAGGAAATATCCACTCACCCCGATGATCTCATCATCCATGAGGCCGTCCAATGAGGGATGAAGTGGGGATGCTTCCGAAGGAGGATTGAGCAGACACGAAATCTGAGCGGATTCATCCTCAACCACAAACCTGAGTTTTCCAGTTCGAGTCCATCTCACATCACTAACTAGGCCGACGAGTGTAACTTCGTAGTCCTTGGAGTTGTAGCGCTGGCGATTCCTCCATGCTTCAACATTGCTCGTAGGCCTTCGAGGGAGCGTCCTCGAAGTCAGCATCATGTCACGAATCTGGGACAAGCGGCTCCTGAAGCAGAACTGGATATCGCTCAGTCGCCCCTCGGTAGTCGATTGCCCGGTAATGTCGAAGTGGACTTGAATATCCGAATCGATATCCTTGGCTTCCATGGGAAAGTCCTCAGTGCTGTAGTCGGACGAAAATTGGGGCTTGGGTGGTGGTGAAGGAGGAGTCGAGTGAACAGGCGCTAGCACCCTTCCGATTGGGGACGCGCTCTCCGATTCTGACAAGGTTGCCTGGGCGGTGGTGGTGACGGGGGATTCCTCGATTGACTGCTCGCTTGGAACTATGGCCATCAACTCCTCCACCGTGCTCTCATTCAGGAGATGGACGCCGGAGGAGTTGGCCGCCTCTATCAGTGGAAGGAGGCTCGGTAGTTCCTCGATCCTCCTTCGAGCGCTGGCTTGAGCCAGAAGGCCGGCAGTGGCGAGTGACTGGCACCTCTCTTGCCAAGTCTCAGAGGCCATGCGCCCACTATCAAGTGGGGACGCTCATGATGGTATCGTTTGTGGCAGTGGAGGTAGGGTGCTACTCGTCCCAATCTGTCAGCGATGCTAGATCGACATCCTTGAGTGATTGGGCAACGGTGCTCTTGGTCGTTCCCCAAGTGATTTCGCCCTCCCACTCCTCCGATGTGGGATCTAGGTCCTCTGTGCCTCCCTCACTGGGGATCTTGGATGAGATAGGGCTCCTTTTCGGAGTAGGTGGGGCTTCCTTCTCATCGTCCTTGGCCCTATCAAGAGCCTCGATAGCAAGTCTGAGAGCGAAGGATGTGAAAGACCTCTTGTTATCGAGTCTGTCATTCTCGCCGAAATCCATCCTCCTGACGAGAAAGTAGTCCCCAGCGATGACTGCGGCGTGCACTCGGCCCACTTCCTTGTCTTCCTCGGAGCCACCAGGACCGGCGATACCAGTAATCGCTATTGCGACATCGGACCCGGATTTGTACCTCGCTCCACGTGCCATTTGAACAGCGACCTTGTGCGAAACAGCTCCTGAATCGCCCTTGTCGAAGGCAGACCTCCCGACACCGAGCTCCCTTATCTTAGACTCGTTTGAATACACTATCCAGCCCTGCTTGAACCACGAGCTGGCCCCAGAGATGTCAGTCAGGATTGAAGCAATCAAACCGCCGGTGCACGACTCGGCAGTAGAAATGGTCCACCCAAGCTTGCGAAGGCGATGCGTCAACCTAGACGCGAGGGCTGCAGCCTGCTCGACCACGAAATACAGTCATGGCATCCACTCTTGACCTTTTCACTATGCATTATTGATGAATAATACGTCAATTCAGAACATTCGAATCTCTTTGGGTGGTGGGTCCGGCAGGAATTGAACCTGCGATCTTCGCTTTGTAAGAGCGACGTCATAACCCCTAGACCACGGACCCTGAGAGGTCCGAAGAGCAATGCATTCAAATCCCCTATGGTCAATATTGCGGTCTGAGGGACGGTGATGTCAATGATGGCCGAATTGCTCGAGAGGCTGAGTTCAGTAGGCTTACCCCTCAACGAAACTATCTCAGGGGCTATGACATCCATCGACCCTGCCGACTTCACTGACTTTCACCTCGAGCCGTTCTGGCATGACCGCCCGGTTCCGTTCCTGCTCACGGATTTCGGGGCCACGAGGACCATCTCGGCCCCCCATATGATTGTCACCCTGCTGCATCACCTCGAGGTTCACGAAGGTCAGCACATCCTGCTAATTGGTTCCAAGGGAGGTTATCTGGCATCCCTGCTCGACCATATGGTGGGGTCCAACGGAGCAGTGACTATCATCGAGCCCCATCTGGAAGTTAGGATGCACACTGAAGAGAGGCTCGAGATGCATGCCCAATCAGGTCTGATCAGGGTGCTGCCCCCTCACTCTCTGGAGCTACAGGATGAAATGGGCAGATCCATTGATAGGGTTCTGATTACCGGTGCAGTCAGATCAATACCAGAAGGGGTTGATCATATGGTGGATGATGGTGGCTTCGTTTTGGGCCCCTTCGGGGGTCCGGTCCATCAGAGGCTAATCAAAAGGGAGCGTCAGGGTAACGATTGGTTCGATACCGATCTGGGTGGCGTAGTTTTCGGCCCGATGGATGTGGAAGAATCCGAACGGGGGCCCTTGGATCCATTGTCTCTTGCCAATCACATAGAAGATGCACTCAGTCTGATTAGCGGCATCGTCGACATCGAGGAAGATACGATTGAGAGAGTAGAGGATCTGATTAGTTCACTTAGGGAAATGCCGGGGGACCTACCTCAACTTGACGAAGACTCCACCGAAGAGGATATCTTGGAGCACCCCGTTGTGGACCTGTTGATGTCCGAAATAGAATGGCTTGGGCCCCTATGGCCTCTCTTCAGCGAGTACCTCTCGTTAGACATATCCAATCCTGGCTCGCCTGACGAGGACGATGAGGGTCGCTACATAGGCGGTCACGAGGACCTTGTTCCCTGATGCGGAATCGTAGCGTTCTAACGGCCAAGTTACGTCGGAGCAACGTGAAGCATCCCGCGGTCTTCCGTCTTCAACACAAGGACGAGCGTCAGAGGCGACTTGCTGTCAGGAGGCTCTTCGAACTGGACGACCCAGAGTCACTCAGTGGATTCATCCCCCTGCTTAGTGATGAGGACCCCTGGTTCAGGCGGAAGGCCATGGAGGCAGTAGGGAGGTGGTTTGGGCATGGTCAGGGAAACGTGGCGAGGATGCTGGCCGAATCCCCCTATCCTGAGCAGAGGGTACTAGCGACTAATCTTGCACTTCGCAGTGAGGGAGGGGGGATGGAGATGCTGCTTGAGCTATGTGAAGACTCGGAGCCATCGGTTAGGCTCGCGGCTTGGAAGGCCAGACTAGGCGTCGACAATAGTAAGATTGCTGCAGTTATTGCACTGGCACTAAATGACGAGGAAGTGGAAGTAAGACGGATTGCCTTACGGAGATTGTCGATTATGGAGGTAATAGATCCGGATCTCCTGAGGGCAGTATTGAGTGATCCCAGCCCCCGGGTGGTTGCGGCCGCGGTTTCACTGGTGGAAAAGCGATCCGAACTCAGAGAAGATATCGAGGTTGAAAGTCAGCTAATCGCGATTGCCAAGGGTGGAGGGAGCTCGGTGAGCGCGGTCGCAATAGGCGTCCTCGCCGACAAGTCCCTCGATTCTCCGGACATTGCGGCCTTAGTGCTAGGCTTGGTCGAGGACGGATCGTCGGAATTAGTTAGCAGCCTCGTTGCCGGTTTGAGAGGCATTGCCTGGTGGCATATTGAGGGGTTCGCTGATAGGCTGGTGACTACTGCTGATGATGGACTGGTCGCTAGACTGCTCAGAGGAGAGAGATCTGGGGAGGTCGTCCCCATACGAAATGCAATACTGTCCGACCCAAGAAAGAGCAGTGTGCTGAGAGCTAGGATAATCGAGGACCTGATTGGCAGGCAGGTCGATGAGACTACGATTGAGATAGTCAAAATCCTCTCGGAATCGGACGACGAGTCCCTATCCGCCATTTCTAGAAGTCTATTATCCGAAGATGGTTCATTCAACTAGGCTGACCGCTGGCAATAATAGCCTCGATAGTGGCATCGAAATCGGTGGAAGATGGTCCGAGAGCCTGTGACGGCTGGTCTTCGGGGGAAGCAGATTACCAAGCAATCCAGCATCAATCACCTCCTTCTTAGAGATGGAGTCCCTGCCGCAATTGGGCCAAACGTCTAGTTCGATCGTGTCATCGCCAGTGTAGTCGACTAAAACGCATGGCAGACACATAAGACTGAGCCTTAGAGCCACCTGATGCCTGTGATGGCCGTCGAGAATCACTCCCGTGTTCTTGTCGATGACTAGGGGGAGGACATAGGCTTTCCACCGATGTGTCATCCTCTCAAGTTCATCGACTTTCTTGGCAAGGGTCCCTTCATGGGGCCGCAGAACTTCCAAGGGAACCAATTCGACCTTCACGGGGGCCGCACGAGCCGTGACTCAATATATCTGCGCCCGAAGGCGTGTTTCCTGTAGGGGGCGGAATCTGTGAGAGAATTACTTGATCGCCTCAAAGATGATGATCGGACAGTGCTCAGTGGATTGGGGAATCGTGGTGAGGCTTGGATTGTCGGAGGGTGGGTCAGGGACGCACTTTCTGGGAATCGGACAGGAGACCTGGATATCGCGACCACCCTCAGACCGGACGAGATCAAGGAGATATTCCCGCGCTCCCTGATGATTGGCGAGCAGTACGGCACCGTGAGTGTCAGACTCGACGAGAGCAATGAAAATAAGGGAATCTGGGAGGTCACTACCCTGCGAAGCGAAGGGAGCTACGGCGACGGGAGGAGACCGGATAATGTTGAGTTCTGTGACGACATAGGGGCCGATCTATCACGCAGGGACTTCACGATTAACGCAATGGCCATTGGGAACACGGGCGAACTGATAGATCCGTTTGATGGATTGGGGGATCTTGATTCTGGCGTGCTACGCTCGGTGGGAAATGCTGATGACAGGATTGGCGAGGATGGTCTGCGAATCATGAGGGCCTTCAGATTCCTAGATTGGGGCAATAGGGGCGTTAGGAGTCTCGATTCAAACCTTAGCGACGCAATAAGTGGGAGTATCACTATGCTCGATAACGTTTCCAAGGAGAGGATTGGTTCAGAATTGGCGTTGATCCTCTCCGGTGAAAACGTTGGAGCAATCGTCAATCTGATGGACTATCATGGCGTAATTGGCGCGATCCTCCCCGGAATTTCGACTGAGGCTGACGTTAGCATGTCGGGTAACTGGCGTGTCAATCTAGCACTGATTTGCAGTGCTGACAAACGCGAAGGGGACGACATGGGGGTTTCACTCGGCAGACTTCTGAGGATCTCCAAAGATGATTCCAAGACTGTTGCCTTCCTCCATGACTGCAGGGATGTGACGCTCGGTGCGCAACCTAGTAGCATCAGGAGATTCAGAGTCGCCCTTCCGGCGGCAAGGCAGGAAGATCTGGTTTCATACTTGAGGGGGATACACCGTGACGTCTCGGAATTTATCGATGCACTGGATTCGACCGGCCCCCCTAGGGCTGGAAGCACCCCCCTCGTAGATGGGAACATGCTCTCCCGAGTGACTGGTTTGGAGCCCGGCAAACGCCTTGGCAGGCTGAAGGGATGGCTGCACAGGCGGCAGGTCGAGGAGGACCTGATCAGTCCGGAGGATGTCCTGGCATTGTTGGACGGAATGGAATGGGCCGAGTCAGATCCGGATAAGTGGCCAATCCTGTCTTGGCCCTGATTATATCTCATTGAGGTATTCGATATACTCTTCCTCAGTTAGGTGCATGTCCTCATCCCAATCATGAGGTTTGACTATCATGCACCATCCATCGCCGTAAGCCTCCTCGTTGACTAAATCCGGATTGTCCTCAACGTCTCCATTCAACTCAATGATTCTACAAGGGAATGGCGCGTTGATGAGCACACGATCCTCAGTGGTCCTGATTGTGATGAGCAGGTCGTCGACACCCATCTCATCTCCACTGGCGAGAGGAATGGCAGGCGAGTCATCGTCGTTTTCACTGGTATCGTCATCATCACGAACTTGGAACTCGCTGTCATCCTCAGGCTTAGTCAAAACCACCCTAACCACATCGCCGTATTCAGCCCTAATGAACTCGCTGACTCCAATCTTAATCGTCTGGTTTTCGTCTTTCTCACCTAGGACTTGGACCCAGAGGTGATCGAGGGTGTACTTCCTGTCGTGAGCGATGCTGAATTCGAAGAAATCCCCACCAGTCATTGCGATTCCGACCGGCGGCCGTGTAGGATGTGATTTGAAGTATTCTATTAATTTCGCAATTTTACAGTCTCTACGAGAGATTAACAGTATACCCTGCCTCCCCAGGGGGAAGCGGCATGGAGATTTCTGAGACGGAAGAGCAGAGTATGATTCGCGAAATGGTTCGCGGCTTTGCCGAAGAGGTATTGGCCCCGACCTGCCTCCAAAGGGACAAGGGGCAGGAGGCCCCCCTGGATGAGTGGCGCGCCTTCTGCGAACTTGGACTTCAGGGTATCACGATTGCTGAACAATACGGTGGCAGCCCAGTTGATGACGTGACCGAGGCCATCATCGTCGAAGAGCTGGCTAGAGTGGATCCCTCATTCTCTGTGATGTTCTGCGTACACGTCGGCCTATGCTCCAAGACCATTTCTCTTCATGGCAATGAAGAACAGAAGCGGGAGTACCTCAGTCGTCTCGCTGGCAATGAAATTGGGGCTTACTCACTATCCGAGGCCGGCGCGGGAACGGACGCTGCATCCATGAATTGCCGAGCTCAACTGAGTGACGACGGGACGCATTACATCCTCAATGGTGAGAAGATGTGGGTCACCAACGGGGAGAGTGCCAACATATACGTCCTATTCGCCAAGGACATAGATCATCCCGAGTACGGTCAGAAAAAGCATGGTGGGACGACTGCTTTCATAGTCGAGGGGGGTTTCGATGGGTTCTCAGTAGGTAAGAAAGAGGACAAGCTAGGCATTCGCTCCAGCGATACCTGCTCTCTGCTATTGGAAAACTGCAAGGTCCCAGTTGCTAACGTGCTGAAGGAATCCGGAAGGGGCTTCCCGATTGCGATGAATGCCCTCGATAATTCTAGAATCGGCATTGCCGCTCAGGCCCTGGGCATAGCGCAGGGAGCATTCGAGTCAGCACTGAAATATGCTCATGAGCGCGAGACCTTCGGCAAGCCTATTGCACACCATCAGGGAATTGGCAACTACCTCGCTGATATGGCGACCCGAGTAGAGGCTGCCCGACTCATGGTCTACAAAGCAGCGTGGGCGAAGCGGCAGCACTACGAGCATGGCGCGCCAAGGCACACCAAGGAGGCCAGCATGGCCAAGCTATTCGCTGGAGATACTGCGATGTGGGTCGCAGAGAGGGCGGTTCAAGTTCTCGGGGGCTATGGCTACACGACGGATTTCCCTGTCGAACGATTCTTCAGAGACGCAAAGATCACCCAGATCTACGAGGGCACCCAAGAGGTCCAGAGAATCGTGATCAGTCGGTCGATTGCCCCCAAATGAGGTGTCCGGGTGTACGGCTTCCCCGTCGAAGAGGTAAGAGGGGCGTTTCCTGGGCTAACTCGCAAGATCAATGGGGGCAGGGCGATCTTCTTCGATGGGCCCGGGGGCAGCCAAGTTCCACAGTCGGTAGCTAATGCGGTCGGAAACTACCTGCTGCATCATAACGCCAACACCGGGATGTCATTTGCCACATCCAGGGAGACCGATCAACTCATCGAGGAGACGATGCGTGCTTGTGCTGACTTTCTTGGGTGCGAGAACCCCCGAGAAGTCGTCTTCGGGCAGAATATGACCAGTCTGAACATCCAACTAGCAAGCGCACTCAGCAGGACGTGGGGCGAGGATGACGAAGTGGTGGTGACACGTTTGGACCACGACGGAAACGTCCAACCCTGGGTCCTTGCTGCTGAGTGGTCTGGGGCTACACTAAGGAAAATCGACGTTAATCCTGATGACTGCACCCTCGACCCATCCTCCATCGTGGAGTCAATAAACGAGAAAACCACCCTCGTGGCTGTCGGTGCAGCGTCAAACTTCTCCGGCACCGTCAACGACGTGCGAGAAATTGCCAATCGGGCGCATGAGTTCGGGGCTGAGGTGGTTGTAGACGCGGTGCACTACGCCCCACATCGTCTCATTGACATCAAGGAGATGGGGTGTGATTACCTGCTCTGCTCGCCGTACAAGTTCTTCGGGCCCCACCAAGGGATCCTTTGGGGCAGAGCAGATCGGATGGCAGAGCTCCCGGTAGCGAAGTTACGGGTATCTACCGAGGGAATCCCATTCAGATGGATGACTGGGACGCAAAGCTACGAGGGGTTGGCAGGAACTCTCGCGGCCATCGAACACATAGCCTGGGTCGGCAGGAAGGTAGGGAGAGAGGAGTTGCCCCGGAGAGAGGCCCTCAGTGCGGCGTTCAAGGCAATAGAGTCTCATGAGAATGAATTGTGCTGGCAGATTGTCGAGGGTCTGATGGACATCGAAGGAGTCAGGATATGGGGGATCACGGATAGCAACAGGAGCAATGAACGAGCGCCTACGGTCTCCTTCACGCACCCCAGCAAAACGGCTTCGGAAATCGCTGATGCCCTAGCCGAGCAAGGGATCTTCGTATGGGCTGGAAACTTCTATGCTCTCGAGCTTTCCGAAGCATTGGACCTAGGGCCAGAGGGGGCCTTGCGTATTGGGGTCCTGCATTACAATACGACTGAGGAGGTCGAGAGGTTCCTATCGGTTGTCAGAGATATCTTGGGGTAGGCACTCATCTCAATCGAACCACTGGTAGCGCCTCTGGCCCTCAAGTTTGCCCTCGCCGCCTATTCCGACCAAGGCGAACTCGCCAGTCGGCTTGACCACTGATCGCTTGCGCTTGCCCTTGTGCAGGGCCTCGTAGATTGTCTTGTTGATGGCGTGACGGGTGGACAGCCGCTCGAAGAGATGGAACCTAGAGGCGATCTCGCGCCACTGGGGCTGAACGATTCCCTCGAAGACCTTGGCCTTGGCACCCGAGCCGTAGCCGCACAGCCCGATTCTGTGGCCCCCCATCTCGGAATTGTCGAGGTAGTCAGACTCCATGGACGACATCAACGCGAGGAAAATGGAGCCAGTGTACTGGTTTCCAATAAGGCTGGAAGCACGCTGAGTCTTCTCAATCCGATCCTCCGCAAAAGAGCGGAACTCCTCGGTTTTGGAAATCAGTCTACGATAAGTGTCGTTCGCTCTCTCAAACTCATCTAGGCCTTTGGGCGTGTCTGGGAAGTCACCTGGCAGGGGTTCTGGGCCAATCTCTTCGGTGATCTTACCCCAAACAGGCAGATGTCTGCGGTCATGACGAAAGACGTCGGGAAACATCCTCTTGCCTTGGAAGGCATAAGGGAGGTGAACTATGATCCTGCTCCACTGGTTGGTGAGAATCTCATCGGCCTTCGGATCGTACCTGCCCTCCTCAATGGACTTTGCACGGAAGTCGATGAAAGCCTGCTTCACGGACTCGGAGTAGCATCGATTCGAGAATTGCCCGTCAAAAATGGGGGTGTCCTTGTGAATCATCAGCTTCTCGTTTTCGAACAGCACGTCGTTCTTCTTGCTGGAGCGTGGGAGGAACTTCAGTATCTTCTCTGCGAGATTTCCCCTGATGCTCTCCCCTGACTCCCTAGCGAGGTCGAGGACATTCTCAATCACGGTACGGGTATCGACCTCGCGTCGGGGCTTGAAGAAGTCGTGTACGGGCATGGTGGAAACCCCCCAGATGTCCGGAATAGAGAGCAGTCTGGGGTTGTGGCGAATCAGAATCGCTCCCCCGCCGGCCCCTTGGGTGTATTCCCCGGATGATCCGAGATCATACTTGGCATTATCAGCAAAGACGACGATTCCGACCCTATCACGCCCCTCTCCACCACGAGCCGCCCAATCCAGAGTGTTGTGCATAGCATCCACCGCCCCGATGCAAGCGAAAGTGAGGTCGACGACGTCGCAGTTTCTGAAGCAGTCAATCCCATGAGTAGTCGAGTAACGTTGCTCAAGCATGTCCATGATGTAAGTGGCAGTGGGTTTGGCCCCGTCAAGCGCGGACTCGGTTCCTAGATATATCCGACCAATTGAGGACGGGTCCAATCCGTTCCTGTCAATTAGGCGAGTAACGGCATTGGCCCCCATCGTGGCAGTATCCTCATGGACATCGGGGATGGCCATCGCCGACAGACCAAGCCCCCTGTTGAGCTTGCCGAAGTCAGCCCCACGGAACTTAGCGAAGTCTTCCATGTCGAAGTAGAGGCGTGGAAAATGAAGTGCGATGTCGTCGATTCCAACCTCTGACAAAGAACACTCCCTCGATGGTCCGGAATTGGTCCACATTATGAGTGCTATCCCTGCATAGGAACACTAAGTGAGAATTGAAAACTCATCACTGGGAGCCGGTGATTTGTGCCAATGCGGACTGCAGGTCGCTATTGGACTGGAAATGATCGGAGATTGGCGAGAGAACCTCGATCAGGCCATCGGTAATCGCCATCTTGGCGTCAAACGGATGGACTTCACCCTTACTCACGGCTTCCACGAAGGAGTCCAAATCATCCCACTTGGAAGGCGTCCCGTACTCCGGTTTGGGGTTGACTCTGATCTCGCCTGTTCGAGGCAGGACCACATGCTTGGCTACTTCGAACACAGGGGAGGCTGGGTTGCCGACCTCGAGGAATGCCTTCTTCATCTTTCGGCGTAGTGAATCAGCATCGTCATGCAGTAGAATTGCATTGCTGGGATCCGATTTCGACATCTTGTGGTCGAACGAGTCCATCCGGCCCCCAGAACCCCTGAGTCCGGATAGCATGGGAGTGTGTATGCATGTGGCCTTAATCCATCCATTCCGGTCGGCGACCTCTCTCATGAACATGTGCGCCTTGCGTTGGTCCATACCCCCGAACGCGATATCGACCCCGAGCTCGAAGATGTCGGCGGACTGCAAGGCCGGGTAGTAGAAGGCTGCAAGGTCGTGGTCGGACGAGTCTTCATCCCTCCCCATGATGCTGAAAGTCCTGCGCACCCTAGAAAGGCTCATGTTCTTCGAACAACGGAGCACTCGTTCCCAATACTTTCCCGAATCCATAACCTCAGAGGCGCTGAGGAACCGGAGTTGCCCTGGGCCCTCACCCTCCTCCGGCCAATCGAGCAGGACGCGGAACACTTCCGTCATGTAATCGCCAGCCAATGAGATCTTGTCCATGTCCCGGTTGAACTTGTCATTGACCCAAGCATGCCAGTCTGCTAGCAGGATGATGACGTTGACGCCCTCATTGAGCATGTTGCGTATGGTGTCCGCGAGGATGACCCACCCCAGGTGAGCTATGCCACTAGGCTCGAGCCCGATGTAGGCCACGAGTTGATCGTCCCCAGAGTGGCTAGGACCGCCTGCGAGCACCGAGATGGTGTGTTCGGCACCAACCACTTCGTCGCAACCACTGAACATGCGTTCCAATCGAGGATGCGATTCCTCGCCTTGCATTGAGGGGGAGTCGTCCTCTGACATCGTCCACCTCTAGTCGAACATCTTGTTCAGTTTCCCAGCGCGGCCTGCAGCCTTGGTGTTGTCGTTTGAGTCGAGCAAAGCCTCGATCTCATTAATGAGGGCATTTGCCTGGGTAATCTTGTCCGCGGGAAGTCCTTCGGCCTTCTCCATGAAGTGCCTAGTCGCAGAAATTGCGGACTTGGCCTTAGTTGCCTTCTTGGCCCATTCTTTGGCCTTGTCTCCACGCTTCTTGGAGTTGTATCCTGTTGCCCGATCTAGGAAATTGGTCCAACGCTTCCGTGCGTCCATGGCTGCCTGCATGGCATCGAGATCGTCGAAATCCGGCGGAACGTTGGTTACGTCCACAATTAGGGCCCCGTTCTCAAACCTAGAGTCGATGGCGGTCATGATTCCGTGCGAGGCGCGGAAGGAGTTCTCTCCGGTGTCCTCGACATTATCGAAAAATTCGCGGGCCAACTCACTGAGGCCGCCATTCGCAATTACTTCCTTCACCAGCCCCCTGCGTACGTCAAATCTCTCCATTGACCCGTCGCGGAGCGGACGTCACTTCAATGCTGCCAACCCGCTGCGTCCTTTGGGGCATGTAGAACGGCTAAACGGACGAAGTGGGTCCGAGCGATGTGGCCGGTGGTATGGGCAATAGGGTGGTCGCCAGCGCCATCGTCCTGCTACTGCTGCCAATCATCTCTGCGGACTCCGTAGTTGAATTGGGGGAAGTGGTGAGGCTGGGGGAAGTGGATTTGGGGCTCGAGGGTGCCGCAGTCTCTCCGGACAGCGAGATAGTCATCGCGCATGGCGCGGATTCGTCTATCTTTCTGATCCAGGCGTCACAGCCCCAAACACATTCGAAATTGGACTGGGGGGGCGTCGAGATGCTGCTAGATGCGGACTTCCACCCGGGAGGGCAGACCGCTTTCATAGTGGGGGAAGAGGGAGTCGTCCTGAGGTTCACGAGGGAGGGTGGCACTGTTGACAGTGCTGGCGGGGAGTCGTTCTTCGGGAGGACGGAGTTGAGGTCAGTATCATGGAACGCGGATGGGTCTTGGGCTTACATCGGGGGAGAAATGGGGTGGATATGGAGGGTTCGTGGTCTGGAAGGAGGTGGCATGGAGGTGCATCCGATAGAAGGAAGGGGGACTAGTGATGTCAATGCAATTGCCTGCTTAGCGGGCATCAACATATGCATCGTCTCGACTAGCGTCGATGGAATCGGGGTCATAGACGCGAATCACGAACTCCATTGGATTGGGGGGACAGGGTATCCGTGGATCGATGCGGTATGCCCTAGCAGGGGGGAGAATGCATGCGTCTCGATCTCGAACGAGAGGAACATCGCTATCATCGATCTCGAAATTGAAGATGCTTCGTCATCCGAAGTCACCATCGTGCAACTCCAGAATGTCAATGGCCAGTTCGGCGGAGTTTCTGAACAGTCAGACGGGACAACCATCGTCTCCGTTGTTCCGTTCGCAATGATTGAGCACGATTTGTCCCTGCGGCTTTCCTTTCCTTGGTTGGAGAATAGCGATGCAGTCAGTTTCGATTCGGCAATCTCTGGTGAGCGCCTAGTCGCTACATGGTCGGCGGACGTGCATTCTGGATGGGTTATCACGAGCTCAGGTACCATCGTGGCATTCAACCCCATCTCGGACGAACGGGCGGGCGGAATATTGGGAATCTGGATCGGAGTGGTAATCCTTGGAGGTGCTATCTTGATGGCCCTTAGCCTGATAGTGAGTTCATCCCCCCTGCTCAGAGAGTGGTTGACTCTCAGAATAGGCAGCGACGAAGAGCGCAAAGATGTGCTCCGAGAGCAACGACGTAGAGGCAGAAGATGAGCCATCGTGCATAGTTTGATGAGGGCGCCACCATCGGAAAGGGCGAGAAGGATGACGTTCGAGGCCTTGGATTTCTACGATATCGATTCGTTGCTGACGGATGAGGAGCGAATGGTCCGGGACATGGTCCGCGACTGGGTAGACGAGCAGGTTTTACCCGATATTGAGAATGCCTGTAGAGAGGGGATATTCCCCAATGAGTGGCGGGTCGACCTAGGTGAGATGGGGGTTCTCGGCGCCCCGCTCAAAGGCTATGAATGCCCCGGGCTGTCCTATGTCGCGTATGGCCTGATCTGTCGGGAGCTTGAGCGAGGTGACAGCGGTGTGCGCTCATTCGCTAGCGTTCAGGGCTCGCTGGCTATGTACCCAATCTGGGACTTCGGCAGCGAGGAGCAAAAGAGCCACTACCTGCCTAAGATGACGACCGGGGAGTGGATTGGATGCTTCGGACTTACCGAGCCGGACTACGGCTCCAACCCAGGTGACATGATCACCCGCGCCGAAGACAATGGCGACCACTATCTGCTCAACGGGGCCAAGATGTGGATTACCAACGGCACCATCGCTAATCTGGCCGTCGTATGGGCCAAGCTCGACGGTGTGATTCGCGGCTTTATCGTCGAGAAGGGGGACCCTGGCTTCACGACTCCCGAGATGACTGGAAAGCACTCCCTCAAGGCCAGCGTCACCAGTGAGTTGGTATTTCAGGACTGTGAGATTCCCAAAGACAGGATTCTCCCCCATGTAGAAGGGCTCAGGGGGCCATTCAGTTGCCTGAACAACGCACGCTACGGAATCTCCTGGGGAGCCATTGGCGCGGCCCAGTCCTGCTTCAGTTCGGCCAAGGAGTACGCCCTCAGCAGAATCCAGTTCAATCAGCCCATCGCTTCATTCCAACTAGTTCAGAACAAGCTGGCATGGATGCTACGGGAAATTACCAAGGGGCAGTTGCTCGCATACCACCTTGGCAGGAAGAAGGATGACGGTACATGGTTCCCTGAGCAGATCTCGCTAGCCAAGATGAACAATGTCGACATTGCGCTTGAGATCGCTCGCATGGCGCGTGACATCCACGGCGCCAACGGAATCCTTGACGAGTACCCCGTGATGCGCCACATGGCCAATCTCGAGTCGGTCAAGACCTACGAGGGAACCCATGATATCCACAACTTGATTCTAGGACGCCACATCACTGGAATTCAAGCCTTCACCCGCGAACCCTGAACTCGGGCATGTGATTCCTCACTGCGAATCTTGATAGAGGGAAATCATTTCGATGTTCTGTGACGATTGCCGTCCTCCTGAAGCAGGTCCCCGACACCACCGCCAAAATCTCCGTCTCTGGAGGCAGGGTGGACGAGTCCGCCGTCAGCAAGTGGTCCATGAGCCCTTATGACGAGTACGCACTAGAAGCCGCGCTCCAGTTGAAGGAGGCTGGTGAGGGAGATGTCGTCGCGATAACATGCGGTCCGGCTAGGGCCGCGAAAATGCTCACGGATGCAGCCGCAGTGGGTGCTGACACCCTAATTCTAATTCCGGATGACGGGGTGACTGATAGCACGCACGTTCAGTCACTACTCGCAGCCGCGGTCAAGAGATCCGGGTCGGATGTGGTGCTCTGTGGGAAGCAGGCCGCCGACACCAATGGGGGATCGACCGGCCCCGGAGTATCTCATCTGGTTGGTGCTGCCTGCGTGGGAATGGTTTCGGAGGTCTCTGCAGGGGGGGATGGATTCATCGCCCTGCGAGCCAGCCCGACCGGTAACGAACGAGTCGAGGTCCCTCGGCCCTGCCTCTTCGCATTCGACAAGGGGACTACGGAACTGCGCCGGCCAAATGTTCGAGGGATTATGATGGCCAAGAAGAAGCAGATTGAAACCGTAACATCAGATGACCTAGGCGTTACAATTGGGGCTTCCTCAGTCTCACTGCAGTCTCACTCCCCCCCTCCTGTGAAGCCGCCTGGGCAGAAGTTCGAAGGTTCCGATTCTGTGCCCGCAGTAGTAGCAAAGCTTCGTGATGAGGCAAATGTCATTTGAGGTGCTAGAATGGACGTGACAATCATTGCAGAAACCACCGCAGATGACCTTCACCCGGTGACATCGCAACTTGTCGGCGCTGCGATTACCATCGGTGGAACTCCGACCGTACTGTGTCCGGGAGGAATCGGTGCGGCTGCCGCTGCTTCCATCAGCGGTGTTGCCAAAGTAATAGGCGTTGAAGGGGACTGCTTCGAGACCTTCGACAGCGGTGCTTGGGCAGCTGCCCTCAACCCACTCGTCTCCGACGGAGTCGTCCTAGCCGCCTCGGCACCATCCGGAAGGGAAGTCGCAGCGCAGATCGCAGCAATGCGCGGAATTCCCATCATTCAGGATGCGACCGGATTAGAAGGCGGAATCACCGTCACCAGGGGCATCTACTCCGGCAAGGCCGTCGAGACGGTTAGCGTCTCTGCTCCCTGTGCTCTGACCCTGAGGCCGAATGCCTTCGATGCGGCAGCGGATGGTGGTAATGCGGATGTCTCGACAGTCAGTCAATCCTCCGACGTAGGCGTCGCTGTACGGGAGGCCATCGCCAAGGTCAGCGAAAGGCTCGATGTCTCGGAAGCAGACATCATCATCTCTGGCGGGAGGGGGATGGGTGATCCGGCAAACTTCACCCACCTCTACGAAGTCGCGGATTTCATCGGCGCCGCTGTCGGGGCCAGTAGGGCGGCAGTGGACACTTGGGGCGAGATTCCCCACAACATGCAGGTCGGACAAACTGGGAAGACGGTAAATCCCAACCTGTACATAGCCGTCGGCATCAGCGGCGCAATCCAACACCTAGCAGGAATGCGCTCCAGCAAGTTCATCGTTGCAATCAACAAGGATCCCGATGCCCCTATTTTCGGAGTTGCCGACTACGGGATCGTCTCAACCTGGGAGGCGGCGCTGCCCGTCTTGAAATCGGAGCTCTCAAGCCTTCTCTCAAACTGAGGCCTTGCCCTTGGATGAGTCGCCCCTTATTCCCTCAATCATGAGGAGATAGTCCTCAGTAATTCCTCCAGTGACGTAGATCCCATCGAAGCAGGAGCAGTCGAAGTTGGCGAGATTGGTCTCATCGACACCGAGACAGGCCTCGACTAGATCCCCGAGATCCTGGTAGATCAGCCAGTCAGCACCTATAGCCTCACAGATCCCCCCTGCATCCTTGCCATAGGCCACGTACTCGCTCCGAGCAGGCATGTCTATCCCGTACACGTTGGGATGGATGATGGGGGGCGAAGAGGAGGCGAAGAGGACTTTGCTCGCTCCCGCCTCCCTAGCCATTTGGACTATCCTCCGGGAGGTGTTACCACGAACGATGCTGTCGTCAACAATCAGGACGGTCTTGCCCTCGAACTCCTCGTCGATGGTGTTGAGTTTCTTCCTGACAGAGTCCTTCCTCAACCTCTGTCCGGGCATGATGAAGGTACGGCCGATGTAGCGATTCTTGACGAAGCCCTCGCGATAAGGAACACCAAGCTCGCTAGCGAGGCCCAACGCGGCAATCCTTCCGCTATCCGGAACGGGAATCACGGCCTCGATCCCGTGGTCGGGAATGGCCTTGCTAATACTCCTCGCGAGAGCCTCACCCATCCTCAAGCGGGCTGCGTGAACAGAGATGCCGTCGATGACCGAGTCCGGTCTAGCGAAGTAGACGTACTCAAATACACAAGGAGTGTGCACAGGATTTAGATGGCAGATCTTGGAGTGGAAAGAGCCGTCCAATCTAATTATGACTGCTTCTCCTGGGGCGATATCACGTTCGTGTTCGAATCCAAGGGCCTTGCACGCCACGCTCTCCGAGGCTATCAGGCGCTCTGTGAATCCTCCAGCGTCGCTCCTCCCCATGAATAGAGGCCTGATGCCGTTCGGGTCGCGGAACGCAACCAACCCCCAACCTGTCACTAGGCAGACGACGCTATAGCTCCCCTCAGCCCTAAGGTGGGTTCTTTCTACTGCACGGAAGACGTCTTCTTCAGAAAGTGCTCCCATGCCTCCGGGCCGACCGTTCACCGAACGCTGAACCTCGGCAGCGAAGAGGTTGAGCAGAGCCTCCGAGTCCGAGCTAGTGTTGATGCGTCGGTGATCGTACTCGAGGAGGCCACTGATGATGTCACCGGTATTGTTCAGATTCCCATTGTGGGCGAGGCTGACACCAAACGGGGTGTTGGTGTAGAACGGTTGGGCCTCAGCGGCAGAACTGGATCCAGCGGTGGGGTATCTGACGTGGCCAATCCCCATCGAACCGATTAGCTTCCCCATGTGCTTGCCCCTGAACACATCTCGGACCAGTCCGTTGGCTCTGCGGTGGCAGATGTTGTCTGAGTCGCTGGTCACGATGCCGGCTGCGTCCTGCCCCCTGTGCTGGAGAACTAGCAGGGCATCGTACAGAGAAGAGGCCACCTGGGAGTTCGGGTTCCCAACGATCCCGATGATGCCGCACATCGGATACCACTGGGCCCTCTGCCATTAGGGACTTAGCAGTTTCCGGGGTGGCATCACTTCTTTTGCCACATGGATCTGTTACGCTTGCTCCATCGGAACTTTCTGAGACGAGAGGTACTTCCGTAGCCGCAGTGTGCGCACTGGCCCTTCTGCTTGTGATACGAGTGTCGCCCGCACCTTCTGCAGCGAATGTGTGTGGACTTCTGCCTCTTGCCCATGCTCGGCGTGCCCTTTGACATCGTCAGTCCTCCTAGGAACGAGCGCGGCCACCGGCCGACTTGTTAAGAGGGTTATCCATTGAAATGGCTCACTCGTCAGAGGCCAGGGGGCCAAGGAGGGCCAGAAGCGGGTCCTCAGGACGCTTTCTCAGGCTAATTCTGGCGAGTTGGTATGTAACGAAGGCGAAGGCCAGAGGCAGCAACGAGAATACGCTCACCACCGCATCTGAAAGAGCGCCCCTCGCAGCAGATATTGTCGAGCCATCGAAGAATGCTGTAGCGATGGAAAGCCCGACAAGGAAGGATGCCAGGCATCCGATCATAGGTGCCGCTGGTCGGTGATAGGGATTCAAAGAGGCGGCGAGGTGGATGGCGAAGAAAGACGAGGAGAGCATCATCCCCCCAGAGGCGATGGTTAGGGCGGTTGATACCTCAATACTCATCGCCATCACCCCCCAAACGCCTGGTCAGGATGGTACGAACCAACCTTCCTTCATCGACCGTCAAGGGGCTCGACTCCTCGCTCGCCCCCGAAAACCCCTCGGCGAGCCTCACCCCAAAGGCGAAGGCGATGACCCCCAACAATAGACCCGGTAGCACCGAGATATCGGACAGGAGCCTGGAAGCCACAGCAG
This sequence comes from Methanobacteriota archaeon, assembly GCA_002722735.1. GTDB lineage: Archaea > Thermoplasmatota > Poseidoniia > Poseidoniales > Thalassarchaeaceae > UBA36. The sequence continues at coordinate 22,774 of PBMR01000019.1, forward strand.
AATCGGAGTCTAGCAAAATCATAATCCATGCCAAGGAAACAGCGGCCCACCCAAGTAACATCGGGATGGATTTGGCCGACCAGTAGGTCGGTGCGCCCCTGAGGACCAGCAGCGTGCCAGCAGTAGCAGCAGCGATCCATGGGAGAGAGGAGAGGAGGGTGTCGTGCATTGCCTTCTCGGGCCCGGTTAGCCCATCGGGCAGGAGGACGAACGCGGCAAACCCAAGGAGGGCTATCGGAGGTCCGAAGCGACTCCTCTCGAAAGCGGGGCCCATTCTATGCAGGCAGATCCCAAGCAATGTGATGAGGAGGCTTCCCCATACTTGTAGCAGATGGACGTCCATCATCGATGGGTGGGGGTTCGGATTCATGTCGTTTTTCATGGATGCAGGTCTACCGAGAGGTTTAGCAAACGCTTGACATAGTTCATATACGGGCCATTGGTGGCTCGCGGCGCACATGGTGCTGAGGTGACTGAATGGTGAAGATGCCTAGAAAGGTCATGCGTTACAGCCCAGCCGCTGGCAAGCATACCGAGCACACTGTTGAGCGCGTCAAGAAGAGGCGCGCCAGCGAACTCAAGTGGGGTCAGAGGAGGTTTCGCCGCGTTACCTCGGGATACCGCGGATTTCCCAGGCCTAAGCCAACAGGCGAGAAGCCGACCAAGCGAGTCAACCTAGTATACCGATGCACCGAAACGGGAAAGGCCCATTCGCCCAAGGGGAAGCGGGCTAGAAAGTTTGAACTCGTCGACAAGTGACCGGAGTGGGATGATGAGTGGCCGTTTCCTGAAAGTCAGTTGCCGTGACTGCGGTAACGAGTGCACGATCTTCGATAGGGCCTCCACGACTGTCCCATGCCCCATCTGCGGCTCGACGCTGGCCGAGCCATCCAGTGGCATGGCGAACCTCACTGGCTGTACCGTCATAGAGGTCCTGAACTGAGCGAGGCAGCATCTTGGCAGCGGTAGCGAACGACTGGCCTAGTGAAGGCGAGTTGCTCGTCTGCACGATTAAGAACGTTCGTGAGAACGGGGCCTACCTGAGCCTAGACACATATCCCGGAAAGGAGGGCTTCGTCTTCATTGGGGAGATAGCCACTGGATGGGTGAGGAACATCCGGACCCATGTCAGAGAGGGCCAGAGGGTTGTGGCCAAGGTCATCGGGGTCAAGGTCGAGCGTCAGAGCATCAGCCTGTCGATAAAGTCAGTTTCCGAAGAGCGGCGCAGATCCACGCTCCAGTCCTGGAAGAATGAGCAGAGGGCCTCTCAGATAATGCGGGTCGCTGCAGAAAGAGTGGGTTGGGACGACGAGAAGACGGAGGCGATTTCCGACGAGATGAGAGAGGCCTTCGGATCCCTATATGGGGCACTCGAGGAATGCGCAATCAATGAGGGCGCACTCGCGGAATCTGGCTTCCAGGGCTCCTGGATGGGCGTGGTCACCGAATTGGCCATAGAGAACATAATCCCCCCGTTCGTCGAAATCAGAGGCAAGTTCGACATTGAGGTATGGGGCCCAGAGGGAGTGGGGGCAATCAAAGATGCCCTCCATTCTGCCGAAGCGTGCGCTGAAGGTGTGGAGGACGTGGTCCTGCCCTGCCACTACGACGGAGCGCCACACTACAGGATTGATATCCGCGCCCCTGACTACCCAACGGCCGAGTCGGTTTGGGAAGCAGCCCAGAAGGCTGCTACACAGAGCATCGGATCTGTCGAGGGCTCGATAGCCATAGAACGCCTTTGAGTGCACCTGACTGGGGACGATACTTCATGAACCCCATCGAAGGGCTCGCCCATCAGACTAATCATGGCGAGGACGAAACTCCAACGCTGCAAGGAGTGTAGGGCGTTCGGCTTGGGTACGAAGTGCGCCGAATGCGGGGGCACGATGGTCGCTGTAGCCCCGCTGAAGTTCTCGCCTGAGGATCCACAGGGAGCCAGGCGCAGGCAGAGGGTGGATGCTGGAAGCGACGAGTGGGTCGAGTCACTTCCAACGACGAGGAAGGAGGAGAGCGAATGAACAGGTCGCAGTTGCATTGGCTGGAGGGGCAGGGCCTCCCCAAGCACTGCACCATCATCGAGGCTGTGCCGGGAGTGGGGAACGTCGGGAAGCTGGTCATCGATGGCCTCCTGAGCAAGCATCCATCCAGAACCCTGGGGTGGCTCCTGCATCCTGACTTCCCCCCACATGCAACCCTAGATGATGAGGGGCTAATCAGGCCGCCACGCCTCGAGTTGAGTTCGATACTCCTTCCAGACGGAAGCACGGTGATTGCCATCAGCGGAATGATGCAGCCAATGACCGCAGCTGGCCAATTCGAGGTCTCAGAGACGATGCTTCAGTTGGCCGCGGACTCCGAGTCCACGCAGTTACTGATACTGGCGGGACTGGCATCTGGGCTGGAGGATCGCTCCATCCACGTGATCTGCTCTGATGCGAAGGTTCGCGGCAATCTCGAGTCAAATGACATCACGGTCAGCAGGGACCAGCCAGAAGGGGGAATGATAGGCATCGCAGGAATGATTCTCTCGCTTGCTCCGACTCAAGGTGTTCATGCGGTCGGTATCGTCTCTGACACCGTCGGCACCAGTGCCGACGTACTCGCAGCCGACAGGCTCGCTAAGTGGATTGAGGAGGCTTTCGACATACCCCTGGACTTGGACCTCGATACCACCGAGCAAACGGCGTTGCGCCTCTTGGAGACCATAGATCCGTCAGGGGCCATAGAGGATTACCTTGGAGGAGATGAGCCAGAGGTCTCGGCCGACTTCTACGTCTGATTGTCAATAATAACAGGTGTTAGAGACTTTTATTTGCGTAAAGGCCTCTGCGTCGAGTACATGGCATCGACTGGTGAGGATGCTTTCTCGGTGCGCGTCAACGGTAGGTTGGCTGAGGAGATCGGTGTTTCGCGCCTGAGCGTCACCGTGCAGACCCCCGCCACCATCCATGACGTGATGGATGCGCTCGGTTCGAAGTACCCCGAGTCCATCGGGACTCTTGGCGAAGCGATAGCATTCGTCTCGGGACGTCACAGAGATGCCAATGAAGAATTGCAATCGGGGCAGGAGGTAACACTTCTGATGCCTGCAGCAGGCGGATAATGAGAATAGGAGAGAGGAAAATGACAGGAGAAGTACAAGGATGCGAGACAGTATATGTGAACGAATTCACAGATGGAGTGCTGGATCCCGAGAAGCCGATGTTGGGGCCGGTCCGGGACGGCGGGCACATCATCGCGAACACGGCCCCAGGATGCTGGGGGCCGATGATTACCCCCGAACTGCGTGGCGGCCACGAGGTGACGATTCCCGTCGCTGTGGAGGGGGCCGAGGTCGGCGATGCGATTGCGATTAGAATCAAGGACATCTCCGTGACCTCGGTGGCTACGTCGTCGGGCAACGACTACTGGGTGGACGGCCTCTACATGGGCGACCCATACGTGGCCAAGTACGACCCCGACAACGACGAGTTGAATCCGGCGTCGTATGTAGAGGGGATCGGCGAGGATGCAGTACGATTCAAGTCGACAGGAAAGCCGGCTAGCCCGTTCAAGTTCACGAACGGCTACACCATCGCGTTCGATAACAACCGCAGCCTAGGCGTCACCCTCGACAAGGGAGCCGCAGAGAAGATCGCACACGATGCGAAGTTCTACGCTGCGATGCCCCAGAATGCAATCCAGCACTCGATCCTCACCTTCGCACCTCACCATCTGGTTGGTCTCGTTGCTAGGCTTAGGCCGTTCATGGGACAGTTAGGAACCTGCCCCGCGATAGCGATGCCAGACTCACACAACGCAGGGGACTTCGGCACGTTCCTGGTTGGAGCCCCACACCCACAGGCGATAACCGCTGAGGATTTGCAGCATCGCACAGACGGCCACATGGATATCGATGCTGTGCGTGCCGGTGCCATCCTGATCTGCCCTGTTAAGGTAGATGGGGGGGGCATCTACATGGGCGACATGCACGCTATGCAAGGAGACGGGGAGATTGCTGGGCACACGGCCGATGTTTCGGGCACAGTAACTCTGCAGGTTCACGTCCTCAAAGGGCTGGGCATTGACGGTCCCATCATCTTCCCGGTCGAAGAGGACCTTCCCTTCCTCGCCAAGCCAATCTCCGACGAAGAGATGGCTCTGGCTGAGAGCGTCGCGGAAAATTGGGGGATGAAAGGGGTCGAGGACGCGGTGCCGATCTCAATAGTGGGATCGGGTCCCGACTTGAACTCCGCGACCGAGAATGGTCTTGAGAGGGCTGCCGAGCTTCTGGATACCACAGTTCCAGAGATCAGGAACAGAGCCACCATCACGGGTTCGATCGAAATCGGAAGGCATCCGGGAGTGGTGCAGGTGACTTTCCTCGCTCCGGCTGACAAAATCGAGGAGTTGGGATTGCTAGGCTTAGCTAATGACCAGTATTAGGCGACTAGGACTTCCCCAGCGAATTCCGGAATCGGCATTCCCGATTCGCTGAAGGCCTCTTGTACGGTTTCGAAGGGTCTGCCGGAGTTCCTCGCTGCCTTCGCCCTAGCGCTCACGATTCTCCAAGAGGACTTGCTGCCGATTCCGGGTATTGCCTCCAGTTGCTGCTGGGTGGCATTGTTGACGTCCAGTCCGATCTCGACACCGGTGATGCTGCGCATCCCGTGGTCGGTCACCAGGATGTCAGATTTGGTCTCAAGCGGGATTCTGTAAGGCACGCCGACGAGAATCGGATAGGCCCCGATCTGCCGCCCGAATGTGACTCCCGAGCTGCCGTGTATTCTCGGGTCCCTGTGTTCGGGGTCTGTGACCTGCTCCGGCCTCCTTATTCGGTCGTTGTGAGCCTCCCACCAGATCCCACGCAGGATGGTCCCTGTAGGGAGCATGTCCTCGAGGAGCGGTCGGTCGATGGTTTTCCTAACCTGCCTCTTGAAGTCCCTGAAAGCCCGTTCGGGGACTTCCTGGAACCCCTCTCCCTCGATCTGCCTGATGTTAATCCGCCGCAGCCAGAGCCCCTCGTCCCTGAGGCTTCTGAGAAGGGTCATGTTCATCGAGTATGTCGAGTCGGTCTCGCCATTGAGACCGGCGATGAAGTTGAGGCCCGGGAGGAGCCTTGGCAGCCCCCTCTCGCCCTTGCCCCTGCCATGCTCGTTGATGAGGCGGACGGCCGTTCGAAGTTGGTCGGGGTCGCAGTTGAGCCAGTTCTTCTCGTGCACAGCGGGGTCTGCGGACTCGAGGCCGAATGAGAGCACCGCGCCGTCTGAGAGAGTCTCCACCAGGGTCTTGGTGATGGTTGTGGCAGGCTCGAGGTTCTCTGCGATGATAGAGGGGTTGGCATTGTCGACGTGAAGGACCTCGAGGCGCTCGTCCTCGCGCAGCCCGTGCAGCACCCTAGCGATAGGTTCGGGGTCTGGTACTGGGTACTCTAGGTCTCCGATCCCGCCGGCCCTGTAGGTGTAGATGTCAGTGGCCCCCCCTATGCGAACGTTGCGAACGCCCGAATCCAATGCGGATCCAACCTCGGCGATGACGTCCTGCTCGGGTCTCCATTGGGGGATTCCCTTCTTTGGCTCGATGCAGAACCTGCATCCGCGCTCGAAGCGCACGCATCCCTGGTAGAGTTCGACCTCGTAGGTGAGGGGGCCGGGGGAGCCGTCCGGAGATGCGAGATCTGGGTGAGCGGTGACTGCCTTGGAACTGGCTCCTGCCAGTGCCCACGAGCCCCATTGCTCTGCAGTGCGCCTCATGTTCTTCCAATTGCCGGTCGCAACAAAGTGGTCGAGGGCAGCATCGGTATCCTGCACCGTGCAGAACAGGTTCTGCCTGAGCGGCGTCCAACCCATGTACCTCCAGTGCCGAATCGCCCATCCACCGCACAGCACTGGGCGGTTCTGGGGCAGGGCGGACAGCACCTCGTCGAGCTCCCGCCTGCTGATCGGGGTTCCTCGGACGTACTTCCCCGGTACGATCGCTCCAGCAAGTACGACCGCCCCCCGTATGTCCGCAAACTCACTTCCGAGTTCCCCTCGTACTAGGTGGTTGGGGGACTTGCCCTTGTGATGGAGCCTCCACTGGTCGATTGTCATGTACGAGTATGGCTCCCCCCTTGCTTCGAGGACTCCGCAGATGTAGCGGATGTGGAAGCCTAGGTAATTAGGCACCCCGAAGGCAGCGGGCTCGTCCTCGTAGCCGTCGATTACAAGCCATCCGCCCATGTTTTCCCACACGCCGCATGACGGCGTGGACTTCACGGCTTCGCTCTCAGCGGCGCTGTCTGCGTCTGCCGCCGCCCCTGCTGCCGCCGGATGTCGACTCCTCTACCGTGATCCTCCGACCCTTGAACTCGGTGCCCTTGAGCGCCTTGATGGCGGCTTCACCGGACTTCTTGCTTGCGAAGGTTACGAAGGCGAAGCCCCGGGGCCTGTCAGTCTCCCGGTCCATGGCCATGTGGACCTCCTTCAGCTCGCCGTGAGGTGAGAACAGCTCCCTAAGATCGTCTTCAGTGGCTTCGTACGAGACCCCCCCTACGAACAGCTTGGTCCCCATGGTCTCCCCGGCCTTGGACCTAGCCTCCCTCATCACCTCGCGCTCACGTGCGAGGTCTTCCTTGCTGGCCTTCCCAGCCTCCACCTTGTCCATGCAATCCCTGCATCGCAGTGGCTTTCCCGGAGTAGGCTTGAATGGGACCTTGGTTGCCGTCCCGCAGAGGGTGCAGTCCGCAGCGTGCATCTCCCTCCGAGGTCGGCCTCCGCGACCGTCTCGCCCTCGTGACGAGGGGGTTCTGCGTGCGGAAGCGGGAATCTCGTGCGACAGTCCGCGCCTGTGGTCTGCGAGGGGGGAGAGGTAGGGCCTGGCCCCATCGTGCCCCAGAGTCGATTCGGCCTCCTCGGTCCAGCGCTGGCCGGGGCGGTTGAGCGGTTGGAGATCAGAGCCATCGGGAATTTCGAAGCCGTGACCGAAGCCGTTGGAAAGGGCCCTGAATCCCCTGTAGTCGCACCGGGGGCATGTGACGTTGAAGTCCGGAGTGGCATCACTCGACGCGAGTTCCACACCGCAGGTCGGGCAGGCTGCGTACAGCACCCCTAGGTCGGGATCGCCCTTTGTCGAGGCCTTCAGCATGGGCTCCGTCTTGATGACCTTGGCGCGAACGATGTCCCGCTTCCTCATGGCGTCCCCGGCAGATGGGATGAAGCGGTCAACGAGCTCGGAGACGAAGATGTCGGCAAATAGCCTCTGTGCGGGGACGTCCCTGTGGCCACCTGGCCTGCCCTCGATGTGAAGCACCCTGAGCTCGGCGGTTTTCTCGTTGAGTCGGTTGACCTCACCAATCAGCACGTCCCCCATCTCGGGGATGTTGAGCGGGGGTCTTGACGGGTCCACGGAGAGCACCCCCCCGCTTCTGACCAGGGTGCCAGCGACCACGGCGACCGCCTCGCCGGCAGCGGTGTGGACGCCCTCGCCGGGCTGCCCATCTCCTGGAATCGCCACGGGGGTTCCGGGCGTCACGAAGTCTCCCTCAGAGGCATTCATCGGCCCGCCGACCGGAAGACCCCATATCAACGGTCCGGCAGCCTCAGACACGAATATCAGGGAGGCGAGAGGCGCCAGAATGCCGCGCGTGTTCGACCCCTCTCTCGGGCATGGTGCTCGTAAGCCACTGGCAGAGCAAAGTCTGCCTCTCCGTAACGCTCGACGCCCCAACCAGCAGCCTCGAATATCGACTGGATGTGCCGTGCCCCCGCATTGTGCATCATGTGCGCCGTAACTCCCGCTGAGAGGATTGCCTCGAGGAATGGCCTGTCGGCCCTTTCGATCTGCCTGCCCCATGGAGGGTTGCTGATTACCACGTCAATAGAGTCGAGGTCAATGGGGTCCAAGCCGACTGTGGCCCTGATGACTTCCACCGAGTCCGCCACGCACATCGACTCTGCATTCGACATCGCTACATCGCAGGCCGTTTGGTCGGTCTCAACTAGTATTGCACATTCAGCGCCCATCGCCATGGCGCCCAGTCCAAGTACGCCATTGCCTGCACCAAGGTCAGCGACCTTGCAACCCTCGGAGAGGTCGCTGAACGCGGAGATGTCAGCAAGCCAGCGGGCGGCGAGCTCGCCATCTGTGGTGTACTGCTCAAGTTCGACTGAGTTGGAGGGATGCGGCTCAAGTCCGGACAGAAGCATGGCCAGCCTTCGGACCCTCATGGCTATGGGATTCCGAACATCTAAGAAAATATATTCCATAATTTCAATCTCCCATTATCAATCCTGTAGGGTTCAAGTACCCTGAATTATGGTTCGTTGACGTGGCAGAACTGTCAGAGCCTATACTCATCACTATTACCGTGCTGGTCACTGCTGGCATTGTGTGGAAAATTATGTCCGAGCGGGCAGCTAGAATGGTGGAAGAGGCTATGTCGGAGAGTAAGGTCGAAGTCGCAACTACTGAAGCTCGTTTGGGTGCTCTAACAGATGAGAAGGACACAATGCAAAAGCAGATGCAAAATGCGTTCGAGGTGGCTGCTGCCAAGGCTTTCAAGACAGCTGTGGATAATGCAGATCAGGAGAAGGAATCATCATTTTCTGTAGCAACTAAACAATTATCCGAAAGCATGAATGATTACATCAAGGCTATTCAGGATGCTGAAAAAGCGGATATCAAGCGAGCCGCTGACCTCAGTAACGAAGTCACTAATGTAAACAAACTAGGATTAACTCTCGCTGAAGAGACTCGTGAGTTGTCTCTGGCATTAAGAGGCGATCCTCAGGCTCAGGGTGCGTGGGGCGAGGTGGTGGTCGAGAGTCTTCTTCAGAGCATGGGCTTCGTTGAAGGTAGGGATTACACCAAGCAATTTTCCGAGACAGGCGCGGATAGAAAGCGCAAGCAACCCGACTTCGTCCTAAATCTCCCCGATAATCGACAAGTTGTCATTGATTCCAAGGTCTCGATAACCGCCTACACAGAATATGTTAGCACTGGAGATGAAGGAGAAGCAATTATTGCAATGAAGAATCACTGCGATTCGATTAGGAACCATGCCAAGAAACTAGCCTCCAAAAACTATGAGCATATGGAGAGCATTCACACCCTCGACTTCGTCCTAATGCTCGTCCCATTGGAAAGCGCATTCATCGATGCAATGAGATCCGATGCTAGCCTATACGAGGATTTGGTCGGAGATCGCCGGGTCAAGGTAGTCAGCGGTTCTACAATCATGCTCGCCCTACTACTCATCAAAGAACTGTGGAATCGCGAGAACCAGTCGCGCAATCAGATTGAACTGATGGAAAGAGGGGGGCTTCTCCACGATAAGGTCGTCACATTTCTTGAGTCGTTCACGACTGTAGGTTTCGAACTCGGGCAGGCGAAAGCGGCGTACGACGAAGCAGAGGATCAGTTAACCAGCGGAACCGGGAATGTCATCAGGCAAACAGAGTTGCTGAGAATACTCGGGGCCAAGGTGAAAAAGGACCTTCGAAGCAAGAGTGGTGTCAGGAGACTAGCCGAGGAAGCAGAAGAGGAGTGATTTAGTCCCCCTTCTTCGCCAATCCATGGTCGACTGGTCCGAACAAGAGTACCACTCCGTGGTCCACCTACCCGAGAAGTACACCATTCTCGACTTGAGCGGAGGCACCTGGACCCCGCCGAAGACCGAATACAGTGTTGGCAAGTACGACGAAGTAAGGCCCAACCTGTACAATACCGACCTATTCGGTGGGACTCGCAACATCCACATGGGAATCGACATAGGCGGCCCGGTGGGAACTCCGTGCATGGCATTCGCCGATGGTGAGGTGTCGCACTTCGGCTACAACCCTGAACAGGGCGATTACGGCAATGTCGTAATCACCAAGCACGACATAGGGGGAACTGCGGTGTGGGCACTCTACGGCCACATGGACGCTGCCTCCATAGAAGGCAAGTCGGTGGGGCAGAAGGTCTCCGCAGGCGAGGTGATAGCATGGTTCGGGGCCCATCACGAGAACGGCGGCTGGGAGCCGCACCTGCACTTCCAGCTCTCCTTGGTAGAGCCCGAGACTCACGATCTGCCCGGCGTAGTGGCTCCAGAGGAGCGAGCCCAAGCACTGTTAGACTACCCTGATCCGAGGCTGGTGCTCGGCCCGTTCTACTGAATCGTGGCCAGATGGGCCTTCAGAGAGACGATAGCAGGCATCTCCGAGGGATCCTCGCCAGTGAGAACGGCGAGCCCGATGGAAATCCAATCAGTGACGTGGGCAGCGTAGAGGAGCCTCTCGAGCAGGCTCTCCCCCTCGCACTCGATCCCCCAGGTCGGTGCGGCCTCGACCTCGGAGAGCATCCAGTCCACTCTGGCCTGCGCTCGCGGGTGCAGGTCATCGCACGACAACATCAGCAGCGCCTGGTTCGAGGCCGCATCCCCAGTCCATGCGACGACCTCGTTGTGGTTCATCTCGGGGATATCCGCGGAGCGGGCGAACTTGGCTGAGTTCTCGTTGAGCTGGCAGGCGAATCGGTAGGCTGCGGGGCTCAGGCAGGTCGGGGCGGCGATGCCTATCTCTCGGTCGACCAGCGAGCGGGCCAGAGTGGCGGACATGCCCTCGCCATCGGCTATGTCGGCATTGGATGATGCCGTGGTCAGACGCTCGAGCATTGCTGATCGCTCGTTCTCGCTGGGCTCGGGCAATAGGCCTAGGGCCCAGCACGCAGCCAGCTGGGTGCCGAAGATGTGCCCGAAGGCAGAGCGGGGCATCTGCCCGGGAGGCACGTTGAGGCATAACGAGCCCTCGCTTTCTGCCAGCAGCCCCTCGAGCTTTCCGCCCGAGCAGATTCCGACCACGGTGCCTCCCGAGGCCAGTACCTCGCTCACGCCGTCGAGGGTCTCCTCGGTGTTTCCGGAGTACGAGGTGGCGAATACCAGCCAGTCAGGCCCCCACCAACTGGGAATCCCGTAGTCCCTCCAGACTACGAACGGGAGTCCGCCTGAGTCGTCCGACAGCGCCTTCAGGAAGAGTCCCCCGGCGCCCGAGCCACCCATACCCAGACAGAGGACTCCGCTCCAGTCCGCATCCTGCTCGACATCCACCTCAGCACCCATGGCCGCTCGTAGGTCGTCTACGAACCTCCGGGTGTAGCCAGCCATGTCCTGGCCGTCCAACTCGTCTAGGAGAGTCGCAAAGTCCGGCTCGCTCATTCCTCGGCCTCCTTTGCCAACACTGGCAGGGCCACCCATTCCCCGTCTATGAAACCGATGCGCAGTTCACTGGCCTTTCCGTCGTCATCGTAGGGCAGGGCGACCGTGGACATTCGGAAGTCGCTCGGGTTCATCACCTCGGCGGCAGAGCTGTCGCGGTTCATGACCTGGACTAGGTGCTGTTCCTCCCTTGAGCATGCAACGCTGCACGACTCCATGTCCCTCCATGTTGCCCCGGATCTCTCAAATCTGTCCAATCTGCGTAGGATGGGGCCTTCCTTCTGCCAACTGTCAATGACCCAGAGCCCCTTGTTATGGCGAACGACGTCGCCCAGAGCATAGGCCGGCTTGCGGTAACTCAGAGTCAGCCTCGAGACGTCAATCCCGTCATTTGACCCGACTACGGTCGAACTCTGCTTGACAGAGCCACCGAACGCCCTCACGAGGCTCCTGCCCCAGCTCCTCGCTAGGGACTTCGAGCCCAGTTGGAGGTCCCAGCCGCCGGGCACGGGACCCTCTTTGGTGACGAAGAACATCGGGTTCGCCTCCATGGAGTCAATGAGATCGTCTAGCGTGGCCCTGAGGTCAGCCAGCTCCTGCGCCTCAAGCTTCCTGCCCGCTGAGCGCAACTGCACGGTAGCCTCGAAGTATGATCCTGCCTTGCGGGCGCAAGCGGTGCAAACCGCATTGCTGGTCTGCAGTAGCGGAGAGTGTGAGTCGTGGAACTGATGTCCCTCGATCTCCCCCTCGACCTCTACGTGCAGTCGACTCGTCCTGTCGTCGATGGCCTCCACTGAGAAGCCCACATCCATCTTGCCGGCACGATCCTCCAGTACTAGGTTCTCGCGAATCCGAAGGTCAGCGAGGTCGTTGTCGCCCATCTGGGACCAGCGTCCATTCACCTCGTAGGCCTCGCACTTAGCGCAGCGGTTCTGCTGGATCCTGTCTGGCATCTTCGACAGGGTTGTGCGCTTCCTCAGGCAGCCCTCGCAGAGCCTATCCGAGGACAGAGGGGGCTCTGCCCCGCAGGTGATGCAAAACGCGCCTCCGGCCATTGGGGTCCCCGATGCTCCGCTCGGACATCCCGTTAGAAGGCTTGCGAGGGGGTCAGCGTCAATCAGAATCTGCCTCGGGACCGCGTGAGGAGGATTCTCCGAGTTTGGAAGTCAAGCCGTTCAGTAGCACGATTTGACGAACGACATAGGTAGCGAGGAGGGAGGAGAGGAGGGTGTATGCCACGACTGCTTCGACCATTCCCGTCATGCTATTGCCCCCTCGTCAAGCATCCTCTGTCGGCCTTCCAGCTCCTCCTCTAGGGCCTGAATTGTGCCTGATAGTGTGACCAAGCCTACGAACAGCACTAGGAAGGAAACGAATCCGAGCATCAGAACCATGCGAATCTGTGGATCGAGGCCCGTATCCTCGCTCTCAACCAGAACGATCCCGGGATGGCGGTTCTGGTACCAAGTAGTCGCTAATGCCGTGATTGGCACTAGGGCGAATCCGAACAGTCCCACGGCGGCCAGTGTGTCCCGGGTGTCATCACCATCTGGCTGAGTACGCCTGGAGAGCACGAGGAAGAGGGCGACGGCGGTAAGCAAGCCGTAGGTATTGAGGCGGAGGTCTCCCCAGTCCCATGGAACTCCCCACTCAGCCGAACCCCAAATCGGACCCGATATTACCACCCCAAGCCCGAACAGCAGCCCCAATTCAGAACCGGTGACCACAAGGCGCCAGCCCCATTCCGTTCGCTTGCGGTACCAAGAGACAGCACCGATGAAGAGTAAGCAGAAGGCGAGGAAGGACGCCCATGCGAACGGGACGTGCCAGAATAGGATCCGATAAGCCTCAGGGGCATTCCACGCCTCTGGATCGACTAGTGGGGCCCAGCTGAAACCAAGATAGGCCGTTGCTATCACCCCGACAAGACCGCAAGAGGTGAGCGTGAGCCCAAGAGTCCTCGTGTCAGGCATGAGGGGGCGATTCGGGGGCGGGTCAAGAATCCTCGTCCTCAGGCGTCTGGGATGAAAATGGCAACGAGCCAAATGAGAGCGGAGGTGATGCTCGCAATGAGGCAGGTCGTTATCGGATCCCCCATCCCCAGACCGAAGGTCATGCCCTCGTTCATTATCGTGGCGAGGGCGTCGGTAAGCTCGAGGAACGGCCATACCAGGGCGACGAGCAGCAGAGAGGCCGTGGCGGCGCTTGCCCGACGAAGGTCTGCGACAAGCAGATGCAGGGCTGCGGCGGCAACGGCCAGATCGAGCATCGAGAGTGCGGGCAGCCAAAGCCACCTCAGAACCTCGGATGAAGCGTCGGAATCGAACGAGCCGGCCAGAACGAACCAAGATAGGTAAGTCAGTGGTATCGGCAGCACTAGGGATGCGGCGGCAATAGAGTTCGCCGGACGGGCCATCGGCCCGACGACGGCATTCCACCAACGCCCGCAGTCTGCCTCTGCCAGCCTTCTGACCAGTGCGGGGGAGGTCACTGCCGTGATGAAGGCCGGTGCGAGGACCAGTGCGGCCAGCAGCCCGCTGCCGTGCAGGCCCATGTCCAGATTTCCGATCAAGGCATAGGCTAGCAGCATGGCCACGACCGCCGGCGTGGCGCGACCGACGGTGTCGATGGGGTTCCTCATCTCCATCCTGAATGCCCATCTGATGAGGGATCCAATCTGACTGGGTTCCACAGGGGGGCAGGCATTTGGCAACACGACTGGCTCGCCAGTGGATTCACCTGTCGTTTCATCGAGGACGCCGCCCCGTATCGAGATGAGTCGATCGGCGCAAGCAATGACGTCCTTGTCGTGAGTTGCGACCAAAACTCCGTGGCCATTAGAGGCAAGGCCCCTGAGCCACCCCCTCAGTAGGGCCTTCGCACCATCATCAAGGCCCTCCGAAGGCTCGTCGAGCAGTACGGCGCGAGAGTCCACGCTAAGTGCTGCGGGAGCGAGCCCACATAGCAATGAGAGCCTCCTTCTGAGTCCGCCAGACAGCTGTGAGACCCTGTCATCGGATCGGTGTTCGAGCCCCCATGCATCCAGTAGGGAGGAGATGTCTCCCCCACAGGGGTCACGCCCTGCAACCGAGAGGGCGGTAGCGAGTCGCTCCTTGACCGTCTCCTCGCCGCACATGCCGTCCTTCTGGAGCGTGAGGCCCATCGAGGGAGGGGGAGTGCGCCGTCCATCGGAATCCCGAACGACCCTCTCCGCCCCGGACTCGGTTCGCCACGTCACCCTGCCAGAGCGCAGGGGAAGTATTCCTGCGCAGGCCTCGATCAAGGTGGTCTTGCCCGATCCATTCTCACCCAGTACAGCCACAACCTCACCCTCTCCGAGTTCCATTGAGGCCCCTTGGAGAACCCTCCTCGAGCCTCTGTTAACCTCGATTGCAGTGGCTGCCACGAGCGCGTCTTGTCCCATGTACCGGCGAGAGCGCGTCTTCGTTTGAGTAGTTCCGTCTTTGCGAAGCCCTCTTGATGACCAGTCATCAGGGGTTGGGTGATGGCGTCGGTGGGCTTTGACAACGACGTGACTTGGAGCTATCTCGAGCCAACGGACTATGTGTGGATAGCCATACTACTAGCAATCGCGGTGGGCCCGTTCATCACAGCCTTTCGAAACGAGACGAGCATTGCTCTAGCCATGGTGCTCTCCCTGCTGCTAGTGATGTTCGTCCAGTTCGCGCTCTCTACATTCGACTCCGAGTTATTCGGTTTCGATCCCATTCACCTGTTCAGCGTTATTCCAGTGATAATTTCTGATTCATCTGCTGCGGGGGATCCTTCCCATTTCCATCGAATCTTCACCGCAGCTTGGCTGCATGCTGACTGGATTCACGTTCTGGGGAACGTCTTGGTAATCGCCCTGGCTGGAGTGCCACTAGAGCAGCGTTTGGGGGCGAGGAGATGGGTCGCGGTGTATGTGCTGGGCCTCGTTGGGGGAAACCTAGCGTGGATTGCATCGCACCCAGACTCAGGGGTTCCGGCCATTGGGGCAAGCGGTGCTGCATTTGGCATTCTGGGAGCGTACATGGCCTGCTGGCCGGAGGACAAGATCGAGTTTCCCCTATTGTTCATGATTCGGGCTTGGCCGGTCTGGCTGATCGCCTTCGTCCGCCTTGGGTTGGAGGTCTTCCAGATGTACTCCATCCAGTCTGGAACCGCGGGAGAGGGCAACATCGCCCACATGGCCCACGTTGGCGGCTTCTTCCTCGCATATGCCTTGGCGAGACCGATTGCAAAAGGGGCTCCGAGTGCATTGGACGAATCCGGCCAACCGGCTACTGGGGCTTCACGGGCAGAGGCTATCAGGAGTCGAGCAACTGCTAGGATGAGGGGGTTGGTAGGTGATCCGTGGGCCGAGGCAGGCGAGCCCCTCCAAGGCCATGCTGCTAGAATCCTCTCTAGGCTTCGAGAGGAGGGTGACGAGTTGGAGACTAGGAGGGCATGGCTCGAGGAGCTTGCCGAGCACACCATCTGCCCGATCTGCAAAGGAGAGGTGTTGCCAATCGTGGACAGGGGGGTATGCGAACTCAGGTGCGGAGTTTCTGCTCGACACATGAGGTGGCCATAACGGTACAAGCCAAGTACTACCAGAGGTTGGAATTATACCAAGAATGATTTTGGCTCTCTTAGAGAGCCATGCGTGATAGTGCATCTCCGTTCTTGCCATTAATGGTCGCATGCATGGTCATCGTCCTCGACCTCTCGGCGGGGGCGGTCGCGAGCATCCACCCAGTGGGAGAGTTGGATGGCATGCCCTCGGAGCTCCGCTCCAGCAATCCCCCTGCCCTGATGTGCGGCCTCGACCCATGCCCCCCCAAGGACAGGTCCCCGACCCACTCCCCACTAGATGCGGGGGCCCAAGTCCAAGAGTTCGGGTGGTGGCTGGAATTCTGGTCGGACGCGGATTACAATGGGATGGACGACAGGCTCCAATTAGTTCTCTCTGGGCAGAGGGAGTCGGTATCCAAGACTGCCATTACGGGTGATGATGGTCGCCTTACCGTCGCGATCATCGTCCATTACGCATGGCATCCCGGGCCCTCTGACATCGCTGCACTCATTGATGCAATTTCGGCACATGGCTGGGAGGACGATGGGTCTTGGTTCATGCCCATGGACCACCTTGATGCCATCGTCCTAGACCACGTTCCCATCAGCGCCCTGATTGGCGTTTGGGAGCTCGATGGTGTCATGCTCGTGGAGGAGCAGAACGTCATCGTGCCATATCTGGCCGAGTCGGCTAGGGGGTCCAAGGTGAGGAATTCCGGATTGTATGATGGCGATACCCTCAGGGCAATAGGGTACTCAGGTTCAGGAATCGTCATTGCAATCGTCGACACCGGAGTTGACAACGAGCACTATTCCCTAGATGACTTCTCAGATGATAATCGCGACAACGAGAAGGATCCCGACGATCTTTCCGACCCGAAATGGGTCGCGGGGTGTGATGCAACGGGGATCGGCGAGTCTGGTTGCAGTGAGGAGGACCCAGATGACGGCGATGGGCATGGCACTCATGTCGCTGGCATCGCCTTGGGAACTGGCGATTGGAATCGCCACCACCAGGGCTACGCACCGGGCTCATACCTCGTGGACGTCAAGGTCATGCAGGACTACGGAGGCGGAAACTCGCAGTCCATACTGGCCGGACTACAGTGGATCATCAACAATCACGAGACGGACTGGGGCAATAACGAGTCAAGCAATGGCATAGACATTGTCTCCATGTCCTTTGGCCAACAGAGCACCCCCGGTGGTGACAACTCGGACGACGGTACCTCTGCCGAGGCCCAACTCGTCAACCAGGCCTCGGATGAGGGGCTTGTCTGCGTGGCTGCAATCGGAAACGATGGGGAAAACAGCGTCAATTCCGTTGGTGCGGCAGACACGGCCATCACAGTAGGTTGGTTGGATGACGAGAATACCATCAAAAGAAGTGATGATTCGATTTCAAGCAATTCCAACTACGGCCCCAGAGAAGATGACGGGGATGGCGACTCATATGACGAATTGAAGCCATGGGTAGTCGCACCTGGCGAGGATGTCTACTCGGCGAAGCACGGTGAGTCGAGCAGCATCCTCCCTGGATCCGAGATTAACAGGGCATCGGGCGAATACACATCAAAGTCAGGCTCCAGCATGTCAACCCCGGCGGTCGCGGGCATGGTTGCAATAATGCTTGAGATCGGCGAGGTTCGTGGATTCGATTTCATGCGAGAGGGCAAGGGGATATGGAGGAGCGAGGCCATCATGGACTATCTAATGATGCATTCTGAATCCAGAGGAGAAGAGACTCGAGAGCACCGCGGGGAGAGTTGGAACAACCGTTATGGATTCGGGATCATCGATGGCGGGATGGTTGCGAATGGGATGCTTGGGGTGGGGCAAAACGATAGCGGTGGGCCCGTTCCCCCGCTAAGCGGATACTGGGTAGATATTGAGAGTCCGCCGAAATTCTCCTGGGTGATTCAAGAAGAAACCTACAATCTCCGTGGGCATATCAACGAGCATGGAGAGGCAAACGGCTCCATAGATGAGGTGCTGGTCAAGATTGAGTACAAGTTCAAACCCAGTCCGAACGATCCTGTTTCAACGGCCACCCTTGTGGAATGGCACAATCCGATTGCCCCGGTGGGAGAGGGGGCATTTGGCATCTCCAACTGGACGACTTCATTCACTGTTCCATCATTATCGGAAGATTTCAGCAATTTAGAGCTCATCGCCAGAGTCTCCGCTAGAAACGACATTGGCCAGTGGAGCAACATGACGGAGTTCGCATACCCCATAGGGACAGTCAACATCACTCTGAACTCCCCCAGCGGACAATCCCCCATTAGTGGCGAAGTAGAGGTTTCTGGGATGTTCCAATCGGTAGGAAACGCCACGATACAATGGAGATTGGACACTGATGATTGGATCGATGCGGCAACCTACGATGATGGCTATCATGGCCGCTTTGGGGATTGGCATGACATTAATCACGCCTCTAGCTCAGAGAACTCAGAAGGCCATAATGATCCAAATTGGCGAGGTCACAAATATTGCGTCCACCAATTCAAGGAATGGCATGGTTCCTCTTCGGGGGGCGAGTGTGATGATGAGGACGATGGGTGGGAGGGGTGGAGTTTCGACTGGGACAGCACCCAAGTCAAGGATGGCGAATACAGGATTTCTGTGAGGATGCTGAGCGCTACCGGGGTCTACGCGGAGGAGATTCGAAGGTTCATCACTGTTGACAACATACCCCCAACGCCAGACCTCGTTTTCGTGAGCAAGTCAATCTCGGTCCAGGAGTTCGGCATTCCCATGTCCGAGGCATATGTGAACACCTTCCTCGAAGTGAGGGGTACGGTGAGGAACACCGGGGACAAGGCGGCCAACGATGTCGGCATAATTCTGGAGGAAGACGGATCTAGGAAGGACGAGTACGTGATTCCTAACATAGACAGTGGTGAATCCCTAGACGTGGTTCTGTACTGGAATCCATCTTCACCCCATGATGCCTCGATCGCCATCATCATCGACCCGTTGAACACCATCGAAGAGCTCGATGACTCGAACAACAGGCTCACTGGGCCTTTTCCCGTCCTTCCCCGTCCCACCGGAGTCGACCTTGCTATCAGGGAAGGGGCAATTGCAACGACTCCCGTCGTGCCACGTCCCTTTGAGCAGACCCTAGTCGAGGTTCGCGTCGACAACTTGGGATCTAGTGATGCCACGAGCGTAGAAGGGTCATTGGAGATCTTGACAGAGAGGGGTTGGGAGCAAGTCAGCACTGCAAGCGCTGCATTCATTCTGGGTGGATCGTATGCACTTCTCTCATTCCTCCACACCCCCAACCAAACTGGCCCTCAGGACCTACGGGTCAACGTCGTGGTAGAGGCTACGGACATAGACTGGGCCAATAATGTCCGCCAACAGACGATACTTGTCGACAGATCGACGTTGACGGGCCCGAGGGAGGCTGAATTCAACACGGGAGAGAGCCCCATTGAAATCATCAACCTAGATGATGAGGAGGGCGGCCTAGTCATTACTGAGAAGGAAAGGACGCTCTACTTGTACAAACTCACACCGAACAAGGCTCTGGTAGCGTGCAGCAACATCATGGAAGACCGGTGGTCGGGTGACATCGTAGTGAGAAGCACCGAAGATGGCATTGCCCACGTCCTGTGGACCAGGAGGTACCTCGACTCGAATGGCTTTCTGATGCAGACCCTGAGTTATTCCACCATTGATTCCACTTGCAAGATGACTCCGATTCAGGACCTCATGAGAGGCATACCCCTCTCGGATGGCAAGTACTGGGGGATAGACATGGATGTTAGCGATAACGAGATTATCGTGGCTGGCTACCACCGAGACCTCTTCACAGGCGGTACCCTGGATGATACCACGAATATCTTCCTCCTCCATGCTGATGCGCCTACTTCCTCCTCCGACTGGCATCTTAATCCCAGCATCATTGCTGACATCGACGTCCCACCCTCGGCCTCTGACTCACTTGCCATCGAGTTTGGCCACGAGCGCGCGCACCTCCTCTATCAGACCACTAGGAACGATTCCACAGGCAAAGAGAGGCTGGGGGTGTGGTACGCGCACGGCCTTATCGAGCAATCGCCGTGGCCTTACAAGAAGGCGGTCGGTGACGAGGCTTCACTACCTCATATGGTGGTGATAGTCGAGGATGAGGAGGAGAGTATCGTAGCGCTCTGGAGAGAGGGCGGGGCCCAAGACTCAGTACTACTGGCAATAGTTGCTGATGCGACCTTCGAATCCCTGAATGGATTGGAGGAACGACTACCTGCTAGGGGGATGGGTGGCATCGGGATTGTTGGAACAGAGCGTGGAATCCAGGTTCTCTATGACCATGTGGGACCATCTGGACCCCAGGTAGAATACGGAATTATTGATCATGAGGAAGGCTGGATCGGATTGTCGAACAGGATTTTGTCTGGCCAGATTGACCTTATTGACAGGTCCTCGGAGATGGGGGAGACCGTAATGATTCTCTCGTCCTCGAGTGGATGGCAGATTCGGTCTCTCGTCGACGACGGGGGCGGGTCCAAGAAGGAGCAGGGCCTAATCGGCCAAGTAAGATCGTCCCTCGGGCTGGATGAGGCTAGCTTCGAGATTCTGGTGATAGGCGTCGCATTCGCTGTGCTGATCATGGGTGCTGTGGCATTGATCTCACTTTCTGCTCAGGGCCTCAGGTGGGTTGGCAGAAGGCGTGCGATCGAAGACGATGATGTCGTGCTGTTGGAGGACGACGTAGTGGATTTGATTGATTCCTCTGACCTTTCAGTAAGCTCAAGGGACGTGGAACTTGTTCAGCCTCTGGAGCCTGAGCAGGATCACCTAGGGGCAGAGGGTAGGAGGGCTCGAAGGGAACGTAGGAGTGAGTCGGGGACCGTCGCTGATTCCTCTGATTTGGAAGAGATGGTTGCGAAGACCCCTCCTGTAATGTCAGTTGAGATGGCGGGTACTGCCTCGGTCTCGGTGAGCAGCCCCGCCGTGTGCAGCAACTGCGGGGGTCGATTCGTGGTCAATTCCAAACTTAGTTCGACTAGATGCCCGGTTTGCCAGGAAAGAGTCCACCTCTGAGGTTCCTGGATGCCAGTGGTCCTCCTTGCCTCGGCCTCAGCGAGACGACGTGCCTGGCTCTCGGATCGATTGGAAGACACGACTGTGACATTGGAGGTCGCTTACCTTCAGACCCCCGAGATCGCCCCTTCGCCGGGATTGGAAGTCAGAGTGCAGGTTGAGGAAACGTGCCTATCGAAGGCCAGTGCCGCGGTGATGGAGCTGACGGTTGAAAACTCACGGGAATTGCCTGACTACGCACTCGTGGCAGACACCCTAGTAGAGGATCCTGATGACCCTCAGATGCCATTGGGGAAGGCACAGAACAAAGCTAGTGCAACAGCCACACTGCTCAGGCTATCGGGAAGAAGGCATAGAGTATGGTCTTCCACGGCAATCCTACACCCGCCGAACGGGGTCCGGGGCACTGTGGTGCTTGACGGTGGTTGGACAGCGGACATTTGGACCGAGTCCTCCATCGTCGAGTTCGACGAGATGGATGATGAGAGGGTAATTGAACTGATAGAGGGCGAATCCTGGAAGGGGAAGGCGGGAAGTTATGACCTAGCTGGTGAGGCAGGTTCGAACCTTGAGCTAGTTGAGGGTGAGGAAGTAACGGTCCTGGGCTTCGCGCCGAATGCCATCGAGTTCCTCATCGGAATGATTGGTTAGGCGAATACAACGCCACCGTGCTTGAGGACAAATTCCCTCTGGAGATCGTCGAACCACTCAAGCATAGCGAGGCTGAAACGCACTGAGGCGATTTCGGCATCCGCCAAGAGGTCGTCCTGGATTCCCCTGAGCGTACCGGGGGCAGCGCCGCAGGATACGCAAGCACCATCCAAGTCCAGAATCAGGGACAGAGCCGAGTCTCCACTGCGAATCTCCTCGATTACCGCCTCGGTAATCACCAGCCCCCCTCCATGGCCATCCAGAGCAGCTCTGACTGGGCCCAATCTGGCCATCAGAGCAGGGACCAAGTCAGCGTCGCCGATCTCTACGAGATCAACAAGGGATAGCGACTCCAGACGAGCGATCTCGAGGGGGTCGTGTGCTTCTGCAATCCTCCTTTGGGATTCCTTCCGCATAGCGGCCTCGATCTGCGCCCCGTAAGACTCCTCGAGGCTGTCCGATGAGGATTTGGAGGGATCCTCGCCGGATTTCATGCAATGGCGAGCAAGTTATCGGATTTAGGGTCACCTAAACCAAGGGCAGACATCAAAAGGGGACTATGTTCAGCGTGGTCAGGGAGGGAGTTAGTGGGTCAGGTTACGCCATTATTGGAAATCCGCAATCTGCATGCGGGAATCGGTGAATCACCAATTCTCAAGGGTATCGACCTAGTGATCAATCCTGGGGAAATCCATGCAATCATGGGACGAAACGGCAGTGGCAAGACGACCACTGCGAACATCATAATGGGCCACCCCGACTATGAGGTCGAGCAGGGCGATGTGCTTCTCTCAGGAGAGGACCTGTTGGAGCTAGAGCCGTGGGAGAGGGCGCGCTCGGGGGTGTTCCTCTCCTTTCAGTACCCGCAAGCCATCCCTGGCCTGCAAGTGGGAAATTTCCTCAGAAAATCGGTCAGCAGCATCAAAGGGGATGAAGCGGCCAAGGGTGCGGAGTTCAGAAGCACTCTGAAGGATGCAATGAAGGCCCTCGACATTCCTCGCAGTTTCCTGTCTCGATACGTCAACGATGGTTTCAGCGGAGGCGAGAAGAAGCGTTTCGAAATTCTTCAGTTGCTGCTCCTAAAACCAAAGCTAGCAGTATTGGATGAGACGGACAGCGGACTTGACATCGATGGCATCAGGACGGTCGCTGCTGGCGTCAACTCGGCTGTCAGGGGGACTTCGACTGGGGCCCTGATCATCACACATTACTCCAGAATCCTCGAGCATGTCCGGCCAGATAGGATACATGTCCTGATGGGAGGGAGGATTGTTGCCTCAGGAGGGCCTGAGCTGGCCATTAAACTGGAAGAGAAGGGCTACGAATGGCTAGAGGTGAAATCTAAGGCGGAGGGATGTGCGTGACCGTCAATCGGGAAGCGAGAGAGGCTGTCGGCGACTACAAGGCCGGATGGCATGACCCTGAGAACTCGACCATCCGCTTCGACTTCGGTCTCTCCGAGGAAGTCGTTCGTGAAATCTCGGCCCTCAAGGGCGAGCCAGGGTGGATGACAGAGACACGGGTCAAGGCCTACAGGCACTTCGTTGAGAGGCCCATGCCCACTTGGGGGAATACGCACGTCCTCGAGGATATCGACTTCGACGGCATTTGCTACTACCTTCGCTCCTCGGATGCGACCGAGAAGGAATGGGAAGACGTGCCGGAGGACATCCGCAACACCTTCGACAGGCTGGGCATCCCTGAGGCCGAGCAGAAGTGGCTCTCAGGAGTGACAGCGCAGTATGAGTCGGAGGCCGTCTACCACAGTATCCGCGAGGACCTCGAGAAGCAGGGCGTCATCTTCCTGGACATGGACAGTGGACTGCGAGAGCACCCAGACATCGTCAGAAAGTGGTTCTGCTCAGTAGTACCCCTGACGGATAACAAGTTCGCGGCCCTGAACACTGCGGTTTGGTCCGGTGGCTCATTCATCTACATCCCCAAGGGAGTTCATGTCGAGATGCCCGTCCAAGCCTACTTTCGCATCAACGCCAAGAACATGGGCCAGTTCGAACGGACTCTGATTATCGCCGATGAGGGCAGCAGCGTGCACTACGTAGAGGGTTGCACCGCACCGACCTACTCGACTGATTCGCTGCACTCCGCCGTAGTCGAGCTCATTGCGCTACCCGGAGCCCACATACGCTATTCGACGGTTCAGAATTGGAGTACTAACGTTTACAACCTCGTGACCAAGAGGGGTATCGCGCATGAGAAGGCCAAGATAGAGTGGGTCGACGGCAATATCGGCAGCAAGCTGACGATGAAGTATCCGGCTGTGATTCTCAAAGGCGAGGGGAGTCATGCAGAGGTAATCTCGGTGGCGTACTCGGGCGAGGGACAGCATCAGGATGCTGGTGCGAAGATCCATCACCTCGCCTCGAACACCACAAGCAAGATTCTCTCAAAGAGCATAAGCAAGAACGGTGGACGCGGTTCCTACCGGGGCCTGGTCAAAGTGTCCCCCAAAGCGAAGAACTGCAAACTCAACGTAGTCTGCGATGCCCTCATTCTAGACGAGCAGAGTCGATCTGATACATACCCCACCATGGAGGTCGCCAACCCGACTGCACGCTGTGAACACGAGGCGAGCGTATCGAAGGTGAGTGACAATCAACTGTTCTACCTAATGAGTCGCGGTCACTCCGAGGAGGAGGCTCTGGCGATGATCGTCAATGGCTTCTTCGAGCCATTCACCCGTGAACTCCCAATGGAGTACGCCGTCGAGCTGAACCAGCTGATGGCCCTCGAGATGGAAGGCAGCATAGGCTGAGGTGGGCGATTGGACACAGCCTCGGAGTACCTTTCGCTCGACGAACCCGATAGGTCCAGCCACCTGTGGAGGTACACACCGTGGCGCAGAGTCCACCCCACTGGTGATGTCGCATGCATTCCAGAGGTGGGATCACCATCTTTGAGACTCACCGACCTCGATGGCAACGCTGCTCCCAATGGAATCAGGCTGGAGAAGGGCATCGTGCCCTTCTCAGGACTGCCCCAGAATGATCCCATCACCAACTCCTTCCTGCAAGCTGCCTCGGCCGGTTCTCAATGGACCCTGATCATCGATCCGAACTTCTCCTCAATTGGCCCTCTATTGCTAGACATAGATTCGGGTGATTCCTCATCGGCCCTGCATCTCTCGCTCGATGTCGGGAGATTGTCCGAACTGGAGATTATCACCCGCGTGACTGGCTGCAGTGAGTGGTTCGGCCTTCTACGCACCGGAGAGATTGGGGAAGGGGCCATCCTCAACGATGTAGTGGCTTGCACGAAGGATAAGGGGACTTTGCTCCGCGTGGATTCAATTTCCTTAGGCAGGGACGCACGGGTAAGGGCAGGAACGGCGTCTTTCGGTTCAGAGCGCACCAAAGCAGACCTGCGATACATGATGGGAGAATCCGGTAGTGACCTCAGGGTTCTCGGGTCGATACTGTCTGCCGATACTATGCAATTGGATCACCATGTGGAAATATACCACGATGCTCCAGAGACTTTCAGTCGACTGGCCTGGCACTCGGTGTGTGGGGGTTGTAGCAGGACCGTCGGAACGGGGATGCTCAGGATCGCCGATGGCTCACGTGGTGCGGATGCTTCCCAGACATTCCACAATCTGCTTCTTTCCAAGGATGCCGAGGCAGACTCGATACCCGAATTGGAAGTTCTGGAGCACGAGGTCGTGGGATGCGGTCATGGGACAGCGAACGGACCTATTGACCAAGATCAGCTCTTCTACCTGGGTGCTAGGGGGCTCGACCCATCGGATGCCAGAATCGCCCTGATCACCGCTTTCCTCAATTCGACTCTCTCTGAAATGGGCAGTAGCACCCTCCATGACTGGTTGGTCGAGTTGCTGGTTGGTGAATTGGAGTCACTTGTGCTTGACCCATTGGAAAATTAGGCTGAACGATTCCTGTAACTGGATAGCAGGGGTCTATCAGAAGGTCTGAAGCGAGGTCGAATGCGAAGCGTCCCTGCTCGTTACCAAGCCATGCCTGATTGCCTTGGAGTATCCAAGTCCCTCCACGCATCTGCGAACATGGGCATGCACATGATACCAAATGGTGAAATCAGGGCTTTGGCTCGAGTAATTGGGATGACGGAGATTGAAGTGATTGTCTCGAAGTTGAAGAATGGGCTCACTGATAGGCAGCGCGAGGTGAAGATTTCCATTATTCTCACAGGTATTGCCGGGGGTTACCTACTCCTCTGCCTTGTCGCACCTGCTACAATTGCCTCCGACACGGTTCCAGAACTATCGGGAAGGGCGAATGCCATCGACTATGCCAATCACGACAGTTGGGGCAATAAGGACCATGGCGAAGGTTCGACACTCGGGCATGACCAATCCCTCCATGGGGGTAGCTTCGCTTGGACCGATCTCAATCCTGCTTGGGCCTCAGTATACGCGATAGGGGACTTAAATTGCCACCAGAAGCACCAGAGATCCTGGGAGGTTAACGGCAATCAAATGCCAGTTTGCGTTAGGGACATCGGAATAATGCTAGGCTTCGCCATTGGGAGCGCAATTTTCGGATATAGGGGATTGAACAGGTGGACGGTTCGCGACACCTTCCTCTCAGTCCTGCCCGATGAACGCCTTACTGCCCTCTATGCGAGGGATTCGAGACTAATTGCGGTAATCGTGATAATGTGCATTGGCCTAGTGCCAATGGCCATCGATGGTTTCACCCAATTGCTCATGGGTTCCTACGAGTCCACGAATCCGGTCAGACTAGTCACGGGCTTCGCTGCCGGGCTCGTCGCTGGGTGGTGGTTCACCTCAGCTTTCGCTGCAAGGCCGAAGTTCTTCGAGGGAGCCAGCGAAGTGACCCTCCCAGCCGATGCTAGGCTCGTAATCAAGTAGTCGGGCTCACTTTCCCAGCCACCAGTCGATTAGGCCATCCTCGTCACTCGGTGGTGATTTGCCGTCAATGCCACAACCGAGGAGTGAGAGTCGGGAGATGGTGGCATGAACAGATGATGTATGCCCACCTGTCCTGATGATCTGCCCCAAGGAGAAGCGCAGATGGGTATTGGGATTGGAAAGTTGCCATTTCCTGATGGCACTTCGGAACGGCCATATCGAGAGCAGCAGTCTCCCATAGGAAAAGTGCTCGTCCTTCAGCTGAGAACGGGGAGCCTCCCTTCCAATCAGCGACTTGTTCTGGGACACCCACCCATAACTATCATGTAGAAACTTGACTATTCTTTGGCAATGTCGTTTGGAAACGCATCTCACAGGCCCCATTGATGAACGGATCTCGGAGATATCGGCAGTATGTACCAGTGAAAACGTCCCACAAACGGAGGACATTGAGTGATTCAAGATATTCTTGGGCATTTCTAGTGTATTCCCCCCTGATGCAGAGGCGAGAACCACCTCATGCTTCTCTTGGGCGGATTTCAGAACCTTCCAAGGGGCATCCCCATCGAGCCAATCCGACCTGTTCTTGGCTGGCTCGACGCCTAAATCGGTAAGGGTGCTTTGCCCCATCGAGAGCCTCAGTAGTTGCCGAATCTGATACTGATCGACGGCCTCTGAGTCCACGTTGATCGGCGCCGGCCTTCTGTGCAGAAAGGCCCTGATGCCTTCGATGAGACTGTGTCGGAACTCCTTCTCGGTGCCCTCGTTCGAGATTGGACCAATAATTGCACCCATGTCGAATGGGGTGGGCATTTCCATGTTCCCCGAGAGCAGGGCGCGGTACCCTTCCCTGATCCTAGTTTGAAACTCCGTGGTCTCGAAGTACTCTTCCTTGTTCGAGACCCCTCTTAGCGTCTCATTCCTGATTCTTCTCAATGCCAGTTCCGGTTCACAATCTACCCAGATGCACAGATCGGGGACCAATGCAGCGGCATTCATGTGCGCGACCCTGCTAATTCCCAAATCGCCGACTATCCCCTGATAAACAAGAGATGAGTGGATATTTCTCTCGCTTACGACGGCCCTTCCCTCTAGAAGCCGGGAGAGGATCCAGCCGTGGGAGTGGTCTAGCCTGTCCGCAGCGAATAGTCCGGCCTCCTGCTCAGGAGTCATGGACCTCTTCCTCACGGACTCGATTGCTAGGCGTCCTAGGGGGTGCTCGCGTCGCGGCTCGCTAGTAGTCTCTACTGAGGAGAATGCGAACTCTCGTTCCAGCACTTCTGAAACGATCTTGGTTGCCATGCCCTTGCCGCTACCATCCCCGCCCTCTATCGAGAAAAGATACATGCAAGACCCCTAGTCCACCTATTGGGCATCTCCCGAAAACTGTTCCTTTGAAAGGGTGACTAGCCCCATGCCCAGCAGAATCAGCAAAGGGCCGACGAAGATCATCCCCCTGCTCCAGAGTCCTACGAAGGCCAACCACCATGACCTGCGGTAGCTGTTCCCCCTATATGCCTCAAATCCACCAATTAGCCCAGCTAGGCCGGCAAGTAAGGTCAGTACGGCTATCGCGGTGGCGAACAACACCGACTCCCCGAGATGGCTCTCCCCCCTCATGTCGATGACCTGCTCGCCATCACCCGGAGCCAGGGTAACGACAATCTGTGCATGATCGCCGGGCACCATGAATACACTAGTCGTGTTGTTTCCAGGATGGCTGACATAAATTATCGAGGATTCTCGAAGGACGTCGGGGATGGTGAAGCGGCCATTGGAGTCAGTCAGTGCCTCCTTTCCCGTCGTCGAGCCATCATCGTAGAGCAGCCTTACTCTGACACCTTCCACCGGGTCGCCTCCGGTTGTGTTGTCAATCAACGCCGAGTTGACGATGCCTGAGACATCAGCGTAAGTGTCAGTAGAATCTAGCCTGCCAGAGAGCAGCTCCCCGGGATTTGCAGAAATTAGCATGATTCCGAGTTGGGCCCCCAGTAAGCTGCCGAGAATGATGAGGATTGCCCCCGCGGCCCTAGTAGCCGGATCAACAGCCATATCTCCCAGCAGGTACTCGAGGTCGGCCCCCTCTTGTTCCTCGCTCAGGCCCATTATGGCATCTCCAATGATTGCTCTTCCACGCTGGGGGGCGACGGCTGTTGATGTTTTAGACGCCGTACGAACAGAATGGTGAGCAGGATGAAGATACCGAGAATGAAATATTCCCCCAATGGCAGGGCCGTAGAAGTCCGCTGCCCTTCAATGCCTGTGCTCGCGTTCTGGTCGTCACTGGAACTTGATTCAAAACTTACCAAATACATCTCCGTCCAATTCTTCCCAGTGATCCAGAAGGCATCGGCCGTCT
Organism: Methanobacteriota archaeon; assembly: GCA_002722735.1. GTDB lineage: Archaea > Thermoplasmatota > Poseidoniia > Poseidoniales > Thalassarchaeaceae > UBA36. The sequence goes on from PBMR01000019.1 coordinate 51,418, forward strand.
GATCGTATGCTATTCCATTGAGGACCTCGTTCTTCGTCTCTCCCTGATTGGCAGCAAGGGATGATGCTGAGACGTAGAACTCCACTACACCAGAAGTGGCGTTGATAGCAATGATTCGATCTTGCCCCCAGACGTTCGCGTATACTGTGCTACCGACGCACTCCAACTCGTTGAGGCGGCTTACCTCATCGTCGTTCGAGATCACAGTTACCGACCGAATCACCTCAAAGGTATGGGGATCGCGGAATGCCAGTTCTGAGGAGCCGTTTGACATCACCAAGTATTGGCCATCGAAACAAATGCCCCATCCCTCGCCCTCGTAACTGTGGTTGGATATAGGGGACAGGGTTCCAAGATCGAACACAAAGGCTCTACCACCCTTCCATGTTAGCATTATGACGGAGCTTTCGAAAATAGTGATCCCCTCACCGAAGTAGGCACCGTCCACTGTCACCTCGCGAAGTACTTCACCGGTACTCGAATCTAGTTCTCTCAATCCCGAATGGCCATAGAGCCCGGTGCTTTCGAGTATCAGGTCGCCCTGAACCTCCAATCCCTGGGTGAATGCGGTTGGGTCGTGGGGTATGGTCGCTATCAGAACTAACTCACGCTCCACCACTAACTCGTTGGAGTCAATGGCGTCGACGGGCATAACCAACGACATGACCAGCAGGAAGGCCGCGAGTAGTATGGACCTGCCTCGCCCGCGCATGTACGAACGGTGCTCCATCGATGTTAAAATACGTCCTCGGACCGATTGCCGAAGGTACTCGGACGGAGTGTTGTTCATGCGGGATAGCGCAGAAACGGCCCCAGTGCCACTGTCCTTGTTACTCATTACCACCATGATCGTGGCCAGTTTCGGCCCATTGGTTGCTTCAGAGCCATTCGAAAGCAATTCTGAGACATCTGGCATGGCGGACGGGCTTTCGGGATTCGATCCCACTATTGAGGGCAGGCAGTACATGTTCAGCGATAGTGAGATTCCAAGCTTCTCGGCCACGGTATTCCTGAAGAAACAATGGATTGAGGACGGATATCCCGGGGTAATCCTCCCTTTCAGCCCAAGTAATCAGTACTCAAGGCACTCTGCTAGGAGCTGCGAGGGAGCTTGGTCTATGGATGACGCCGACAATATCACAACCCCGGATGGCATAATCTCTGTCACGGCCAAGAAAATCTCTGCCAATGCGGCAATTCTCGTCGAGGACGGGCTGGTGATTTCATCCACCACGCTGAATGACATTGCCGCTACATGGGAGTCGATCATCTACCCGACTGACACGAATTACTTCGGGGATACTCCGGACGTCGACAACAACTGCCAGATCGAGATCGTCATCCACGCTGTGGACGGGCCCGGTGGAATTGGGGGTTATTTCCAACCCGGCATTTCCGCATTGCGAGAATCGGTGTTCATCGATGTTGATGACATGGATGGACGGAACTCGATTCTAGCCCACGAACTCGAGCACCTGATACACAATGCATGGGACCCGTTCGAGTACATCTGGATTGACGAGGGCGCTGCCGACTTGGCGTCCTACTTGTGCTTTGGAATGGACGGCACGCTGTCCGAGCACGCTAACACCTGGGCCATGAACACCAGCGTCAGCCTGAGGTGGTGGAACCAGAGGACGGCTGACTACGGGGCTGGCTTCCTATTCATGTTGTACCTCGCTGACAAGCTCGGCGGGGCTCCTTCCATTCGCAGTCTGATTGCCGACACCTCCATTGGGGGAAATGGGATTGAGGACTTGGCTAGAAATCCTGGACCCGGGTCGACCCCGATTGGTAGAACGATGAGTGAGATTTTCGCAAACTTCAGTGCCGCAGTCACGTTAGATAGCCCTCAAGGGGCATTTGGATTTTCGAACCTCGAAATGAGTGATGAGTGCTCTTCGAGTAACATGTGCAAAGCCCTTCCAAGCGAGTCCAACGAACAGTGGTCGGACACATGGCACAAACAATGGGAATCTTTGGAATCATGGGGTATGAAATCCTACAGATTCTCCCAAGGCACTGGGGACCCGCTAAACCTGATTGTGGAACCTGTTCGTTCTGGGTTTGAGGGGGCAATACTGGTGAGGGAGGCAATCACGGGAACTTGGACCATGAGCAAACTAAGGATTGACACATCCACCGGAGTGGGTACCGGTCTAGTCCATGGTTTTGGCAACACCACATCTGAAGTCTGGCTGTTCGTTTGGCTCAATAGCCTAATCGACGACTGCGACTACGATTTCGCCAACTGTGGCGTTCTTCCCTCCAGCGGTTACCCCACTAGCGGATTCTCAATCAGCGCCGATCTAATCACGGAGCCTGCAGAAATCACAATCGATTCCTTGCAGACTTTTGACAGGGATGGCGATTCTCTTCAAGACAGCATCGAAATCGGAATAGAAGTGACCTCCAACGCCTATTACGAGACCTTGGGGGTGACCTTCGAGGCTTACACCGAAAACGTGCTCACAGATTCGTTGAACTTCAACTTGGCCGCAGGTAACAGCGAGCCTGTTTCAAGGGCGATTTGGTTCACGCCTTCGCACACGGGGGAGTGGTCCTTCTCAGTGAGGATAAGGGACATCACAGGAGAACTGCAGGACGAGGCTTTCTCGCTGCCTATGCAAATTTCCAACATGAAGCCCGTTGGCTCCGGTTCCATCTCGACCCCAGCCACCCAGACATGGTTGCCGACCCATATGTTCGGAGGAGGCTACGATGCATGGGGATTCGGGCTTCAAAATGGTTCCTTCAGCCATAATGGGACTCCGTCGGCATATTTCTGGGATCTCGGTGACGGAAACAGCTCCAACCTCAAGAACCCGGTTCACACTTACCTGAGGGAAGGCGAGCATCAAGTAATTCTGGTCGTTATGGACCAAGGCGGGTACTACTCCGAATCGCAGACCTGGAACATCTCAGTGAATGACTCGTCAGCCCCGGTCCCAGAGATATCCGTAGAGGGGGTGCCAATTGCTGGTGAAATTACCTTTCATACCAATCAAAGGATCCAGTTCTCTGCCAGGAGTACCTCAGACAATGTCCCAGTTGAGCATCTGACTTTCAACTGGGACTGGGGGGATGGGGGGTCAGATTCTGGCGTTGGCCTCTACGAAGTAGGGCATTCTTGGATTGACGGTAATGCAAATGGTACCGTCTACTCCATGGGACTGAGTGTGAGCGATGGAACCCATTCTTCCGAGCTCACGATTCTGATTCAGATACTCAATCGAGTCCCTCGGCTAGTCCATGAGGGGGTGATGAGTACTTACACGCTGACGCCTCTGACCATGCCTGATATCTTCGTCGATGACGACGGCATGATTATGGAACACAGATGGAGCTTCGAGGACGGGGTTAATCTGGATGGTACTGGGATGTCACTGACATCTGATTTCTCTGAAACTGCTTCATTGCTATCCAATCCGATAGTCGGTTGGCTTGAGCCGGGCATGAAGAACGTGACTCTGGAGGTAAAGGACGACGATGGGAACACGTCGTTCGCCCATCTGCAAGTAGAAGTCCTAAACCAGCGTCCTGTCGCAATCTTCAATCGGCCTATTGATGGGGATGTGAGAACTGCGTACGTCTTTGAGAGCGAGTCCTTCGATCCGGATGGTGACTCCTCTTCCCTCACGCATGTTTGGAGCATCTCCGATATGATAGAGACAATTGAGAACGTCTCTTCCATCAGTAGATCATTCCTCAGCCCTGGGCTGTACAGTGTTAGTCTGGTAGTGGTTGACGAACGTGGTCTGGAATCCGCACCTAAGACATACCTCTTTGAAATAGAAAACCCACTTCCAGTGCCAATTCTCTCTTTCGCTTGTCCCAGTCTCAACGGAACCTCCCTGGATGGCATCCCGGAGGACGAGTCTGGGATAGTGTGGCAGATTCCACATACCGAAGGAGGCGGGGCCTTCGTCGCGCCGGGGAACCCAATTAGGTTCGATGGAAGGGGTAGTCATGATGCGGATCCGCGATTCGCAGGCAAGACATCGACCGACTCATTGGATCCGGATTGGAATGGTATTGCCTCATGGATTTGGGACTTCGGCGATGCAAGTCCTGCAATATCTGGACCTATTGTTTGGCATAAGTACGAAAGTCCCGGGACATATATCGTTAGGCTGACTGTCATTGACGGATTTGCCGGGGGAGAGTCCAACACTACGGAAATGCTAGTGCATGTATCCCAACCCCCGGTGATTTTGACTTCGAACCCCATTTCCTCAGAATATGTCATAGTTGGGGATGCAGTGGATCTATTAGGAAACGCAATTGACCCCGATCTAAATGATGGAATCAGGGCCTCGTTGGACGTTGATGCGAACTTTGACAGCGACGGAGACGGAGTCGAGAACAACGACAGGGACGTAAATCTAACTGATTCTTTGGATATTCGATGGGATTTGGATGTGTTCACCGATGACGACTGCTACCGACTCAAAGGCTGTGATGGCAATACTAGGAACGACTGGATGGTATCGAATCAGACTTGGAGGAAACCCGGGGAGATCAGGATTTCGATGACTGTTTGCGATGGAGTCGGAGTTTGCTCGTCCAAGGACTTCGTCGTGACCGTCCTCTCCATCCAGGAGACTGCCCCACCAAAAACCCTCTCGGATCTAACTTGGACTGATTTTGTCCCGGACAGGGGGAGCGCTGGACTTCTCTTACTGGTATCCTTGGTGGCCATTCTGGGCTGGATGGTGATGCGGCATAAGGACGAGGAGGAACTCGATGCCAAGGACATGGTCAATAGGTATGGGGTGGAAGAGGCGAGGTCCGAGGGAGGGCTTCCCGGGATGGATCAGCATGCCCCGCCGCCACAACCAAGATATCTGACCTCCGAGGAACGGACTGACAAGGAGTCGGGCTACGTCCGTCCAATCAGAACGAGGCGAAAGTAGTGGGGGGCGCTGGAAGGCACGAAATCAGGGTCGCGGGATTGCCCCTGACTCTCGTTGCCGTGATGTTCGTATGCACCCTGTCATCAGTTCCGGTAACCTCCGCGACGAGCTCTTGCGATGTGCCACCGAGCAGCGACTGGTCACAGAGTATGCCCGAGGACTACATCGAGGTCTCCACCGTGGACGACGGTGGTGGTTTTGAGGGAATTTTCGGTTATGGGTCACCGGGCAATTCTCTCAAGCCATTAGAGAGGGGGCTCAGCACCGAGTGGTCTGACGGGACGTGGTCGGGATTCCAAGGGGTTGCGGTGATGAATGACAGCGCCACAACCTTGAGCATGGTGCTGATTCCGGGTTATCGTTACACCTTCTGCATAGATTTCAGCCACAGCGGTGGCTCGGCTGCATCAGAGGCCCGAGGAGACATATACCTGATGACTGATCAAAACTACGGCATGTACACAGTCGAGTATGGGTCCAGGGGCTTTGGCGATTTCGAGATAGACATGGTGCCGGTCGAATGGAGGGACATGTCGACGTGGTTGCCTTTCAGGGACTCGCATGCCTATGAGTCCGTCAGTTACGGGGAGTTCTCCGTGGCCATTGACTCCACTGGGTCCGCATGGTCCTCTCTCGGATTGCAGGATGGGGCCCCAAATCAGGTGTACCATTTGGTTCTTGACGGATGGGACAACAGCAGAGTCGGAGATTCAGGTGCTACTGGGGGAGCCATGAACGTCGAGATTCTGATTGATGTGGAAGAGCGTCAGACCCTTCCGAACTACACCGCATACATGCTGATTGGGGCGTTGCCCCTCTCCTGCATAATCATCCCCCTGATTCTCCACAGCAGATACCATTCCGCAGCCCTAACTAGTGAAGAAGAAGAGATGCGGGAAGTGCCGTTCCTCAGGGATGGGTGATCTAAGCGTACTCCAGCAGGGACCACGCTGTCTGAAGGTCTGAAGCATTTATCCTGCCCTGTTGAGCGAGATGCCACCCCGATTCAGTGGTGGTGTAAACCATGAACTGATCGAGCAAAGGGGCGTGGATGCGCGCCCAGTCCCCCCCTGGGCCCAATCCCATCAGAGCAGTATTTATTCCCGAATCCCTCAGTTCCCACGCTGCCTCGAAGATCCTCAGGCTCTCCGCCCTGTTCCTAGTCGGATAGCATGCCTTGATGATATCCCCGAGATCGTGGTTGTCCTCTATATCCTGGGCAATAGCAGATGAGGAGGGGGTTCTCTCGATGGAATGCATCGAGGCAATGATCCCGGTACTGTCTCCGGTCAGTCCCACTAACTCATCTCTAATCGGCTTGGCAATGTCGGATTCGAGGTCAATCCATCGGGGCCCGCATGCGATAGCGGCCCTGAGTACCTCGATTCGTTGATCCTCGTTTCCCGGATAGTACCCGCCTTGCCTCTCAGGCCTGCATGCAATTACCATTGGGAGATTAGTAGCTTCCACAATGGTGGACAAGGCAGGTCCCAAATCAACTGCATCAAGATCGAGTTGCCTGACCTCCACCTCAATTCCAGCACCATCGCCATTCCCCCTCGTGTCAGAGCGGGGATTGGCTTGCACCGGGTGCTCGATCGTCCATAGATGATCGAGTCGAGCTTCGATGGCATCGGCGCCAGCGGCTTTGGCAACGGCAGCATCACTAGCCATCTCGTCAGCCGTTCGACCCCTCAGAGTTACACAGACGAGGGGTCGATTCATCCGGGGAAGCCACCGGAGTTACCTGTTTAACCGTGTCGTGAGGAGGGAAAGCCATATCGGAGTGGAAAGAGGTCCTTCTACTGTAAATTGCCCAAATATTGACTGTTTTATTGGCAGGGTTGAATAACCCCTTTCACCTGAGTATCATGTGTTGTCTTGAGGGTTCCCTTTGGGAACCCTCAATCAATGAGGGAATAATGATGGCTGACGAGTACGATGCAGAAAGCATTCAGGTGCTCGAGGGGCTAGAGGCGGTCAGAAAGCGCCCAGGCATGTATCTGGGTGACCCACACGACGGGTCGGCACTCCATCATTGCATCTGGGAAGTAATCGACAATGCTGTTGATGAGCACCTCGCCGGGTACAACCCAACAGTCGAGGTGAACCTCGAGAAGGACGGGTCGGTAACCGTGATCGACCATGGCAGGGGGATACCTGTGGACAAGCACCCAGAGGAGGGCGTCAGCGCTGCCGAGGTCATCATGACTAGGCTCCACGCCGGTGGCAAGTTCGACAATGAGGCGTACAAGGTCGCTGGAGGCCTGCACGGCGTCGGTGTCAGTGCTGTCAATGCAGTGTCCGAGAAGTTGTCAATGACCATCCACAGGGATGGCAAAATGTGGTATCAGGAATATTCTAGGGGCGATAGGAAGGCTGCACTGAAGGCTACTGGTAAATCCGACAGCACAGGGACAGAAATCAACTTCAAGCCCGACATGACCATCTTCAGCGATGTGACGGAATACGACTTCGAGCATATCAATACCAGACTGCGGCGAACGGCATTCCTCAATGCCGGCCTGCAGGTATGGCTGCGTGACTTCCGCGGAGGGAATGCGGTAGAGATCGAGCACAAGTACGACGGTGGCCTGAGGGAGTACGTTCAGGCGATGAACGAGAAGAAGGAGGTCATTCACGAGGAGGTTCTGCACATACTCGGAACAAAGATGGGCGACAAGGGAGAGGTGCATGTCGAGGTCGCCCTGCAATGGACCGACGCGTACTCGGAGGCCGTCCACTGCTTCACGAATATCATCCACAACACCGACGGCGGCACTCACCTGTCTGGACTGAAGAGCTCGCTGACTCGGACCCTGAACGCATACGCCCAATCGAGGAAGCTACTGAAGAACATCAGCAGCCTGTCTGGTGACGACATCAGAGAGGGGCTTTCTGCAGTGGTCTCGATCAAGCATCCCGACCCCTCCTTCAATGCCCAGACCAAGTCCAAGCTGGTGACCAGCGAGGTCGCTGGCATCGTCGAACAGATAGTCAACGACAAACTGAGCGAGTACTTCGAAGAGAACCCATCCATCGCTCGCTCTATCGTCGATAAGGCGGTCCTGGCGAGCAAGGCGAGGGAGGCAGCGCGCAAGGCTAGGGATCTGACGCGCAGGAAGGGAGTTCTGGAAGGAGGGGGGCTGCCCGGGCAACTTGCAGACTGCCAGTCCAGGGACCCAGCGGAATGCGAAGTCTACATCGTCGAGGGGGAGAGTGCGGGAGGTTCGGCAAAGACCGCTAGGGACAGGAGAACCCAAGCCGTACTACCCCTGCGCGGAAAGATCCTCAATGTCGAACGACAACAGCGAAACCTCACCAAGGTTTTCTCAAACGAGCAAATTCAGCGCATGATTCGCGCACTAGGGGCCGGAGTTGGCAATGAAGAGGAGGACGAGGGTGCCTTCGATCCAGAGAAGCTACGCTACGGGAAGATCATCATCATGACTGATGCAGATGTCGACGGGGCTCACATTCGCACCCTAATTCTGACCTTCATGTGGCGCTTTATGAGGAGGGGGATAGTGAATGGAAACGTATTCATCGCAGCCCCGCCGCTATTCTCGATATCCCGGGGAAAGCAGACAGAATGGGTTCACAGTGAGCGTGACAGGGATGCCATCGTTAAACGGATGCAGAAGGAAGCGCCGGCAGCCAAGATCGATGTGCAGCGATACAAGGGACTAGGGGAGATGAATCCGGAGCAGTTGTGGCAGACCACGATGGATCCCGAGGCACGAACGATGATGAAGGTGGAGATCAAGGATGCCGAGGAAGCGGACTCCCTCTTTTCCATTCTCATGGGAGAGGATGTCCCCGATCGCAGGGCGTTCATTGAGAACAATGCCTCCAAAGTGACTTCGTTGGACGTATGAGGTGGTTTGGTGGCTGAGGATCTTCTTCGTAGGAACATCTCTGACGAGATGAAGGAGAGTTACATCAACTACGCTATGAGCGTAATCATAGGTAGGGCGCTTCCAGACGCCAGAGACGGCCTCAAACCGGTTCACCGCAGGATCCTATGGGGGATGCATCAGGCCGGCCACTCTCACGACAAGGGATACAGCAAGTGTGCCCGATCGGTTGGCGAGGTCATGGGGAAATTCCACCCCCATGGTGACCAAGCACTGTACGACACCATGGTCAGAATGGCCCAGGACTTCTCCCTTAGGTACCCGCTAATCGACGGTCAGGGGAACTTCGGGTCGATTGATGGCGACCCCCCGGCAGCCATGCGCTACACCGAGAGCAGGTTGGATAGATTGTCCCAGCACATGCTAGACGACATCAACAAGAACACCATAGACATGGAGCCTAATTTCGATGACACCGAGACCGAGCCCACTGTTCTGCCAGCACGACTGCCCAACCTCCTGCTGAACGGAAGCGACGGGATTGCCGTTGGGATGGCCACCAAGATTCCCCCGCACAACCTCAACGAGGTCGCTGCAGCCATCAAGTTCCACGTAGAGCGCGTGATCGAGCAAGACCGGAAGATAGGGCTCGACAACCCCCCCAAGATCGATGCTCTGGAGTACATGGAGCATCTCAAGGGCCCGGACTTCCCCACTGGCGCTACAATCTTCGGTATCGACGGCATAGTGGATATGTACAGGACGGGGCACGGCCGTTTCCATATTCGCTCGGATGTTGAAGTCATTGAGGACTCGAGGGAGAAGAAACTGGTAGTTTCCTCGATTCCATATCAGGTCAAGAAAGCCGCGATGCTCCGAGGAATCGCTGATTTGGTACAGAATGAGGCAATCAAAGGGATTCGCGACATCAGGGACGAGTCCAGCAAGGAAGGGATTCGCGTGGTTATCGAGATCAAGCAGAATGCCGATCCTCACGCTGTCCTAAACCAGTTGTACCAGTCGAGCAGGCTGCAGGAGTCGTACTCCGCCAACATGATGGGGATATTGAAAGGCGGGCCGGTCCAGCTCGATCTCAGGACGATTCTGCATACTCATGTCAGGCACAGGGAGTCTGTTATCGAGCGCAGGACACAGTTCGAGCTTGACAGATCCGAGGCACGGGCACATATCCTCGACGGGCTCATGCATGCGCAGAAGCGCATGTCAGAGATTATCGAGATGGGGAGGAACTCAGAGTCCCGAGACCAGTTCGAGCAGTATCTTCGTGGTGAGGAGAAGTACCCGAGGATCAAGCGCTTCGACTTCTCGAACAAGCAGGCCAGGGCCATCGCAGAACGTCGTCTCTACCAGTTGACTAAACTGAACGTCCAGGAGGTCGCCGAGGAGCTCAAAAAGCTCAATGAGGCGATAGAAGACTACCGGGGCATCCTCGATAGCAGGTTTCAACGCTTGAACATCATTATCGAGGAACTCGATGCGCTAGTGAATCGTCACGGAGACGAGCGGAGGACCCATATCGACCCCATGCCCCTCTCCATGGACAGGGAGGATCTGGTCGCTGAGGAGGCGATTGTCATCTCCCTGACCCAGGACAACTACATCCGGCACCTCCCCGTGGAAGGCTTCCGACTTCAGAATAGGGGTGGAAAGGGCCTGAAGGGAGTAACGACGAAAGACGAAGATACGCCTTCGAAAATCATAACCTGCTTCTCGAAGGATAGGTTACTGATCTTCACTGACATGGGTCGTGTCTACGGCCTCAGGGCATGGGAGACCCCCTCTGCCAGTCGCTACGGGAGAGGGACGCATATCCGAAACCTCCTACGGGGCATCAGGGACGAGGAGAGGGTCATCTCAATCCTCCCCCTGAGCCGGAGCCTGATCAGTAATCCGGAGGGCAGCTACCTCATGTTCGCCACATCGAAGGGGAGGATCAAGAAGAGCAGGCTATCCGAGTACGTTAAGATCAACCGAAACGGCAAGTACGCCCTCAGGTTCGCCGGGGGCCAGAACGACACCCTAGTCACTGTGAGACCCGCGACGGACACCGATCACGTGGTACTGGTCTCTGCCCGAGGAAATGCTTGCAGGTTCAAGCCTGCAGAGGAGAGGACGCGCATCTCCCCCGAAACTGGCGATGCTATGACTACCCACGTAGTGAGGGTTCAGGGGAGGGTCAGCCAGGGAGTCTCGGGGATGAAGCTGGGGGCTGGCGACCGCGTAATCGGGATGATCGTCACCGGGGACTTCGACACCAGTGTGCTCACAATTTCCAAGTATGGCATGGCCAAGCGCAGCAGACTTGGCTCTGGTGAGATGATTTCTCTTACCGACGAAGCAGGTGGGGAAGTCCGTGACGAAGAGGGTGAGGTCGTCTATGTCAGGGATGGCTACCGACGCACCAATAGGGGAACGAAGGGGGTGCGTACAATGTCATTGAGAGATGATGACCACATCGTCAGCGTTCGTCAGATCCCCGACTTGGAGGATCATTTGTTCATGCTCACCGGATCCGGCATGATGATCAGAATGGTTTCGGGCCAGACCAAGGAGACATTGGGCAAGGTCACCAAGGGAACGCGCATCATGGAGTTGCGGAACGCAGATCGAACCGGATTCGTAGACGAGATAATTTTCGTTGCAAGACTGCCCTCCAACCTCGTCGATCCCCCAGATGCTGCGGATGACGCTATAGAGGAAGAATAGCAGAACCGCTCGACTTAAGCATGGGCTGAAGGTCGTCGGACTACTGCGGCAGTCGCATAGCCTGGCCATTGCGCTGGATTGCTAATCCAGTGGTGTCTCACCTCGGGAGTTCGAATCTCCCCTGCCGCGCCAACGAGGAAGGGAGGTTTCATCCGCCCACTAGCCCTTCAAGGACACGTGACAACCACGCCGGCCCTCCTCGGCCCATTGGGCGCCCCGTATGGGCCCGGTGCCATCGCCCTCCTCTGCATTGCTGCAATTTTACTCCTTGCTGTCGCTTGGAAGGTATTCGAGTACCTCAGCCTCAACCCATCCAACGACAGGTCTTGGGTTATCGACAACAAGAGAATGGCAACTGCCGAATTCAATGGTGACGAAGTCACAATCAGAAACGTAAGGGACTTCAATTGGAGGAGCACAAGAGACTTCGATGAGAACTGGGATGACGTGAAATATAGGCTCGATCAAGTCACGAAGATATGGTTCTTCCTCGAGTACTTCGACCCCACACGAAGACAGATGGCACATACGATTCTAAGCTTCGAATTCGAGGATGGAAGGCGCCTTGCCTGCTCAATCGAGGTGCGCAGGAAGAAGGGGAGTGCGTATCACCCCATCAGGGGCCTCTTCAGGCAGTACGAGTTGATCTACGTATGGGCAACGGAACGCGACGCGATAGGCGTCAGGACGCGTTGCAGGAGGAAATCGGTGACGCATCTGTTCGAGGCCATCATTCTGGGCCCGGGCAACGAGAGGAGGATGCTGGAGTCATACCTGCATCGAACCAACAAGCTTGGTGAAGAGCCTGAGTGGTACAACACGATTACCAACACCTGCACGACCAATATCGTCAGGCACGTCAATGAGGTGTATCCCGGCAGGGTGCCTAGGGCCGTGGCGGTGCTGCTTCCCGGCCTCAGTCCCAAACTGCTCCACAAGAACAACCTAGTCAAGATGCATGGTTCCCTGGAGGAGACCCTCGAGAAGAGCGAGATAGATGACAAGGCGGAGTCGTGGGACGGTTCCACTGACTTCGGTGACCATATCAGGCAGTAGGGATATGCGAGCATTCAACTGAATGGTGCCACTGCCGGGGGCGTGCTTCGAATCGAGGCGATTGAGGTCCCTGAAACAGTTCTCTGGAGGCTGCCCCCGTCCAAGAGTCACATGATCAGATGGCTTGTCCTCGCTGCACAGTCCAATGGCATCACTGAATTGGTCTTCGAGGGAGTGCCCGGCGAGGATATTGGCTCGATGGCAAGTTGCTTGGAGATGATGGGTGTCGAGATAGGTCGAGGAGAGGGGTCGTGGATAGTCAGGGGAGCAGAGGGCGGACTTTCCATTCCGGATAGGGATTTAGATTGCGGCAACTCGGGGACGACAGCACGCATTGTAACGGCCATAGCGGCTGGGATGCACCTGCCCGTTTCCATTGATGGTGACGATTCTCTAAGGGTTCGTAATGGGTCCGATTTAGCCTCAGTGCTGACCGGATTGGGTTGCCGGATTACATCAGAGAGGCTGCCTTGCACGGTTACTGGCCCAATTCAGCCCGGATGGGCGGAACTTGACCAATCATCGTCCAGCCAACCGCTGACAGCCCTTCTGCTCGCCTCACCAGGTTACCCAAGAGGGGCGGGAGTACAACTTACAGGAGAGTCGGTTAGTCGTGGATACAGTCGCCTGACAATCGAGATTTGTGAGGCGTGCGGCTCGATGGACATCCCTGATGGGGGGTCCCTTCGACTAGAGCCTTGGAGGGTTATGACACCGGACAGAGTGGTGATTCCCGGTGAGGCGAGCCTCGTGCCGATGTCCATGCTCTACGATCGTCTCTTCGGTACCAAGTCCAACGTCGGCATCCCCTCGGGGGACCCTCTGATGGCCGAGGCAATAGAGAGGATAGGGGGCATGGAGGGGGGCATGGTCAATCTGCGAGATGCCAGCGATATCATCAGCCCTGCTGCCGCACTGATGGCAATCGAAGGTGGTGGAACCATCACCGGTGTGAGGCACGCTCGTGGAAAGGAGTCGGATCGAATTGGCAGGACAGTCGGGATGCTGGCCGATTTCGGCATGACCTCAAGGTCAACTGATGATGGCATCGAGATTCCGGGCGGACAGGTCCCCTCGAGACCGAAGAGGCCCGTAGAGACGCATTGTGATCATCGTCTAGCAATGACGGCCATGGTACTCGCCTGCAAGGTCGGAGGGAAAATCGTCAACCCCCATATCTGCGCCATCACCGACCCCGAGTTCATCGAGAGATTGACGAGGTTGGACGAGTAGCATGTCGAAGAGTGAGGAGAGCCTCGTTACCCACTTGCTTCTATTGATGGTAGTCATAATCTGGGGTTCTTCGTGGGCCGTGGGTAGGATCCTCAGCAGTGGGCTGGACTCGGAGAGACCAGCCACCCTTGATCCTGCTACTGCGGCTTGGCTGAGGTATGCCGTGGTGGTGGTAATGTTCTTCGCGTGGTGTACATACAAGTCATTGAGTGGAGGCAGGATCAGAGCCCTGCCACCCGACCGCATCACTTGGGTGTCGGTACTCTGGATCGGCTTCTTCGGAGTCATGATCTACCAACTTCTATTCATGCACGGAATGAAGTGGACTGCAGCGGGGGACGCTTCACTAATCATCCCAATCAACCCAGTCTTCACAGCCCTCCTAGCAGCACCGATGCTCGGACAGCCCATTTCTAGGAAAATGGCTCTAGGACTGCTGCTGGGAATGGCCGGTGTGACTGCGGTCGTTGGATGGAGTCCCAACGTGGACATACCATTCAAGCATCGTATCGTAGGAGACGCTATGATAATGCTCGCAGCCCTGTCTTGGGCAACGACTAGCAACCTCACCAAACGCATTATGGAGAGGAGGGGGGGTGAGGCAGAGGCTTCGGCCCTCGAGATAGTAATTTGGTACTCGTTCGTCGGCTGGTTGATGCTGACGCCGTGGATGCTGTACGAGCTCTGGGGCTCGCCGCTTCCCGCGCCCACCGTCGTCGAGTGGGTCTCAATCGTCTACCTCGGTGCCTTCTCCACCGTCCTCGCCTACGTCTGGTTCGCGATTGGTATAGAGAGGCTCGGTCCGACGGCTGCGGCCTCGTATGTATTTCTGGTTCCGGTATTCGGCGTTATGACCGGTTGGGGTCTTCTAGGCGAGCGCATCGGAGCCTCTATGCTGGTGGGCTTCGCGCTCATTGTGGTCGGGGTCCGCGAGGTCCAGCGCGAAAGTGAGAGGCTGGAGGCTGGTTGAAGGGCGCTCTGGTGTTGCCTCACGATTATATACGGAGTGTCAGTGGGCCGCCAACGAGGTGTTTGGATGGCGCGCAAGCCTGCAAAGATGTACCGGCAAATCAAGGGACAGTCATTCACTCGTCGAGAGTATTCCGGGGGCGTTCCGAACAATAGGATACTACGCTACCACATGGGAAATAGGAAGAAGGCCGAGGCAGGCGAGTTCGAGATAGTTTTGGAGTTGTATGCCGACAACGCATGCCAGATTCGTGACTCGGCTCTGGAGTCAGCAAGGCAGGTAGCCAACGCGACCATCAGGGATAGTGCCACTGGTCAAGGATATGCACTCAGAATGCACACCTACCCCCACCAAATTCTCAGGGAGAACAAGCAGGCTACCGGCGCAGGAGCTGACAGGGTGTCCCAGGGAATGCGCCTCTCCTATGGGAAGAACGTAGGAACGGCAGCTAGGGTCCAGAAAGGCCAGACGCTGATCTCCATCAAAACTGATCGCGAGCATTATCCTGCCGCCCGTGAGGCCCTGCGCAAGGCCGGCTGTAAATTCCCAACGCCGTGCACAGCCAAGGTCGTAGAGGGAGCCGAGCATTTGAAGGGTCTAGTCTGAGGTTGAGGGGCAATGTCGCCCTCTGACCCGCTGACTGTCCTGGAAGATTCGCTACGAGGCGCACCAATCATCTGGAAGGGTGATTACCCATACTTCATCCACCCAATCTCAGATGGGATTCCCCGTATGGATGCCGATGTATTGCGAGCTACCAGTGACTTGATAGTGGAGATGGTCAATTGGTCCGAGATTGACCTCATAGTCAGCGTCGAAGCGATGGGGCTGCCTCTACTGGCAGCGGTCGGGGGTGCGACTGGCAAGCCAACAGTGGTCATTCGAAAGCGATCCTACGGCATGGATGGTGAAGTCCGCGTTGACGTCTCCACTGGATACTCGCAATCAACCGCATACATCAATGACATAAAGGCAGGGGAGAGGCTCCTTGTCGTCGATGACGTCATATCCACAGGAGGTACTCTAGAACCGCTGCTGGAAGCCTTGGAGGGCATGGGGGCGATACTACAGAACATCATTGTGGCCATCGAGAAGGGTGAGGGTTGCGAACGACTTGCACGGGAGCGCCCGAACTGGCCCATTAGCACACTAGCTAAAATCGACATCATTGACGGGAAGGTCGAGATAGTCGAGTGATTGCAATGGACCTAGAGCGCCATAATTTCCAACTCGATGAACTGGTTGAGCGAATCAAGGCCAACGACAACCGGCTGGTAGCCCTCCAGGTGCCCGAGGGGCTCAAGATGCAGGCCTTGGGGATGATGGACTCCATAGAGGAAGAGTCTGGCGCGAAGGTTATTCTGGCTGCAGATCCCTGCTATGGCGCCTGCGATCTGGTCCACGACAAGATGCGGATGATGGGGGTCGAACTGGTGGCCCACATGGGCCACAGCCAGATGAACATCGACTCCGGAATGCCCACTCACTTCATCCCAGTCACCTACGACGGCACCCCCGAACTGGCTGCGGTGCTCCCGATACTAGAGGGGCACCGGACCCTAGCCCAGTCGCGCCTTGTTTCGGCCAACGAGAGGGATGAGATGAACGAGGAGGTTGCCAAGGAGAGATTCCTCGATGCAGTGGGGCGAGTGGCTCCGCTGACTGGGGCGAAGCTCGGACTGGTTGGCTCTATTCAGCACCTCCACCTGCTGGAGGATTTCATGCACAGGCTAGAAGAGTGGGGCTTCGAGGTAGAGATCCCCCTCGGAGGGGACAGGCTGGCATTCCCCGGTCAGGTGCTAGGGTGCAACTACTCGGGAGATTCCCCCTCGATAGGGCACTATCTCTTCCTCGGATCCGGGGACTTCCATCCAATCGGCCTTGTGCTCCACACCGGCAAGCCGCTGGCCATGCTGAACCCATACACCGGAGATGCCTCCGAGATGTCCTTCGAGTGGGTCGAACGGATACTCAGGCAGCGCTTCGGACTCATCATGGCGGTCGACGAGGCGATTTCTTTCGGGATTCTGATTGGTGAGAAGCCCGGGCAGATGAGGAGGAATCTGGCAATTCGAATTAAGCGCCTCTTGGAGAAGCACGACAGGAGGGGGTACATGCTGGCGCTCGACCACGTCAGCCCGGATCTAATTGACTTTTACCCAGTCGATGCATTCGTCAACACAGCTTGCCCGCGCATCGCCATAGATGATTCGAAGAGATACTCAAAGCCACTCATTACACCTTACGAACTGGAGGTCGCGCTGGGTGAGAATCAGTGGGAGAGTGGTTACCAGTTTGACGAGATTCCCTGATTCCATCATTCGGATCAGCTAGACCAGTGGGACGAATCTTACCGGGCAGAGGGTCTTTGTCAAAATTACGTCATCAGCATCCTTTTCCATCCTAACCAGGTGCTGGTCGCTCCTTGTTCCTATCGGGGCTACCAGAATGCCCCCCAAACTGAGTTGGTCTATCCAGGTGATTGGTGCCTCGATAGGACAGGCCGCGGAGAGCACTGCAGAGAAAGGGGCAGTTGAAGGAAGGCCTGCCCTCCCGTCGGCGCATGCTAGCGATGCCGGTGATAGATTGAGTTCACGGAGAACCTCGGAGGAATGCTCGACTAATTCTGGCACGATTTCCAGTGCGTGGACCTCGAAACCCATTTGAACAAGGATTGCGGTTTGGTAGCCACAGCCAGAGCCGATCTCTAGAATCCTGCTGTCGCGAGGTAGTTCCTCTAACTGCGAGGTCATCAGGGCGATGATGTATGGCTGACTGATGGTCTGGCCGTGTCCGATTCGTTGCGGTCTGTCTCGGTATGCCGCCTTCAGGCTGTGCTCGGGCAGGAAGGCATGCCTAGGAACGCTGCACATAGCTTCTATTGTACGGGTTGCATCGATTCCCCTTGCGATAATCTGCCCGGAGAGCATCCTCTCCCGGAGCTCCTCGGCACTATTGCCTGACTTATTCAACCAACGACCAAGAGGGGGCAAGGGAATCCCTTGGGACTCATTCCTCTTCGTCGTCGTCATCGTCGCCGAGAAGGGCTTCCCAGTCTAGGTCATCCTCCTTCGAGAACCAGTAAAGAGCGCCCATGATTGCGATTGCTAGGAAACCAACGATGTCCTGAGGGCTAAACCCCGTATCGGGACGGAAAGGTTCCATATCGCCTATGCCAAGCATATCAATCAGGAATAGTTTGTCGCCTCCGCCCAAGATTCCAGGCAAGTTCAGCAGCTCAAAGACCAAGAGCACGGCGGCCCCAATTAGCATTCCCATTCTCATGTTGTCGTCCATCTCTACCATGGTAAATCCAAGCCTTCCCATGACCTCTGAGTTATTAATGTAAAGGTGAGGAAGCGTAGAAAAACAGTACACTAAACGGAAAGATTGTCGCGCGGTACTAATCTATTTCTTCTCATTGGAAAGCATTTTCGCCATTGAGGACCATGCCTCCATCCTCTTAGCCCCTATGATCTCAGCGATTTCCTCGTCGCTCCTTCCGGAGAGTTGCTCGAATGTCTCGATTCCGGCAGATATTAACTTATCTTGGCCAACACTACCGATTCCTGGGAGCTTGGTCAGATCGTCATCCTCCGCAATATCTTGCTGTTCCTTGGCATCTGAACCAGCGCTGAAATTCAGCACCCCATCATCCAGGAGATCGGCAATGATGTCTTCCATCTTCCTTCCGGTGGCTTCTGCGACTGCTTGCGTCTCCAATCTATCGGCGTGACCCCTAGTGGTTCTTGCCTTGGCGGAATCGCCTTCCTGATTCCTTGACTCTAGAACGGAAGCGAGCCCACGCCAATTCGCGGGATCGCTTTCATTTCCTGCAGTTAGCTCCTTCCAAATCTCGAGGGCCCCGTTGAAGTCACCTTCCTCCGCAAGTCTATCAGCCCTTTCCACCTTCGTCTCGCCGCTCTCTGATTCCTCTGCGTGCTTGAGAAGCACATCTAGTTCGTCATCGTCGGAATCAGGAGAATCCTGGATTTCCTGTTCGTCCCCCTCTGGGGCCGCGACTTCGGCATCCACATCTTGGTCATCGTCATCGTCGAAGTCGTCGAAGTCGTCGAAGTCGTCGAAGTCGTCTTCCCCGTCAGTGGCTGCAGCCTTCTCCTCGGCGGCCACAGCCTTCTCCTCGGCGGCCACAGCCTTCTCCTCGGCGGCCACAGCCTTCTCCTCGGCGGCCACAGCCTTCTTCTCAGCGGCTTTGGTCTTGGCCTCAGCGGCCTTGGCCTTCTTCACAGCGGCCTTGGCCTTCTGTGCCAATCGGAAGGCGACGTCCTCCGGAACATGCTTCTTGCGAGCCATATGCACCACTGGGAGTGTGTGGAGCGTGGAATTGCATTTAATTGTCGCCCAGAGGGTGGCCCACAGCAACTTGGAGGGGGCGTTATGCTCAGGATAGTTCGTCGGCGCGCTCCTCGCATGCCCGAGCCCTGCCTGGACGGCCTGCAGAGGCGAAGTACGATGCGAGTCCCCTCCAGACCTCGGGGTTTCCTCCGTCACTGCTAATCAGGCCCTTTAAAACTTCAAGCGCTCCCTCCGAATTCCCTTCATCCGAAATCCCTGCAGCCTTGCCCAGTGAGGTTTTGGATTTCTCGGAATCGATCAAGTCCTCGTGCCCCCCAACGTCAGGTTCGTCTTCTGGAACTTCGACTGGCTCGTCGATAGTGGCCTCGGGCTCTTCCTCGGGCTCCCCCCCTGATTCCTCGGCCGGGGCCTCCTCGGGCTCTTCCTCGGGCTCC
>PBMR01000020.1 GCA_002722735.1 Methanobacteriota archaeon
CCCGTGACCGATGACGACTCACCCGTGGATGACGGGTCCAGTACCCCTCCGCCACCGCCCCCGGGATTCCCGCCCCCGCCCCTCTTTCCCGATATTCCGGCCCTGACCGAGGACCCCGTCCCCCCCCCTCCACCTTTGGATTTGTTTTCCCTTGTGAATGACTCAGATTCGGAGCAGGAGAATGTCATGGATGAGGTTACCCTCGAATCCGATGACCTACTCTCGATTGACTCTCTGGCAGATTCCCTCTCACTATTGGGTGGTGACTGGCCTGGACCTGTGGCCGAGATGGAATCGGAACCCGAGACGGAGGGAGGCCCTGAACTGTACCCAAAACGATCCTCCCAGGTAACCGAGGCAATCGATGCCTTCGGACTAGTACGTGAATCCGAAGATCAGCAGTTCGACAAGACTCAGGCAGCTAAGCCCTCCCCATTCCTGAGGCCCACTGCTGATGTCGACTCAATCCCCGGTGACAAGCTCCATGCTACCCTCAGAGAGACCGAGAAGGCAATCCTGAACCCGGACGGTTCCGTGCGAAAGCAGTTTATCGATGGCGAGCTTATTTTGAGGAATGCGAGCAAGAAGCACCGGGCTTGGGACATCGAGGTCCATTTGGAGTCCATTGAATCCACTGATTTTGGTGAGAAACTCTCCACAGTGAAGGAGTTGGATGCCACCGAGGACACGGTGATACCATACACGGCGTCCGGGCCGAGAATGCTCGTCCTGAAGGAGAACATAGATACTGAGCCCAACCGGGACAGGGAACCTAGCCTCTCGCTTGTATTCTCCAACAACCCCCAGGAAATCAACATCGAAGTCGAGATCGAGAATGTTTCCCCCGCCCCTCTCTACGACGTTGAGATCAAGAGGGCAGTCCCCTCATCCTTCATTCTGCCCGATGACCGTGTTTTCAGCGTCGAGGATGGCTTCGTAGTCTGGGACATCGGCAGACTGAACATCGGTGAGAGCCGAACTCTCTCGCTTTCAGCCAACGTCATGACTGATGCGATTGATAAGATTCGTGCGGGAGTCTGCTCAGCGTCCTACTCGGCCGAGGCTACGGTGTCCAGAACGCGATTTGACCGGGTTCATAGCTCAGGACGCCAGTTCTCATATGTCACAGCCATCGAAGACGACCGACCTGGGGTCTGGCACTGCACCTGTGTTTTCGAGAACAAGTCTTCCTTCGTGGTGGCCCTCTCTGGGGCGACTGTCAGACTCGCTGGGAGGGATGTGCCGATTCTGGATGTCTCCGATATTCGCCAGGACGTGCCTCCTGAAGGAAGGTGGGACTCCATGGTGCAGCGTGTTGAATCAGACGACCAACCGAGCTTCACGCAGGAGGTGCGCTTCTCGATTCTGCCTAGAGTCTCGGTGCATTCCTCGGGCTCAGTGGAATTGAAGGAGCAGCAGTTGACAGTGCTGGATGCTATTCTCCAGAAGAGATACGACAAGTCCCGAATCAAGTCCTACGTATCATCTGACATCGAGACTGTGATCACGTTTGAGAACACGGGCTCCTCTATCATCAATGTGATTCGGATCCTCGACGATATCCCCGGAATCTTCGAGACCCCATCGACTGAGCAAGTCACCATTGAGATCGATGGCTCGGAATTGAGTGAAGACCAGTATCGAATTGAAGTTGTCAACGGCATCCAATTGGAGGAGAAGCACATTTCCCCCGATAGCGAGGGTCACGGAATGCGAATTACCGTTGGAACATCGGCTCCTCTCGGGCTTCAGCCAGAAAAGACCCTAATCATCAGATACCCCCTTCACGCCCCAGATCCATCTCCTAGGAACAAGATGCTAGCCGCCCCGATCAAGGTGGACTTCAGTTCGGAGAGGTTCGGACCGGTAGCTACTAGGGCTGTAGAGCGACTACCAAAAATTAGTGTCGTCCATCGTAGGAGGAATATCAGCACTGGCAAAGAGGTCTTCCCAGGGGGGGCCCCGGGGCGGTACGAGATACTCCTGATGTTCCACAACAACTCAGACAGCGCCCTAGATGACCTCGCGCTCCACGACGTTGTCCCGGGAACCTTCACGATAGATGGATCAACTGTCCGCTCTGACAAGGAGGGGGAGAGGGACGCTTCGATGACCAAAGAGTCTGCTCGCGAAGGTAACCAAGTCACTTGGGCCGTCGGCAGAATCCAGCAGGACGAGCGCGTAGAGGTGCTGTACTCCATACAAGGCGATCCGGAAGCAGAGTACAAGGTAACCGACGCCCAGGACTTCCATGGTGCCACCTTCGGGAAAGAGGTTGACGAGGAACCGAACATCTCGGAATGGATCGAGCGCGAGGAACCCGAACCCATACCCGCGCCTTCCAAAGCCTACGTTAATGGCGTCGAGGCCGACCACGCCGATGACTATACGACCCATGAAGAGAACATTTTCGATGAAGATTTGGCAGAGGCGCAGGACTACGAGCCCGTAGAGGCCGAGGTGGAAGAGGCCGAGCCTATCCCGGCAGGAAAGTCATGTCCTGCCTGCGGTGGGGACTTGGGAATCGGGGCTTCGCTGTGCCCTGTGTGTGGTTTCACCTTCTCTCTGTGAATGAAGATCTTGCGGAATCACCCACCGAAGTGTTATTCTTGTCGCTTTTTGCCGTATGCACATGGCCTCAGCGCAGCCCGGTGGTGACGCTCAGGCCGATGCCATGTCATCCATGATGGTCCCGATGCTTTTTCTTCTGGGTATGATGGTTATACTGATGGTGAATCCCGGAATCCGCGTTGCTCTCTCAGACGGCGCTGGAATCGTCATAGAGCCATTGTTGCCATTCCACCAAGATTACTTCGTGCCTACCGTATTCATCGTCGGCTCCTCGATTATGGTAGTAAACACGGTGATTCGCTCTTTTTTCATGGATCCCCTACAGCAGGCCCACTTCTCCCATAGGAGCCGCCAGGTCACCAAGCAACTCAGGGAGGCGAGAATGGCCAGGGACACGGCGAGGGCGGAAAAGATGCAGAAGATGCAGATGGAGATGATGCCCGAGCAGATGAAGATGCAGTCCGATATGATGAAGCCGATGATGTTCACAATGGTCTTCATCATCGCTATTTTCAGTTGGATGGCTGGGTCTGTTGAGGTTTTCAAGGTCGGATTCGTCAGCCTGCCTTGGAAACCGATGTGGAGCTTCAACTCAAGGGTAATGTGGATATTCCCTGCTTGGATTGCGACTTACATCGCCATGAGCGCACCTTTGGGTAGGATTGTCGATCGCCACATCAAGCTCTTCAGGTTCTCGAAGCACCCCCTCGTCCTATCAGGTGACAAGATTTCCGAGCCACTCATCCACATGCTGGAGGATGAGAGGAAGCCGAGTTCGCCTTCCCAGAGGGCTCGTCGTGCTCAGAGGAGGGCGGGCCCGAGGAAGACTGGCAAGCAAGCGAACCTAGCCCCTCAAGCTCGCTCGGGAAACCTTCACGCCGCCCCCCCGAAGGAAGGCACTACCTGCCCTTCGTGCGACTCCTACTTGATTTCTAGGACTCCCAAAGGTGTTCTGAGGTGCGAGGTCTGCCGCAACGAGTGGAGGTGAGATTATGGTCATTGTAACCATCAGCGGTCCTCCGGGCAGCGGCACATCGACCCTTGTCGGCAAACTCGCTCAAGCATACGGATGGGGATCTCTCAATGGTGGCGATGTATTCCGAAAGGAGGCGGCCCGCCGCGGGATCTCAGTCGAGGATCTCAGCGCAGCGGCCAAGGGTGACTTGGAAATTGATAGGGCTCTGGATTCCCTGCTGCAGGAACTGATGTCCGCAGAGGACTCTCCCGAGATCATCGAGAGCAGACTGTGTGGTTGGTGGGCCTATCGTACGGGAATCGACTGCCTGAGGGTCTGGGTCACTGTCTCTGAGGGGGAGAGGGCTCACCGAATAAAAAATCGGGAGGGTGGCGACTTCGAGGACTGCCTCAAGCGCGCTAGGCAGCGCCAGAGGGATGATATGGAGCGCTATCGTATCCTCTATGGCATAGACCTCGACGATCTCTCCCCCTACAACCTAGTCATCGATGCGGATGAGAAGGATGAGGACGAGGTTTTCGCCATAGTTGATGCTAATCTGGGAAAGTGAGGGTGTATGTCTGAAGATGAGATCTGGGTCCTCGACCCGTCTGCAAAGACGAACCCGTCTTATGGCTGCAATCCAAAAGACCGCCCATTGGAAGAACTCCTGGGGTGCGGTGTCATTCTAATTGACAAACCCCCGGGACCAACGAGCCACCAATTGGCAGCTTGGGCAAGGAACCTCCTTGGAATTGCAAAGATTGGCCACGGCGGAACCCTAGACCCATTTGCCACTGGCCTTCTGACTATGTTGTGCGGGAGGGCTACCAAGCTCACCGGAGTCTTGCTGAAGAAGCCGAAGCGCTATGTCTGCGTTCTACGCTTCAAGAATGAAGTTGATTTAGCAGCACTTTCCAGCCTACTGGAGAGTATGACAGGGGAGATTTACAACGTCCCACCAAAGGAATCCGCCGTCAAGGTTCAGGTTCGTTCACGCATTATCCGATCCGCCCAACTCATCGATGCCGATGAAGCGAGCAGGGTATTCGTCATCACTTTCCAATGCGATGCCGGCACCTATGTGCGCACCTTGTCCAAGGACATTGGGCTACTAATGGGGACCAAATGTGAACTCTTGGAACTCCACAGGGAGGGCAGCGGTAGCTTCGACGACACGATGGCTTGCACAATGCAACAACTTACCGATGCGACCTTCCTTTGGCGAGAACACGATCGGGGCAGAGGCTTGGCCCGGATAATCGCCCCTGTGGAGAGCATCTTGGAAGGCCTCCCCAGAATCGTAGTCAAGGATGGGGCGGTTGCCGCGATATCACACGGCGCCCCGTTAGCTAGGCCGGGCGTTGTCAGTACTCCCAAGGGATTGCCAACTGGATCCACCGCACTAATTTCCAGCCTCAAGGGGGAGGTCGTGGCCCTTGCGACCTTGAGCGTGGCCACGGATTCGTTGCCGGGGATGAGGGCTGGACAGGTGGCCACAGCCCAGACAGTAATGATGCCTCCAGGGGTCTACCCGCAGACTTGGGTCAAAGAACCGAGATAGCCCTCAGGCCGTCTCATGCTCTTCGTAAATCCACTCGTCCGTCTCCAGGCGAATCTTCAGTACCATCATTTTTGCACACACACCACCGGGTCAGCCGCCGAAACAGCCGAGCGCGGTACTCCAATTTTGCCTACACTCTCGGTATAACAATTGCCTAGATTTCACTGATTATCGGCCAAACGTCCCGCCGGAGGAGGTGCCATTGGGCTCACTTCCGACGTTCGAAATCCTTCTTCACCCTACGGGGGCCCATATGGAGGAAGACCAGGGAAGCGAGAATGATGCATACAGAGATGAAAATCACCATATTGCCGGGATTGGACCGTTCACTTGAGTCGCTTGGCTGTTCCACTGAAATGATGGCCTCGAGCAGGTTGTTGGATTCGTCAGTCTCCTGAATCGAGGCTGTGCCGTCGATTTCAACCATGATGGTCAATTCGGGGCTCGCCTCGTTGAGTTGTGCATCACAAACGACCATCTTCAGGCCACCAGGATCGATTGAGTCTATCGAATCAGAGCCAACGAGAACACCATTGACACGGCAGTGAAAGGACACGTTGTAGGCAGCTCCACGGCCTTCGTTCCTCACGAAACCGACTATTTCCACTACATCGCCTCGGACAAGCGAGCTTGAGGCGACTCCACTGTATCTCACTTCAACGGACTCGACAATGAGGTCAGGCTTGGCTGCAACTATCACCTCGATATCCTGTGATAACTCCGTCGTTCCGTCACTGACCGTGAGCCTCAGAGTCTGCGTGCCCGGCTCCACCGGAGTCAGGGATAGAACCCTCTGGGGACTAACCGTAGCCCATGACCTACTTGTCGAGATGACGAGTGAGTCTGTGTCCGGGTCGGAGATATCTAGTTCGATGGTTCCGGTCTCGCCGAGCTCGATGTAAACGGTCAGTGGTAGTCCCTCGATCACGGGTGGATCAGGAACCGGGGCGATATTGACGATGAATGAATCCGACCATGAGTTGCCGCGCTCATCGCTGACCAAGACATTCACCGTAGCAGAGCCATACGAGTTCACATTTGGCTGAATTCTGAGGTTATGGCCCTCTCCGGAGGCATCCACAAGGCTGGTGTTTGTACTATCTGCTGCCACGCTAAGGGCTTCTCCAGCCGTGATGTCGTCCGTGCAACGAGATGGCATAGCGATGATCAGGCCGCCTTCGTCCTCTTGCAGGTGCAGGTCATCCATGGCCAGGCACTCGGGATTGCGATCCCACTCCACGTGGTAACCGCCCGAAATGGACACCGATTTGATGTGTACGACGGTAGTCTCCGCTGTCCCGTTAGAAGACCACTGGAAACGTGCTGCGATGCCAACTTCCAAGGTACCACCGACCTCAGGGAGCCCAATCCCGATAGGGACGCTGAAAGCGAACTCACCGAGTTCCATCGGATGGGAGTGAACGAGGAAGCTGCCAATGGCGAAGCGGACGTAGCTTGTCGAGGCCGCAAGCCCGCCAATCTTTCCCGCGATACTTCCCGTGACAATCAGTTGTGGGTCGTTGACGTCCACCCTCGCACCCGAAACGCATCCGTCTTCGATGTCGATTCGGATGAGTTGGGACGAGTCGGAATTCCCCAGGAGTTCGCCCGATTCCTGCTCGACAAAGCCACCATCGGCACTATTCGACAGGACTGAAATGGTGTGGTTTCCATCTCCATAGGTGTGCAACCTGCCCAACTCCTGTTGAGGCGGGACTTCGACTTCGAAGGTCCAGAATGCCTCCCCCGTCCCATCTGGGGTCAGGCCACACGATTCTTGCGCCAGTCCAGCTATATGCCCGTCGAATGGGCCAAAATCCAATACCGGGGCCTCGATACCAATGGCAGTGTGCAGCGCCTTGGCGTTCTCGAAGGAGTACCAAGGCTGGTGGTACTTTACTCGTAGACCGACTGCATCGACTCTCACCTCCGAGTCGTCATCCGTTCCCACTGAGACGTAGTCGACGGTGAACTGGGTGTCCTCCACCTTGTCCCAGTCCCACTCGACATATTCGTCGAGAGGGGTGACTAGGGGATTGGTCATCCTATCGACCCCACCTAGGGTCTTTGCGTACGATTGGACCAGTCTATCAGCACCGTGATTCTGCATCAGGACGTTGACCTCATCCTGATTCAACGCGTCTGGAATCGAGAAGTACAGCACTAGGGAGACGTTCTCGATTATCAGGTCATGCAGTCCGGAATAGGAGTAGCCACTCATCGTGATGGTCGGACCTGTCGACCAAGAGTAGAAATCGTCCGGTTCTCCGAAGGTCGCGTTCGAGCCCGTGGAGCTCGAGCTGGCCCATGCTGTGAATTCAGCGAAGTTGTCTGGCCTTGCATGAGTGAACGATAGTTCGCTATCTGCGACCATTCCAACGGTAAATTCCGCTTGATCCTGGGAGAATCCGGTGGTACTGCTAATCGCCCATTCCCCCTGGTCATCGAAGCCTCCTGCAGTTAGCAGTTTCACTGACTCCGCAGAGATCACTGAATCTGCTAGTCCTATTGGCGAGGCTGAGGCTAGCATTAGCACTGAGAGCAGAACGGAGGACGTCCTTTGAGCACCTAGCACGAACCTCAACGAGCCCGCGCCGCGCTTCAAGGCGTTGGTGGATGGTGCGTCGTGGGGGTGCATGCATAACGGTTGATATACGGGTCGACTCACGCTAGGGGCACACTTGGCTGTGATGGTGTAGCGGTTAGCACGGTGGGTTGTGGTCCCGCCGGCCCGGGTTCGAGTCCCGGTCACGGCCCCACTATTCACCGTTCAGGACTTCTTCGCCGATCTCGTGCCCCATCTTCTCCGCCTTGGTGGACAGATACCCCCTGTTGTCTTTGCCAACACCGACTACAAGGGGCCTCCGCTCGACGACGTTAATTCCGTTCTCCGTCAACTGTCTGGCCTTTTCTGGGTTGTTGGTGAGCAGGCATACCCTTTCGATGCCGACCGATTCGAGAATCTCTGAGGCTATCTTGTAATCTCTCGCATCAACAGGATGCCCTAGAATCAAGTTGGCTTCCGTGGTATCGGCCCCCCTGTCCTGCAGATTATATGCTTGGATCTTAGCATGAAGCCCAATTCCCCTACCTTCCTGACGGAGGTAGACCAGACAGCCCCAGCCCGAATCTTGGATTTGGTGCAGTGCAGAGTCCAACTGAGCCCCGCAGTCGCATCTCAGGCTACCAAACGCGTCCCCTGTCAGGCATTCGGAGTGAACTCTGACCAGAACGGGGTCCGGGCCGCTCATTTCCCCCAGTAACAGGGCAACGTGGTCGAGGCCAGTTTCATCCTCGTGGAAAACTCTGATTCTGAAGTCTCCATGCCCGGTTGGCAGTCGAGCATCCGCAGGGGTATCTTCTATTTCATAGAGATCGGGAACGCTCACAGGCACCCCAAAGGCAAGGTCCCTTTGAATGCTACAGACTCGCAGCCATGTTGCTAATCACGAAGGTGTACTCGCCCGACCTCTCTGCGACCTTCTCCAAGGTTATCCCCATCCTATCGCACAAGGCTGGGATATCGTGCAGGGTCTCGGGATCGTCGCACACCACCTCGAGAACATCCCCCTCCTCGCTCGCCTCGACAGCCCGCCGGGTCTCGTGGACGGGAACGGGGCATAGGAAACCCAAGAGGTCGAGGCGTCGGTTTGCAGTGCCACTCATGGGCTTTGCGGGCAGTACTTCGCTTCAACTGTGCCGTATCGGGGCCTTCTATTTAGAGAAGTCAAACTCATCATCCTCGTGGGCCCTCATGTAATTGATGGCCGCCACTTCGTCTGCAGCCAGCCATTCACCTCTTTCTGTGCCCTTCTTGGCTTTGCTCCACCTCTCCAAGAAAATACCTGACTCCCAGTCGTTCATGAACATCGGACGAATGTATGATGATCTACAAACAGCCCTGGTGTTCCCTAGATCTGCAGCCACAGTGTCAATCACAGCTAGCATAGTGGCACTCCTCTCCTTCTCGCTCCCTCCCGGGAGCTTCCCCGATTCTGCCAGCTTGGCGAGACCCTCCGTCCCCTTCAGGGTCCGTCCCTTCCAGCTGATGTAGGGGGGGAATCCCGTTTCCTCCGAAACCTCCACCGCCTTGTCGTACAGCTTCGGTAGCTTTCTGATTTCAGATTCACTTGCTTCGGACACCATGGCTAGCCTAGCTGCAGTCTTCCATGACGCGGCCCAGGTTCGGAAGTCCTTGGCCGTGTATCTATGTTTCATGTACTTCTCTAGGTAGTCGTTGATGTGCTCAGCCTTGATGTCGAAGTCGTTGCCTTTCTCGTCGATGTACCTGAACAAGTCTTGGGACTTGTCCTTGCCCCCAATCTTGCCCGATTCTTCGATCAGTTTGGCTATATTGTCGTCCTTGATGAGTAATTTCCACTCCTTTCCCGACTTACCCACAAAATTCAGAACAGCATCAATTTCCCCCTCCAAAGCCTTCTTTCCCTTCCAGAACTTAACGTGCCCCTCTCGGATAGTGGTAAGTCCGTAAGACTCGTTCTCTTGGGCGTACTGGTCCGAGCCGACCCTGATATGGTATCGGTCGATAAGCCAGACGACGATCGCCACCGCCTTGTCCCTGAGCATCTTGTTGGAGTTCAGGTCTGCTCCGACCTCCCTCCTTAGTTCGTTTAGGGCGATGGCAAATTCATCCACATTCTGGTACTTCAATATTGACTTGTACTCGTTCCACTTCGGGTGGTATCGGTATTGGAGTCTTCCATTGGAGTCCTTACCGGTGGCTTGGATGTGCCCATCCTCGTCTGAGCAGAACCACACATCTGTCCATGCGGGGGGAACTGCGAGGGAATTCAGGAAATCAATCTGCTTTTCTTCAGTTATTGCCTTACCGTCAGGCATGACGTATTTCCACGAATTTGTCGATTTCCCCCCATCTTTATCTGGGGGGGACTCTACTTTCTCCCTAGAGATTCCAGACTCGTTTCGATTACTTAGTTTCAGGCCCGCCTTTTGTGCAGATGTTTGTGAATCCTCTGCTTTCATCGTCCTCGTTCTGTAGACTAGGCTTGAAGAGGTTTCGCAGGTTATTGTCACTCAGAGAATTGTCCTAGCAGGGTCTCGAGGGCACGAATGTCATTCTCCACAATCTCACGCTCAGATCGCCTCATGTCCCCTTCAGTAAGCCTTTCTTGGAGTAATTCAAGCTCCACCCTAGCCGTCCCCCTCTCTTCCTCCATCTCCGCCTCGTCGCGAAGCATCTTGATTCTCGCTACGTGCTGACGAGTAGTTTTGCGACGGCGCAACTGTACCCCTCGCTCGCCCTCTGGGAATGGGGACGGCTTGGCGGGCAGCTCGACTGTCACTGGGTAGGGGATGCTGATTCCCTCTTGCTGGAAACTCCTGTCAATCTCTCTAAGCATCCAGTCGGTAGCGAGGAACTCCTCGCCGTAGTCGACTATCCACGCATAGAGCCTGTAGTTCTTGGAAAATTCGCCAAGTTCCCTGAGCAAGGCCCTCGGGGGGGGATCATCCTCGACTTGGGGACATTTCTTGGCGACCTCGATCATGACCTGCTTGACATGGGCGGAGTTCTCTTCGTAATCGACGCCAACGTCAAGGTGAAGCAGCACCCTAGTGGCTATCCCATCGCCCCCCCCTCTTGCGAAGTTGGTAATGGTGGAGTCGACGAGTCGGTTATTGGGAATGACGACGAGCTGCTCGTTGAGGGTTAGGATCTTAGTCGAGAGGATTCCTACTGACATCACGGTACCTGTTACACCAGCGACCTCTATGCGATCCCCGACCTCGAAAGGCTGGTCGATAGCAAGCATGAACGAGTTGATCATGTTCCCGAGCGTTTGCTGTACTGCTAGGCCGATGATCAGGGAGAAGACAGCGAGTGAGGCGAGCAGTCCCAAGAGCTCGATACCAATCTCGTTGAAGGCTAGGTACAGGCCGAGGAACCAGACCAGCCCCCGTGAGGAGAATACGACGAGCGGGTTGCCTCCCGTGACTGCGACCGTCTTGTTTGTGTTGTAGCGTTCCATGGCAGCGGGAACAATATGCTTGATTGCAACGCTGATAATGGAAGCCGAGACGACAATGTACACCGCTGAGAAGTAAGGGGCGACTGCAGCGTAGATCTCGTCTTTCCTCCCGAGCGTCCACATCATCGTCACTTCGACACCAGCCATCAGGATGAACACATACAATCGGTTGGCAATGGGCTCGAGAACCTCGTTGTCCCACTCTGCCTCCGTTTGCTTGACAATCTTCCAGGCCATCTTGAGGAGCACATACCGAGTGAACAGCATGCCGAAGAGAGTTAGCCCCAGGGTAGCGCCCACTTGGGCGACGACCCCTATCTCCTCAATCTTCTCGAACAGTTCCACGAGGGGCTCAATTACCTCAGTCATCGAATCAGCCATGCTTTCCTCCCCGCCTCGCGACAAACGCCTCTTTCAAATGGTTTCGTATCAATCAGCCCAACCCTCCTTCAAAGTTTGTCGAGAATATCTTTGCCCTCGTCCTCGAGACTCTTTCGCTCCTCGGCCTTCTTTCGGACGAGTTCCTCGGCCTCACGACGCTGTGCTCCCGCCAGAGCCCTCTCAGCCATCTCCATTGATCTGCGTCTTTCGGCCTTCTTGCGGAGCATTGCCATTGCCTCGACGGCCTGATGCTCAGCCTCCAAACTCACTACGCCAAACCCCTTCTCTCCCGTTGACAAATTTGGGTTTGCTGCCAGAACGTTGGCCTGATCGACCCACCTGTCGCGCTTTACTCGGCCAGGTAGGAACTCTATCGCCTCATTGACCCGGTCCTCCAATTCCGAGTCCATTCTGGCGATCTGGGAGAATTTGTAGATTCCCAGTGAATTGAGCTTCTCCTCTATGAAAGGACCAATCCCATCGATTTCATCCAAGTCGTCCTTGTCGGCATGAGTGGCGAATCCTATTTTTCCGAAGTCAATCTTCTTCATCCTCCCAGCAACTCGAAGAAGGGTTTTCTCTTTCCTCCTCTCCTCTTCCTCGAGATCTTCCAACTTGGCGTGCCGTTCGGCAATCTCTGCCTCTACCTCTTCCTCTCTGGCTGCAGCCTTCTTCCTATCTTCCCGACTGACTCTCTCTTCTTCTTCGAGCTTCCGCTTGCGCTCCTCGGCCTTCTTGCGCAGTGACTCTTTGGCCTCCGCGGCCTTATCGGCCTTCTCACGCTCGATTATAGCCGTCTTCTCAGCCTTCTCACGCTCGATTATAGCCGTCTTCTCAGCCTTCTTTCTTTCAATTTCAGCGGCCTCGCGCTCAACCTCGCGCTCAGCCGCCCCCCTGGCCTCCTCCTCGGCGGCCTCGCGCTCAGCCTCCCTGACCCTCTCCTCGGCCTCCGCAGCCTTTCGCCTCTCGGCCTTCTTGCGGAGCATGGCCCTCGCCTCAGCCGCCTCGCGCTCTATCTCAGCGGCCCTCTCCTCAGCCTCCTTTGCCCTCTCCTCAGCTTCCATCTCAGCCTTCTCTTCTGCGGCACGCTGTTCCTCGAGATCCTCAGCCTCCTTTGCCTCGG
Source organism: Methanobacteriota archaeon (assembly GCA_002722735.1). GTDB lineage: Archaea > Thermoplasmatota > Poseidoniia > Poseidoniales > Thalassarchaeaceae > UBA36. The sequence goes on from PBMR01000020.1 coordinate 12,603, forward strand.
CGGCCTTCTCTGCCGCCTCGAACTCTATCTCGGCGGCCTTCTCTGTCGCCTCGAACTCTATCTCGGTGGCCTTCTGGGTCGCCTCACGCTCTATCTCGGCGGCCTTCTCTGCAGCCTCCGAGGCCTTCTGGGCCGCCTCGCGCTCTATCTCGGCGGCCTTCTCTGCAGCCTCCGAGGCCTTCTGGGCCGCCTCGCGCTCAATCTTGGATGCCTTCTGGGCCGCCTCGCGCTCAATCTTGGACGCTTTCCACTCGGCCTCCTTAGCCCTCTCCTCGGCCACGGCGGCCTTACGCTTGGCCTCGCGCTCAATCTTGGCTGCTTTCTTCTTGGCAATTTCTTCCTCAGGAGTGTCTTTTGTGACCTCTACTTCCACGGACCACACGAAGTACACCGTGGCCTTGCCGAATCGAATCAGGCCCTCGTAGGAAGTGGTCTTTGGGGTCAATTGGTCGTCTCTGAACTGTAGCCTGAACTCAACCTCCCCCCTTGAGCTCGATTTGATGCTCCTCATGCTGAACCGACTGCCGTTCTCCTCCGAAGCCATGTCAATGAAGTCGCACATCAGTCGTGGTGTGATATTGGTGACCTTGATTATCTCATGGCTCTCTGCGAAGGAGCCAGGCTTGACTCCTGTGACCTCCCTGAGCACGAACGGGTCGTCGTATTCACCTCCTCCTCCTATCCAGCCGCGTTCTGTGGAGGAGAATTGGGGTTCTGGCCCCATAATCTCGCTCTCTTCGACTTCGAACGGGTTGAGCAACCACAACAGGAGAAGTAGCAGCAACAGGATTGGGACGCAGCAAATCCAAAGGATGTGCACGACAGGAGGTACGTACTCCTCCAGCAGGTTGCACACACCATCTCCATCTTCGTCGGCAGGGATCGAGAGATTGTCCTTCGGATCCGTGGCACAGTTGGTCTCGTTGAGATCCATCCAGCCATCGTTGTCATCGTCTATGTCCTCAATCAGAATGGGAGTGCAGTTGGTCGAGTCAGTGGAGTATTTGCAGGTCAGTTCGTCTGGCATACCGTCGGAATCAGTGTCATCCCAGGCGGTGGAGTCATTTGGGAACGCGTCGATGAGGTCGCCGATCTTGTCCCCGTCGTCATCCTCGTCGATATGGTTGCAGACCAGGTCGAGGTCGATGTCCTCGGGGAAGGAGACGGGGTCAAAGGGGTCCTTGTCACATTCCAGCTCGTCAGAGTCACTCCAACCGTCTTTGTCGCTGTCGGGATTTTCGATTATCGGTGCGAGGATGATGAAGTCGACTGTGTAGCTGAAGCTGTTTTGGCCATTAACCGCCGTGAACATGTGGGAGTACTCCAGCACGAGGTGATCGTAGGGCTCGGTCGGGGTACCGGATACCACGCCTGTGGTGTTGTTCATCGACAGGCCCGGGGGAAGGTCCGGTACCACGCTGAAGCCGATAATTCCACCAGCGCTAGGCGCGATTCTAGGCTCGAGCGCCTCCATCTCTAAGCCGACCGTCAACTCCAAGCGATCGCTCGCGTAGAAGAACACGATGGGCGAGTCGTCGAATTCGTCGGCGAGGTCGCACACTCCGTCCCCATCGTAGTCGCCGGGCTTGGAGATGGCGTCCAGTGGATCTGTCTCGCATTCCTCCTCCGTTACATCGCCCCAACCGTCCCCGTCGTCATCCTCGTCGGTGACATCGGGAATCCCGTCGCCGTCGGTGTCTAGCAACTTCGCTGAGATTGTGATGTCATGCGTGTGGAGGAATAGCGAGTTACTGGCTGAAACCGTGAATGTGGTGGCATTGAGCTCGACTGCGACGACTCCAGTAATCAGTCCGTTCGTAGTATTGAAGTCCAATCCCTCGGGCAGTTGGGGGGAAATCGACCACGAGGTGATATTGCCTCCGAAGATTTCCGGCACGAGGTAGGTCTCGTCGAGGTCAGTAGTGAGGTTCATGAAATCGACGAGGTAGATCATTTCGAAGTCACTGTCATCCGGGTCGGGTACCACCGACTGAAGAGTGATTTCCACTGCGCTGGAATGCTGCGAGTTGTTTGCCCAAATAGTGAAGACCTGCATGTCGAAAACCACCATCGGTGCACCTGAGATTGTCCCGTCAGAAGTAGTGCTTCGAGCAGTCTCGCCATTGAGTGCCAGTCCCGGAGGCAGGAATGGCCATATCTCCCAAGTTCGCACGTCACCACCGAATGTATTGGCCACAAGGGGGGTGATTGGCTCGTTTACGAAGAAGAGTTGCGATGTGCTGCTGTAGACGAGGAAGACGGGCGAGTCGTCGATGTCATCTATATTGTCGCACACCCCGTCCCCGTCCGAGTCGGTCGGGTAGTCGGTCTCGTTCAGCGGGCCGGTGGAGCAGGAGGCCTCGTCGGCGTCGGTCCACCCGTCCCC